>JASEJE010000032.1:5143-30410 GCA_030024085.1 Bacillota bacterium | reverse complement strand
CACGAGACGTGTTGCGCGTCGCCATCAGGGTCAACGTGGACAAGACCAACATGGACCATATCGTAGAACTGTTCACTTATCTGCGGGACAGGGGAATCCTCCACGAAGGCCAGACCGCAAACGCTTACCTTGGCCACGTGCACGCGCCAACAGCGGCCTGCAAGGACATCGAGAGCAACTGTCTCGATGCCGAGGGGTTTTCCCGGTTTGAACTGGACGTGATGAAGCAGTTAAACGAGCGCGGCTTCCATTTGAGCCGCTACCCAGATCTCCGAATGGGCTCTTGCGGCGCGGTCAAGCCGTACGTGTTCGTAGTGGATCCTGAAGGAAACCTGTATAAGTGCTGGCACTCCATCGGCATCAGCGATGAGGTGGTCGGGCACATCTCGAGGCCGGGAGAGATGACCGCAGCCCACCTGAAGTGGTTGAGCTTCGATCCGTTTAAGTTCCCTGAGTGCCTGAGCTGCAAGATCTTTCCCATCTGTATGGCCGGATGTCCCGACACGGCGATGAAAGGCGGAATTGCGACCGGGGAGAGTTGCGAGAGATGGCGCTACTACCTCGATGACATGCTACGGCTCCACGCGGAGAACGTTCGGCGGGCAAAAGAGTCCGGAAAGGTGGAAGCTGCAGGATGACCTGAGACTGGGTCCAAGGAGAATGATGTCGGTGATACGTATCCATGATCTCACGAAGGCTTATCCAAAGGCGAGGGATGGCCGGGGCAGCCCTGTCACTGCCGTCGACCGGGTCTGCCTGACGATCGACAGGGGCGAAGTCTTCACCCTGCTCGGGCCTAACGGAGCCGGGAAGACGACCCTTGTGAAGATCCTGTCGACCCTCATCTTGCCGACATCGGGCACCGCGACGGTGAACGGGCACGATATTCTGACGCAACCTACCAGGGTCAGGGCATCGATCGGGTTCAGCCCAGGAGGGGAGAGGTCGTTCTACTTCCGGCTCACGGGCCGCCAGAATCTGGAGTTCTTTGGAGCGCTCCAGGGACTTAGGCCGCCCCTTCTCCACCAGCGGATCTCCGAGGTCCTCGACCAGCTTGGCCTTGAGGAAGAGGCCGATAAGAGGTTCATGAAGTACTCGTCCGGAATGCGGAGAAGGCTCGGGATCGCCCGGGCCCTTCTCACCGACCCGCCTGTCTTGCTTCTGGACGAACCCACCGCTTCGGTGGACCCGGCCTCCGCAAGGCACATCCGCGAGCATATCAGGGAACTGAAAGCCCAGGGGCGCACGATTCTTCTCACCACTCACAACATGGACGAGGCCGAACGGATTTCAGACAGGATCGGCATACTCAATAAAGGCCGTCTCATCGCTGTGGACACCCCGGCCAACCTGAGGGGCATTCTGCACCAATGCCGGTTGCGGCTGGCCGTTCGAAACTGGGGGGAAGACCCTCCCAGGTTCATCGGAGCGCTCAGGTCAATAAGCGGGGTTGCTGCCGTTTACGAAGGAAACCCATCACTCGAAGTCATCATGACGCAAAAGGAATTCGTAACAAGCGAAGTCGTGCGGCTCATAGTGGAGCACGGGGTCGAGGTTGAGTCCATCACAACGTGCGAGCCTTCCCTCGAAGACATCTTTCTGACGCTCACAGGGGGCGAAACGAGCCGTGTATAAGGCATACGTCTTCGTAAAGCGTGGCTTTGTCAGCATGCTGAGCTACCGAATGGCCTTCGTGCTCACACTCCTTGGCACGTTTGTCGGCGCAGCGCAGTTTTACTTCATGGCGAAGTTCCTCGGGGAAGGGCACGAGTTCCCTCTTCTCGCACCCTACGGCGGTAACCTCATGGGATACCTCATAATCGGCACGACGTTCATGAGCTTCGTGGGGGTGTCCTTGAACTCGTTCCAGGGCGCGATTCGAGGAGAACAGCAGATGGGCACGCTGGAGTTCCTCCTCATGTCGGATACCCCGCTGCACCAGATTCTGATCTATTCAGCGCTCTGGAACTTCTTGTACGCGTGCCTGAGCACGTCGGTCATCTTCCTCGTGGTCGTGTTCGTCCTCGGCATGGACATCAACGTGAACCTCGGCGCCGCGCTGTTCATCTTGCTTCTCTCTGTCGTCTGCATGTCTGGGTTTGGGCTGATGTCTGCTGGCATCATCATGGTTACGAAGCAGGGGGACCCGATCACCTGGGCCTTCGGCACGCTTTCCGGTCTCCTGAGCGGGGCCATGTTCCCAGTTGAGCTTTTACCTCCGTTCCTGCGGACTGTCGCCGTGGCCTTACCTCCCACCCATGCACTCATTGCGCTGCGAAAGACCATCATGGTTCGTGCCGGGCTTGGGGAGGTGAGAAGCCAGGTCCTGGCCCTGCTCGCCCTCACCGCATTGACCCTTCCAATCGGGCTAGTGGTGTTCCGATGGGGGTTCAACAGGGCCAGGACTGATGGTAGCCTTGCTGAGTATTAACCCGATACCCATAGCGACAAGCCGCTGGCTGACCCGGATGTGCTGGACGTGGACAGCGCGGCAAGACGTTGGCAGGGAACCCGCCTGCACGGGAGGATTCGCTGGACGCGTGAGGGTTGCAGGCAGCGGCAACCCGGTGTGGTGGTGCGGCACTGACTCTGCTGCAGCTGCCATATCATGCCTATTGCACCAAGCAGTCACACCACGCCCGGGTTGGCGGCACAAGGTCTACGAGGAGGTGACAGATGATGGAATGGATAGTGAAGCCAAGCAAAGCCGTCACAGAGGTAGAGCCAGATTGTCAGTTGTGGTACGTATGCCATTGCTTCTGCTTGATAGGATGGCGACCGCTTTGCTTCCTGTGCACGTGCGAAGCTGGCTCGTGCTATTGCTACCCTGGCTAGAGCCTAAGATAGTGGTGTAATTCGCAGGGTGGCTGGGAGCAGGCATGGATGTGAGACATGGCCGGGAGGAAGCGGAGGCGGTAGGCCGGAGCCTCCTCCCGGCGACCGGGCGTTGACGCTGCTATATTGGCGAGGGATCGCGGCGCATCCGGAACTACTGCCAGACTATGCTGGATGCCTGAGGCGCCGACAGCGAGCACCGGCTACCGTGAGGTGACCCAGACTCTGGGACAGCAGTGGCGAGTTGTGACCGGGTCTCTTCGCCTTCTGTCACCGAGACTATTTGCACGCTTCCAGGAGGATGGTGGATGAGTCTAACTCGTTATGATTTGTTTGCGCTTGCGTCGATTCTCACACTCTATCTGATAGGTCAGAGCCTTGCGGGCCGTCTTCCCAGTCGGTTGGCGATACATTTCGGTCTGAACTTAAAGCCAGACTCCTTTGTTAGTAGACAGGTCGGGCTGGGCCTTATGCTGGGAGTCGGACTGTGGACCTGGTTTATAGCACTGGTGACGGCAAGACCTTTTGCATCTCTTCGTGCCTTCCTGGCGGTCTGCCTGACGCTGACGCTTTTCGGCACGATAGTGCTGTGGAACTTGGGCCTACGGAAACCCGGGGCTCTACTCTCTACAACGTGCGCCGTAAGCTTCGTCGCACGGATAGTCTACCTTTTCGCGCGTGGTTGCTAATAGGCGCGGCGTCTGCACGTGCAACGCTCTGTCGAGGGGGCCGTGCATGTTCAGATGAGTAGCAAGCTCGGACAAAACCCTAAGGGCCGGACTGTTGTTGACAGGTTGCCTTGTTGTGGGAAGCGGCCTGACTCTTCCTCTCCTGCCAGAACATGTCGCTGCACGCCGAGAAGGCGGCAGGATGACGGGAACGCCGAAACCGGAACAGGGCAGAAAAGACCCCGTTGTCTGTTCTCAGCCGGCCGTGGGTAAGCTCAGTCAGCAACGTGCGCTCGCGTACCGCACCACTCTGCCGCTGTCCAGGCGGATTTCCACCTCCGTCAAGCTCGCAAGGTCTGGGTCGTGGGTGAGGATTACGCAGATCTTGTCGGAGAACAGCCTCTGCACGACTTCCCTCAGCAGCTCGCGCATCTCCTCATCCAGGTGGGCCGTGGCTTCATCGAAAACGACGAGGTCGGCCTCTCGCAACAGCGCGCGCAGGATCGCCACGATCTGCCTCTGCCCGCCGGAAAGCCGCCTGCCGCCTTCGCCCACCTGGGTGGCAAGACCTTGAGGCAGCCGCTCAAGCAGCCTGGCAACCGCTGGCCTCTCCTCCTGAGCCTTCGCCAGCGCGTCCTCGACGCGCATGCCTTTCGTCTTCCGTTCCCTCTCCTCGCCCGCGCCCTGCATCCGCATCCGCGTCGGCGTTGCAAGCTCGAGGTTCTCCGCGACGGTCCCATCGAACAGGAACGGGTCCTGAGAGACTATGGCTATCTGGCGCCGCAGTTCGAGGACATTCAGGTCCCGTAGTTCCCGGTCATTCACCAAGATCTGGCCCTGGTAGCCCGGATAGTAACCCAGGAGCAACTTCACAACGGTGGACTTACCCGCGCCGTTCGGACCGACTATGCTGAGGCTCACGGGGCGAGTCGCCGCAAAGCTGACCCCGTCCAGCGCAAGCCTGTCAGGTGCGCTTGGGTATGCGAACCTGACATTGCGAAACCCGATCCGCTCGATAGGCCCAGGCGACGGCTTTCCGGAGAATCTCTCCTCCTCCGTGACCTCGTCCAGGAACTCCCCAACCCGCTCCAAAGCGGCGAGGGCCGGCTGGACCGTTAGCGTGTAGCTCATCAGGTGGCCAAAGGGGGCGAGGAGCTTCCCCATGTACCCCGCGAAGGCCAGGTAGCCACCGAGCGTGAACGTGCCCCCCACAATGCCCCTGCCCGCCAGATACAGGACCGCCACTGTGATGAGGCTCGTGATCAGGATGAGCACCTGGCTCCCGACCATGGTGAGCGTGCCATGGCGCACGCCCGCGCGGACGAATTCGTCGGAAAGGCGAATGGCTTCCTGGGCGCGGCGTTCCTCTGCTCCGAGATTCTTTACTTCTGCCACGCCCTCGAAGGTCTCCTGGAGCTTGGCCGACATGATCTCCCCGGTCTCCATCAGTTGCTTCGAGGCGCGCCGATAGCCCCCGGACAGGAACCTGACTGCGACATAATACAGTGGCAGGAAGGCGAGCAGCATCGCAGTCAGGCGCGCGTTCATGGTGAGCATGATGACGAGCACCCCGACGAACTCCACAACGGACACGAGGATCTTGAAGGTGCCGGAGCTGAACAGCACGCCCACAGACGAAATCTCGCCAAGTCGTGCGGTGAGGTAGCCTGTCTGCTTCCGCTCGAGGAATTCTATCGGCAGGCTTAATACGCGCCTGAACACCGTGCGGCGTATCTCGTGGAGGACAGATTGGCCCGTCACCAGGAAGACGGCGTTCGCCGCGAAATCAAGGAGCATGTTCACAACGTATAGCCCGGCCAAAAGCGCCGCAAGCCTCCCAAGAAGGCCGAGGTCGCCACGGGAGATGGCGTCATCAACTATGCGCTTCATCACGAGCGGCGGAAGCAGCGCAATGCCGGCTATCACCAGCATGAGAAGGCTCCCGAGCGTTGCGGCAGGCCACCGCCTCCGAAGACTTCCCAGTATCAGGCGGCGCGCACCGGAGGCCACCGCCCCGGAAGTCGGCACCGTCGTTGTTGCCGTGACTGTCGTCGCTGTGGTTGCTGCGGCTACCGCCATCGACATGATAATACCTCCTTGGCTCGGGGAAACACGATGAGGCGAATCGGCCGTCAGGCATTGCGTGTCTCAGCCAACAGCCCGCCACGCGGCCGTTTCCGGGTTGTAGGAGCAGAGGGATTTCTTGTTCCCGGTGACGCCCGCATGCCGCTCGAGCGCGCGACAGTCGACGCACGCATACCGGAACTCACACCGCCTGCAGGGATCAAGCCTGTCGAGGGTGAGACCCCACCACGGCTCAATTCTACTGTACATCTGGCTCAGTGACTGATCAAGGAGATTTCCGACGGCAAGCTCGGGCATCCCAGGGCATGGAGATACAGTCCCGTCCGTGTGAACGAAGACCTTCCCACCGAGGCACGGATGATAGTGGGCGCGCCGATAGAACATCTCAACGGACACCCGCGAGATGTCGCGCGGAGAATTCACAAGTCGCTCCGTGCGTGCGCTAATCCTGTTGTGGTCGACTCGTGCTCCTCGCAGAACATCTCCGAACCCGTCGGGAACCGTCATGCTGTCAGGCCGGTCGGCTTCGTCGAGCACCTCGCTCAGGATCACATCAAAAGCAATGCCCGCGGCACGCAACCCCGAAAGGTTAGCCGCAATCCGTTGGAGGATGCTGCTTGGGATCTCCGTTCCCTCGTTCAAACACCGAGAGTATGCCGTCACAGGCGTGAAGACCTGAATGAGGATCTTGACTCCGGCCTCGCTGAGCAGAGTGAGATCAGTAGGTAGAGTGAACCCGCTGGAAACAAGATATATCCCGTCTATCGAGAGGTCCTTAGCACGGCGGATGACCTCTTGTGTGATATCCCATCTGAACATCGGGTCTCCACCGATGAGCGCGACGCTTCTACATCCGAACGACGAAAGCTCGGCGAGAATGGCGCGGACAACGTGCGCGTCTGGCGGAGGTTCATGAAAGCACCTGCATCCAAGGCACTCAAATCGTCTGGGATAGGCACAGAACTCGCACTTCAGTTCACACTCACCGCCGAGCGAGAGAAACGCGATCCCCAGGCTTGGAGCCTGTTGGTACCATCTCTCTTCTGAAAACCGTGTGATCCTGAGCTTGTCAATGTACCGGGGACGCTTATATTGTGCTGCAATCCCCCTGAGACAGAGGTCCTCGACGAAACGCTGGACGTCACAATCCACTTCGGTTCCTAGCTTTGCGATCACGTCAGCCACAGGTTCGTTTCGCTCTAGCATTTCAACGATGGAAGCCTCACGAACCCCGAGGCTAATTACATCTCCCGAACCTACGTTGTACAATGCGCCCGCGCTCGCCCCTTCCACGAACTGATACTCCGGGTTCAGCCGTACATACGCCAACTCGGCCTTGGCCTCCGCTTCGTTTCTCATCGCTACCATGGTCTGCCATGCACCTGCCTCCACAGTGTTGGAACCCTCGCGCATCAAAAGTCCCATGCGCGGATCCTAACGTCGGCTTCGTATCGGTCCCTTAAACCCACCAGACGGGCCGGGTTAACCTCCAGAATCGAATACAGGCGCGACAGTCCTTCGTGCGTCAACTGGACGGTATTGAGGCAGTAGCCTTCAGGCTTTCTAAACGAGCCATTCTCTGCAAAGACAGCATAACAGCCATAGCATAGCCTGCTGACCTCGCAGTCAGCACAGTCCTGGGCAATATCCCTGTTGTAACAATTTACTATCTCCGCTATCCTGTCATAGTCGAGGCCGGAGTCAATGTGACCGATGACGAACCCTTCGCCTATTCGCTCGCACATGTGGATGTCACCAGATACTGTCACACTCAGCTTGTCGCCAGGTACGCACGCGCCGGTGTAGGGTAGAAACGGAAGTCTGGTCGAAGGTCCGACCGACCGCATCATCAACTGGCGCAGCTCCTCTCCGCAAAGCACGTCCAGGAACCCAAGCTGAATATCCGCGCTGTTGCTCGATTCACACATCGAGTCGTAAGCGCGAGCTAGCTCGGCAAGCGTGGCCTGATGGCGGTCGAGCGTCTCAGAACTAAACTGCGAGTAGTAATTCGTACCGTAAGGAGCTACCGGCGACATCCGGAGCAACCGGGGCAGGTCTCCACTGTCGAAGAAGCGCATGCACGCATTAAGGTCGGTACAGGGGTCATAGCACCCGATGACGTTGAGGAACTCGGGTGCCTGGTTCATGAAGCCCTGTAAAAGTTGTATGCCTTTCATGACGTCTACGAAAGTACCTTTTCCCGACGGGTAGACCCTGTTTCTGTCATGTTCGCTGGATGGTCCGTCAAGACTCACAGATACCGCAAATCTGTGAGCGGCAAGGAACTCCGCGATCTCTTCCGAAACAACCGTGCCGTTGGTGGTCAGGTTATACATAACGTTGAGGTCTGGATACGCGTGGGCTACGTACTCGACCACCTGCTCGATGAGGGAGAAGCACAGGAGCGGTTCTCCACCGTAGAAAGATATAACTGCCTTGCGGCGCGGATTCCGCCTTCGGATGCTGCATACCGCTCCAAGGTAGTAGTCCACGGCCTTTCGAGCTGTGGCAAACGTCATAGATGCACGCGAGTATCCCCGCGTGAAGGGATACCAATCCGAGTACACGCAGTAGCGACACCTCAGGTTACATTCCTCCGTGACGTTGAGGATTAGCTGCCGAAAGCCGTGGAGAACAAGGTAGGCTTTGATCATCTCCGCAGTAGCCTCAACCGGCTTTGCGGGGACTCTCCCTCCAAAAATGGACCGGAGGCTTTCATATCTCGCCGACAAATCAAGGCATTCTTTCAGTTCCGGTTGACCATTACCACCCGTAGGATAGTCCCAGGTCACGCCATCGGGAGTGATTCCCCGACGCATGGCCTTGGCATTCATCGCAGCCTCATTCTTGACCGGGAGCACCATTCCGCAGCGATTGTCGTAGAAATACCGGTTTTGGTACCTGGTAGTAAAGACCAGACCAGGGAGCACGGCAGGTCACCCCTTCTCCAGGTAAACCCCAATACCGGACCCGGCTATCGAGCTTGGTAAAGGCTCAATAATACTTTCCTAATCGGAACCTGGTCCATCGGTGTATGACTCATGACGTTCGACGGCGCCAGACAGAGTGACGCCTCGTGTTGAATTTGCAATTTCGCCGGGCCGGGTGCTGGGAAAGGCTGTTTACTATTGGGAACGCGAGTCCAGCCAACTGTGTGCGCCGGGGCTGACGCATGGCCAGATTTCGCCGAGTTCCTCACCTAAAGAGCAGCCTGCTACTTGCTAGCGGTGCGCATTCAGGGTGGCAACGCGCGCCCCGATGTTGCCGGCCGCGATGGCATCCACCGCGGGGATGGGGCCGTCAATGTAGCAGGCCGCGAGGCAGCCAGCAGCGCAGCCTGCGCCACAGATAATCGCGCACAGCCATCCGTCGGGGCTGATAGCAGTATCGCTAGTGACGGTATACATTTCGACCCTCCTCTGAGGAGCCTGCCTTTCGCGTCCCGAGGACCTTGACCAGCATCAAAGTCGAGTACCGTCAGATTACGCAGCAGGTCCTCCGCAACCCGTAGGTGGCCCTTCTTACTAAGCATCAGATCGGGTGAGACCCAACTGGTACTCTGTTGCGCGAGACCGCGTAGGGCACCGTGTCCGTCGAGGTCTGGGCGACGCGTCGCCTCAGCCGGGCCGCCGTGTGAAGAGCTACACGAACTCGCGAAACGCGGTACCAATCTTGACTCTACAGCCATTTCGCAGTGGCCGTAGCCGCACGAGCAGCGTTGGTGGAAGCAATAATCTCATCGAACGGAATCGGGGTTATGCATATCAGGCACCCGGCGGCGCAGCCGCCTATACAGCCTGCCCAGCATATCCAACCCCCGTCGGGCATCACTTCGCCGTTGCTGATGACCTTCAACATTCTCACCTCCTGTCAACCTCTGGCGAAACCAAATCGGTCCATAGACGTCAAACCCCGGCAGCAAGATTGGGCTCTCACGCTCTCACGGTGAGCGACGGCGAGCGCAGGATCGGTCCGTCTGTTGCACCCCTCTTACTTCAAAAGTAAGGCATGAAGTCAAAAACGCACAGGTGGCAAAAGTGTCACCCCGTTCACCTGGACCACATTCGGTCGTCGAATAACCGTCCTGGACGGTTGCGACCGTATCTTGCGAGCTCATTCCGGATGACCTCTGGCAGCCCTGTTGCGTTGCCGGAAGAGGTCGAGGTAGATGTCCTCGAAGGCATTTCTCGCCACTTCGTACACTGGAATCCCTTCTCTGACCATCAGCTCTATCATCATCCCCACTTTGTGGTCTTCGCCACACTCGACGAGGAGGCAGTCGTCGAGCCTTCTAAGGGCGTAATCCCCCGACAGCATCTCCTCAACGCGAGCCATGTCTCCGACTCGCAGGCGGACAAGACCCTTCCCGCTTCGCTGCAATGCGATTTCGGTCACCAACTGTCCTTGATCGAGGACTATCGCACGGTGACACAACCGTTCCAGCTCAAAAAGAGCGTGGCTTGATATGACGATCGTAACGCCCTGGCTGCTGTTCAAATGAAGCAGGAGACGTCTTATCTCATCGGCTGCTACTGGATCGAGGCTGTTTGTGGGTTCATCAAGGAGGAGCAGCTCGGGGCCATTGACCAAAGCCCGTGCAAGAGCAAGTCTCTGCTTCATCCCGGCCGAATAGGTGCATACTTTTTGGCCTGGTCGAGGATTGAGGCCTACCATACGCATGGTGTCTCGTATGTGCTCTCGCAAAACCGCCTGCGGCAGCCGTTTCCAGAGGTAAATCCCAAGATTCTGCTCCGCGGTTAGATATGGAAAGAAGGACGACCCCTCAACGATTGCGCCAACCAAAGCCAGTGAGCGATGGCCCGCGGCCTTGGCCTCTTGACCAAACAGAGAGATCGCCCCCTGATACCTGACCAGACCCAAGAGGCATCTTAACAGGGTGCTCTTGCCTGCGCCGTTGGGACCTACAAGTCCAACGCACTCTCCTCGTCTGACACAAAACGAAATTCCAGCTAACGCCTGGAGCTTGCCGTATCGTTTGGCTACTTTGGTCGCTTCCACCACTAACAACTAGGATGCCTCCCGCGTCGATTTTACGGTGGGACTGTTGACCGCTTCAAGGTGACGAACGCGTCACCGTACTTAAGGTTCGTACCCGGTACACGGGTTGAACCAACCGCAAAGATGCAGAGGGCAGTACTTTGATACGCACATGTGAATAAAGCATATGCTAATATCCGGGCCAACCTCATCCAATGGGCTAGTAACCCATTCCACATCCATCCCTCCTTAACGGGTCACGTGATACCAGAATATCCACCGAAGCGCCCCGGTTACAGGTCTTCAGTTGCCAATGTAAATGAAGCACCAATAGTCGCCGCAGGACTTCTGCAGACAAACCCAGATAATGCACCCGGACGGCTCGACGAGTTCCGCAGGCTCGGAAATCCACTCCATAAAACCACCTCCTCTCCATCATGGTGCAGGCACCGCGAGTCACGCCCGTCCCTGTCGCTTCAAGTGCAGACTGCGAAGCCCCGATTACTAAGGTGGCTATAACATCATCACCCGACTTCCCTCACAGCAATGAGGTAAAGCGTTGCGCCAAAGCACAGCAGAGAGAATGTCGCTTCCTTCGCAAGCAGATGAACCAACGAAACCCCGGCAACCTGGCCTGCTAGTAGTCGCGTCCAACTGGAGATGCCGTCTGCAAGCGTGTACCGGCTGATAATCGCCAGCAACCTGCTCTGGTTTGCGTTTTGGAATACAGAGACATCTACCATGTAAAGCAACGCGGCCACAATCGCGGTCCTGACGCCACCCTTCATCGTTACGGCAAGTAGCGCCGACAACATGACAACAGGAACAAATCCTGCAATGTGCAAAACCACTGCGGCAGCGTACGTGACCGCCTGGCACCTGACACCAGCCTTGCCCATAAGGCAGTCAAAGCCAGCCCCTGACAACAGACCCAGACTAAGAATCCCGATGGTCACGCACAGAGCAGCAAGCAGCTTTCCAGACAGCACAACGCTCCTTGCGTACGGCAAGCAAACAGTTGCTGGCCAAGTATCATACTCGTACTCCTGGCAAAACGATACCTCGACCGCACCTAGAGCCAGGATGAGACCAGTCATGGAGTTGAACTGCAATGCCCCCACAAGGCCGCCGACCTTCGTGTATGCGGCCAAGGCTAAGACGATGAGTTCATTGGCCAGCATGACTACGAGAAGAAAAACGCTGTGACCGTATCTTGTAAGCTCATTTCTGACGATCTTCTGAAGTCCTCGCACGTTGTCGGAAAAGGTCGGGGTAGATGTCCTCAAAGGCATTTCTCGCCACCTCATATATTGAAATCCCTACTCAGGTTGAAATCCCTACTCAGGAAACCGACCCTACCACCATTCCTACCTCCCGGCCTTCGCCACACTCGACAAGCAAGCAATCGTCTTTCTTTGCGCGGTCACGTTCGTCACAGTACAGGCGTTTCCTGCTGGAGGTATGCATAGACTTCACTGTATCCTTTACTAGTGTTTGCTCACCCCACCGCCATGTCTACCTCCTCCCGTACAAACGCTGCTGAGCGATATGGGAATTGGTGTTCCCATTACCGGCGGCGTCACATCAGCACCACCGGCCTCAGATTCCGGGTATGTCTTGGCCGATCTCTGTGAACATTTTGGAGGTCTCCGGCAAATGTATGGGTGGGAAGTTGACACTCGTCCATAGACCCGGGCTCCAGGCCTTCCCGGAGGGAGGAGACCAGCATGTTGTCAAGTCTTGGTGACTATCGTCCTGACCTTCCTGCATCGGCTCAACAGCCGGCGGCACGTGCGCCCGGGCATGTGAAGAGGGGCAACGACATGGTTGACTGGGTCGACCTCGTTGCACGGTTGACTGCCGGTGAGCTGCGAGTGCTTGCGGCTCTCATCGGCAATCCCGGACGCACAACCTCTGAAGCTGCTCGCTTATTGGGCGTGAGCAAATCCTGCGTCGGATTCCACCTGGGAAACATGTATCGCAAGACGGGCGTCCGCAATAAAACATGCCTTCTGCTCCTATGCAAAGAACTTGGTTTCGACCGAGTAGCCGAGAGGTTTCTATCAGACTTATCTGGCCGCAAACGCGGCGGCCGACCCCGTGTCGCGGGCAGTCATCCGTGGGCGGGGGGTCACTGCCGGCGAGCTTGGCGTTGTCAGACCTGACGGCGTTGGGGAGGGCATGCGCGGGCCGGTCACTGCAGCGCCGCGGTCCCGGACCGTTTGCAAGGCAGGCTCATGTGTCGGTGCCGTCACTCATGCGGCCATGACGGTCCCGGACCTAGAGAAGACCGGTTCAGCCAAAATGGAGAGGAGCCGGTATCGAAGATCTTGAGAGAGTGTCTTCCCCCCGAGCGTGGCTTAGGGTGGCATACAGGATAACGTTTGGAAGGGAGGAGACCACCATGTCGTCGAGTGGTGCCTACCGTCCCAGTTCCCGGGCGACGACTGGACCATCGTCGGCCAGCACGCCTGGGAACATGGGCAGATTCGAGAAGACGACCGATTTCGCGACCTGCACGTGCAGCCTGTGTTTCGCCCTTGCGGGTATGGTGTACCAGCCATTGCGCGTTGCGAAGTGGTACATTTACACCCTGCCGTTCGTGCAGAGCTTATGGGAAATCGAGAACTGGGCAACGAACAGATGGGTCCTCCTCGCTATGTCAGCACTCTTGGCTTGCGCGGCAGTCACTGTCATGAGGTTGCGCAGGACGGTATGATTCGCAAACACGCCGCCTGAGCCGTAGAAAACTCAAGTGCTTTCCCCAGGAAAGATTGGGATGTTCCACAGGAGGAACCTTCGGGGCGTCCAAGAATGGAAAGCACCGAACTCGCTTCGGGCGCCGTGCCCGGCGGGCGAGCACCGGCAACCGCGAGTAACCCAGACTCTGGGAAAGCAGTGGCGAGTTGTGACCGGGTCTCTTCGCCTTCTGTCACCGAGACTATTTGCACGCTTCGAGGAGGATGGTGGATGGGTCTAACTCGTTATGATTTGTTTGCGCTTGCGTCGATTCTGACACTCTATCTGATAGGTCAGAGCCTTGCGGGCCGTCTTCCCAGTCGGTTGGCGATACATTTCGGTCTGAACTTAAAGCCAGACTCCTTTGTTAGTAGACAGGTCGGGCTGGGCCTTATGCTGGGAGTCGGACTGTGGACCTGGTTTATAGCACTGGTGACGGCAAGACCTTTTGCATCTCTTCGTGCCTTCCTGGCGGTCTGCCTGACGCTGACGCTTTTCGGCACGATAGTGCTGTGGAACTTGGGCCTACGGAAACCCGGGGCTCTACTCTCTACAACGTGCGCCGTAAGCTTCGTCGCACGGATAGTCTACCTTTTCGTGCGTGGCTGCTAATAGGCGCGGCGTCTGCGCGTACAACGCCCTGTCGAGGGGGGCCGTGCATGTTCAGATGAGTAGCAAGATCGGACAAAATCCTAAGTGTGAGTTCAGAAATCCATGCCGGTTTGGGAGAAGATTCCGGGTTGCCGGTGCTTGCTGGGGTGGGGCGCCTGGAATTTGGCTAGCCTTAAGCGCCAAATTCGAACGAGGCGCGCCGCAAGCGCGCCGTCCCCCGAGCGCAACACCGGCAACCCGGAATCCGCTGGAGAACTGGGGCAAACTTGTGAGCCTACACATAGTAGGGACACTGGTGGCGGACTGGTGGCGACACTAGCGGCGGGACTGACGGCGGGGCCGACGGCGGGACTTGCGGCTCCGCTGGATACGGTCGCCGCCCGTCACCGCTGCCGCCCTTGCCGTCCTTGCCGCCGCTGCCACTGCTGCCACCGCCGCTACCGCTGTCACGGCTGTCACCGTTGTCATCGCTGCGGACACGGGTACGGGTGCTGAGACCGCCATTTCTGGCAGCTCTTCTGGCGGCGCTGCCGGAACTACTGCCAGCCCGCGCTGGGTGCCTGCGGCCCCCTGAGCCGGAATCAAGCCCAGTGCCCCGGTAACATTATTGACGTCTAGATGAGGATAATGTCTGCATTTATCACATCACAGCGTAGAAAGCTGTCAATAATCGCCCGCTGACGTTGTCCCGCTGACATCTTGAGTTACGCACCTGATAAGAACGCCGCCGCAAGGTGCACGGCTGGCGGGCGGTGAGAGCGCTAACCCGCAGCGGTGTTGCCGGAGCAAAAAAGAACCCCCGTCCGCCGGGGTGACGGGGACGGGGGCGGGGGCAGGGGCAGGGCGGGGAAAGCAGCAGCTCAGAATCGGAACGTCATTTCCACGGTCGCTCTAATTTGGATGTTCCCAGCGGCTACCGGGGCGCCAGCACCGGAGAACCCCTCATCTGTTTTGGCAGCGCGCATCGCTGTCAGCGGCACAACGGTGGGGCCGCTGGTATCAGTAACCGTGGCGATCCCTTTCAGTTTAACGCCCGCTGCGCGGGCCATGGCCTCGGCCTTACGCGTAGCGTCTTTCACCGCTTTCCCGAGCGCTGCGTCGCGGAATTGCGACTCGTCGGCAATTCCAAAGGAAATGTTACGCACGACATTGCCGCCGGCCTCTGTCAAAGCGTCGATTACCGGGCCGATCTTTTTGATGTCACGCACGGTGACAGTCATGGTGTGAACGGACCGGTAACCGATCAGAACATCCTGTCTCTTGGCGGTATCGTAGCGATAGTCCGGGTTCAGCGAAAAGCCTGCCGTGATGATGTCGTCCTCGGCGATAGCCAGATCCTGTAGAGCCTTCACGACGCGGGCTGTTGTCTCGTTGTTGCGGTTTTGCGCCTCGCGTGCCGTCGGCGCCAGCGTTTCAACACCCAGAGTAACGCGGGACAGGTCCGGTTTCACGTCGACTACCCCGACACCTGAGACCTGCAGGATTCCGTCCTTCTGATTCTCTTGCGCCGCCCCCGGGCGTCCGCTCAAGGCAATCACGACGGCCAGCACTATGAGCACAGCGCCGGCAGCAAGAGCATGATACCAGCGGTTTTGCATGCGAATCTCCTTTCTTGTCCGTTATACTTGTCTTACGTATATTCCGGCCCTATGGTTCCAAGGACATGATACCGCATTCTCCGCCGCTGCACTAATGGGTTCCGAATTGAGGCTTCTGAGTTCTGCCTCCACGGGTTGATGAGTTGCGAGTTGCGAGTCCCGAATTACGTGTCGATAGACCACTCTGGTACCGGGTGCTCCGGTTTCTTTCGTCGTGCGGCGCACTCCTGAACAGTCAATCCTGTGCCCTGAGCTGTCCGCAAAACCCACACCTCTCAAAACAGACTGACAAGACCATACCACAATGTATCAGGTTGAACCACGTGCCGGCCGCCGGCGACAGGCTCGGCCTTTACGCGATGGCGCGATTGCGCGAACATTTCGCGCCCGTCCGGCGAATATGAAGGAGTATGATAGGGCCGAACTCCTCCACCTGGTCACACTCTGTGAGTGGCTTGACGTGGAAATCGACCCTGCGTTCATGGCTGAGGTACGGAGCCTGAACTCAGACATATGGAACTATGTCAACAACGAGTCCCTGAGCGAGGAAGAGCTGAGGGCGCGCATTGAGAGGATCGTCAAGTGGGCAGAGGAGATACGGCGAGGATTGCATAGCAGATAGCGAAAGGTCCGAGGGGCGTCGACAGCGAAAAACAGTCGACAGCGAAAGGTAGAAGAACAGCCCCCTCACCGAATTCCACGCCCGCCTTTCCTCAACGCAAGGAGTTGCGGTAACACGGAGGGCACGAGGCCCAGTGCGAGACCAAGCACGCTCAGGGAGACCGCGAACAGCAATGCGTGAGTTCGAAGGCCTTCGACGAGCGATCTCATCCAGGCGGGCACGACCGCGGATTCGCCGTACGCCCCGATGTAGTAGAGTGCCCTCGCGTATGCCCCCATGGCGTAGAGACGCGCAAGCGCCAGGGCCCCAAAGGCGAAACCTCCCGAGACTGCAGCTCCCCCCACTGAAGCGACCACACTCGCCGCTGCGGCTCCGAGTGCTACGAGGAGCCCGACGGTCAGGGCACCAGACGCGAGCACACCGGCGGCAAGCGCGCCTACCGCGATCACGCCGACGGATACCGCACCCATCGCCACGACGCCGATGGCGATGTCGCCAACCGCGATGATCCCCTTCGCCACGTTCCTCTCGCCGGACTCGTTGTAACCCGTGGCTATGTGTACCAGCGGCCAGCCGCCAACCTGCGCCGCAGATTTCACGTTAGAGTCGCGGACATGCTGGGCGTACGCGATGGCGTTCAGGAATCCCATCTTCTCGTAGTCCTTCTCGTAGGTTTCCATGATCTCGGCGGCGATCTTCCGCGGGTGCCCCATGTCCTTCAGCACTTCGTCGACGGGCTTCTTCTGAGAAGCCTCAGCTATGTGAGACCGGAGATCGTCAGCGACGCGCCGCCTGTACTCATCCTTGAGATAGAGATGCCGCAGCACCCCGCGAATGTATTGCTCAACGTACTGCTCGACCCGCCTGGTCTCATCCATCTTCCGATCCCCCCTCTGATCGCCCTTCTGATCCCCCTTCTATCAGGAGCGTGACGAGGCGGACGTAGTCACACCACTCCTTCCGGAGCCGGCCGAGACGCTTCTTCCCCTCAGGCAGGATCCGATAGTACTTCCGCGGAACCCCCCGCTCCTCAGGGTAATGCCAGACGCTTTCGATGGCTCCGGCATCCTCCAGACGATAAAGCACCGGGTAGAGCGAACCCTCCTTGAGCTCGATCCGCCCTTCCGTCTCTTGCTTGATGGCGTTGATGATCGAGTAACCGTAGGAGGTCTGCCTTGCGATGATGCTCAGCACAACGAGTTCAAGAGTCCCGCGCAGGAGTTCCTTGTCTGGACCGCCCATGACGACCTCCCCATGCCGCCTCTCCTCGCTGTCCGATATACTTAGGCTGCCTATGTATAAAGTACATCATAGCCCGGTGGCTGTCAATGCCGAGAAACGAGCAGGTCTGTCTCTAGAGAATGGGATTCGGCGCATTTGGCGCAGGGGTGACTGGGACGCGGCGGGGAGATGGCTGATTATCATCCATCTCCGCGGCGGTGGAGGTCGACTGTCATGTTAATAGTCCTTAACTCATCGTTATGAGCTGCGGAGCGGCCCTGCTCAACCTGCGTCTCGCTCTCCGGCACACCAGCCGGGCAGACGTCGTCAAGCTGCTCCCGGACCCCCACGACCCTGACGTCCTGGCCCGCGTCTCAGTGGGAGCCGCGACTCCCTCCGACCCCGCCGACGAGGCCCTCTTCGCCGGCATCCCCTTGCGACACACCTGCCGCCATCCCTTCGCAACGAGGCCTCTCCCGCAAGCGCTTCTCGACGACCTGCGGAGCGCGGCCGAGTCTGAGGACGTCGAGCTTTGCATCCTTGAGGACGAAGAGTCCAGGCGGCGCGCAGCGGAGTTCGTCGCCGAAGGCGACGTCGACCAGATGGGGGACCCCGCGTTCCGGGCGGAGCTTGCTGCGTGGACGCGTCCGAACAGAACCAGGCTGCGCGCGGCGCTTGCGGAGCTGCTGGCCAGGTCAAGGGCCGGATCCGCACCTGCATCCGGCGGAAGCCTCCGTCCAGGCTCGGCCTCTGGCTCCGACGCACGCAGCGGCTCGCCGTTGGCCTTCGAGTTCAGCTCCAGCTCCTTCTCACGGTCCCCTCGCCTGCACCCGCAGCTAATGCTCAGGATGGGCTACGGCCTGGCGCCCAGGCCCACCCCCCGCCGCCCCGTGCGCGACGTGTTACGTTAGGCCAACATGGGCTGTCAGTCCGCCCTGAGCACTACGGCCCGGAGAAAATGTCTCCGCAATGATCCGAGCGGCCGCAAACCGCGACACGATGCCATCGGTTGGTCCTACACGCGGACATGCAGGACACGGGCGCCATGCTCCCGGGAGTCGGAAGCCTGCGCCGTCTTATCTGCAATGCCGGCGCGAGGGCGGCCGGATCAGCGGCTGCGCATCTCTCTCACCCCGGCGAGCGCGTACCGCACCCGCATCCTGCCCCGCCCCTATCCTGCCTCATCCTGTCCGGTCTCACCCTATCTGGCCTCGCCCTCTCCGGCCTCACCCCTTCAGCCCAGACATCGAGATCCCCTGAACGAAGTACCGCTGGAACAAGAGGAAGATTATCAGCATCGGGATGATGTTGAAGAGCGACCCCGTCAGGACGAGGTGCCAGAAGGTGTAATACTGGCCGCGCAGGTAGTTGAGGCCGAGGGCGAGGGTGAAGTTCTCAGGCGAGTTCAGCACGATGAGCGGCCAGGTGAAGTCGTTCCACGTGCCCTGGAACGTGAAGATCGTGAGCGCCGCGAGCACGGGCCTGCACAGCGGCAGGATCACGTGGACATACGTTCCGAAGCGGGAGCACCCGTCGATCTTCGCAGCCTCCTCGAGTTCCTTCGGGATCGCCTTGATGAACTGGACCATCAAGAACACTCCGAACACGCGCGCCACGTCAGGCAGCACGAGGCCGGCCAGGGAGTCCACGAGTCCCAGCCGGTGGACGATGATGTAGCGCGGGATGAGGGTGATCTGACCTGGTATCATGAGCGTTCCGAGGGTCGCCAGGAATATGGCGTCGCGCCCGGGAAAGCGCAGGCGCGCAAACGCGTATCCCGCGAGTGAGCAAAAGAAGACGTTTGTGAGGACCGTGATCGCGGACGCAAGGGCGCTGTTCAGAAGCCACCTTGGGAAGAGCGGCGAGACCGTCCAGACCGCCCTGTAGTTGTCCAGGGTGAACCTGGACGGGATGAACGACGGAGGCCACTCCAGCACCTCCGATAGGGTCTTGAAGGACGCGGATATGGTGAAAGCGAAGGGGGCCAGGGTCACGATGGTGACAAGGATTGCGACGGCGTATATGACCACCGCCCTCGCCTGGCGCGTAATTGCGTGCCACCTGTGCCGCGGGTGAGCTCCCACGAGGAGCGCGTCTCCGGCGGCGGCCCCGTCGCCTGAGGCCATTACATTGAGCAGCATCATCCTCACTCCCATTCCGACTGGACTCAGGTGTGGTTCAGTACTCGATCTTGACGTCGAGATACTTCCTCTGGATGAGAGTCAGCACAAAGATGACAGCGAAAAGCGCGAACGCCATGGCGGCACCGTAGCCGAACCTGAGATCGCCGAACGCCTCGGTGTACACCAGGTACACGATGGACATCGTGGACTTGAGCGGCCCGCCGCGCGTCATGATGTACACCTGGTCGAACACCTGCATGCATCCGATGGTCCCCAGTACCACCACCAGGAATATGCTCGGCCGAAGCAGCGGCAGCGTTACGTGCCAGAAGGTCTGCCAGCCGCTCGCCCCGTCAATCCTCGACGCCTCATAGACGCTCGAGGGGATATCCTGTAGCGCGGCGAGGAACACCACCATGAAATACGCCGAGGTGGTCCAGGTGACCAGCGTCATGATGGCAGGGAGCGCCGTGGACGGGTTGCCGAGCCAGTCGATGTTCGAGGGAAGGCGCAGGACCGACAGGATGTAGTTGATAATCCCCTGCTTGTAATAAAGCCACATGAATATGAGGGAACTTGCCACCGAGGACGTGATGCACGGGACATAGTAAGCTGAGCGGAAGAACCCCTGCAGCTTGAGTTTCTGGTTCGCCAGCACTGCAAGGGCCATGGCCACGGCCGTCTGCACGGGCACCACGCCTGCGGTGTAAACCGCTACGTTGCGAAGGGCGATCCGGAAGTCCGTGTTCGCAAGAAGCCTTCGATAGTTCGCAAGGCCTACGAACTGCGGGGGAGTAAAAAGGTCGTACTTATGAAAGCTGAGGTAAAAAGCGTAGATCGCCGCAAAGAAGATGAAGGTGCCTATCGTCACGAGAAACGGCGACACGAACAGGTACCCGGTGATGGCCTCGGACACGCTTTCCTTCCGAAGGCCGGCCGCCATGCGCGACCACATGGTGCCAGGCCTTCCGCTGGGCGAGGCTCTCATCGCTATCACCACCTCATCGGAGATGCAGGCCACAGGCTGCAGGGCCCACACACGTGCTCTGTCGTCATTTCGCCCCGGGTCCTCCCGAAGTCACTATAGTGGTCCAACCTCGAACTCGCAAGATGCGTGCGCGCCCGACGGCGCAGCGCGCAGGTAAGCGCGGTATGTGCAAAGCCGTTGTTGTGGCCTCGAACTTGGTTACCTATAGCATCCGGAGCTGCCGTGACCGCCAGGACTGCCAGGGCGAGGCACCTGTGCCGCGCTCGCGGGCATCATGGTCATCGTGCGCCGAAAGACGCCTGCAGCAACGGCAGGGCCAATGCAGCCAAGGCCATGTCGGGTCCGGCCGCGCCCGGCCGGCCGATGCAAGCGATGTCAGCCAGCCGGCCGGGCGCCACCCGTTTGGGCACCACTCCGAGGCGTTACTCCGAAAGGATCCCGTCGATCTCCTTAACCGCGTCCTTCATCGCCTTTTCGGGCGACTCGTTCTTCAGGTACACCTTCTCAATCGCCTGGTTCAGCACGTTCATGATCTTCTCGCTGTGCTCGCCGAACTGCCACGGCACCGCGTAAGCATACCCCTTGAAGATGGCGGCCATGTTGGGGTTGTCCTTGAAGAACGGATGGTCGCTCAGAGCAACCCTGGTCGGGAGGGCGAAGCCAGTCTCCAGGACCTTCTTCTGGTTGTCATAGCCCGTCAGGTGTTCGACAAGCAGCCACGCCTCCTCGGGATGCTTGCAGCTCGCCGCCACGCTGTAGGACACCGTGAAGTACACGTTGCCGCGCCCGGCCGGGCCCTTCGGAAGCTCGCACACGCCATACTCGACGTTGGCGAAATTGCCGTTGAGATATGGGATGAGCCAGCCGCCCTCGAGCACCATCGCAACGCGCTCCTTGCCGAAGGCGTCGCCGCCCCAACCGGCGCCAACCTCGGAAGGTATAACCGCGGACTTGTCCCTCGCCTTGAAGCCGGTATAGAAATCGAGAGCTTTTATGCCCTCAGGCGACGCGAAGAGGCACTTCGTCCCGGTCTTGTCGACGAACTGGGCGCCACTTTGCACGAGGAACGGACGGAAGCGCGCAGCGTCAACAGGCAGGCAGATGCCGTAGCGGTCCTTGGCGGGGTCGCCGACCACCTTCGTCAGTTTCTTCGCCGCGTCGCGCAAGGTGTCCCATGTCCAGTCCGGCGTCGGGTAAGGGATCTTCGCCTCGTCGAACATCTTCTTGTTGTAGAACAGGCCGAGGGTGTTGAAGTCCTTCGGGATGCCGTAGGTTTTGCCGTTGTACGTGAAGCCGTTGAGGAGAGTGTCGGCAAAGTCCGCTCTCTTTGTGCCGGTCTTGGCCATATACGGGTCGAGGGCGAGCAACATGCCGCGCTTCATGAGGGGTTCGGCCCAGAAGATGTCCACGTAGAAGACGTCCGGAGCGTTGCGCGCGGCGAGCATGGTCTTAATCTTCGTGGAGTAGTCCTCGACGATGGGCTCGTACTTCACCTCTATGCTGGGATACTTCTTCGCGAACGAGTCAAGGGCATCCTTCACCAATTGCTGCTCCTCGGGCGAAGCCTGCCAGCCCGAAAGCACCAGCGTGACCCTGTCGGCCGCCGCAGCACCTGCGGCCAGGGCCGCGAGCAGCACGACGCACAACACCACACCCGCAAACCTCTTCATCCTTGGTGTCCCTCCTTGTGAGCTAGTCCGAATGGGTTAATGCTATCCCGTCACGTTCATAGCAGCTAACAGCCACGTCCGTCCGCAGTCGTCCCTGGTGATCACCTCCCTTTTCAGGTGCTTCGCGGCGCGGCCCACCCGGCGCGCCAGAACCGCCCTTCCGTCGCAGGCCCTCTGCGGGCAGTGCCGCGTCCTGTGAGACCGCGAGGCCCCAGGCTCCTCGCCGTTGCTCTCCCACCATGCTGCGGCTGTCCTTCGGGCCGGCTCGTCAGAAGCCGGGGTCCGCGTCGCCCCGTCGCCAGGGCACCGCCAGGCCGCACGCCCCCTAGCAGGGCCGCGAGATGTGCATGCGCACCCGGGTGCCGCGCCACGCAAGCGGCACGGAAACGCTCTTCCAGTGGGCGGGCAGGCGGGGGTTGACGCTGAACCCGCTGCTCGACCAGGGAGCGAGGCCGACCGCATCTTCGGGGGGGCGGCCCGAAGGCGAGGTGTACTCCTTCGGCTCCCTGGGGCGGGGCGTGCTCATGTCCATGCGAACGCCCGCAAACCCGTTTACGACCGCCTGCCAGAGGCCGCCCTGGGTAGCCATGTGGACCCCGTTCACCGCATTACCCATGGCGTCGGCAAGGTCAATCTGGGCGGCGCGCATGAAGTACCGCCATGCCTCCTCGCCAAGACCGAGCCTGCTGGCGAGGACGGAGTGAATCGCGCAGCTCAGGGACGAGCCGTGGTCGGTCCGGGGTTCGTAGTAGTCCCAGTTCGCCCGGAGGACGTCCTCCCACCGCGACTCTCTCCAGCCCGGGCGGCCGAGGTCCCGCCAGAGCACGCCGCCCGCCTGGCCGCGTCCCGGGGGGCCGCCTGCGATGACGACGCCTCCGAGCGGTCCTTCGTCCGCCAGCTCGGGTCGGCGAGGTCCTGCCCCGGCAGAGTCGCCGTCCCCGATACCGCCCACTGCCCCGATCCTCCCTATGATTCCGGCGGCATCCGCAGCCTCGGTGGCACCCGTAGCACGAGAGCCATCCGCTGTCTGGGCGGCATCGTCAAACTCGGTGCCGCCTCCGACCTCCACGGCACGCGCGCCCCCAACGGCACCTACTCTACCAACGGCGCCTGCCGTCGCGGCAATGTCCGCGACCCCGGCACCATCCGCAAGCCCAGTGGCATCGGGGGCTCCGGCAGCACCCGCGACCCCGGTGGCGTCCGCCGCGACCCCGGTCGCATCCGCTCCGCCAGCAGCACCTGCACTCCCGCCAGCATCGGCAACGCCGGTTCCATCCGCGGTCCCGCCGGCGCCCACGATCCCGACGGTACGTGGAACGTTCTCCCTGAAGGCATCCTCTAGCAGGTAAAGCGCCATCAGGACGTCCGGCTGTTTCACCACCCTGGACCTTGCGAGCGCCTCGGGGCCAATGATGGCTTCCATGGGCCTGAACCGTCCGTCGCCGGCCGGGATCGTCACGTCGGCAAGGTGGCTGAAGGCGTCGAACTGTTCTATCACAAAGGAAACCCGTGTCTGCTCGGTGCCATTCCCGCCGCAGGGCGGAACATGGCCGGGCCCCGGACCACGATAACCATCGTGACCGGGATCAGGAACGCAGCCTGTGTCAGGACCACAGACACCATGTTGACCGGGATCGAGAACGCAATCAGGGTCAGGACCGCAATTACCAGGGTGACCACGATCGGGAACATAACAAGGGCCGGAACGGACCCCGCCTCCCGGACCGGGGCCAAGGCTGGCAGATGGGCTGCAGCTGGAGCCTGAGTCTCCAGCAGCGGCGTCGCCGGCGGTGCCGCCACACGGCACTGGTGCAGCTAGAGCCGCCTCCAATCTTCCCAGGGCTGCAACCTTTCGTGGCGCTTCCCACCCTGCGGCCGCCCACTGACTGCCGATGCCAGGGCACCCACTCATCGCGCGCCCGCCCACCAGCCGCGCGGCGACCTCAGCCATGTGGGCTAGTTCTTCCTCCCTAACGCCGGTGGCTGAGGCAAGACGGGTCCACTCGGACGGGTGAAGCGCTTTGAGGTAGTCCGAAGTAGCTAGCGCCGCCCGGACGTTCCAGCGAGCCATGGCGTTGGTGTAGAAGTTGTTGTTCACGTCCTCGTGGTACTCGTCGGGGCCGATGACGTGCAGGATCTCGTACGCCTGAAGAGCTGGATTGTACGACGCCCGGCTCGCCCAGAAGCGGCCGGTTTCGATGAGGATCTCGGCGCCCTTTTGCAGCAGGAATTCCTCGTCTGCCGTGGCCAGGCAGTATTGCCACACGGCGTATGCCACGTCGGCCGTGATGTGGTGCTCGAGGTCGCCGCAGAGGATACGCCTTCTCTCTCCAGTGACAGGGTCCGGGTCACCCCACGACGGCGTGGTCTCCTCGCCCGTGTCGGCACTCTCCCACGCAAACATCGCCCCGCGATAGCCCTTCGAGGCGGCGTTCCTGCGGGCCGCAGGGAGCGTGTGATACCTGTAGCCCAGGAGGTTGCGGGCGATCTCAGGTAGGGTGAAGGTGAAGAACGGCACTACGAAGGTCTCCGTGTCCCAGAACACGTGGCCCTTGTAGCCCTCGCCGGAGAGGCCGCGGGCGGCGATGCTCACGCGATCGGTGTGGCGCGGCGCGGCCTGTACCATCTGGAATATGGCGAAGCGGACGGCCCTCTGCGCGAAATCGTCACCTTCGATGACGACGTCGCAGCGGTCCCAGATGGCATGCCACACGCGGCGATGTTCTCCGAGAACCCCCGCAAAGCGGCAGGCCGCGCCGCGCCGCGCTGCGCTCGCCGCAACGGCAAGGGCAGCCTTCTCTGCGGGAACGTCCGCGCCCCCTGCGCGATTCGTCCCACCGGCCGAAGCGGCGGCCCGTCCCCCGCCCGACGCCGTTGTCGCCATTTCTGAATCGAGCGACGTGCCGAACCCTACGTACTTCTCCACGGTGACAGGCTGACCCCGCCGACAACGGACCCTCAGCGTGATCCCTGTCGTCCCCGTTGCAGACGTTTCGTGCGGCTTCCAGCCTCTGTCTGCGCCATCTCCGCCATCTCTGCTACCTCTGCTATCTCTGCTATCTCTGCTATCTCTGCTATCTCTGCTATCTCTGCTATCTCTGCTATCTC
>JASEJE010000032.1:0-5046 GCA_030024085.1 Bacillota bacterium | reverse complement strand
CTCCGCTGGCTCCGAACGAACCCAGGCCGTCATCCGGGAGCGGTCCCGCCTCGCCCGTTGCGTCGAGAGCCGCTGCACGGCCCAGGGTGTTGGCATGCGGCGCCACAGTGGCGCACCCGTCCGCTGCGCCGCCCGCAGGCCCAGCGTGCTGCGGCACCCGGCGCACGACCTCGGCCTCGCCGCCCGACACCGACACAATCGCAGCCTCGGCGACGGTCACGCCCGAGGACCGCGTGCGGGCCACGAGGTAGCCGGCGTCCCCGTCCCACCCCCGGTCAATAACATCGAGGTGGACTGCTCTTGCGTTCGAGACCCGTCCGTCGAGGATGGACTCCACCACCACCTCGCAACAGTCCCGGTCCTCCGGCTCGATCGTGAGGCTCACCGCCGCCACGTGGACGTCGGCCATGGACACGATCCTGCGCCAGATGAGGCGCGCCGTCCGCGCACGGGAGTCGCGCCACCGCACCTCTCGCTCGAGGACGCCGTCGCGCATGTTGAGGGTCCTCCGGAACTCCAGGACCTCGCCGGACGCCATGTTAAACTCCTCGCCATCTATGAGGACACGCATGCCAAGCCAGTTGGGTGCAACCACAACCTCCGGCACCCCGCCCGGTGTGGCGTCGAATACCCCGGCGATGAAGGTCGCCGCGTTTGAGGCTGGGTGGCCCTCCTCGGGCGCCCCCCTTACGCCCAGGTAGCCGTTGCCCAGCGCGCACACGGTCTCCCTGTGGCCGGCCTTCGATGAGTCGAATCCATCTTCAACGATGCACCATTCATGTCGCCCCATGTCTCGCTCCCCGCCCAACTGGTTCCCTCCATCCCTGTGCCCATATGCCCCACGTGTCTTGCGCGGCCGGCGCCCCGGGCACTGGTCCCCCGGGCACTCCCGCCCCGGGCGCTGGCGCCCTCTGCACTGGCACCCCATGCGCCCGACTCCGCCGGGTCAGGCAACTCCACCCACTACTGCCCCGTGACACATGGAGCTACTGGTATCGCCCTCACTCAAGCTGACGATTGACGCACGTCACGGGTTCCTCCTCAACCGTTCCCCACGTCACCATTGAGAGCCATCCGCTGATGTACATCACTGGTCTGGGCCTTACCCGTTCCCCACGTCACGCATGCAAGGAAAACGATGACGTGCGTCACTCGTCAGGCCATTTCCGTTCTGTACGTCACGTATTGGGGGCCAACGGATGACCCACATCATCGTTGCCGCCTCACCCGTTCCCTCCGTCACGGGTCCTCCATGAATCGTTCCATACGTCACTCGTCGAAGCGGGACCAGTGACGTACATCACGAGTTCCTCCTCAACCGTTCCGCACGTCACCATTGAGAGCCATCCAGTGATGTACATCACCGGTCTGGGCCTCACCCGTTCCCTGCGTCACGCGTCGAATCCAATTGCTGACCTACATCACCCTTTCCGCCTTACCCGTTCCGTACATCACGGGTCTCCTGGGAACTGCACGGTTAGAGGCCACCAGGGCCGAGAGTAGGCCCACCAGACAGGCCCGCAGGACTCGCCAAACGGATGGCGTTTCGCATCTGACGGAGCGTTACTATGGACAGCCAATCCCGGAGTTGGATGAGCACCGTGTTGTCTCGACCCTGCGCCCACAGAACCGCGATTCCCCTTTCTGTATGCGGCTCAAGTTCGAGGTTGGCTATCTATAACCGGCCGACCCCGATATACCTGATTTCAAGGGGCTGTCTTTAACGTTAAAGTGGATCAATGTGCGTCGCCTGGACACATGACCCTGAATACACCAGGTAGAGGCCGCAAAGCTCTCAGCCTGTAATCGCCGCGCTCCGCGCCGATGCTGACTACTCGAAACACGGGTTCCCGAACGCGCGCGAGTTCAGCAAACACTTCTGAGCTGCTACTCTCTATGCGACATGGTGCTCTCTGCGAAGCGACGCATGCCTGGCAGCCGGCAGCCTGCTCCAGAACCTTGCGGCATCAATGCCGGCTTCCCAGAGTCGAAGTCACGGCGTGGCACGCGGCTCCGGGGCATATCCAATTCCGAGCATGGCCCCCTCAATTCCCGGGCAACCTTGCAGCGACTTTAACGTTTAAGTCGCCGGACGCTACATCGTTGCTGCTCCGTCACACATGGAGTCCCTGGTGACTCCATCCCCCAACCGACCGTCCGGCACCCTCCGCAGGTGAGTTCGGGACAAGTCAACTGGCAATTCCGCCGCCGGAGATGCGGTGCAGCGCCTACTACTCTGTTTCGCAAGAACGTGCAGGATGTCACCGTGCTCGGGGCCAGATAGCTTACCCTGACGGAACAAGACCCAAGGCCAAAGACTATCAGGACTTATGAAACGCAGTACTACCTGGCAGAATAGCACTACGCTCGCCCCGAAAACGCACCGGACGTTTTCATCCTTCGCTGGTGCCGGGAAGCGCCCGGCACAAGGGGCTACCCTGCTACCCTGCTGATGCCCCACATAGCCGACCGCAGACTCGAATTCGTCGACCCAACACCCAGAGCATGTCCCGACGCGCGTCCGGCTACGTCCATCGAGTGTCGCCGCCCCTCCCCGATGGGTTTCGGTGTCAGTCGGTCTGTACGCCTTCGCCCGGCGGCTCGGCTATTCGCACAGCAGGTCCAGACCCCGCCCTCGCCTGCCGCAGTGGCGGCGATGGCGATGGCGATGGCGATGGCGCCGGCGATGGCGCCGTGGACCGCCTCACAACAAGTTCGGTCGCGAGGCGGATGCCAGGAGGCGGAAAGGCTATCGCCGTCCTGCCCTCCTCCAGCCGCTGCAGCACCATGCGCGCTGCCGACGCCCCCAGGTCGTAGCGCGCCTGCCTCACCGTGGTCAGAGGCGGATCGACGTGGGCGGCGCTCGGGATGTCGTCGAACCCTACCACGGATATGTCCTCAGGCACTCTCATTCGCATGGCCTTGAGCATCTGTACCAGGCCGATGGCCATAACATCGCTCGCCGCCACCACCCCGGTCGGCCTCAGGGCCAGTGGCAGCGTCATGAAGTAATCCGCAGCCTGGGCACCGCTCTCCTTCGAGAAGTCGCCCTCGAACACCAGAGCCGGGTCGAACGCAATACCGGCGTTCATCAGGGCGATTTTGTATCCTTCGAGCCGCTCGGTGCTCACCGTGGCATGAGCGTGGCCGTTCAGCATGGCGATCTTTCTGTGCCCCAGCGAGACCAGGTGCTCGGTGGCCTGCTTCGCCCCGAGGACGTTGTCCGACGCGACGAAGCCGATCCCGTCGCCGGGGGGCGCCACATCGATAAGGACGCATGGCACGTCGAGACCCCCGAGCGCATGGTATTGCGGGTCATCAGTCCGTATGCCCATCATGATGACCCCGTCCACGCACCGTTCCTTGCACTTGCCGACATATGAGGCCCCGGAACACCGTCTCGCAGCGGGCGCGCCGCCAACTCCGTAAAGCACGAGGTCATAGCCGGCTGCGCTCACCGTGTCCATGACGCCCAGAATGACCTCATACGCAAATGGGTCGCCGAACCCCGTCGAGCCCCTCCCCAGGACGAAAAGGCCGATGGTGTCGGTCTTGTTCGTGACGAGACCCCGCGCGATGGCATTGCGCCGATACCCCAGCTCCTGGGCCACGCGCTTGATCCTGGCGCGTGTTTCTTCACCGATATCGCGGTGGCCGTTGAGTGCCCGCGAGACCGCGGTGGGCGACACCCCGACCACCCTTGCAATGTCCTTAATCGTTACAGCCATGGTATTACCAAGCCCCCGGGGGGTGATCCCAGTGCTGGCGCAGAAGCCTCCGCAGCCCCCGCTAGCCTCCGCCGGCCCCCGCTAGCCTCCTCCAGCCTCCGTTGGCCTCCGCCAGCCTCCGCCGGCCACCGACGCTGCTCAGTCACCTGCGCAAGAATGAGCCCGGCGTCCTTCCACGTGAAACCCCACGCCGCGCCATGCGACCTGGAACTGCAGCGTACGTATGTCACTCCGGGATCACCCGGCAAATACTCTAAGCATATCCAACGTCTGCCATCCCCCATCCTGCGGTGGCGGCGGCGCCAGGCCGCCACGGGAGGCCACCCTGAGCACCCGTCCGCGACGGTCGCCGTTCGAAAACACCCGGCGGCGGTCGCCGGTATCGTCCTCCGATGCACGCGGCCTCGGCCCGCTGCGAAAGGCCGTCCTGGAAACCGACCGCTAATATTCCCGTCCTGCGGTGCTGCCGGCCGGGCTAGTACTCTGTCTCGCGAATTCGTGTAGGTCCTCTCCGCAAGGGACCTGCCCTCGGCCACATGTTGCGGCACATGACGCGCGCCAGTCATCGCATACCCTACACGGTGTTCTGACACGAATCACTATAGATTGCCAAGTCCAGAATCAAGGGATGAAGCCGTCATCTCGCCGCTTGGCGCCCAAGCGCAGCATACGGCCCGCACATGGTTCAAGTCTGAGCTTGGCCATTTATAGCATGGACGACTGCTTCGGCAATAGCCAGTGACTGCCATTTCAGCCTTCCGACAGCGGTGGCAACCACGATGAGCGCTCACTTTAACGTTTCAGAACTTGCATCTATACGTTTCTCCGGGGAAGCGGGGATTCCTGCTTTCGCCACCACTTATTTTCACTCGGGTCAGGCCCTGTCATGGCCGTCCATTCTGTGCGCGGCTCCCGGCTCTGGCAGCACCCGACCACAGGGCCCGAGCACGGCGCTGACGGCACCCGAGTGCAGGCGCCACCGAGCTACAGCCGAGCTACAACGGGGCCACAGCTGAGCCACAGCGAAGCAGTAGCGGAGCTACATCGGACCTGCATCGGGGCAGCGGGGGAGTCACATCGGTGCTGCAGCGGAGCTACATCGGAGCTACAGCCGACGCGGTGGCAACTCATCAAGCGTGCACCACCCACGCCTGGAGTGAACGTCTGTACCGGCCGGATGTCTTGTCAAGCGCCACCCTCCGCGGGTCCTCGGGGTCCACAGTGTTGAAAGGCAGCCGATCCCCGATGATCCTCATGAGCCTGCTAAGTGTGGGTTCAGAAATCACCGCCACTTTTCCAGGGTTGCCGGTACTGCCCT
>JASEJE010000031.1 GCA_030024085.1 Bacillota bacterium | reverse complement strand
TCGACTCGCTGTCCGCGTCCATGGGGACGGGGTTCATGGTGCTCGCGGCCGCCGAGGCCGCGCGATGCGGGAAGACGAAGGAGGAGATCCTTCGCATCCTGGCGGAACTCCGGCCCCGCATCAGCGCATATGCGGTCATCAACTCGGTCAGGCATCTCCTGAAGAGCGGGCGCGTTCACAAGGGTCAGGCGCTCATCGCTTCCTTGCTCTCGATAAAGCCGCTGATCTCCGTGAAGCAAGGAGTCGTGGAGGTGGTGGACAGGGTGAGGACCTACCAGGCCGCCCTGGACAGGCTGGTTGAACTCGCCAAAGATGCGGCCAGAGACTCGCGGGTGAGGGTTTCGGTCGTCCACGGGAATGCCCTTGCCGACGCAAAGCGCCTTTGCGAGCGACTCAGGACCACCCTCAACTGCAGCGAGGTCATCCTCTCGGACATCGGCGCCCCGCTCGCAGTGCACGGCGGGCCGGGGATCGTCGGGGTCGTGATCCACCCGGTGTGACGGCTGGGCCGAGGGCCCCTAAGCGGATCGCCGCAAATTCGCGCTACTTTTCAGCGCGCAGGTCCTCGCCAGGGTTGCCGGTGTCCCACTCCGGGGACGGCGCGTGCGCTGAGATGCGTTCGAATTCGGCGCTCAAGGCCAGCCAAATTCCAGGCGCCCCGCCCCAGCAAGCACCGGCAACTCCAACACCCTCAGGAGAAGCGGCGCAGACTCATGGCGCCATACTTAGTGGCATTCTCTGCTGCGTAGCGGACCGCCTCTGGCATCCGGCAGTCCGCCCCCGGCGTCCGGCAGTTCACCCCCAGCATTAGGCAGCCCGGATCAGGCGTCGGACAGTTCTCATCAGGCATCGGGCAGTCCACCCCGTGAAGCCAGTGGTTCACCTCTTCGCGAATTTCTCGCGGTAAAGGCGCTCGTCGTACGGTGCTCGCCTGCCGGGGCAGTTGGGCCTGGGACAGAGCTGGCAGTTTTCATAGCTGGTTTCTGTCGGGAAGTAGATGCCAGACACCGACTTCGTCGGTATCATCAGAAGGCTCTCGGAGAGCCTGACGCCAATGGAGCCGTATACGTCCCCGATCAGCCTGAAGAGGCCTTCTTGCTCGCTGAGCGGCCAGTCGGGCAAAGACCCGGGGTTCATCGCGGATATGCGCCCCAACCCGTGCTCCTGCCGTATGTGGTCGTGAAGGCACTTGATGGCGGAGGCGAGGATCATCTCCTTTATGCAGTCCGCCCAGTATCGCTCCACGAAGCCTCCAAGCCTGGCTGACCAGTCGTCGAGTTCCGTCCCGCATGTGACGACATACGGGAAAACCCGGTGGACGTCGTCGAGGTTGACCCTCAGCACCCTGCTGCGGAACCTGACCCCGTCCAGGCTGACCAAGTCCTCTCCCCTGCCATCAACATAGGCAACCTTGTACATCGCCCTGGGCTTCGCAACGCTCGTCGCCTGGCCCACAAGATCCTGAATGGCCGCGTAGTCCTCGGCGCCCTTCTCCGCGTGCAGGCGCCTGGCCACATTCGAAGCCTCAAGCTGCACGTCGATGCCATCCAGGACACACGCGTCCACCGGCATCTCACCCATCCATCCATCCCTCCCTCCCCGCGTCTATCTGTACCAAAGATCTAGCCCGCCGTCAAGTTAGTGTAAAGGACGCTCTTGCCTGCTGGAGGACTTTCCAGTAGAATCAGACTGTATCTAAAATGTGTGCAGTACACAAGGGGGAGATTCCTTTGAAGCTTCCTTTGAAGCGAAGACTGGCCCTCGCCGCGGTGTGTCTTGTGCTCCTCGTCGCGACCGCATGCCCCGCCCTTGCCGCGGAGAAACTCAGAATCGCGGTGATCGACTTCAAGGTAAGCAAGGCCCTCCCCACCATCGACGGGCAGGTGGTAGCGGAGCACATCACGACCCTGCTGCAGAAAGCCGGCCGGTTCCAGGTATTCCAGCGCACGCAGCTGCAGGCGATCCTCGACGAGGCCGGCCTTTCCATGACAGGCCTCGTAGACCAGACCACCAAGATCGAGGCCGGCAAGATCAAGGGGGTGGACGTCCTGGTCATGGGGAGCATCGGCAAGATCGGGACGACGCTCGTCATCAACGTATGGTTCGCTAACACTACCACCGGTCAGATCTCCGCGGCCGAGCAGGTGGAGGGGTCCGGCGAGGCCGATCTCCTAAACATGATCCACACGATCGTCCAGAAGATCGAGTATATGTTCCCGCTCACCGGCTACGTGGTGCACGTGTCAGGGAATCAGGTCATGGTGGACCTCGGCACGGGCGACGGCCTCAGGCCCGGCACAGAGCTCAAGATATACCGTGAAGGCGAAGTCATCCGGCACCCCAAGACCGGCGAGGTGCTCACGGTGACCGAGATAGCCGTGGGAACCATGCGGGTGCACCAGGTGCAGGACGCCGTGTCCACGGGCGAACTCGTGTCGGTCGAGCAGGGAGCCACCGTGCAGGTGGGCGACAAGGTCAGGATCTCCTCCGGCCAGGCCGAACTCGCGCCGCCCGCAACACCGGCCACCCCGGCCGCCGTGCCTGGGTCGCCCGTCGCACCTGGTCCTGCTGCGCCTGCTACGCCCGTTGCGCCCGCTACGCCGGCCGCGCCTCAGAGCCCCGCGCCGGTTGGTGAGCCGCAAGGCCGGATCGTTTACGTTTCGAACCGCAACGGCATGCCAACCATCCATGTGGTCGGATTGGACGGCACTCAGGCAGGAGAGTCGACCGCCGACGGGTACGACATACTCGGCCTGGAGATGTCGCGGGATTCGTCCTACATGCTTCTCTCTTCCTCCCGCGAGGGCAGCTGGGACCTGTTCCTGTCGGAGACCGCAAGCAACGGCGGGCTTAAGCGCCTCACGAGCAAGCCGGGCAGCGAGATAGAGGCCACGCTCTCGCCCGACGGCAAAAGGGTCGCCTATGCCTCCGACGAGGACGGCGACTGGGACATATTCGTGATGAATGTGGACGGGTCAGGCGAGAAGAAGCTCACGAACAACACGGCGTCCGACGGGCAGCCCGCCTGGTCACCGGACGGCCGCAAGATCGCCTTCGCGTCAGACCGCGACGGGAACTGGGAGATCTACGTGATGAACGCCGACGGGTCGTTCCCGACGAGGCTCACGTCGACTCCCGACGCCATCGAAGGCTCTCCCACCTGGTCCGCGGACGGCAGAAGGATTGCATTCCACAGCACCCGCGACAAGGACGGCCTGGGGCAGATATACGCGATGAACTCGAACGGCACCGGCCCGAAGCGGCTGACAGACCTTGCGAGCAACTGCTACTACCCGAGCTGGTCGCCGGACGGCAAATACATAGCGTTCACCTCGGACAGTGACGGCTCCTGGAAGTCCTTCGACATCTACATCATGGGTGCGGACGGAGGCAGGGCGACGCGGCTTTCGAACTTTGGCGCCGGCACGGTCAGGGCGACCTGGTCTCCGGACTCGAGCGCCCTTGTCTTCCCGTCCACGGCCAAGCAGAACATCGACATCTACTGCCTTGACATAACCGCCGGCAAGGAATTCCGCATCACCGACAACAAGGCCGACGACCTCGACCCCGCGCTCTCGCCCGATGGCTCCCGCGTCGCTTTCTCGTCGACACGGGACGGCGGCGACGAGCGTATCTACGTGATGAGCATCGACGGGTCCGGGCTGAGGAGGGTATCTGACGGGCCCGAGGGAACATTTGACGTCGCGCCCACGTGGTCGCCCGACGGCTCCAGGCTCGCGTTCACATCGGACAGGGACGGCGTGGCTCAGGTCTACACGATGACTGCGGACGGCCGCGACGTCCGCAGGGTTACACGCAATAGCTATAAGTCAGGCCAGCCGGCGTGGTCGCCCGACGGGTCGAGGATCGCCTTCACGTCCATGCGCGACGGAAAGAGCGCAATATACGTCGTCGGCGCGACGGGTGGCGCCGAGATGCGAATCTCGCCCGCAGGGGTGAACGACAGCGAGCCCAACTGGTCCCCCGATGGTCAGCTCATCGCTTTCAGCTCGTTCGTGGACGGCGACTGGGAGATATTCGTGATGCGCCCCGACGGAAGTGGGAGAAAGCAGCTCACGAGCAACAAGGTGTTCGATGACTATCCCTCGTGGCTTCCGGACGGAACCGGGATCGTGTTCGTATCCAACCGCGACAAGAGCTGGGACCTGTATGCCATGAGCCCGGACGGGTCAGAGGTCATCCGCCTGACGCGCCTGGACACGTCGTGCGAATGGGCACCATCGTGCGCGGGCAAATAGCAAGCTGGACCCTCGCCTGCGGCGGGGGTCCTCTGCGTTCAGCTCCTGGGTGGCTATCTACTACTCTACTGGATTGGGGAAGCGTGCCTGTCGAGGGCATCCAGCACCGCGAGAAGCGCCCCGTATTGTACCTGGACGAGGTCGCGTATGGGGACCACCTCGTACTGAAGGTTGACCTCGATATCCCTCGCCCACTCATCGATGTGCGTCTCGAGTTCGTCGTGGGCGCGTCTCACAGCCTCGCCGGGCGCCGCCCCTTTGCCTGGCACCGGTCCGCCCGGCGCCGCCTTGCCGGACGCAGCGCCCGCGGCGGCGAGCTGGGCCTCAAACGCCCGCTGCAGCATGGCTCCGACAAGCATCCTGTAGAAGCTGCCCACCCAGAGAGCGTCAGCCTGCTGGGCCACGGTGGCCGGCTCGTCCATTCCCGGGGCCTCCCTCGCCCACTTCTCCTGGCTCGGAAGAGACCTCAGCCCTGACTCGACAAACACCGTGACAGCGTTGAGGAATATGGCGCCCTCGGTCATATCCGCCCTGGTCTCCGCGAGCAGGCGGTCGAGCGTCTCGAGGATGGTTCTCGTGCGCTCGATTCCCTGCAGCACCACTTCGCCCCGCTTCTCGTCGATCCGCGAGGTGTCCCCGATCTTCGCGGACTTGAAGTACGGGGCCTCGGTCACGAGGCAGAACGGCGCGCTCACGCGCTCCGCGAACTCGAAGCTCGAGGCGCCGCCTGTCATGTATGACGCCGGGTCGCCCTGAGCGTACTTCTCATAGTAGTCGTAGGAATCGGTCGCCCTCGGCACTCTGAATACGGCCGGGTGGAACTCGACCGCCCACGGCATCTCGGGCTCGCCCAGGGACATCGGAAGCCCGCGCTCGGTCGGAACGCGGTGCAGCGTCGGGTAGGCGGCCGCAAGCGGCGCGGAGATGTAGTAGTACACCCCGCCGAAGCCTGCGTTGTGAAGCGAATACATCACGTCGGGCCTTGCGAGTTCGATGGCGTTCATGAGAGCCCTTGTCTCCGGAGTCGGGTCCTTCCAGATGAACGTCTTGTATTCGACGGGGAAAGTCCACTCAACCTGGTCCTGGGGACGGGGCCGGTAGTAGTGCTTCGCGTAGTTCCTGATGTTGAACGGCCCCTTGAACCACCCCTCGTTCAGCCTGGTCCCGTCCGGGTCCACGCACGGGAGCAGGTACCACGTGCGGCCTTCCCGAAGGGCGCTATTGGCGATGAGTTCGTCACCGAGGAAGTTCACCAGCATGGCGCCGATAGGCTCGTTCGGATGGGGGCAGGCAAAGACCATCACGTGCTGAGGACCGTCCCCGATGGTGAGCATCGGTATCGCCTCGCCCCTGGTAGACCTGCCGACTTCCTGGTAGCGGGCGAGGTCGGGGTGGGCCCGGCTCACCGTCCGTGCGTGGTCAAAGAGTTCGTCTACTGTGAGGAAACGCTGGTAACGAGGTACTCGCGAAAGAAAGAGATCGATGTCCAAGTGTCTCCCTCCCTGTCTGCCGTCGGTCGTGGCCGTCCTCATGTGAAAAGTCAGTGAAGCTGCCTGCTCAAGCGTGGATCAAGCGCGTCTCTGAGCGCGTCTCCGACGAAGTTGAAGCTGAGCACAACGAGAAATATGCAAAACCCCGGCCATACAATGAGATTGGGATTCAGCAGGATGAAATCCTTCCCTTCGCTCACCATCGCGCCCCACTCGGGCGTCGGGGGCTGGACCCCGAACCCCAGAAAACCCAGCGCAGCCGACGACAGTATCGCTGAAGGGATTCCGAGCGTGGCCGAGACTATCACGGGGGTGAGGACGTTGGGGAGCACGTGCTTGAACATGATCCTCGCGTCCCCGCAACCCGTCGCCCTCGCGGCCTGCACGAGATCGGTAGTCTTGAGCGACAGCACCTGCGCGCGCACGAGCCTTGCGTACATCGGCCAGCTCACAACGCCCAGCACCCACATGACGTTGAATATGCTGGGGCCGAAAAGCGCCATCACAGCGATGACGAGGATGAGGAAGGGGAACGAGTAGAACACCTCAACCATCCGCATGACGGCCTGGTCGACCCAGCCGCCGTAGTACCCTGAGACCAGGCCGAGGCACGTGCCGAGCGCGCTCGCTATTGAAACGACGACTACTCCTATGAGGAGTGAGATGCGAGAGCCATGTACCAGCCGCGATAGGATGTCGCGGCCGAAGTTGTCGGTGCCGAGGAGGTGCCCCGGCGACCCGGGAGGCTGGTTGGTATTGGCAAGATCCATGGTGTATGGGTTATACGGTGCGACGAGGGGGGCGAACACGGCGGCCCCCACGAAGAGGGCGACCATCACGACCCCCAGTACGCCCAGCCTGTGCCGTGCGAACACTCTCCCGAAACGTATGGACTGCGTCTCTACACGGGCTATCTCTTGCTCCATATCACTCATATCTGATCCTCGGATCTATGAAGATATATAGCAGGTCGGTCGCCAGCGTCACCAGGATGAAGCTTACTGCAAACACAAGCACGGTACCCTGTATAAGAGGTATGTCCCGCTGCTTCACGGCGTTTACCGCGAGCATGCCGAGGCCTGGCCACGAGAAGATGGTCTCGGTTATGACCGCGCCGCCCATGAGTGACCCAAACTGCATGCCGAACGTGGTGACGACCGGCAAGAGGGCGTTTCGAAGAGCGTGCTTGTACAGCACGACTCTCTCATGGACGCCCTTTGCGCGCGCGGTTCGTATGAAGTCCTGGGAAAGCGTTTCCAGCACGCACGCGCGCGTCAGCCTGGTCAGAATCGCTGCCATCGAGGCTCCGAGCGTCACCGACGGGAGTACGATGTGCCTTGCAAACTCGACGAACCCGGCGTCGAATCCACGCATCCCCCGTATGGGGAACCAGTGAAGTTTGAGGCCGAAGACGATTATGAGGAGGAGGCCAAGGTAGAACCCTGGTAGGGACACTCCAATCATGGCGAGGGTGGTAGACCCGTAGTCGAAGATGGAGCGCCGCTTTGCAGCGGCGATCACCCCCAGCGGAAGCGCGATGATGAGCGCCACCAGCGCTGAGGACGTGGCCAGGATTATGGTGTTGGGGAGCCGCTCTCTGATTTGGGTCGCCACGGGGCGCCGGAATGTGATCGAACGGCCGAGGTCTCCCCTCACCAGCCTGGCCATGTAGTTTGCGTACTGGATGTACCAGGGTTTGTCCATCCCCAGCTCGACCCTGAGCCTCTCTATGTTCTCGGGATTGGCCGTCTCGGACCCGAGCATGAGGTTGATCGGGTCGCCGGGAGCGAAGCTCACCATGGCAAACACTATGAACGTCACACCGATGAGCACAGGGATCGTCACAGCCAGACGACGGACTATATGCTTGAGCACTGCGTTACTCCCTTTCGAGCTTTCGAGGGCGCGCCCCGCTTCCCCGACAGGCGAAGCGGGGCGCACGGTTTCTGCTGTGCAGCGAGGTACTCCCGGCCGGGTCTCCAGGCTGTTCAGGGCGATCAGGTCGCTTGGCACCGCTTCGGACCGCTCTGGAGCGTTTCGAACCGTTTCGAACCGAACAGCCCTGGACCGAAGCGGGCTGGACCGGAGTAGACCAGACCGGAGCGGACCCGGCCAGACGATGCCAGACACCCCCAGGCCTAGCCGGGCGCATCCGAGCCCATCCAGGTCCACCGGGGCTCATCCGGACTTCCCCCGGGCCTACCTGGAGAGCCAGACGTTGTTTTCGACGGACACGAGGTGCAGGCCACCCCACGGCGGGACCCAGTCGTTGACCTTTCTATTGCAGACGGAGTATCCCCACTCGAAGTAGAGCGGGATAGCCACGCGGTCTTCCATGATCTTGCGCTGGGCCTGTTTCCAGAGACTCGCGAGCTTCTTGTCATCAGTGGTCCCGAGCGCCTGATCGAGCAAGGAATCCACCTGGGGATTCGAGTAGAAGTGAGTGTTGGATTTGCCTATCATGCTGCCATGGAACAGCGAATGCAGACCCGTGGTGCCAGCGTAACTGAAGTCGAAGAATATGCCGGTATTGTTGCCCTTCACAAGGTCGTCCACCCACACCGCAGTGTCCTGCTGCAGCACGGAAGCGTCTATGCCGAGTTCCTTGAGTTGCGTAGCAAGGATCGTGAGCACCCTGACCTGCGAGCCAGGGATCGTCTTGATCTGGACCTTGAGCGGCTGACCGTTGCGGTCCAGGATCCCGTCGCCATTCGTGTCCTTGAATCCCGCCTTGGCAAGCTCCGCAAGCCCGGCCTTGGGGTCGTATGGCCAGAGGTTCTTGAGGCTCGGGTCGTAGCCGAACGGAACCCACGGCGGGCACTGCCCGTAAGCCCTCTCCCCGAACTTCCCCACGACGGCCTTGACAGCGCTGTCGATATCCAGCATCTTCGCTATGGCATCGCGAACCGCCCGTTCATCGAAGGGAGGTGTCTTGACGTTAATTCCGAGGCCGCGGTATGACCCGCCGCGGGAAAGGAGTATGAGATTGGCATCCTTGGATAGGGTCGCCACGGCGTCCACGTTAAAGAGGTACGGCACAACATCGATCTCACCCGCGCTGAGGGCCATGGTCTGGACTGTCGGGTCGGGGATGACCACGAACTCGACCCTGTCGAGGTGAACCGGGAGCCAATAGTTGGGGTTTTTCTCGAAGGCGAGACCCTGGTCTGGCGTGAAGCTCTTCAGCTTGAACGGTCCTGTGCCGATAGGTGTCTTGGCGACGCCGTCCTCGCCCAGTTTTTCGACAGCCTCGCGGGCCATGACGACCACCCTTGCCAGGCGGTTGGGGTCGTTGACCAGGAACGGTTCGGGACGGGACGTCTTGATCACTACGGTGTACTTGTCCTGCGCCTTGACGCTGGCGATGTCACCCAGGACGAACGCCGTGCTCACCTTGCGGAAGCGCTCTATGGAATACACGACGTCGTCCGCTGTCACCTCGCGCCTCGTCCCCTTCGGAAACACGGCGTTCCCATCATGGAACAAGACGCCCTTGCGAAGGTGGAAGATCCATGTCTTCTCATCGGGATTCTCCCAGCTTTCGGCAAGGTGAGGTATGGGCTTGAAGTTGTCCTTGCTGAGAATGAAGAGAGGGTCGTAGGCGAGGCTACAGGCGTTGATCTCGTCATTGGCGGCGGTCTTGTACGGGTCGAGTTGCTGGATCGACGATGCTGCGATACGCAAGGTGCCGCCGTCTCTGGCCTGTGCCACTGCCACTGGTGGCACGCCAAACGTGAGGAGAACCAGCAGGAGAACCGTGAGTACGACTAAATTTGCGCATCTTTTATGCATATGTAGCGCCTCCTTCTACCAAAACGCTAGGATGCTTTTGATACTTTATACCACCATACCGTCCTGGAGTCAAGGCGCTAACGACAAACTAAGTGTGAGTTCAGAAATCCATGCCGGTTTGGGAGAAGATTCCGGGTTGCCGGTACTGCCCTCCGGGGACGGCGCGTGCGGTGAGATGCGTTCGAATTTGGTGCTTAAGGCTAGCCAAATCCCAGGCGCCCCGCCCTAGCAAGCACCGGCAACCCCAACACCGTCAGGAGAAGTGGCGCAAACTTATGGCGCCATACAAACTTATGGCGCCATACTTAGAGAGGCACTATGTAGAGCACCATCATGACAAAGTGAAGGACGGTCCCGGCCACGACGAACAGGTGGAATACCTCGTGAAACCCGAACCTGTTGGGGAGGAAGTTGAGCCACTTCGTCGCATAGATCACCGCGCCGAAGGTATAAGCTGCACCGCCGGCCATCATAAGGACGATCGCCCCAACCGGCAGGTTGTGGATGAGCTGGAGAAATGGGACGAGGGCGATCCACCCGAGCATCAGGTAGAAGGCCGTCGTGATGAAGCGTGGAGCACGAATGAACCATACCTTGAGAACCATGCCGGCGACGGCCAGCACCCACACGGTGACGAGCATCGCCGTCCTCCAGGCGCCCTCGAGCCCATAGAAGAGCACTGGAGTATACGAGCCTGCAATCAGAAGGTAGATGGCGATGTGATCCAGTCGCCTGAGCATCAGCTCTTTCCGGGGCACCGTCCTTACCCAATGATACAGAGAGCTTGCGCCATACAGGAGGATCGCGCTCACCCCGTACACGGTCATGGTGACGACCTTCGAGGTATTGCCCCTCGCCAGCATGATGAGGTACACCAGGCCCGCAATCGCCACGATAAAGGTCACAAAGTGAGTCCAGGTATTCACCGGCTCCTTCATATTGAAGAGCTTTCTCAACACTGTAACACCTTCCTGTCTCGCCCGCAGTTTCCGGGATCTCGCTCTTCCCTACGAGTATTATACACGTATTCAGCTTCAGCATGTGGTGCGGATTGATTGTTCGACCTGACTGTTCAACGCGAAGACGTGGACCGCAGGGGAGTTCTCGTCACCGGGCAATGGCCCTGCGCGGCACACGCCGCAGTCAAGCCTTTCCCCGTCGCTCGGATACGTCGTTGGTCCTTCCGCAACCTCTGTCGATGGTCGTCTTGCTTCCCAAGCCTGCACCAGTAGGCCTATGCCGAGCGCCTCCACATCAATGGGGCAGCTGCCGGCAGTCTGGGCGGCGTCAACAAGGAGCAAAACCCCGTGCCGGCGCGCCACCTCTTTTTGGAGAGCCCGAGGTCTTTAGTCAGAGTGAGTTCCTTGTCCCACTTGATCCCGGCCTTCTCCAGAGATTTGGTGGCGCACCTCACTTCGCAGCCGTTGAGAGCGACAGTTGAGAGCGATATAGTAATCGGCCTTCTTCGCCATCTCGATGATGCCTGGTATTCCTAGTGGGAGCCCGAGAGCGCAGACAAAGCCGACGTCTGGGCGGTTGCTCGCGATCTCAACGACAGCCCGTGTCGTCATCATGCCTACGTTGCACGCTCCCGAACAAGGCAGCACGCCGATCTTGCGGCTCTCCGCCGGCTGTGATTGAGCTGCAGTTGACCTGTTTTCCATAGGTTGCTCCCTCCCCCAACGCTTTGTCAGAGCGAACGTGGTGATGCTTGCCCAGTCATAAACGATGTCAAAGCAACTGCCGCGCGCTCGAGCGGCCCCGTTTACACCCTCGTTCACCGGTATTGCTTCAATATGGACAGGGGTGGAAACATTATGGCCTCGCTCGGGCACTGCAGAGCACATGAACTACAGCCCACGATGCAGTTGAACGGGTTCTTCACTACGGGCGTCCCCTTCTCTCCGTCCCACCCGTAGGTCCCGTGCGAGCAAAACTCATAGCACGTTCGGCAACCTGTACACTTCTCGATGTCAACCGTAGGATACCAGGGGATCTGTTCTCGTGGCACTTTGTAACCCAACTCAAGGTTCCTCCTCTCTCACGCTTTACCCAAAAACATGGCTGTGTCTGGGGGCACACTGACCCCGCCGCCCGCGACGGGGCCTTTATGCGTTACCTACTGAACCACTCTTTGATCTGCGATTCTGTGGGGATCTTCCCCTCGATCTTCTTTTCACCGTCCACGAACACAGCGGGAGTCATCATAACTCCTCGCTCGATGATCTCGTCGATATCAGTCACATGGACGATTTCGGCCTCAATCCCGAGCTTCCGTATGGTTTCGCCGATCATTTCTTCCGTCTTCCGACACTTGGGGCAACCCACGCCGAGTATCTCTACTTTCACGCTTACCCCTCCTTTCGTGGATATAGTCTCCCCTTGGGACGCGTTGTTGGAGCCTCTTCGGACTTACGCGACCATGGCTCCGAAGATCATACCGCTTATCGTTGCCATGACGACCACCAGCGAAACGTAGGTAATCGTCTTCTTCGGCCCCAGGACGCTGTTGATCACCAGCATGTTAGGAAGGCTTAGCGCGGGCCCTGCAAGGAGCAGCGCCAGCGCAGGGCCTTGACCCATGCCGGAACCCAAGAGCCCCTGGAGTATGGGGATCTCGGTCAGCGTCGCGAAGTACATGAACGCCCCCACGACGGACGCAAAGAAATTCGCAAATAGCGAGTTCCCGCCGACAAGCGTAGACACGTACCGTGACGGTATGAGGCCGCTGTCAACGCTAGGACGACCCATGAGTAGCCCCGCGACCATAACGCCTCCGAACAGAAGCGGAAGTATTCTCTTTGCGAAATCCCAGGTGGAGTCCTTCCAGGCTACAAGCTCCCCTGGCTTAAACCAGGCTTTGAGCATGTATGCAAGGTAGATGAGGAGCGCCACCACGAGATACCACTTTATCTTGAACACATCGTACCAGAACCCTATCGGCTCAGCAGGCTTACCCCACGCTGCGAACACCAGGATGAGCACCAGGGTCGCGAAATACGCGGTCGTCTGACCAAGGCTGCGCCCGCGCTCGTCAACTGCCTGCGCCGCGGTAGCAAACCCCTTTTGTCTCTCCGTCTCTTCTCCTCTGAAGATAACAGCCATGAGGATCCCTATGACCACAGAGAACAGCACTGCTCCGACGGCCCTCGCAAGCCCGATCTGCCACCCCAGGACGCGAGCCGTGAGTATAATCGCAAGGACATTGATGGCTGGCCCTGAATACAGGAAAGCCGTCGCCGGGCCAAGACCTGCACCCCTCTTGTATATACCCATGAAAAGCGGCAGCACCGTGCAAGAGCACACGGCGAGTATCGCACCTGATACCGATGCAACCGCATACGCAAGCCACTGCCTCGCCCCTCTGCCCAGGTACCTCATCACGGACTGCTGGGAGATGAAGTTCTGCATAGCCCCTGCTATGAAGAAGGCTGGAACGAGGCAAAACAGCACGTGCTCCCTTGCGTACTCCTGCAACATGTGGAACGCTTCCAGTATCGCCGTCTGCACGCGTGGGTTGCCAAAGGGGACAAAGTATGCAACGAGGAATACCCCCAATATCAGGAAAAACGTCTTAAGTTCTTTCATGGGCTGTTCACTCCTTCCCCTTCTGGGTGCCAGCGCAGACGAGGACGCACTCTTCATCGTCAGCCATCTGGTCGATACATCTCATGAACTGGTAGACACACGGTGTTCTAAGACTACATATCACCCTGAGCCCTTCTTTTCTCGAGCTGACCACCCCTGCTGTCTTGAGCACGCTTAGGTGCTTGGAGATGGTGGACTGATCGAAACCCAGCCGGTCAACGAGGTCGCACACGCACTTCTCTCCCTCGCTCGCCAGGATCTCCACTATCCGCGCGCGGGTTTCGTGGCCAAGGGCCTTGAATATGGATACTCGTCTTGTTATGACGTCACGGCAAGGCATTTGGTTCACCTCCATGGCTATATTGCCATATGGCCACATAGAAGTCAAGAGGATTTTGTGAGTTAACGCTACATCCCAGGCAAGGATTCATCTCCTCCGGACGGGCCCGCTACGCGTCGTTCTAAGCTGCTACACCAAGCCACCGGGGCTTCGTCTACGCCGCCGGCTGCCCTTCCGGCCTAGGCCCTGATTTGCCTGGCGCTAGCTTAGGAGCAGGGAACCAGTGTCGCGTTCTATTTGCGATAGCGACAAGGCTTAACATTATCGGCACCTCTTCGAGCACTCCGACCACGGTGGCCAGTGCCGCTCCTGACTTCAAGCCGAAGAGGGAGATCGCCACAGCCACGGCAAGCTCAAAGAAGTTGCTTGCGCCGATCATGGCGGCCGGAGCCGCTACGGTTCTATCTACCTTCCATGCTTTGCACCATGCGTAGCCTATGATGAAGATCAGGTATGTCTGGATGGTGAGCGGAACCGCTATCAGAAGTATGTGGATGGGATTGTTCAGGATTATCCCGCCCTGGAAGGAGAACAGGATTATGAGCGTAAGCAGAAGACCTATTATGGTGAAGGGCTTGAGCCTCGGCAGGAATTGCGACTGAAACCACGCAAGGCCTTTGGTCTTTATGAGGCGCACTCGCGTATAGTAGCCGAAGGCAAGCGGTATAACGACGTAGAGGAATACCGACAAGAGCACGGTGTCGTAGGGCACCACGAGCTTCGTGAGTCCAAGCTGAAACATGACGATGGGAGCATAGAGGACGAGCAACACGAGATCATTGATTGCCACCTGGACCAAGGTGTGTGCAGGGTTACCATCGGAAAGATAGCTCCAGACAAAAACCATCGCAGTGCACGGCGCGGCTCCAAGCAGGATCGCCCCGGCCACGTACTGCCGGGCAAGCTCTGGATCTATCAAGGGCTTGAAGAATATCCTCAAGAAGAGCGAAGCAAGCAGAAACATCGTAAACGGCTTTATGAGCCAGTTCACGACGAGCGTCACTATCAGACCTTTAGGCTCTTTGCCCACTCTGACGATGCTCCCGAAGTCTATCTGGACCATCATCGGGTATATCATGAACCAGATCAGAATGGCAACCGGAATGGAAACGTGAGCGTATTCCCACCTGCTGAGAAGCGCGGGGATGCCTGGGAAGACCGAGCCCACCAGAATCCCGACCACAATACAAACGGCTACCCAAATAGTCAAGTACTTCTCGAAGAACCCCAATCCTTGCGCTCTGCTACCTTCTTCCACGGGCATAGACTCAGTTCAGCCTCCTTTGCTAGTCTATCGGCATCGACGCGGTGCTTTAGGATTTCTTTCGATTTCTTTGACCCTTTCCGCGATCTCATCCATTCCCGCAAGCTTATCTATAGGCAAGTCAAGAATACCCATAAGCATATGCCAGCATTCCTCAAGGCGCTCCACGTTCGCCTTGTAGAATACCCATTGGCCTTCTCTGGAATCATCCACTAGGCCCGCGTCCTTTAAGATGGCAAGATGATGGGATATGGCAGGCTGAGTGATTCCGAAGATCTCCTCAAGCTCGCAGACGCAAAAGGTCCTTCCGCACAGTACCTTGAAAACCTTGAACCTGGTATCCTGCCCTAGGGCTTGGAAAACCCGAACAACCTCTTCAATGGCTTTCATGACATCACCCTTATAAACATATAGGCATATTTCCATTTACATGGATATCTTAATGCCTGACTTGTCGCTCTGTCAACCCTGGATTCTAGGAGCGAGGTCAGAAAATGAAAAGACGCTCTGTAGTCATGGGAGTTGCCGTCCTGGCATGCGTGTTAGCAACGGTGTTCTCCGGTGCTGGTGTCAGGCTGTCTGCGACAGACAAGGCAGATATCAATTCTGTCGTTGCAGGGAACAATTCCTTTGCCTTTGATCTCTACAGGCAACTGGCAAAAGACGAGGGCAACCTCTTTTCCTCGCCCTACAGCGTTTCATCCGCGCTGGCCATGACCTATATAGTACTACTTTCTGGGCTTTTGACTTCAGAGGAGGCAGCCGGCTACATGTTCAACATCGGCGCAACAGAGCTCATATTGATACTCGTCATAGCTCTCATCGTGTTCGGGCCAGGTAAGCTTCCCGACGTGGGCCAAGCCATCGGCAAGAGCATCAGGGAGTTCAAGAAGGCGTCGCGAGAGATCCAGGACGGCCTTGAAAAAGCAGATCCTGAGCCAGATGACTCCAAGAGAGCGTAATTGCCTGGGGGCGGTGTGCTCGTGCCCTTGAGCAAAGCCAGACCAAGGTGCGCCGCCGGTTTCGTCTTGCGAAGCATGCGCGAGCTACTGCGAGAGATGTTGGGACGCGTACACGCTTGCCGGCATGTCGGAGAGCAGGACCGGGCAGTGGACCTGGTGGAACATCTTGCCGAGCTCCGCAGGAGGATCCTGGTGTGCCTGATGGCTACCGTCGCGGGTTCCGCTCTCGGATATGCCGTCTCGCCGCAAGTCCTCGAGGTGCTCGCGCGAGCCGGGGTCATCGCATGCCGGACAATGCGAAAGAACCGCGGATACGTGATCGTGGGAACGTTTTGCCTCGCGGCGGTGCTGACCCCGGCCGACGTGTTTTCTCAGATTGCGCTCGCCATCCCGCTCATCATTCTGTTCGAGATGAGCACCATGATCGCATGGCTGGTCCGTCGAGAACCGCTCAATACAGCGGACCGGGAGTCTCGTGGATGATCTTGCCGCCCACCATTGTAAGGTTCACGGGGATATCCTTCAGGACGGTCCACGGCACTCGAATTGGCAACCGGAATGTGTGCGCCAAAAGTCACATACGCAGGGTTTTCGGGTACAGCGGCATCCAGCTCTCGTTTCGTGGGAAGCCTGCGCTCAGAGAGCCTGAAGGCCTGCATCGGGCTGCCTATGCCGACCACCCAGTCTCCAGGAGCAGACTCTCTCGCTCGCTCCGCTCGGCACGGGGCGGGCGCAGGGGAGGCTCCCTGCGTCCTTTCAATCGTCCAGGTCCCACATGAGGAGACCCGCAGGTGCTTTCGGCAGGAAATAGGTCGTTTTCCGCGGAAAGAGACAACCCTCGCGCGCTTTCTTCAGGATTTCACTTGCAGGGATCGCTGGGGGAAAGACGGCGACCTGTATCCTGCCGGACGCTATTGCGGCGAGCTCCGCGGGGCCGTTGTGGGTGTACGCGACCTCGCATGCGGCGTCCGGGACAGCCTTCCTGCGCGACACCGCTTCCTCGGCGATCTCGAGATCGAGACGCCTCAGCATTTCGGGCGTGTCGCCGTCGTAGGCCAGGATCCACAGACTAGCACGCGTCACCACCGCAAACGAGGTCCCACCGCCCGAACACGAGATCCGGGAGCGAAGCCACGTCCACAGCCGGCGTGCGGCGTCCTCGCCGGACCCAGGTGTGAACGGCCTCGTGTCGATGACGTCGAAGGCCGAGAGTACCCTGTCTACGAGATCGGCATCCGCGCCTTCGGGCCATCCGGCGACGACCCTGTGCGTCGGGAGCACCACCACGCCGGGGTCCGAGGCAGAAACGAGGGCCGCCAGGATACGCATGCGCCTCGGGTCCCCGGTCTCCCAAGCCAATCTCTTCATCGATTCGCACCTGTGGTGACCGTCCGCGATGACGACCGGGCCCGAGCCGACGGCTTGCACGATGGCGGCCGAGCTCGCGTCGTCGCGGATGCGCCACACCCTGAGAGCTTCCGCCGGCAAGGTCGCCGTAAGGTCCGGCCCAGACGCCGCCCGCACGCAGGCAAGCATCGACGCCACCTTCCCGGAGGGGTCCTCATAGAGGCCGAGCATCGGGCTCGGGAGGGCGTGGCTCGCGCGGAGAAGATTCATGCGATCCTCTCTCGCATGGGCCATGGTTTCCTCGTGGGGCAGGACGCCCTCGCTCAGGTCTAGAAGGCCCATCACCGCCGTTCGCGTGAATGTCGTGCCTTGCCACTCGAACTCGTGCTCGCACAAGTACAGGGATGGCTCGGAGTCGATAGCGAGCACGCCTTCCCGGCGCCACGCCCTCCAGAGTCGCGCGGCATTTTCGTAGAGAGCCGGGTCCTGTCCGCCCGGCGGCGGTATGGTGAGCTCCAGGCGGACGACGTTCTTAGGATGGCGGTCCGCCAGACGTTTCCCTTCCTCAGCGTCGACGACGTCGTAAGGCGGCGCGATGACGTCACCGAGATCCGCGCCCACCTTGCCGGGGTCATAGTAAACCGCCCTAAAAGGCATAAGCTTCACCATAGTCAGCCTCCTTGCGCTGCCCCGGCCTGAGAATTGGGGCGTTCGAGGTAGACAGGCTTCACCGAGAGCACACCCGCGAGGCGGGCTATCTCGGTTAGCGCTTCCGGCGGGGCTGGAGAGTCTATCCCAAGGACCATGATAGCGTCCCCTCCCTTCGCCTTCCGCGCGACCTGCATCTCGGAGATGTTCACTCTGGCCTTCCCAAGCGTCGTGCCGACCATGCCGATTATGCCCGGCTGATCCACATGTGGACAGACCAGCATGTATGGGGTGAAGGCCATGTCCAGGCGGTACCCGTCGATCTGGACCAACCGCGGCACCTGTCTTGCAGAGAGGACCCCCGCAACCTGCCTCGTCCCCTTGTTCGTAGAGGTTTCGACGGAGATCTCGTTCGGATTCGCGTCCCCGTCGGACACGCGGATCTCGCTTATGGCAATACCCCTTTCCTTCGTGAGTATCGGGGCGTTCACCACGTTCACATCGTCCCCGAGAAGCGGAGAGAGCACGCCCTTAAGCACGGAGTTGAGCAAGGGCCGGGTGTCGAGGGAGCTCAACTTCCCTCCCCACCCTACCCGGACCGAAGCGATCATGCCTTCTGACCACTGCGACGCGAACTTGCCGAGGGTCTCCGCGAGCGGTATGAACGGCACGAGCTCGCGGAACACCTCAGCTGCCGGCACCGGTATGTTCACAGCGTTTGGCACGGGTTCACCTCGGAGCACCGCGAGCATGGCCTTCGCAGTCTCGAGCGCGACATTCATCTGTGCTTCGGACGTAGATGCGCCGAGGTGAGGTGTTACGATGACGTTGTCGAACCCAAGGAGCGAGTGGTCCGGGGGCGGAGGCTCAGATGCCAGCACGTCGAGCGCCACTCCGGCCACCTTCCCCGACCTGAGGCCCTCGACGAGCGCGGATTCGTCCACCACCTTGCCCCTGGAGCAGTTGACGATGCGCACCCCTTTCTTCATCAAGGAGATCGTCTCACGCCGGATAAGGCCTATGGTCTCGGGTGTCACCGGCACGTGGAGGCTGATGAAGTCGGAGTTGGCGAATACATCCTTGGGCTCCGCCGGCACGACTCCCATGCTCTCGGCCTTGCTCGCGGAGACACCCGGGTCGTACGCCAGGACCTTCATGCCGAGAGCCAGCGCCCGCTTTGCAACCTCGACCCCCGCGCGGCCGAGGCCGAAGATGCCGAGCACTTTGCCGCGGACCTCCGTTCCCATGAACTTCCCTCTCTCCCAACCGCCAGACTTGACGTGGGCGCAGGCCTGCGGGATGTTTCGAGCGAGGCACAGAAGGAGCGCAATTGTGTGTTCCGCGACTGCGACCGAGTTGCCACCGGGGGCGTTCACGACCACAATGCCCTTCCTCGTGGCAGCATCGACATCGATGTTGTCGACGCCGGCGCCGGCCCGTCCGATGACCTTGAGGTGCCCGGCTGCAGCTATGCACCGGGCGGTTACCTTGGTGGCCGACCTCACCATGATCCCGTCGTACTCGGAGATCCGCTCGAGGAGCGCGGACTCGTCAAGCGGCTTTGAGACGTCCACCTGGGCTTCTGTGCGAAGAAGCTCTATTCCTTCCCTGGCTACGCCGTCAGTTACGAGTATCTTCATCATAGCGGCCACCCCTGCTCCGAGAAAACTCGCTCAGCCGCAGCAACCGCGGCGCCGAGGGCGGCTTTCATGCCGAGGTCGGCAAGCGCCATCTCCAGCGCTGAGAGGGTGACGACGATGTCGGACCAGCTCACAGCCCCGACGTGCCCAATTCTGAAGATCTTGCCTGCGAGATCTCCCATTCCGCCAGCGAGGATGACTCCGTAACGGTCTCTGAGCATCTCCAGCAACTTGTGCCCTTCCACACCCGCGGGAAGCTTTACCGCCGTCACCGTATTCGACGCCCATTCGTCCGCCGCGAGCAGCTCGAGGCCGAGCGCGCGCATGCCGGCCCTCGTCGCCCGCGCGAGGAGCGCGTGCCGCGCAAACACCGCGTCCAGGCCTTCGGCGAGGATCTGGCGCACTGCTTCGCGCAGGGAGAAGAGAAGCGACACCGCTGGGGTGTAAGGAGTCTGCGGGGTGGGCTTCTCCAGGAACTTGCGTGCGTTCGCGAAGCTGAAGTAGACGCTCCGCGCCCTGGTCTTCTCAACCCGATCCCAAGCTTTCGGGCTGACCGTCACGAACGCAAGACCGGGCGGGCACATGAGGGCCTTCTGGGACGCTGTAACGAGGACATCTATCCCCCACCCGTCCGTTTCGATGTCGATGGCGCCCGCGGAGCTCACAGCGTCCACGACGAGCAGCACGTCTTCCCGGTCGACGGCGGCCCTTATCCCCTGCAGGTCCATCGTCACCCCGGTCGATGTCTCGTTGTGGGTCACGACGACGGTCGTGATGGACCGGTCCTTGCAGAGCGCGTCCCGGATGGCTTCGGGGCTCACAGGGTACCCGGGCTCGGACTTCACGATCGCCACGTCCGCCCCACCGACTCGGAACATCTCGGCGAACCTCGCGCCGAACTCGCCGGCGACTCCGACGAGCACCCTTCCCCCGGGCGTCGTGAGGTTCGCGGCGGCGGCTTCCATAGCGCCCGTGCCGGCCGCCGGGAAGGTGAGCACGGTGTTGCTGGTCTTAAGGATCTCCTGCAGCCCGCGCGTCGTCTCTTTGAGCAGCTCTCCGAACTCGGGACCACGATGGTTTATCATCGGAGCCGCCCCGGCGAGCGCGACCGTCTGCGGAACTGGGGTCGGGCCCGGAATCATGAGGTATTGGTGGTGGTGTCTCACGGCAAATCTCGCTCCTTCTAAGTGCTAACTATTGGGCCCGGCTGCCGCCGGTGCCCCTCGCATCGATGGGACCTCCAAAAACAAGCACCCTCCCACCCCTGAGCCGGGGACGGGAGGCGTCCTTATCCTTGGTGGTTTTCCAAGCGTTTGCGGACGTGCCTTTGGTCACGACCCCGCCTTGGTCAGCAGTAGTGCAAAGTGTCTGGTCAGATCGCCAGGTTGCAGCTTGTTACCAAGATAGCAACACTAAACCATGCGTGTCAAGCATATCTTCACCAGCAAATCTTGACCAACGCGGCTCGCTCGACAAGGTGGTGGGACCCGAGATATTCATCACCGGGGGAATACCGGGCGGCTTCACCGAGGTCTTGCCCGGGGCGCGCACGCTCGACGGAAAAAGGTTACGATTGAGACATATGAGGGGCCAGAGGATGGTGAGGCCCTGGCGCGTCACGCCTTTGAAACGATGCTGCATGGCCTGTCGACACGTAACCGTGCCGTTGGGCTTGAGGATGTAGGTGAGGTAAAGGCGGCGGGCATCTCCAAGAGCGCGATGAGCCGCAGGTTCGCCCTGATGCTAAGTATGGCGCCATAAGTTTGCGCTATCTTCCCTGACGGTGTTGGGGTTGCCGGTGCTTGCTAGGGCGGGGCGCCTGGAATTTGGCTAGCCCGCGCGCCAAATTCGAACGCATCTCACCGCACGCGCCGTCCCCGGAGGGCAACACCGGCAACCCCGGACAGCACTCACCCGCTGAAAAGTAGCGCGAACTTGCGGCGATCTACTTAGTGACACAAGCGGATTCGCCTGCAGGGCGAGGTCTTCAGCACCACCACGAGCGAGCCGGCAAACGCATGAAAAGCCAGGCGAGGGTGCGCTATGCGAAATCCCACGATGATCGGGACAACCTCACACGAGCACCAAAAGCCAAATGCAATAGTCATTGAAAGAGGCCTGCGACTTTTCCCGTGAGGAACTCGATCCCCCTGACCGGGTTGGGCACCCGCACCCCGATGGTCTGGAGGAAGCTGACCACAAAACCGAAGGACACGAGCACGAGGAACAGCACGAGCTCCCCCCATTCCCTCCGCCGAATCATCCCGGGCACCTCGTAAGCAACCATTACTGCAAATGCGAGGGCGAGCAGTACAGCTGGCACCGGCAACTCCTCCTGAGCGAGACCGTTGGTTCTGCCAGGTAGTCCTCCATGGTGGCCTGCGCCCGCCACCATCGCAGCATGAAAGCGCGGTCGCGCGAGTCATTCTCACAGTAGTTGACAATTCGCGCTTTCACATCGGTCCTGTGGCGCGACTCTGTCCGACGATGCTACTTAAGTATGGCGCCACAAGTTTTCGCCACTTCTCTTGAGGGTGTCAGGGTTGCCGGCGCTTGCTGGGGCGGGGCGCCTGGAATTCGGCTAGCCTTAAGCGCCAAATTCGAACGAGGCTCACCGCACGCGCCGTCCCCGGAGTGCAACACCGGCAACCCTGGAGAGCCCCTGCACGCTGAAAAGCAGCGCGGATTTCTGGCGATCTACTTGGACCCTGGAGAAAGCCAACGATCTCCTGAGCTACTTCCTGATCCTCGTGCTTCTGAGCACCAGACCTGACCTTCTCAGTTTGGCCTTGACTTCTACCTGGACATCGATGTCGCGAAACTCCTCATCCCACCGGTCCCTGAACTCGCTGGCCCACTTCTTTGGATCCCTTCGGTTCAGTTCGGCACCGAACCCAAAGATGTCGGAGCCGAGCTCCTGCGCTTTGGCCACTGCGGCCAGTACCTCGTTCTCGATCACGGTGGCCATCCTCCGCTCCATACTGGCCCATAGCTCCGGCGACTTGAACAGGTCGATGAACCCCTGGATATCGCCCACATTCGCTTCGGCTTCAATCTTCACTGTGACAGTAACCCTGCCATCTTTGACCTCAGGCTTGAATGCGCCTTTTGCCCGCAGGATCTCAAGTCCTATGAACTTGCCTTCTTCACCAGGTTTCTCAATGACAATGATCCCGCTCCTCACCTTGCCCGTGATCCAGTTGAACCCCCTCGTCTCTGGCTTGTTGAGCCAGCCGACCAGTCGATCGTTTCTAAAGACTGCTGCCCCGGTTAGTCTGAGTGATCCGCCTATCTTTTCTCTTTTCAACTCCCCACGAATATCGAATTCCTGTGGCCTGGGGACGATCTCCGCGCGGGTAGCGATGGGGTCTATGCCTTCTCCTTCGAGCCTTTGCAGGAAATCGTTCAACATGTCTTCGCCAACTGTCGACAGTCCCATCCGAGCAGCCTCTAACAAGCCCATGGCTCCTTCCGGCGGCATTCGCTCGAGCTCGAACTCGGTCTGTAAAAGGTCTGACGCCTTGGCCCCCTTGGCCACCACAATCCACACCCGAAGACGTGACTCTCCATCACGGCAAAACAAATCCAGAACATCTCCGATACCTTTCCGCGCGAACTCCTCGCCGACCACGATGAACCGGTTGTGTGCCCAGAACGGCCGCCGTGGCGACTGGGAGAGCAGGTTTCGTACCGCTTCAAACACCGTATACCCCGTGCTGCTCACAACCCAGAAAGGTTTCTCTTCCGTGGTTCCGTGGGTTCCCATGCCAGCACCTATGGCAAAGGGTTTCGCTATGAGAACCGTGAGCTGGATCTTGCCCTCTTCCTGGGCTTCATCGACGCCAGCCGCAAGGACGAAGCCTATGGTCTCGATCTCTCTCCGGTTCCAGCACCCGGTCGCGGTCGCCATTACCACCGGGACCAGGAGAAGGGCAGCAGCTCTCAGCGTTCGTTTTCCCACCATCGGGGTCATCTCCTTACACCAGGGCCAAGGGGGAGCCTGCCTCGCAAGAGAGCGGCCAGATACAGAACGCCCATTGTGCCCAGGGTGACCATGAGGGAGTAGACCCCGAGGTTCTTAAACTGGAGGAAGCGCTGCAGGTCGAGGTTGCTCTCAAAGAACAGGATGCCGAACGCGATGGCTATCGCCCCAAGTGGATATACGAGCGGCTGAAACCGGGAAACGCCGAACACCTGCGCCAATCCGACGGCGCTCGCCCATAAGAACAGGGCGAGCTTGATCGCGCTGCTCAGGGTCCAGGCTCCCATTGTGATGGCCTCGATCCTTTCCAGGAAATCGGCGATGCTTATCATCCTGCTCAGGCTGAAAGCTGGCATTGCCAGGTGTGATACCGTCGGTCCGAAAACTGCCACCAGGACTACTGTAAGCCATGTCATGAGCAGCCCACTGGCCAGAACCGCGTACACGGAGTAGCGCGCCGCGTCCTTTGGCCGGTTCAGGTAGGGCAGGACCATGCCCAGGACGATGAATTGCAGGAAGAAGGAGACAACAGTCCCTGTTGGGGCTGCGAGTGGCCGAACCCCGCGCGCCAGGACCGGGGCCAGGTTCTTGAACCGCATTTCATCGTACGGAAGGACAAACATGACTATCAGGAAGAAGAGGACGACCCAGACACCATTCTCGCCCATCCGTCCAACAACCTCAAGACCGTCCCGGGCCGCGTTGGCTGCCAGAAAGCCCGTTACGGTCATGAAAACCAGTATGGGCGTTTCCGGCATGATAGCTATGGTGTAGGCCTCTCCGAGTTCTCTCGCTACATCGGCGACCACCGAAATCCAGTACCATATCAGGATCAGCCCGACGAGCTTCCCAAGGTACTTGCCCAAGAGTAGCTCGCTGTACTCGATAATGGTCTTATCGGGGAACCTCAACCCCAGTCGCACCACAAGCAGCACGAAGGGTATGGACAAGAGCGTCCCGAGCAAGCTCGCAATCCAGGCGTCCTGAGGCACTTGAAGCTCTGTCATCATGGGAAACGCTACGGTCATCGGCACCACCCGGCTCAGCACCAGCACCGCCATAAGTTGCCTTCCTGGTATCTTCCCACCCTCGACCTTACTCATTTGCCGCCCTCCTCGCCTACCAGATGGTGAACCTCCTCCTCTTCAGGAGAAGGCGGCCTGGGTCTAAGGCCAGGTGCCTGCCTTGTCGGAGCTTTCTTGCCGGTAAACTGGGGCCGGGTGCGCAAAGCCCACCAGGGGGCTCGCAGCAGGGCATCCTTGAGGTCGGAAAACACTATCGGAGCAAGAGGCTCCAAGAACGGCACTCCAAATGACCGTAGACAAGTCAAGTGAATCAGGAGAGCAAACATCCCCGCGACTATGCCGAATAGTCCAAGTGCCCCGGCCAGAACTGTCATCAGGAAACGCAGGAGGCGCACCCCGATAGCAAGGCTGAACACCGGGGTGGCGAACGAGGCGATCCCCGTGAACGCCACCACCATGATCATCGCCGGGGAAGCCAGACCCGCCCGTATCGCCGCGTCACCGATGACGAGAGCGCCTATTATGCTGACGGCCTGGCCAACTACCCGGGGCAAGCGGACCCCGGCTTCCCTCAGGGTCTCAAAGACAAACTCCATTAGCAGGGCTTCTATCACGGCGGGAAACGGTATCCCCTCTCTTTGAGCTGCGATACTCAGTACAAGAGGCGTGGGTAACATCTCCTGGTGGAACGTGGTTACAGCAACGTACAGTGACGGCAAGGTGAGGGAGATGAAGAACGAAGCCACCCTGAGGAGCCTTAGTGCTGATCCGATGAAATATCGCTCGTAGTAGTCCTCGGTGGATGTGAGGAACATGGTAAACGTGGCCGGCACGATCAGGACGAACGGGGTGCCGTCTGTGAGGATCGCGACCCTGCCCTCGAGCAGGGCTCCTGTGACTTTGTCCGGCCGCTCGGTGCGCAGCGTTGTCGGGAAAAGAGAGAACGGTGCATCTTCGATGTATTCCTCGATGTTACCGCTCTCATGAATGGCATCGACGTCGATCCTCCTGAGCCGATCTCTGACCTCCTGAACGATCTTGTCGTTGGCCACTCCCGCAATGTGGGCAATCGCGACTCTCGTCCGGCTGATACGTCCGATTCTCATCTCTTCGATCCAGAGCTGGGACCCCATGATTCTGCGACGCAGGAGGCTGGTGTTCGTGCGCAGTGCTTCGACGAACCCTTCTTTCGGTCCCCTTACGGTGGCCTCGGTAGTCGGCTCGTCTATCCCCCTCTGCTCCCAACCACGTGTGTCGCAAACCAGTCCCTTTTCGACGCCATCGATCAAGACCCCACTGTGCCCGCCGGCGACATGCGTGATGAACTTGTCCAGTGAATCGACTTCTTCGACGCCGCTTGCGGAAAGAAGGCGGACCTTGAGATCAGCATACGCCTGTCTTGGATTATCCCATTTAAGATCTATGTCGGTGATCTGCTCGATCACCGCCTCAGCGACCTGCCTCTTATCTACGAGGCCGTCCATGTGAACGACGAGAGCAGAGATCTTCCCCTGGGCACCAGCCTGCAGGTTTCGGAGGACCAGGTCAGCGCTATTGCCAAACGCAGCTTTGATCCTTTCCCGGTTGACAGGTAACTTGGAGGATATCCGTCCCTCAACAGAGCTTGTCTCGGCTTGTCCGGAACCTTGCCTGCGCCTCATTCGTCGGGAAAGAAGTCGCCGCAACATCCCGAGCACGATCCACCCACCTCCTCTCCCGAAAAGCTGCCATAACCTTGACCCTGGCCATTCTGTGCCGGAGCCATCATGTGCTGGGACGAATTGGCGCCCGTTATCAATTCTGCCTAGAGCAGGCGGTTTTATACTTGGCTTTTCTGTCGATGCACCCCCCTAATGTGAAGCGTCACAAATCGCTGCCACTTTTCCAGAGTCTGGGCTACTCGCGGTTGCCGGTTGGGGGACGATACGGTGCGCCACGCGCACGAGAACGGGACGTACAGTAGAAAAGGGGTCTGCAGCGGTTCTTCGATCCCGCAAGACCCCCGTAAACACTGGCGCGCCCGGAGGGACTCGAACCCACGACCCTCTGATCCGAAGTCAGATGCTCTGATCCACTGAGCTACGGGCGCGCGACACTTGTGTGTGATGTGAACAAACGGCCCGCGGGCCGTCGTGATGGTCAGAATATGGCGGAGAGAGGGGGATTCGAACCCCCGCACGGTTTGTTCAACCGTCTAAAGGTTTAGCAAACCTTCCCCTTCAGCCAGCTTGGGTATCTCTCCGCTCGAAACCCTCTATCTCTTCTCGATATCGCCGACGAAACATCGCCGGCGAACCCGTCGACGAATCCTCCGCCTTCGGGTGCCACACTTCTCAAGTCGCCCATCGTGACACTGTTAATATAGCACACTTGGCACGGGAGGGCAAGGCCCGTGCGCCAGAAGAGGTCGGAACAAGCGACAGGCCCGCACCTACCGATACAGGAGGTACCTCGTTCTCACTTTGCGGAAGGCCTCGAGGTCGGCCTGCCACGATGCGACGATATCGCGCGCGGATGTGCCCTTCTGCAACAGGAGCCGCACCTGGTCGGTGCCCATGAGCCTGTCGAAGTGGCTGCCGCCATACGCCCACGTTGCCTGCGCCGGGTACATCTCGAGGATAGCCGCGACGACATGCAGCCCTGTGGCCACGGGCAGGAACGCCGTGCGGTCCGTCACCCTTACCTCCATGCCGCTGCACCGTCTCCCGGCATTCTTCGAGAAGGTGGGAGTGAACTCGCACGCCCCGAATGTTACGCCCGGCAGTTCCAGCTCGTTCAGTCGACGTGCGAGTGCCGGGCCGTCGATCCACGGGGCGCCCACCCACTCAAACGGGTGATCCGTCCCGCGCCCCTCGGATACCGTCGCAAACCCCTCGATCAGGCACGTACCGGGGTACACCGTGGCGCTCGCCAGGGTGGGAATGTTGGGCGAGGGCTTCACCCACGGCAGGCTGGTGTCATCGAACCACATCTCGCGGCGCCACCCCTCCATCCTGACCACGCGCAGGCGCGCGCCGATCCCGAACTCGGCGTTGAAGAGGCCAGCGAGCTCGCCGACGGTCATGCCGTACCTGACCGGAATCGGATAGACTCCCACGAATGACGCGAACTCCTTTCGCAGGACGGGTCCTTCCACGGCAAGCCCGCCCAGGGGATTAGGGCGGTCGAGCACGACGAACTCGATGCCATGCTCAGCCGCGGCCTGCACCGCGTACGCCATCGTCGATATGTACGTATAGAACCTTACTCCGACGTCCTGGATGTCGTACACGAGGACGTCGATTCCCTTCAGCATCTCGGGCGTGGGTTTCGTGGTCTTGCCGTACAGGCTATGTATCGGCAGCCCCGTCTTCTCGTCGACCCCTGAGCCGACCTTCTCCCCGGCCTGGGCCTCGCCGCGCACACCGTGCTCGGGACCGAAGATGGCCACGAGCCTAACCTTGCCGCTCTCAGCCAGAATGTCGATGGTGCTCTTGAGATTCGAGTCCACGCCTGTATGGTTCGTGATAAGCCCCACCCGCTTGCCGGCGAGCAGGCCGAAGCCGTCCCTCGCGAGCACTTCTATCCCGGTCCTCACCAGCACCTTGCTCCCGCCTCCCGCACCGGCGCACTTTCCCGTCCCCTGAACGATGCCGAGCACCATCAGGAGAAAGGCCAGTCCGGCCACGACGACCGCGCGCCTGCAGAGCAAGTTCGCGACCCTCCCGGGAAGACCTCCGCCTGTGAGGAAGGCCTGAGGTACCATCCGTCGCCCGCCCCCTTGTGCCACCACGAGATCCATATGTCCCTGCGCCCCCGGTCCCTTATCGCGCTCCCCCCGGCATCACGCAGCCTTGTCCTGTGCCGCGCAGCTGCGTCGCGTCGCGGTCCTCCCAGACAGCATCCCGGAACGTCTCCTGTCGTCAGCCCTTCAGCACCCCGCCGACGCTCCAGCCTTCCATGAGGTACCTCTGGAAGACGAAAAACACCAGGATCATCGGGAGCGCCGAAAACGCGGCGCCCGACATCAGGAGGCCGTAGTCGGTGAAGAACTGCTGCTGTAAAGTGGCGAGGCCCTGCTCGAGCATGAACTTGCTCTCCGTCTTGAGGACTATGAGCGGCCACATGAAAGCTTTCCACTCCGCCATGAAGACGAATATCCCGAGCACGGCCATGCCCGGCTTGCAGAGGGGCAGTATGATGCGCCACCATATGCCGAACTCGGAGCACCCGTCCACCCTCGCCGCGTCCTCGATCTCCGAGGGGAGCGTCTGAATGTACTGCTTCATCAGGAATATCCCGAACACCCCTGCCATTGCCGGGATGAGTATGGCAAAGTAGCTATCATACCAGTGCAGGGCTTTGACTATCATGAACATCGGGACCAGTGTCACCTGCCCCGGGATCATCATGGTGCACAGGATGGTCCAGAAGATGATGTCGCGCCCGGGAAACTGCAGCTTGGCGAAGGTGTAGCCCGCGAGGGTGTCGAAGAACAGGTTGAACACGGTGACAGCCGAGGCCACGAGCACCGTATTCAGGAACCACCTCGGAAGCAGCGGCGCTCTCTCCTGGAGGAGCTTGAAGTTGTCGAGCGAGAAATTCCTCACGGAGACGTCCGGCGGGATCCGGAGCAGCGCCGACGACGGCGTGAGCGCCGTGGTGAACAGCCACACAAGGGGCACGAGCGACACAACAGCCCATGCCGTCACAAACGTCATCACGAGGATCGCCCCGGCCCACTGGGCGACCCCCCTGGGACGCCAGGACGGCCCTCCCTGAACAGCTCCTGCCGTCGCCCGCCGCCGGTGCAGCGCCCACCGTCCGGGTTTGCCTCGCACGACCGCGCCATTTGTCGACATGCTTACTCACCCCCACTGCCGGCGTCCCTAATACTGGACGTCCGTGGAGAACCGCCGGAAGTTGAAGACCGACACCGCGACGATCACGAGAAACAGGATCACGGCCTGGGCGGACGCAAGCCCGAACTCGAAGTCGCGAAACGCCGTGTTATAGATGAGGTATACCACCGTGGTCGTGGAATACCCTGGTCCGCCCTGCGTCATGACGTACGCGGCCGTGAATATCTGAAAGCTGCCTATCGTGGACACGATCGCAAGATAGAGCGTGGTGGGCTTGAGGAGCGGCAGGGTTATGTTCCACCACTTGCGGATGGGCGTGGCGCCGTCGATATCGGCGACCTCATAGAGATCCCTCGGGATCTTCTTCATCGCTGCAAGGTACAGGATTATGAAACCCCCTGGAGCCGCCAGGATGCCCATGAGCATGATGCTGAAAAGCGACGTCCTGGGACTTGTGAGCCATGGGTACGGTCCGAGGCCGATCCTACTCAGGAGGAAGTTGAACAGGCCGAAGTTGGGATCGTATATCCACTTCCACACCATGGAGATGACGACCGCAGACGCCACGCCGGGGAGATAGTATGCCGCCCTGAAAAGGCTCTGCGTGCGCTCGGAGAGATGCCTCAGAATGCTCGCCAGGAGAAGCGCCACTATGATGTTCTGAGGGACCATGACCACCGTGTACAACGCTGTGTTGCGCATAGCCGCGCCGAAGACGGGGTCCGTCAGCACGTACTTGAAGTTGTCGAGGCCCACCCACACGTTGCCCGAGAGCCGGAACTCCTGAAACGCAAGCATGAAGGACCGCACCACGGGCACCACGATGAAGCCCAGAAAGAGCAGGATGTCGGGAGCTATGAAAACGTAAGCCCACTTCTTCTTGCGGATGAGCCGCAACGTCTGCAAATACGGGTTCCTTCCGTATCGTCTCGCGCTTGCGACCGTCGGTGACATCGCGCCAGGCACGTTTCCACCGACCTCCCTTTCTGGCGTTCCCTGTCGGGACAGCCCCGACCGAAGGTGAGAGACCACGGGGCCGGGACCGCGGGGACAGGCCCCGGCAGCATTCCCGGGTGGCCCGGCCCCGCGTTACGCTCTTGCGTCCTCACCGGCTCACGGCCTGAGGAAGCGCTCGACCTGCCTCTTTGCGTCCCTCAGGGCGGCCTCGATCGTCTTCTCTCCGAGCATGGCAAGCTGGAGTTCCTTCATGATCTTCTCGTCGATCTTCGCCCACTCGGGATGCATCGGCGGGTAGACGGCATACTCGACGCTCGGCGCGACGCGCTCGAGATACGGATGGCCCGCCCACACGTTCCCCGCGGACTTGCGGCTCGGGAATGTGCCTATGAGCGGGACGACCTCTTTCTGGCTCTTGCCGCTCGTGAGGAATCTCGCAAGCTCCATGACGACGTCGCGCTTGGCGGGGTCCTTCTGCTTGAACACGGCCCAGCTCCCGACGCCCGGACCCGCCGCCACCGGCAGGCCGGTGCTGCCGCGCGGATAGCCGGCGGTGACAAGGTTTATCTTCTGGCCCTGGATCTCTCCTTTCTCGACCTTCTGGTTATGGGTCGTGAAGGCAGAGATTATCCCGGTCGTATCGGCGAATGCCGCAATGCTCCTCGAGTTCAGGAAGGCATTGTGGACATCGACCGTGGTCATGCCGCCCGCGCCGGGGAGCGCGCACTTGTACGTCCAGACCATGTCGTACAGCCTCTTTATGCCCGCCACCGCCTCGGGCTTATCGAGGACGAACTCCTTGCCATCGGGGCTCAGAATCCGTCCACCCTCGGCGTAGATGAAGCCAAAAGGCTGCAGGTAGGTGGGTTGAATTGTGAAGCCGAAGCCATACACGTCGATCTTGCCATCGCCGTCCCGGTCGAAGGTGAGTTGCTGCATGGCATACAGGAACTCGCGCCACGTCCACTGGCCGTTCTCGGGAAGCGGAACGCGCCTTTCTTTGAAGAGGTCAACATTGAGGTACAGAGTGTAGACCGTATTGTACCACGGCCACCCCCACCGCTTGCCGTTCAGCGTGACCGCGTTGAGCGAGCCCTCATAGAAATCCTTGAGGTCCTCAGCCGTCAGGTAGGGGTCGATGGGCTCGAGAGCACCCTGGAGCACATACGGAAGACGCAGGCCGCTCCCGCAGATGTCGGGGGGATCGCCCGCAGCCACCGCGACGTCGAGTTTCTCACCACCACCTGCCCACGACAGCTTGGTGTACTCGATCTTGACGCCGGGATGGCTTTCCTCGAACTTCTTGAACGCCGCGAGTTCCCACTCCGCTGCCGCCTCCGGCCTCGGGAAGTCCCACACGACCAGCGTGCCCGTCCACTTGCCGGCAGCCCCGGCGGGGACTACGGCTGCGACCAGGCCACCAAGGAGCAGCGCCAATGCCAGGACACGCGATGCTCTCCGCATGATTCCAGCCTTCACCTGTGATGCCTCCTCTCTGGTATTAATGATCGTACATGTCAATTCTAGCTGCATTTACAAAATCCTTCTTTAGCTGTGTGGAAATATCGGTAGCTGATTCTCGCTTGCTGCATGTACCACTTTACTCATGAACTGGCTGCATGTACCACGATTCCCGAAACAGGGCCTGAGCAAAGCTGGCGTCCCGAGCACAGCCTAGCGATTCCCTGGCGGCGGGGCGAGGAGCCTCTGGTCCAGCGCGAGGAGCACGAAAAGCGCAGCTGCACCCGCCGCCACCGCGGTCGGGACGAACACCGGGATGCACCGCGAGTCCATTATGAGGCCGAACACGGGCGGACCGGCCGCGACCCCGAGGAACCGCACGGCGCCGTACACGGAGGTGACCATCCCGCGCATCTGGCCCCCCGCTGCGCTTGTCACCATCGTATTGAGAGAGGGCAGCACCAGCCCGCTTCCGAGTCCCATCACGGCTGTCAGCGCCCCCAGCCACGCAAGCCCCGACCGGAAGGTCAGGAGCCCAAGGGACGCAGCCACGAGCGCAAGTCCTGTCACCGCGGCCGTCTTGAGCAGCGTCACATGTTTTTCAAGGAACAGCCCCGCGAGGAGCGAGGTTGCCGACATCACGAATATGGGCGCGGCTATCATGACGCCCTTCATGAGGCCGCCGACCCCATAGTGCTGCTCGAGGGCGTCCGAGGCGTAAAAGAGCACGCCGAAGAGCACGAGCAGCACCACCGCACCTGCCGCATAACAGGCCGCGAGGGACCAGCCCTTCTCCCTGAACACGCGGCCGAGGTCGGCAAAGTACGTGCGCGTGCTGGTCTGCTGCCGACCCCGGCGCACCGGCTCGGGGCAGAGCGCCCACACGCCCACGGCCGCAGGGAGGGCCAGCACCGCGAAGAGCAGGAACGGAGCCCACCAGGCCACCAGCGCCGCGCCCGCGCCCAGCACGGGGCTCATCACCTTGCCGAACCCATTGGAGGCCTCGAGTATACCGACAGCCCGCGTCCTCTCCTGGGATTGGAACATGTCCCCGGCCACCGCCGTGGCTATAGGCCCAGTGCCCGCCGCGCCCACGCCCTGGATCACCCTTGCGCCGAGGATGAGCCAGTACGGGCGTTGCGCGAGCAGCGCGGCGAGCGCGGCCATGATGCCTCCCGCCCCGTACACGACAAGGCTGGGGGCCATCACCTGCTTGCGCCCGATCCGGTCGGAAAGGGCGCCGACGAACATGATGGCCAGCCCCGCTGGAACCGAGAAAGCGGTGATGAAGAGGCCCGTCTGGGCCTGGGTGAGGTGAAGCGCCGACCTCACCCTGGGCAGCACCGGGATGAGCATGGAGTTGCCCAGGACAAGGATGAACGGGACTGTGCAAAGGACCGTAAAGGGCAAAACGTTCTTCGGTTGCATGACACCGACCTCCCGGCTTTCACTTCTCCAGCGCATCCGGTCCGCCGGCGGTCACACAGGCCACTACTGCGGCACGCCGCGCATCCTGCAAAGGCTACCCGCCTTCGCCTTGAGACCGCCCACAGGCATAATCTGCGCCTCTCCGGCAGCCTCATACCTCTTGCGGCCTGCTTTCGCTCAAGGGGCCGGGGTCTACCGGTCTCTTCTACGCGATGAGTCAATAGATATGCCATAGGAGCAACTGCCCGGGGCGGAGTCGCCCGTTCTGCGCAGCGCCGTCTGTCCGTGAATAACCGCTGACATTCCCCGCCCTGGTATCGGGACTCGCACTCTGTGGCTCGGCAGGTGCATGGCCAAGCGCAGCCCGGCAGTTAGCCATAGCCCGCATGAGTGGAGGCGATTCTGCAGTGGACGGTCTCCCGCTTCTGGTCGTCCTCGCTGTGGGGCTTGCGTTCGGGAACACCCTCATCGCTGGCGCCGCCGCGGCGCTGCTGTTCATAGAGGCAGCCGGTCTCAACTCGCTCGCCGCATTCCTCGAGCAGCGGGCGCTTCAGCTCGGACTGGTCCTGCTCATGATCGCGGTCCTCTCACCGCTCTCCACAAGGCAGATCACGATGGACCAGGTGTTGCGCGCGCTCTGCACGTGGCCGGGCCTGCTCGCCATCGTTGGCGGCGCGGCCGCGACCTACGTCAATGGCCAGGGCGTCCAGCTGCTGCAGGCACGCCCGGACATCATCGCGGGAATCCTTGTTGGGACCATCATAGGCGTCTTTTTGCTTCGTGGGATCCCGGTGGGCCCTCTCGCGGCCGCGGGCATCACTGCGCTGCTCCTTCGCCTGGTTGGATGGAAGTGACGCGCCTGGCGTCCGCAAGCCTGCGGCACCCCGTCCCATACCAACCCCGGTGTCACCCACACCGTCTCGCATCACACACCGCGCACATCACACGGCGGCGGGCCGCTGAACCGGGAGCGCCGCCGAAGGAGAGCCGCAGCTCCGGGCGTCCCGGGTCCGACACGATCCGAACCGCCCCGACCCGGCGCCGGGCCGAAGAGGACGACAGCTCCGGCACCCCGCAAGCCCGCCGCCGTGGTCCGCCCGGGCATCTTTCCGCGGAGCGCTTTCTCATGTGGCCGTGCACACCGACCCGGCAGCCGTCATACTAAATGATCACGTCGCAGCGCTACCCAGCGCAATCGGACGCTGCGAATTCCTGTGTCAGGGAGGGTCTTTTGGCATGAGACGGCTGTTGGGGGTTATCGTGTGTGTGGCTCTTCTCGTGGGATGGCTGGGATTGCCCGGTGACGGCGGCAGCATCAGCGCGGCTCGCGCCCCCCAGGCGCAGGAGATCCGCATCGCGGGCCAGTTCGGGCTCGTGTACGCCCCGCTCGTGGTCGCCCAGAAGCACAAGATCTTCGAGAAGTACGGCCTGAAGCCGATCTGGAAGGAGTACGGGTCGGGCGCCGCGGTGCGCGAGGCACTGGTTTCAGGCGAGGTTGACGTCGGGTTCATGGGGATCCCGCCGTTCCTCATCGGCTGGGACAAAGGCTGTCCCTGGAAGGCGGCGGTAGGGTTCTGTGTCGTGCCTGTCGGGCTGGTGACGAACAACCCGGCCATCAAGAGTCTCAAGGACTTCAAGCCCGACGACAGGATAGCGCTGCCGTCGCCGGGAAGCGTGCAGCACATCCTCCTCGCCATGCAGGCTGAGAGGGAGCTTGGCTCGGCAACCGCCTTCGAGAAGCACATCGTAGCGATGCCTCACCCTGACGCCGCAGCAGCCCTCATATCCAGAAAAGGCATCGTGGCTCACTTCACCACCCCGCCCTACATCTTCGAAGAGCTGAGCCATCCCGACATGCACCTGGTCGTCGACGACGTGACCTGCTTCGGTCAACCCTTCAGCTTCAACGTGGGCGTCGCCACAACCCGCTTCCATGACGGCAACCCTGTGGCCTACGCGTGTTTTGTGATGGCCATCAGTGAAGCCATGGCATGGATCAACATCAACAAGAAGGAGGCCGCGGTCCTCCTGGCGCCAGAATTCGGCCTCACCCTGGAGAAGACCTATCGTTACCTGACCTGGCCGGGCATGGACTACACAACGGCACCGTACGGCCTCATGGGCTTCGCCGATTTCATGCAGAAGGCCGGCTACATCAAGAGCGTCCCGAGGAGCCTGAGCGATATCGCGTGGGAGAACCTCGTCGCTTTCGTCGGGGACAGGGCAGGCGAACCGTCTCCCATCCAGCAACTGCAGTTCCGGCACTAACAGGAGGCTGTCGCAATGACTGGTTCGAGACGCCTCGTCACAGCGCACACCAGGACTCTCCGCCAGGCGCTGTTCGTGACAGCCCTGGCCGGAATCTGGGAGCTTGTCGCCCGTGCCGGGCGCCTTCCGGCTCTCCTCTTCCCGCCGTTCAGCGACGTGGCCGTCGCGCTCGCCACCGAGACGGCCAGCGGCGAGATCCTCGGGCGCCTGGGGTTCTCCCTCGCCCTGGTCGGCGTCGGCCTGAGCCTTGCGGTGCTCTCAGCCGTCCTGGTCACCGCCGCTGCGATGTCGGCCCGCATCGTCTCGGAGTGGGCCCAGACGCTCATGGCGATACTCCACCCGCTTCCCGGCATCGCTGTCCTGCCCATCGTCATCCTGTGGCTCGGCACAGGCTACAGGTCCATCGCCGCCGTGATCTGGTTTGCCGCCGTCTGGCCGCTGGTGGCAAACCTCCACACGGGCCTGCGGTCTGTCCCGGCCACCCAGATCGAGGTCGGCAGGAACCTCGGCCTGCGCGGGCTGCACCTCGTGGCGCAGGTCCTCATACCGGGGGCGTTCCCACACATTCTGTCGGGGATGCGCGTGGCGTGGGCGCGCGCATGGCAGGCGCTCGTCGCGGCGGAGATGGTCTTCGGCGCGTCGGGCGGCGAGGGAGGGATGGGGTGGTTCATCTACAAGCGCCGGTTCTTCATGGAGATCCCCGGCGTCTTCGCCGGCATGATCGTAATTGTCCTCATCGGGCTCATAGTCGAGCGGGTCCTGTTCGAGTCAGTCGAGGCACGTACGGTCAGGCGCTGGGGGATGACCCAGGAGTAGCGGGACTCGGCAAAGGCCTTCACCAGGGAGTGTTGCAGATGTTGCAGATGAGGGCGGAAGCAGGGCTTGTGGTTCGCGGTCTCGGCAAGCGCTTCACCGCGGCCGGCCGCGAGATCGCGGCGCTCGAAGACATCAGCTTGTCCGTGGCAACCGGGGAGTTCGTCACCATTATCGGCCCGTCGGGATGCGGGAAGTCGACCCTCCTCAGGTGCATCGGCGGCTTTGAGCGCCCGACCAGCGGAACGGTGCTCGTGGACGGCCGCGTCGCGGCCGGTCCCGGCACGGACCGGATGATCGTGTTCCAGAGCTTCGACCAGCTCTTCCCTTGGCTCACGGCCCTCGAGAACGTCGCCCGGGCGCTGCGTATCACCCGCACCGTCCCGGGCGTGGCCGAAAGCCGCCGCGCCGCCTGCGCCTACCTCGAGCTGGTTGGGCTCTCCGGGTACGAGGACTTTTTCCCGCATCAGCTCTCCGGCGGCATGAAGCAGCGCGTCGCCATCGCGAGGGCGCTGTCGGTGCGGCCGCGTGTCCTGCTCATGGATGAGCCCTTCGGCAGCCTGGACGCGCTCACGCGCACGACACTCCAGGATGAGCTTACCCGCATCTGGCAGGAGACGGGCGTGACGATCCTATTCGTCACGCACAACATCGAAGAAGCGATCATCCTCGGGGACCAAATCGTGGTGCTTACGGCGCGGCCCGGTCGGGTCGCCGCCACGCTGCGGAACCCGCTTCCCAGGCCGCGCTCGCTGGAAGCGCCCTTATTCTACGATCTGTGGGAAACTATCCATAACCTGCTCGGCTTTCGGCGTGGCGCCAGGGTGGGCGTCGCGCTGCCGCGCCGGCGCGTGGTCTTCGAGGAAGCAGATGTGCCGCAGCTCGCAACGAGGTGAGCATGGTTCCGTTCTAAGACACTGATCGATAACAAGGAGGCCGCCCGCCGTGCGTCACATGGCGCGCACCTATGTAGATCGCCACAAGTTCGCGCTGCTTTTCAGCGGGTGAGTCCTGTCCAAGGTTGCCGGTGTTGCCCTCCGGGGACGGCGCGTGCGGTGAGATGCGTTCGAATTT
>JASEJE010000030.1:38379-38677 GCA_030024085.1 Bacillota bacterium | reverse complement strand
TGCAACCCGGAATCTTCTCCCAAACCGGCATGGATTTCTGAACTCACACTTAGCCCGCTACCCCAGGTCCTTCGAGACCGGGGTCTTCTAGCCCGCCATCACGGGTCCCTCGAGACCGCGGTCTCCCATCCTGCTATCCCGGGTCCCGCGAGACCGGGATCTCCTGCCCCTACTCCCCACTCCCCACTGCCCGTGGCTGGACCCTCCCTCTCGGGACCGCCTGCCCAGCCGTCCTATGGCTCGAGGGACATCCAGCCGTCGGCGAATTCGCCACAGGCCAACTGTCCGATGACCGGCG
>JASEJE010000030.1:0-38280 GCA_030024085.1 Bacillota bacterium | reverse complement strand
GAATTGGCCGCCGGCCGATCAGCCGATAATTGGCGAATTAGCACCCGACCAAACATCCAGCCACTGGCGAATTCGTCGCTGGCGAAACAGCCAACCATTGGCGAATTGGGCGTTGGCCAATCGTCCAACCGTCGGCGAATTGGCCGCCGGCCGATCAGCCGATAATTGGCGAATTAGCACCCGACCAAACACCCAGCCACCGGCGAGTTGGCAACACCTGATACCGCGGCGCTGAGACCTTCGTGCGGACGCCTTCATGCCCAAGCTCACTGTAACCGATCCTACTGTGCCGATCCCGCCGTGCCACCCCCTCCACGCTGAGCCGATTGTTGACGTCCCACTGTGACCGATCCCGCTGCACCGCAGCCTACCGTGACCAAATCCACCGTGACTGCACCTGCCGCGATCGGGGGTTGTATTGACTGCGTTTGGTAGGAATGATACGGTACGCACAGGTGGATCAGGTGGGTGAGGCGGTCTCCACCTGAAATGCCGTCGGGACTGGAGCGGCCGTCGTCGATCTTTCGGCGTATCAACCACCGGGGCTACAAGGCAAACCGCGACACCCGGCGGCAATGAAGGAGGTTTCTACTCGGAGTGTCTTCAGGACAGGAGCGGCTATCATCGATCCTTCGGCGTATCGACCACCGGGGCTACAAGGCATACCAGGACATCCGCGGGCAGTTCAGGTTTCCCGGTTTCGATCTCTACGTGGACCACGTCCAGGCAGACCCGTTCGCCCCGCCGAGCAGGTTCCGGGTGCGCGTCCTGCAGAGCATGGCTGGGTTTCCGGAGTGGTCCCTCGCAACGCCCGGACGCCGCGTGGCGCTCGCGGACTTCCTCGCGCGCCGGTTCAGCGCCCTCGCCGCCGCCCTCTCGCACGGCCACGGCCAGGGCGCATGGGAGAGCGAGAGCCACAGCCACAGCCACAGCCCGGGCGGGTCGGCGACGCCCGGGACCGGCAAGAGCGGCCGCATCTCCATGGCCCGCCCCGGCCAGGAGATCCTTCCCCGCAACTCCGTCCTCGTGGACGCCGACTTCGTCGAAGCTCGCTTCACGGTGGGCCTCCCAGCCGCCGGCCGCAGCATCCTGGGCCGCGTCGCCGAAGACATCATCTGCGGGGCCGTCCCGAGGCTGGTGCGCGACGCGCTCCTGTTCGCTTCCATCCCCGTCGCCGACCTCGAGCGGCACATCGAGACCGCCGAGGACTCCGACGCCCTCCGCGCCGCCCTCCCCGGCCTCGAGATCGTGGCGTTCGTCGCCAACGGCGCCGTCCTCCCGCGCCGCAGCGGCGTGGACGACCGCCCCCTCGACAGCGGCAACGTGGTCCCGTTCACATCCCCGTCGTCCCTCGAGGTGGAGGTCACCCTCCCCAATCGCGGCCCCGTGCGCGGCATGGGCGTCCCGCGCGGCGTCACCCTCATCGTTGGCGGCGGCTACCACGGCAAGTCCACGCTCCTTCGCGCCATCGAGCGAGGCGTTTACAACCACATCCCCGGCGACGGCCGCGAGCTCGTCGTGACATCCCCGCTCGCCGTCAAGATCCGCGCCGAGGACGGCCGCGCCGTGACGGAGGACGACATCAGCTTCTTCATCACGAACCTCCCCTTCGGCGCCGACACCCGCCACTTCTCCACCGAAAACGCGAGCGGCAGCACCTCGCAGGCCGCCAACATCGTCGAAGCCATCGAGGCCGGGGCGAAGGTACTCCTGGTGGATGAGGACACGTCCGCCACGAACTTCATGATCCGCGACCGCCGCATGCAGGCTCTGGTCGCGAAGGATCGCGAGCCCATCACCCCGTTCATCGACCGCGTGCGGAGCCTCGCCGAGGACGGTATCTCCACGGTGCTGGTCCTGGGCGGCTCAGGGGACTATCTCGATGTCGCGGACACCGTAATCATGATGGACGAATACCGGCCCGTGGATGTGACGGCGCGCGCCCGCGAGGTGGCGGCGCACTTTGCGACCGGCCGCAAGTTCGAGGGAGGCGAGGATGAGCATCTGCGGCCCGCGCGCCGGGTGCCGGTGTCGCTGGGGTTCGCGAGGCCCGGCGACCGCCGCCCCGCCAGGACCAAGGCGCGCGGCACCGACGCCATCGTGCTCGGGCATGAGGAGATCGATCTTCGCAACGTGGAGCAGGTGGTGGACCCGGGGCAGACGAGGTTCATCGCGGACGCCCTTCGCTACCTGGAGGCGCACCTCCTGGACGGTAGGACGACCGTGCCAGACCTCATCGCCGCGCTCGAGCGCGAGATCGCAGCGCACGGGATGGATGTGGTCGCGCCGTTCGTCCACGGTGACTACTGCCTCGCCCGCCCCATCGAGATTACCGCAGCGCTCAACAGACTGCGGACGCTCAAGGTATCCTCAAAGCCTCGCCCGGATAGATGAGGTCCGGATCGAGGATGTTGTTTGCGGCGACTATCGCGTCCACGGTGGTGCCGAATCTCTGGGCGATTGACCAGACGCTGTCGCCGGGCTGCACGGTGTATGTGCGGCCCGCCGGGGCGCCTGCCGGGGCGTCCTTGGGCTGGGGCGACCCCGGGCTCCACAGCCCGCCGCCTGACCCGGCGCCAGAGCCGCCGCCGGGACCACTACTGGGGCCACTGCCAGGAGCACTACCAAGACCACTGCCGAAATCACTGCCCGGACGGCTGGCCGGGCCGCCGGCCGCGCCGCTTCCAGGACCGCTCCACTGGCCGCTACCCGCGGCGCCGCCAGGCCCGGCACCAGGAAAACCGGACCCCGTGCCGCCACCTGCGCCGGCCCCGCCCCCGACGCCGCCGTACTGGGCCGACGGGCTGTGCGCTCCGGCCTGCTGCCCGCCCGCCCCGGATCCCGCACCGGCTCCCGCCGGCCAGGGCGTACCTTCACCGCCCGCCTTTCCCATGGACGGCCAGGACTCCACCGGCCCCGCGATGACGATGACAGAAGTGCCGACGTCCACAAGGTCGTAGAGATCTTCAACGTTTTCGTTGTACATCCTCACGCAGCCGTTTGAGACGGCCTGGCCGATGAGTTCGGGGCGGTTGGTGCCGTGGATGCCGTGCATCTGGTAGGTGAATGCCATCCACCGGGTCCCGAGGCCGCCGCCCGGGTGCATGACTTTCTCCAGGATCCTGTGGGTGCCGACTGGTGTCGGAGTCGAGGGCTTACCCACAGCCACCGGGTACCGACGCACGAGCCGGTCGCCCTCGTACAGACCCAGGGCACGCTCGCCCACGCTGATGACTACAGTCCGCCCCGGCGCACCCTGCTGGGCACCTGCCACGGACGCCTGTTGCGCGTCAGATGCGCCGTTCGGTTGCCGACCGGCCGCCCCCCGCGAGTCCGCATCCGACGGCTCACCCGGCTCCTCCACCGCTCCCGCCCCTCCGGTCGCTCCAGCCGTCCCCGCCGCTCCGGCTCCCCCGGTCGCCCCCGTTGCCCCGGCTCCCCCGGTCGCCCCCGTTGCCCCGTCCGCCCCGCCTGCCCCGGCCGTCTCGGCCGTCTGGGCCGTCCCAGCCGTCCCGGACCCCTCCATCAGGACCGTCGGATACCCACCCGGGTCCGCCTCCTCGTATAGCACCTTCAACGTTGCACAGTCCAGGATGCCGGTGACTTCGATCCCGTATTCTCGCTGGAACGCCCTGACCGCGTCCTCGGTCTTGGACACAAACACGCCTTCAGGCGCTCCGGGGTCGAACCCCAGCTTCGCCAGCATCTCCTGCGCGTCGGCGACGAACGGCCCTCTATCGCCCCGCTTGAACGCAACCGGCCGGCTGATCACCATAGACTCCCGCCACCCCCTCGGCTATACCTTCAGGCCAAGTGTGGCCTCGCAAGTACTGCCACTTCTCCAGGGTTGCCCGTCTCGCGCCTCGGTCACAGCATGCCTACGGTGCGCCTCGCCGGACTCGGCGCTTAAGGCCAGCCGGATCAGGAGCGCCCCGCAGTGTAAGCGCCTGTAACCCTGAGGCGTCTGCCGAAGAGCGTCCGCCAAGACAGCACAGACTTCGGGGCCCACACCTCACGCTTCCGCCCTGACCCTATGATATGCGGACGCCTCCCTGCCTGCGCTCTGCCGCGCCAGGGCCTGTCCCGCGAGAATCGTCGCGTGCCGGGACCTGTCTGGCGAGGACCGTCGCACGCCGGAGCATGTCTCGTGAGAGCTGTCGAACGCCGGGACCTATCCTGTGGGGGCCGTCGTACGCTGGGATCTATCCCGTATTCGCCGTCGAAAGAGGAATTGCGTCACGAGAGAAGAACCAGTATACTTGGGATACAACCGGTTGCACGCTATCTGGCAGTGCAGTCTGGCTGCCCGACGTGAACAGTCGGCCCGGCCGCCGTCCCGGAGATCCGCAGGGTTTGGCGTGGTAAATCTTGCCTGCCTGTCTATCCGAGGGAGATGGCGGCGACGGTCGTCCGGCCGAGGCGCTGGCTGCCGCCAGGGCGGCGAAGCCGAGGGGGAGGATGACGAAGTGCCCGTCACCATGCAGGACCTCGCGCACTGGCTCAAGATCTCGAAGTCAACCGTGTCGCGGGCGCTCGCTGGCGACCCGCGCGTGAGCAGCGAAACGCGCGCGCGCGTGCAGCACCTGGCCCGCGAGCTCAACTACCATCCCAACACGGCTGCAAGCGGCCTTGCGCGGCGCCGCACCAACGTCATCGGGCTCGTCATCCCGTTCGCGCCGCGTTCCCTCTCGGACCCGTTCTTCCTCGAGTTCGTCGGGGGCATCGGAGACTTTGCCATCACAAAAGGGTTCTCGATCCTGCTTTCGAGTCCGAAGGCGTCGCAGGACGGCTCTGCAAGCAACACGACATTCTCGAAGATCGTAAGCTCGCGCCGGGTCGACGGGCTCATCCTCACGGAGCCGAAGGTCGCCGACGAGCGGGTGGATTTCCTCAAGGAGCGGGACATCCCGTTCGTGTTCCTCGGCAACCCCGGCCGGAACAGCGACATCTGCTGGGTGGACGGGGATAACAAGGCTGGCGTCGAGATGGCCGTGGACCACCTCGTGGCCCTCGGACACAGAGACATCGCATGCATCGCCGGCCCGCCCGACCAGACCGCCACGTTCCGCCGCCTCGAAGGATACCGGGCGGCGCTCGGGCGCCACGGCATTCCATATGACGGGTCGCGCATCGCAGAAGGAGACTTCACCGAGCCGGGCGGTTACCGCGCGATGATGGACATCCTCGACCGCAGCCCCGGCATCACGGCGGTCTTTGGGTCCAACGACATGATGGCCATAGGCGCCATAAATGCCGCGCGACAGCGGGGCCTCATGGTGCCCGAGGACCTGTCCGTCGTGGGGTTCGACGGCATCGCTCTCGGCGCATACGTCACGCCCGCGCTCACCACGGTCACACAGCCCATCTACCGCCTGGGCCAGGCCGCAGCCGAACTCCTCATCAAGCTGGTCGAAAGGCGCACCCCGGCCGAGCGCCACGTGCTGTTCCCGCTCACCCTGACGGTACGAGAGTCCAGCGCCAGGAGACAGGAGGCCGCCAGGTGAGGCTTTCGCGCAACTCCAGACGGCGGTGCCGGTGCCAGCCTCCGCCCGCAAGTCCGCCCGCCTGGCGGCGGTGCCTGTGCGATGGGCTACCACCGACGCTTTCGGCCGTTTCCTCACGGAAACACGATGATGCCGACGGTAAAGCCGGGCTGATACGAGAACCGGTCCGGCGCGAGGGCGGTTCGCTGGAGCGACACCCCGGCGGTGAAGCCGATGGACGTCGGCTTCACCGTTGTAAGCTTCATGATGATCTCGTGCTGCTTGTTTATGATGTCCTTCATCTCGCGGATGAGGTCCTGCAGCGTCTTCGCCATATCGAGCACCTGCTCGGTCTGGGTCTTCCGGGCCTCGGCGACGGCCCGCTCCTCCGCCCAGTCTGACCGGTAGCCGCGGGCCAAATCGATGGCCTCCTGCAGCGCGGCCTCCAGCTCGGTGATTCGATCCAGCGAGCTGAGGTATAGCGCCTTGAGCTCGGCATACGTCTCCGGGACCTGACCCTCGACCTGAACCTGAACCTGAACCGGCGCTTCCTGGGGCGCCGCCGCCTCGCCGGTCCCCGCTCCCCCTGTCGCCGCGTTATCAGCGGCGCCCGCAGCGGACCCACTCTGCGCACCAGCAGACGCGCACCATGCTGCAAGAGCGAGCGCGACCGCGGCCGCAATTATCAGAGTACGCTTGATATGATTCACTTCTTCGTCCTCCTCTCAAGGTCCTCGAGCCTCTTATCGCGCTCGCGGACCCGCGCATCTATCTCCGCCTGTTTCTCGTCGAGCCTTTTCACATTTTCCAGGATTGCCTTCATCTGCTCCTCAACTGACGCCATGCTCTTCAGCGCCTGCTCGGCCTTGTCTTTCGCCTCGAGGGCCTCGCGCAACAGGCGGTCGTGCTGATACCACCTGGTCCCCATGAACACGACTGCGGCTACGAGCACGGCGACAAGGATCCATGGCGCCCACTTTTTGATGATCGGCAATAGCATGAGGTCACCTCCCTCGTGCCCACCACGCTCCAGATACCCGCCGCACTCCCGCGGCCCATCGCACTGCCGGCGCCCATCGCACTGCCGGCGCCCATCGCACTGCCGGCGCCCATCGCACTGCCCGCGCCCATCGCACTGCCCGCGCCCATCGCGCCGCCTGTGCCCATCGCGCCGCCTGTGCTCAGAAGAGCGCTTCAAAAGCCGCACCTGGTACTGCTCTCTTGCATATGGAGTACCCGGCAGTGCCGTCTCTTGAGAGGACGGCTGACGTGCATTACGGATTCCTCCGGGGCCGTTCCCTACATCACGCTTACAAACCATCCAGTGATGTACATCACTGGTCCCGCCCTGCCCGTTCCCCACGTCACACATGCCATGGAAAGGATGGCGTGCATCACTCGTCGGGCTTCTCCCGTTCCCTGGGTCACGCTTCCGCGGCCAATCGGTGACGTACATCATCGCTGCCGCCTGACCCGTTCCCTGGGTCACGGGTTCCTCGTGAATCGTTCCATACGTCACTCGTTGAAGCGGGATAGGTGACGTACATCGCGAGTTCTTCCTCGGCCGTTCCCAGCATCACGCGTTCTCAATGAAGCGTTCCACACGTCTCTTGTTGACGCAGGACGGGTGACGCACATCATGGGTTCCTCCTGAGCGGTTCCCTGTGTCATCATTGAAGGCTGATGAGTGATACGCATCACTGGTCCGAGCCCTACCCGTTCCGTACGTCACGCACCGGAACCGACCGCTGACGTAGATCACTCTTTCCGCATCACGCGTTCCGCGCATCACGCCTTACCCGCGAACTGCGCGGAAAAGGCGACCAGGGCCAGGAGTTGGCCCGCCAAACAAGCCCGCCAGACCCGCCGCCGTGCCAAACCGAATGGCATTTCGTATCTGACAGAGCAATAATGGTGAGGGTTCGTTGATTCCTGCCTACTTCCCAGCGACCGTAGGGATCTCGCCATTGCCGTCGGGGATCGCGCTTCACGCGGGGCGCCCTGACGAAAGCGAAATCGGGAGCATCGCTAAACCCTCACTTAGTACTACTTTGCCTGATAAGCAGCCTCACGCCCCTTCCGGCGATCGAATTGCCGATTGGCTGGCCTCGGACCCGTGTGGCAAAGGTCCCGGACGGCCCGGCGGGCGACGAATTCGCCAGGAACTGCATAGGTGATAGAGCAGTATCAGTTCCCGAGCACGGTAGTCCAGTATATCTTGAACAGGCCCATGGCAGCGAACGCCACCTTCAGCGTTTGTACCGTCGTCTGTGCAAGAAACGCCGGCCATCCAGGCCACTCGCCCGCCGCGCCGATGACGGAGAGTGCCGACAGCGCCGCGCTCACGGGAAACGGCAGAATCGGGATCCACCTCTTGTTGACATGCTTCTTGAGGTACTGCACGATGACGATCACAAGCGGGATCAGGCCTGCGTCAAGGAGGTTGAGGTCATACCCTATCCTTACCCCGTTCTCCATGCTCTCGCCCCTCCTGCGCGCTCAATGGACGGCTCCCACGCCGGCGATGCAGCTTACTGCGGAACGGGCGGCGGATGCCCGGTGCGGTTTCCCCTCATAGTCTACGCAGGGCTGCCAACCAGTGTCACAACTGGGACGGGGCCTGCATACGTTAACGATGCAGGGCTGAGGGCGCCGAAACAGACGGCGCAGGCGGCTCGGGCGCAGGCGATTCGGAAGAGGGACCGATGACACTGACGGCCGCCAGTCGCCGCCTCTGTCCGAGCGAAGGACCCCGGAGGGTCTCCACGGGCCTTAAGGGGTCTCACGGGGGCTTAGGGGCCTCGGGGGCGGGGGTCTTATGGGTTTCAGGGGGCTTGGATGGGCTCAGAGGGGCACAGAGAGTCGCGCGAGGAGGCAGACGGTCAGCAGCCAGTCACACGGTCAGGGGAGGTGGTGCCATATGCTCGGGGAAAAGACTGTCGTGTGTCTGGACCCCGGCCACTAGTACGGCGGCGACGATCCGGGTGCGGTGGGCCGTCTCGGCACGCGCGAGGCTGACATCAACCTGGCCGTAGCGGCCAGGGCCGCGGCGGTGCTGCGGGGCGAGGGAGTTGACGTGATCCTGACCAGGACCAAGGACGCGTCGGTGTCCCTCAGGACGCGCGTGAGCAGGGCAAACAATGCGGACGCGGCAGCGTTCGTGTCCGTCCACTGCAACTCGGCGGAGAGCGAGGCCGCCCACGGCACCGAAGTGTATCACTATCCCCGGAGTGAAGCCGGCCAGAAGCTGGCAAGCGCAATACACCGGCCCCTCGTCCGCGCGACCGGCCTCGCCGACAGGGGCGTCAAGAGCGCAGGGTTCTATGTGCTGCGGCACACCAGGATGCCGGCAGCTCTCATCGAGCTTGCGTTCATATCAAACCAGAATGAAGAGGCGCTCCTGAAAGACGAAGGCTTTCAGTCAAAGGCAGCTCGGGCAATCACGGAAGGAATAACCCGGTACCTCGCGAATTCGACGTGATGAGAGACCGTGTAGGACAGGCCGGGAGGGACGCCGGCGGCGGCTTGGCTCTGCGAGATAGCGTCCACCCAGTTTGGTTAGATAATTCACCCGCGGGTATTGTATGTGAGCGCGTCGGGCCTGCGCTATAATCGAGGTGGCAGCCAGTGGATCGCGAAAACTCCTCCGGGGAAAGGATGTGGCCAATGGCGCCGGTGACGAGCATCAGCGAGGTCCCCGCGCAGCTTGCATTGCTGTTCGATCAAGCCGCGCTGAAGGGGCGCGAGGTAATCTGTGAGATCTCGCAAGCGTCTGGCCGCCGCAGGGCCTCCATCATCAGCACCCAGTTGCTGGAGGAATGGCTGGCCGAGGGGTACAGGTTTTCACCCAAGATGGAATACGATGAACCCACAAAATCATGGCAGGTCTTTCTCGACGAGATCTCGATTTACACGTGGGCCGACGACAAAGCCACCGCCGCGGAACAGGCGCTGGACCTGGCCCTGGACTACGCGCGAGACTACCTCGACCGACTCGACTTGTTCCTTAAGATACCTGACCGACGCCGCCACTATCCGTACCTTCTCCGGCTGGCCCATGCCACAACCCGGGATGAAACCCGAAAGATCCTTGCCCTTAGAACGCCAGCACCCACTCGAGGTTGAGCGTGCGGTTCTGGCCCTCCTTGAACGATGCGTCCTCCTGTGTCCACCACGAGTTCTTGAAGACTACGGCGACGGTGGACGACTTCCCAACCGTCAGGCGAAGCGTCGTTTCGAGCCCGGCCTCGGTTTTGCGCTGGACGGGCGCAGCCGACGGCTCCTTGAAGCTGTCGCTCGCCGTCCGGAAGAGAGTGAGCGTGCCCTGGAGCACCTTCGGGACGATCTGCCCGCTCGCCGTCACCTTCGCCCCCGCCGACTCTGTGCGCGTTCCGTCGTCGAGCGCTTCCTTCCTGGACACGTCGAGCCCGCCGCTCAGGCTCCATGACCCGAGCGGAGCCGAGCACGACGCCGAGATCCCCGTGACGCGTGAGGCCTTGCCTGAGACCCGGTCCTCAGACGACCCGGCCGAGCAGGTTCCCTGCATCGACAGCCTGGCCGCCGTTCCCAGGCTTATCTGGCCGGACGCGCCCACCGACGCGGTGCCGGAGACCGAGTCCACAGTGCGCCGCGGCTGGTCGTCGCTCTGCTTGAGCTCGCCCTGGTAGGACGCGCGCACGCTCCATCCCGCTGCCAGCGGATAGTAGTAGGCCGCAGCGAGGTTGGCACGGTTCAGCGTGTAAGGCGCGGTGCCGTCGAGGTTGTCGCGGGTGAGAGCCGCGTTCACGTTGAGGACGCCCTTTGCCGGGACCTTCGCCATGGCCCGCAGCCCATAGCGCAACACCCCGCCCCTTTGCGGCGAAAGCGACGCTGGCGTGCCGGGGAGCGGATAGCCTGCCTGGATCATCGCAAGGTCGAGGCCCAGGGACGACGACGCGAACGGCACGTCGAAATGGGCCGCGACGCCGCTGCCCGCCTCATCCCCGTCCTTTGACGCCCCGTAGACCGCCTCGAAACCGAGGCTGGCCCTCCCGCCCACGCGCGCCTGGCCGGTCGCCCCGAACATGTAGTAGCCGTCAGCGCCCCCGATGGAAAGGTAAGTCCCGCCCAGCACGAGGCCGCTCTTCGCCTTCCACCGCTCGGTGACGCCCGCCACGTCGTACACCGAAAGGCCTAGCCCGCTCGAGCTAGCGATCTTGCCGTAGAACGCCGAGATATCGTGCTGTCCCGCAGGGACGCGGACCGCAGTGCTCGCCACGACACCCCGCACCTCGCGGCTTACCTGGAATATCTCCGATGTGATTGGGATCGAGGCGTAACCGGCAGCGACGGTTGATGCGCCATGGCGGAACTCGAGCGAGTATTTGTCCAGGTAGGTATTGTAGTCACCGTAGCTGAAGAGCGGAGTCCCGCCGGGGTAGTTGGTTCCACGGCCCTGGAGCCGCAGGCGCACGTCGGAGGCTGCGACCCTCGCCTGTACCGTGAGATCCAACGTGTCCGTGGACTTGGAGATCGGGTACCACTCCACCTTGAGAGCGTTCCTGCCCCCTACCTTGAGGCCTTCAAAGAACGGCTCGACCTCGAAGGTCCAGCGCACCTCGGCGAGGTTCCCGGCACGGTCGCGGACGCCGAAGTACACCTCATGGCTCCCTCGCGCCAGCGGCACGGCGGGCCTGTAGGTGATCCTGCCAGACGCCGTGGGAAACCCGGCGAGCCCCGGCGACACGGTGGCCTGGGAGGTGACATCTGCTTTGTCCACGGCAAGGTGGAAGGTAGCCTCGTCTATGCCGGAGCCTGCGTCCTCGAAGGCTACTTCGATGAGAGGCCTGCCCGTGGTCACAGTCGCACCCTGCTTCGGCGAGACGGCCGTCACGACCGGCGGGAATACGTCGGAGGCCATGTCGACCGGCAGGAGCTGCGGTGGCTCCTCGGCCTGCCGTGCCTCCTGGGCCTGGCCCAGGGGCGCCAGGAACGTAATGGACGCAAGAAGAAAGACCAGGATCATGGCCGTGTGAATGTTGAGCCGCGCGGTCTTCATTGGGAACGCCTCCGATCCAGTTTCATGGCGGTTGTAGCTGACGTCACCGGCAGGCTGCCGGTCGTCGTCGGGAAATCCCCCTCCGCAGACTGCCGCCCGACTAGCACGCTGACAACACACTGGAGTGCCGTCAAATCGACCGACCTGAAGTGCCGGTCGGCAGGGGCTAGACACCACCAGCAGCGCGTTGCCTTCCGACCTAGCTAGAGGGCAGGCCTGAAGGCCTGCCCTCCTCCGCCCGGGTCGTTTCGCCACTCCACGGCGTGCGGTCGGTGCGAGTCAGCTCAGTGCCTCAGATTCGGAGCCCCAGTCCCGAAGCCAAAGCCTCTGGACTCGGCGGCCTGCACCCGTGCGACGGCGCCTGCCATCTGGACCGGCTCGAACGTGATGGTCATGGCTGTGGCTTTCCACTCTCCGCTGATTTTCGCGAAGTGCCACGTGATGGTGCCGTTGTCCGTCTTCAGCCGGTTAATGTCGAGCCTGGTCGAGCTCTCATAGACCTCGTGCGTCTGGGTCACGATGGCTCCAGTCGCCGTGATGTTCGAGAACGTCTGAGTGCCGAGCACGAGATCCAGTGCGTAGCCGTAGCCCCCCTGGTCGGCAGGCTTCCGCCACTGCAGCTGATAGGGCTCATCGGCCGCAAGCTCGCTTTCGAGCCTGGCGAAGTCCTTCGTATACGACTGCCCGCCCTCCTGGAGCGTCAGTTTGAAGCCCGCGCCCGACAGGCACGCCAGCATCCCGTCGACGTCATAGGCCTCCACCGCGTCTTCGAAACCATCGATGACCGCGCCGATGGCCGCCTTGATGGCCCCCTGATCGATGGGCGGGGGCGCCTGCCCGCCGCCACCGATACAGCCGGAGACCGTGACGAGGGCTAATGCTGTGATTGCCAACAGCAAGACTCGTCTTATCATGTATCCATACCCTCCTTGACTCAGGGTCGCTCATCTTCCACCCTACCATGCCCGGGAGCGGGGCGGGCGGCGGGGCCAGGCCGGATGCCGATGCCCGGCCCCGCCGTTTACTTGCCCCTCCCCTCCCGCAGCAGGCTCATCCTGGGCTGCGAGAGGTTCAAGCTACCGGACTTTGGAGGCCTTTAGTCAGACTCCTCGGGGAATCTCAGCCTGCCGAAGCCGAAGCCCTCGCGGTACAGCTCCACCTTGAAGCAGGCGTGGACTCTCGTCTCGTTGCCGACGACGTCCTTGGCCTTGATCTCGATCGAGTGCCACTTGTCGTCGGTGGCCTCGAATGGGAGGTTCACCACGTAGTAGAGCGTGCCGCCCACTATCGCGGTGGGTGCGACCCATTCGCCCCCGTCGATCTTTAGCCACACCCTGGCCTGGTCCACACCCGAGCCACTGTCGAACAGGTCGGCGAGGATCGTGGACGCCGTCGTGATGTTGAGCCTTGCGCCGTTCTCCGGATTGATGAGCGTGATGACCGGCGCTACCGTGTCCACCAGGACCTCCGCCGGGCCAGCCCAGGCGCTTGCGTTACGCAAGGCGTCGAGCGCCCTGACCTTGAGGTTGTGCCGCCCGTCAGCGAGCGCAGACGGTGTGAAGCTGGTCACGTTGGCGATGTCGACAGCCGCCGCGCCGTCCAGGGACACTTCGTAGCTTGCGACATCACCCGTCGAAGCCGTCCATGTCCAGGTCGGCGTATTATCGGCGGTCGGACTCGTAACAGCCAGGTCCGTCGGAACGCCGGGCGCGGTGGTATCGATGGTCACGTAACCGGGATCGGACCAAGCGCCCTCCTGGTCGAAGGCGTCCTTGGCCTTCACGCGCAGTTCGTATGTCCCGTCGTCGAGATCGGCGCCACACGTCCAGCTCGTGACGTTCCCGACCCAGCCTTCGTAGACCACGGAACCTCCACCGTTGCGAGGCACTATTGTGGGGACAGCCTCGCCGACGCTGAGTTCGACCCAGTAATCGGCTACGCCGATGCCTGCATCGGTAGCAGCAGCCCACGTCCACGTCGGCCGCTTGCTGGTCGTCGGGCTCGGTGTGCTAGGCGTGCCAGGCGCGCTCGGCCCGCTCGCATCTTGCGTCGAGTGGACGATGTTAGACCATTCGCTGGCGATCGGCTCCGACGCATCCGTATCGATGGCGCAGACCCTGTAGTGGTAGGTTACACCGTCGCTCAGTGACTCGAATGTCTTGGACGTGCCTGTTACGTTCTCGTCCTCGGCGGTGATCGTCGCGAACGTCGAGTCAGTCGAGCACTGCACGTGGTACCTGTCAGCACCGGACACCGCGCCCCACGACACCGTGTTGGACGTGCCCTGCGTGAACTCCTCGGGCTCGGCTGCCATCACCGGCGCCGCGAGCGGGTTCGGGTCCTGCGTAGAGGAGGTCGGTTCGGACCACTCGCTCACGTTGCCGGCCGCATCCTTGGCCCTGACCCTGTAGTAGTAGGTCTGGCCAGGAGCAAGGCCTGTGAACGTCGCGGAGGTCACGCCCGCCTCAACGCTCTGGATCGGCGAACCGGCCGGGAACTCGGCGCTCGTGCTCATTTGCACGTCGTACCTGGCAAGTCCGGATACCGCGTCTGCCACTCCGCTGTCAGCCACAGCACCCCAGGACACCGTGTTGGACGTGCCAGGCGTGTACTGGGGCTCAGTCTCCATGGTCGGCACCGCCGGAGCAGTCCGGTCCACGATCGCCGGCAGCGACCACGGCGACCAGTATTCGTCGTCACCCTCGTTACCGACCTTGTCGATGGCGCGGGCGCGGACCATCCAGCGTCCCTCAGGCGCGTCACTCGCGGTGTAAGTGGTGACTTCGCCGGGCAGCACCTCGTCGCCCGTGTCCTCCGTGCCATCCGGAGCCAGGTACGAGAGTTCGAGCCTGTATGCCCCGATACCCGACACTTCGTCGATCGCCGTCTGCCACTGGAATGTCAGCACGTCGCCGTTGGTGACGAGCGGCGTGATGGTCGGCATGGAGCCGATCGGGAACGGCGGGCTTGCGTCCTGCGTCGAGTTGACTATGTTGGACCAGAAGCTCACGTTGTTGAGTTCGTCGATGGCGCGGACTCTGTAGTAGTAGGTCACGCCGTCCTGCAGGCCCGCGAACTCCTTGGACGTTCCGGTCACGGTGTCGTCTTCGGAGTCCACCGTGCTGAATGTCGAGTCGCTCGAGCACTGCACATGGTAGCGTGCCTCGCCTGAGACATCGCCCCATGACACCGTGTTGGCGAGACCCTGAGTGAACTCAGGCTCAGCCGCCATCACGGGCGCGTCAGGAGCCGTAGCGTCGATGGTCACGGTCGGGAATTCGAGCGGCGTCTCGTTCCCTGCGTTGTCAACGCCCACTACGAGTAGCACGTGCTCACCATCGGCCAAGTTTCCGCTCGGCGTGAACGAGTTCTCGGTCGTCCATCCCGCCGCCTCGCCATCTAGGGTCACCATATAGCCCCTCACGCCGGATACCTCATCCGAACCGCTCCACTCCCACGTGGGCCTCGGGTCCGGAGTCACTACCGGCTCATCCGGCGAGACAGCATCAAGCTCGGGACCGGTCCTGTCCACGATCGTCTGGACCTCGTTGGACTCGTCGCTGTCATTGCCGGCAGCATCATAGGCAACCACCTTGCCCATGATCACGTCACCGTCAGACGCATCGCTGATGTCCAGCGTGTAGGTCTGCACCGTCAGATCAGGCACCGAGTTCCAGTTGCTGCCACCGTCAACGCTATAGAAGAAGTCATACTTCACCGCGTCGGTCACCTGCGACCAAATGAAGATGACCTCATCAGCGTTAGTGAACTCCGGCAGCGGGAGCATCGCAGGAGCCGCTGGCGGAGTCGTGTCGATCACCACATACCCGGCCTCCGACAGGGCACTCTCGTTGTCCAGGTCGTCGAGCGAGCTCACCTGCAGGTGGTGCTGGCCCTCGCCAAGCGCCTCATCCTCAGGGACTGTGTAGCTTGGCGCTGTCACGTTGTCAACGAGCTCATCGTCCAGATACACGTTGTAGCTCGCCGCTCCCTCAACGCCAGCCCATGTCCAGGTCGGCGTCGTGTCGTTCGTCGGGGTCTCTGTGTGCGGCATACCGGGCACCGCAGGCGGCGTGGTGTCAACAGTCACGGTCGCGAGGGTGACTTCGATGCCCTCGTTCCCGACATTGTCAACGCCTTTCACCTTCAGCACATGGTCGCCGTCAGGAAGGTCTGCACCTGGCGTGAAGGAAGTACCGGTCGTCCAGATGGACGCTTCGCCATCGAGAGTCACCCAGTAGCCCTTGACTCCTGTGACTCCCGGGCCGCTTCCATCATCGCCGGTCCAGGCCCACGTCGGCCGTGGGTTATTGGTCGGTGAAGTCGGATCCGGGCCGGCAGTCACCGTCGGGCCGGTGGTGTCGATGGTCACGAAGCCCGCCACTGACCACGCGCTCTCCTGGCCGAGGGCGTCCTTGGCCTTGACTATGAGCCCGTACTGGCCATCAGCTGTGATAGCCCCATCAGGAACCGTCCAGGTTGTGGTGTTGCCGATCCAGCCATCGAAGCTCAACGGCCCACCACTGGTGTTCCATAGCTGGACGTTGTAGTCAACGACACCGCTCGTAGCATCAGTCGCTGCTGCCCACGTCCAGGTCGGGGTCGTATCATTGGTCGGGCTCGCCGTGCTCGGAGTTCCCGGAGCAGTCGGCGCACTTGCGTCCTGCGTCGAGGAGACGGTGTTGGACCACAGGCTCACCCTGTCACCGTATGCAATAGCCTGCACTCGGTAGTAGTAGGTGTGCCCGTCTTGGAGGTCGAACGTCACTGAGGTGGTCTCAGCCGGGCATAGTGCCCCATGAGAAACCGTCGCGAAGGACGGATCCTCCGATACCTCAACATTGTAATACTCTTCGTTGTCCACATCAGTCCAGCTTACCGTATTCTGAGTGCCCTGAGTGAACTCAGGCTCGGCGTTCATGCCTGGCGCGTACGCCTGCCGGACCTCGAACACCCACTCGTAGGAGCCGGAGTTTCCAGCCACATCGGCAGCACTGACATGGGCCGTATAGGTCCCGTCAGCGAGATCGAGCCCGATAGGCTGTGTAAATACAGCCTCTCCAGTTTCCGGATCCCAGGACTCAAGCTGCAGTTCCCACGGGATCATGCCAGGCCCGTCGATGTAGCACTCCAGTGAGTCTCCATCTACCCCGCTACCTTCCGTCCCGTCGCTGGCGAGAGGATCGGTGATCTTCACGTGGATCTCCGTCCACTTGTCCCACGTGGTGGTTTCCTCAGCCGGATAGGGATTGCTGAAGGTCGGCGCAGTGGTGTCTACAGTGAACGTCCAGGAGTACGGATCCGGGTTATCCGTGTTGTTGCCTGCGCGGTCGAACGCGGTGAGCCGCACCGTCCACGTGCCGTCGTTGGGCAGCGTAATGGGAGTTCCGGGCCAGCTCTCGCCCTTGATTTGCCCGGTGAGAGCACCGACGGACGGCCCAGTTATGGCGCCCACGTTCGTCCACGTCGCCCCGTCGTCCGCATCCTGGTATCTCATCCACGGATTGAGCGGAGGAACTATGGCAAACCCGGACCTGTCGTCAGCATAGTCCGCCGTGAACGTCACCTGCAGGCTGTTCAATAGCCCGGTCGGCGCGCCGTTCATGAGAGTCGGCTTGCCGGTGTCCAGCTGGAAGCCGTCCGCAGCATATGTGCCGCTGATGTTACCGGCTTTGTCAACAGACCACACACGGACTTCATAGTCGCCGTCAGGCGATATGGCATCCGGATTCGGTATCGTGAACGTGAGGCCTGTGATGCCAGTATATGGCCCGCGGATCTTCGCAGCGCCGCCGCCAGTCGTCCAGACCTCGACGATGTAGCTCGCGATGCCCGAGCCTGTGTCGGACCCTGCCGTCCAGGTGAAAGTCGGCGTCGTATCGTTGGTGAACTCTGGCGCCGTCACGGACCCTGGAGGATTGGGCGCCGTCAGGTCTACTGTGAAGTACCAAGTCAGGCTCGCGACATTCTGCGCAAGGTCACGCACCGTTATCTCAACCTTGTGCTGAGCTTCCGCGAGCGGGCCGACATTCTTGGTAATGTTGCCGGTGAGCGCACCGTTGCCAGGCTCGCTGCCGGGCGGTGTGATGTTAGTGTCGTTCAGTTCAAACACGTTGGGCGACCAAGTCTCGTCATACCCGCTTGCGCCTGCGCCGCTATCCGTGAACCTCACAGACAGGGTCGGGCTCGCGTTGTTGATGTAGCCCGTCGGCGACTCGTTGTCGAGCACCGGGTCGGTCGTGTCAAAGTTGAACGTGTCGGACCCATAATCCACGCTCACGTTGGTCGCCTTGTCCACCGACCACACCCGGATCTCGTAGGCGCCGTCTGTCGGGAGCGGATCTGGCAGCGTCCAGTCAACGTCGCCGGGGTCGCCGGGGTCTTCGTCAGTGACCCCAGTGTAAGGCCCGAGGACCCGCGCTCCGCCGCTCCATATCTCGACGTTGTAGCTCCCGACACCTGAGCCGGTCGGCGGTACAGCACCTTCACCCGGATCTGTCCCGAAGTCCCACGAGAACGCCGGTGTAGGATCATTCGTTTGATCGGGGGCCGTCACACCAGTTGGGGTATCCGGCGGGATCGTGTCCACAAAGAAGCCCCACGTCAAATCCGCACTGTTCCCTGCGAGGTCCTCAACAGCAATGTAGACGCTGTGTGACCCCTGGCCAAGATCCGACGTGATCTGCTTGGTGATGTACCCCAGCGTATCCCCGGCGTCCGGCTCAGTATCCGGGTCGCCCAAGGGGCTTCCGTCGAGGGTGAACGACGTCGGCGAGTCCGCCGCGTCGTAGCCGCTCGCAGGGTACCCAAGGTCTCTGAACCTCACCGACAACAACGGCGTCGCGTCGTTGATGAACCCCGTGGGCAACTGCTGGTCGAGCATCAACGGGTTGATGGTGATGTCCACCCCGAAAGTCGTGCTGCCGTAGCCGGTACTCCTGTTGCCCGCTACGTCTACGGAGTAGACGCGCACCTCATAGATCTCTTCTGTGAGCGCGTCAGGAATCGTCCACTGCACGCCGGGAGCGACGTCCTGGTCGGTCACGCCGCTGTATGTTTTCTCGGCGGACGCGCCACCGCTCACCCATATCTCCACGTCATAGCTCGCTACACCAGAGCCACCCGTGTCAGTCGCCTCGTCCCACTGGAACTTGGGCGTCGAGTCGTTTGTCCAGTAAGCGGGTGGAGGCGTCGGGTCCGGAGTAGCATCCGGCAACGTCACGTTTGTGGGATCGCTTGGAGGAGTGTTGTCTACGTTGAACGTCCACCCGTGCGTTGTCGAGTTGCCCACACGGTCCTCGACTGTTATGCTGACCGTATGTGCCCCGTCCCCTAGCGCCGTCGTGACACCCTTGGTTATGTACGCCGGACCAACGCTTCCGTCCCCCGGCTCCGAATCGGGGTCGCCCAAGGGGCTTCCGTCGAGAGTGAACGCGGTCGGCGATGCGGCTTGGTCGTAACCGCTCGCACCAGCTCCCGTGTCCCTAAACCTGACCCAGAGCGTCGGAGTGGTATCGCTCGTCCAGCTTCCACTCGCCGGCTGTTCCCAGTCAAGGGTAGGGGAAGTTGTGTCGAGTTTGAAGGTGTCGCTCGCATACAAGGCGCTAGTGTTCCCAGCGTTGTCAACAGAGTACACCCGGATCTCGTACTCGCCGTCAACGCTCAACGCGTCGGGCAGAGTCCAGTCTACTTCAGGCGTCGCCGGATTGCCATCCGTCACGCCCGTGTATGGTCCTCTCACGCGCACCGGACCGACCCCGGTACTCCAAATCTCCACGGTGTAACTGCCGACACCAGACTGTTCGTCAGACGGTCCGTTGTCCTCGGCCACAGGCCAGTAGAAATCCGGAGTCGAATCGGCCGTGTACTCCGGAGCCGTGACAGAAGCCGGTTCACTTGGCGCAACGCTGTCAACGAAGAAATTCCACGTAAGCTCGGCTGTATTCCCAGCACGATCCTGTACCTTTATGTACGCGGTGTGATCGCCCTGGCTGATCGCCGAAGCCACATCCTTGGTAATGCTATCCACAAGCGCGCCATCTAAAGGTTCGTGCGTGGGTGGCAACACAGATCCGCCATCCAGCGTGAACGACAGCGGCGAATTCGTCGCGTCGTAACCGCTTGCACCTGCACCCAGATCTCTAAACCTCACAGTGAGCGTCGGGGTATCGTCGTTGGTGTACCCCGTCGGGCCCTGCTGGTCGAGGACCGGCGCGGTGGTGTCGATCACGAACGAGTCAGTGCCCGGATTGGCACTCTCGTTTGCTGCCCTGTCCACAGCCCACACCCGGACCTCGTAGCTGCCTGGCGGCAGGGCGTCCGCGTCGGGCAACGTCCACTGAACGTCCCCCAACACCGGGTCTTCGTCTGTCACTCCGGTATACGGCCCGCGCACGCGAGTGGGGCCAGCGGGATCCCAAATCTCCACCCTGTAGCCCGCTATGCCTGAGGGCGGAGTCCCATTGTCGTCGGGAGCAACCCACGTAAACGTCGGGGTCGTGTCGTTGGTGTACGGTGGCGCCGTCACGCTGGCCACGTCATCCGGGCGGGAGTTGTCCACGATCACCGCTTCCGTCTCGGTGTCACTGGCCGACCCGTCGTGGTTTGTCACCGTGACCACGACGTCGTATTTACCTTCGGCGGCACCTGAGTCGATGGTCACGTTGCCTGTAAACTGCGCGCCACCAGGACCTGTGTCCTGTATGGCCGGGTACGCGTATGTGCGCTCGCCCACCACTGTCGAGGTCGCCGGGTCGACCACCTGGATCGTCGCGCTCGTCGTGTTGGCTTCCATGGGCACCGACGTATAATTGAACGTAACGTACACGTTGTTGCCCGCCGCCACGGCGGCTTTCGACGTGTTGGTGGGCGAGACGATGTTCACGCCGGTCGGCGCCTCAGCCAGCGCGACGGCCGGCAGTGCAACCAGCGCCACCAGGGCTACCATCGCTCCTAGTAACCACTTGGGCTTGATTCGTACCATCTCCTTCTCTCCTTTCGCCTCTGGCGAATCAACCTTGCTCGGGTCGATTACCTTTCCGGGCTGTCCAGACTGGCCCTATCCGCCCTTCAGGTGTATCGCAACTCCCATACTGGTCACCTCCTGCCGGCATATCTCCCATTTCCTACTCCACCAAACCTCGAATACCGAGGGGCACGTTGTTGTCTCGTGAAAGTCCAGGGATGACAGCCTGTCCAACAGGTAGCGCCACGCGGCACCTACCCTGTGCAAGCTGTCAGGTGCTTTGGTCGGTCCCACGTCTCTCGAACCCCAGCCGCGGCCGCGCTGAATGGTTCCTCCCGGCCGGAGGATGCCTACCTCAACCGGACCTTCTCGGTGCGGTCTATCTGGACCACCTTGCCGTCCTGGACCATGATGACCACCTGGCCGTAGACGACGCTACGGATGGCCCGGACGATCTGGTCGAGCGTCTCACGGCCCAGCTCGTCGGTCCACCGCTTCGCGCCGGGTCCGTCACCATCGCCCGCCCCGCGCGGGCCGCCGCCAGGCTCCCCCACCCTGCGATCCGGCTCGTCGGGATCAATCCAGCCTGCTGCCATCCCCTGCACCATCCCCTGCTACGCCATCCTGCCTCTTGCCGGCCAGGATGGAACCTGTGTTGGCCAGCCCCGGTAGCTTAGCCACGACGGGCTAGCCCTCCCCTCTTCCTCTTCTTTCGCAATCGCCGTGCCAATGGCGTTCACGAGCGTAGACAAATGGTGAAATCCGTGTCTACCTGCGAGTACGTTATCTAGACATTCGGCGTCAGGTCTTCGCTCAGCAGGAGCATCTGTCCGGTGTGCCGGACACTTCCCGGACACCATAGCTTGTTCGCAAGTACTAGCATGGGTTCTCAAAGATGTACGGCCGCCCGGACATGTCCGGCATACAGGACGGCCCGACATGAGTCGGCCGCCTCGTGGCATATGGCGCACGGCAGGAAATCGGAGAGCGCTGACGAACCATTCTGACAGGAGGAGAGCCAATTGGCGCAGAGCACCACCGACGACGAGCTTGTAGCCATGTGCCTTGAAGGGCGTCGCGAAGCGTGGGAGACCCTTGTCTCCCGCTATGGCGCGTACGTGTACGCCATAGCCATCAAAGCCTTCCACATGCCGAGCGACGAGGCCGAAGAGGCGTTTCAGGTGGTGTTCACGAAAGTGTACACAAACCTCGAGCAGTACCGGGGGCACGGCCGATTCAAGACGTGGCTTGCGCAGGTCGCAAGGAGCGTGTGCATCGACCAGATGAGAGCGAAGACCCGGGCCAGGGGATATGGCCTCACCTCGGACTGGCCGGCAGAGTGGATGGACGGGCACGAGCCTGTGTCGGGGACAGCCACGTCAAGTATGGATGACGAGATCTCGCGGCTTACTGAAAGGGTCACGGTGAAGCAGGCCCTGGCCCGGCTTCCCGAGGAGAGTCGCAGGCTGCTCTACCTTCGTTTCTACAAGGATCTACCTTATAATGAGATTGCGAGGCTCACCGGCCGTAGCGAGAAAGTGGCCGCCGCCCTGACGTCGAGGTCGCTTGCCCGGCTCAGGCAGGTACTGGTGGACATGGGGGCTGCCACGTAGAGGCGGCCCCCTGCGCTGGTGGATTGTGCGCGGGATGCACGGTGCGGGATGCACGGTGTGGGGTGCACGGTGTCCGGTGCAGGGGGTGGTGTGGGGTGCGAACCGCCGCCACGAAGGCCAAATGGCAGGTAGTGAGTAGTCCCGCCGGGCATCGCCTGGTACCATCGTACTGACGGAAATGGCAACCATCTGGCGTTTCCGGGGTGGTTCTCCATGGCGGCCTGCGGCTGCCACCATCGCAGTGTGAAAACGCAGTCGAGCGGGTCATTTTCAAGGTAATAAGTGATAAGTGTTAAGTGGTGGGCGGCGGCACGGTGTGCTGCACGTGCATAGCAAACGCCGGACGTGCGCAGTGGACGGTGGACGACAAATGGAACACGGCACGCAGCGGACGGCGGAAAGGCATGGTGTTGAGGATGCGTTGCCTCAGCCGCAAGGAGATCGTTGATTACGCCTTCGCTCCCCAGGAAGGGGCGACCGCGTCGCGCTGTGCGGCGCACCTGGCCACCGGTTGCGCTAGATGCAACCGAGAGCTCCGGGCCATAAAGGCGCTCGCCGCCGCGCTCGGTGAGGACGACGTATGGGAAGAGGTGCCCGAGCACGTCCTCCAGAAGGCGTTCGCCATATTTCCCTGCGGAGCTGGCGCACAAGCGAGGGCAGGTGCGGAGGCGGGGGCAGAGGCGAAGACGGAGACGGAGGCCGTGACGCATGCTGAGGAAGACGCCGGAGTGGCGCCAGAGGCGGACGCGCGCCGCCCGGCTGCCCGTCCAGGGCCGCATCGTCCGGCGCGGGCCAGGCCCATCGCAAAGGATCACGCAGCCGAGCGGCTCCGCGTGCCCGGGCCAGGCTTCCTTGTCCCCCAGCCAGCCACGCGCTCCGCAGATTCCGCCCGCCTCCCGTCAGGCGGCACTGTACAGGTGAGCGTGAGAGGACGTGACGTGCGCGGCCAGGTTTTCGACGCCGCGCATGAAGACCTCTCGGGCATGGTCGTGGCGCTCCTCGACGCGCGCGACGCCCAGGTTGCGCGTACGGCCACCGATGCCCTCGGCAGGTTCGCGTTCAAGGGCCTCAAGCCGGGCACGTACAACGTGGTCGTGACGAACCACAAGGGCGACGCCAGGTGCCGGGTGGAGATCGAGGGCAGGTAGCAGCCCCCAACACCGCTGAGTTGAGGAAGTCCAGGATCGGTGGCCTCTCTGTGAGGTGTTCAGCACACATGCAGTATCGCCCCAGATCAGCATGACAGGCGGCGCCCGCGGCCCCGATGCTATGCCTGCACACACCACGGCGCGGGTTTCCGGGGAGCCATGGGATCGAAACGAAAGGCAGTTCCTGAAGGGGATACCAGGGGGGCATAGCGCAGTGGACCGCGGCCTCAGGGACGCGCTTTCCGAGATCTCGGCCCTGCTCGATAGGGGCAGGGCCGAGGCTGCTCTGAACATGATAGAGCGCTGCAAGCAAGCGATCACAACCCCGCCGCCGGGATCGCCAAGAGACGCGTCAGGACAGGCGACCGTGGCGTTGCCTGGCACGCTGCCGGAGATGCCGACCTCAACCGAGATGATGGCTGAGCGGGCTGAGTTGGCTGAGCCGGCGGCCGGGCCGGAGACCGAGCTGCACGCCGAGGCCGCCCTCGGGCTCCTCTTGCTCGAGGTGGCACGCGGACGAGCGCTGTCGCTCAAGAGCGATTACGAGCACGCCGAGGAAGTGCTTCGCGGTGTCCGCGAGCGCTTAGTTCAGTTGATCGGGAATCGGGCCGACGACGCAGCGGCACGGGACGGCATCAGAGATAGCGATAGCAATGGCAATGGCGCCGGCAATGGCAATAGGGATAGAGATGGGGAGAGGGAGAGGGAGAGCGATAGGAATAGGGATGCGGATGCGGATGCGGATGCAGATGCTCCTGATGTGGATGGGGATACCGAGGGTGACGGTGATAGTGATGGTGACGGCAATGGCGACGGCCATGGCCACGGCGATGACAGCAGCAGCGGAAGCGGAGGCGGAGGCCGAGGCGGGAGAGACAGCGCTGGAGAGAGTAGCAGCGGTAGTCGAAATAGCTCGGGCAGGGCCCTTCTCCTTCTGGGACTTGCAGAATGTGACACGGCTCTCGGAGAGATGCACCATCGCAGGACCGAGTTTCGCCAGGCCCTCCATCACTTCAGGAGCGCCCTCGCAAACTACCGCGCTGCAAGGAAGGTGCGTCCGGCCAGCCCCATCTCCACCCCCACTCCCAACCCCAACCCCAACCCGAGCGCTCTCCCCGACACCTTCCCAGGAGGCCTTCACGGCAGCCTCGCCTGCGCTTCCTCCGACTGCGGTCCTTCCGACGCATGCGAGATCGACCGCGAAATCGCGCGCGTCAAGGTGATGATGGCGGAGTCCCTCATGTCCTGCGGCGAGTTTGCAGAGGCGGGCGCCCTATCTGATGAGGCCCTGGTAACGTTCTCAGAGTGCGGCGACCTCGCCTGGCGCGGCCGGGCAGCCAAGGCAAAGGGCACGGTCTTCTGGTACCAGGACAGGTTCAACGAGGCGCTCACCTGGTATGAGCGGGCCGAGGATGACCTCGTCCAGAGCGGCATGCTCGTTCAAGCCGCCTTCGTGAACAACAACCGGGCGCTCGTCTACTGGAAGATCAACCAGCCCGCCGAGGCCGTGAGGCTTTTCGAGTACGCAAGGCCCGTCATCGCCTCAGCGGGGATGGAGACAGAAGCGGCCACCATCGACGTGAACACCAGCATCGCGCTTGCGAGCCTCGGCCGGACGGAGGAGGCCCTAGCGCTCCTCGACCGCGCGGGGGAGGTCTTTGAACGGCTGAGCGTCCGCCAGAAGGCCGGATGGGTCGATTATTACAGAGGGAAGATCCTCGCCGAGGCCGGCCGCCACCGCGAAGCCATCGACCGCTTCGCCCGCGCAAAGGCGTGCTTCGATGACCAGGCCATTGACACCTATCGGGCACAGACGAGCCTCTACCTTGGCCTGTCCCAGCTCGAACTCGGCAAGCTTGCCGAGGCTCGCGCCGCATGTCAGGAAGCTCTCGACGTGGCCACCGCCCGCGACGTGCCAGATCTCGCCTTCCCGGCGCTCTACGGGCTCGCCCGGGCCACCGAGCCCGACGACCCGCCTCGCGCACTCGATCTCTACACGAGGTCTATCCGGGAAATCGAACGGATGAGGCAGTCCCTTGCCGAGGACCGGCTCAAGAGGAGTTTCGTGTTCGACAAGACCCGCGTGTACGACGCAGCGATCTCGCTCGCGGTGAGGCTGGGCAGGTACGACGACGCCCTTGCCATCGTGGAGAGGGCCAAGAGCCGGGCGTTCGTGGACTCGCTAAAGGTGGCCGCGAGGAGCGCCGGCACGGCCAATGGTTCAAGAGGAGGGACGGCACCCGCCCCTCGGTCGTCGCATTCGGCAAAGGACGCCGGGGCAGCGACCGCAACCTTATCCCGGTCATCCCGGTCATCCCGGTCCTGCCCGTCCTCGTCCGCGCTTTCTCCCTCACATGGCGCCCCCGGCGCCCCCGCCGGGCCGAACGGAGGTCTACCTGATAGCAACGGTGTCACGGAGATCCACGGCATGGGAAACCACGAAGCAGGGGAGGCCGCAGCCGACCCGCTCTTGTTCGCAGCAAGCATTCTTTCGCATGAGAACGTCGCCGATGCCATCATTGAGTTCTACCTGCTGCCACAGGAACTCCTGGTCTTCGTGGCCACTGCGCAAGGAGCAGGAGGTGCCGCTCCTCTCGAGCTTGAACGCGGCGCTCGCTCCCTCGAGGTGCAGCTCCTGGCCACCGGTATCGACAGGTCCACCCCCGACGACCTCGTGGCATGGCTGTACACCGACATAGAGATCATGCAGAGCGCACCGGGGAGCTTCGTCGCCTCCAACATGCCGCAGCTTCTCGCCTCTTACGACGACCACGCCCGCGCCCTCTACGACGCTCTCATCGCCCCCGTGGAGCGCCACATCGCCGGGCGGCGGCGGCTTCTCATCGTGCCCCATGGCCCGCTCCATCAGGTGCCGTTCCATGCGCTTCATGACGGGCGCCGGTACGTAATCGACAGCCACGAGGTCTTCTTCGCTCCCAGCCTTGGGGCGCTCGAGGCGATCTGGAGAAAAGGCCACCGGGCCGTCCGCACGTGCCTTGCGGTCGGCGTGAAAGACGACGCTGCCCCGCTGGCAGAGGCCGAGTGTGGTAGGGTCGCAGCGCTCTTCGGCACGGGGAACGCGAGGCTGCTTCTCGGCGAGGATGCGACGGTAGATGCCCTCAGCCAAAGCGCCCCCGGCTTCGACGTCGTCCACGTGGCGGGCCATGCGGTCTTCAATCCCGAGGACCCCATGCGGTCCCACATCAAGCTGGCCGGCGGCGGTCTCTCGGCCCTGGACGTGTTCGAAACGCGAATGGAGTGCGCCCTCGTCATGCTGTCGGCGTGCCAGACGGGTGTGGCGTACGTGTCGAGCGGCGATGAGCTTCTGGGCCTGTCGCGCGGGGTGTTTCGCGCGGGGGCGTCGTCGCTTGTGGCAAGCCTCTGGAAGGTGAACGACGAAAGCACCGTGGATCTCGCGGTGGAGTTCTACCGCTCGCTCCTGGCAGGGCGGACGAAGCCCGAGGCCCTGAGGTGCGCGGTGCTGCGCATAAGGGACCGCCTCCCTCACCCGTACTACTGGGCGCCCTTCGTATTGCTGGGCGATCCCAGGCCAGACCCGGCGCACCGCGACTAAGGCCCAGGGAACGTTCCAGTGTCACATTGTCGCACTGTCACACCATCACGGGCGGGCCTGGAGCTGAGGCGGTGGGCCGTACGCGATCTTGTACTTCCGTAGCTTCTCGTAAAACGCCGAGCGCGAGATGCCGAGCTTTTTCGCAGCGCGGCTTCTGTTGTTGTTCGTCGCTTTGAGGGCTTCCAGGAGCGCCTCCTGCTCGGCCCTGGCAACGACATCGTCCAGAGCCTCGCCCGCCCGTTGCACGGCCAGGCGGCTTGCGCCTCTGGCCGCGCTCACAACGTGCTCGGGTAGGTGCTCCACCTCGATGACCTCGCCGTCCGCGAGGTTGAGCGCCCTCTCGAGGACGTTCTCAAGCTCCCTTACGTTCCCAGGCCAGTCGTAGTCGAGCAGGATCCGCAGCGCCTCGGGTGACACCGACGTCACCTTCGTCGGGCAGCGTGCCGACAGCTTGGCCAGCGACCTGCTGATGATGAGTGGAATGTCCTCTATCCGCTCGCGCAGGGGCGGTATGCGGATGGTCACCACGTTGAGGCGATAGTATAGGTCCAGCCTGAACGTGCCCTGCTCCACCATCGCCTTGAGATCCTTGTTCGTGGCGGCCATGACCCGCACGTCCACGTCGATCTCGCGAGTCCCGCCGACGCGCTCGATCTTGTGGGTCTGCAGCACGCGCAGCAGCTTCGCCTGAAGTTGAAGGGACATGTCGCCGATCTCGTCCAGGAAGATGGTGCCTCCCGATGCCAGCTCGAACTTGCCAGGCTTGCCGCCCTTCGCGGCCCCTGTGAACGCACCCTCCACATAGCCGAAGAGCTCCGACTCCATCAGGTTGTCGGGGATGGCAGCGCAGTTCACGCTCACAAACGGCCCGCCCCGCCGCGAGCTTGCAGCGTGGATGGCCCGGGCGAAGACTTCCTTGCCGACGCCGCTCTCGCCGAGCAGGAGCACGGTGGACCCGCTTCTTGCGGCCCTTTCGGCGAGGTCCTTTGCCACGCGGATCTGGTGGCTCGCGCCGTATATGTCGTCGAAGGACGACGTCCTCACCGATACCAGCTCAGCCTTCATGTGCTCGACCTTGTCCTCGAGCCTATCCACGAGATACTGCACGCACATGTCGGACCGCGCCATGTTCTGGTAGACGGCGATGGCGTATGCCCTGCACGTCGGGTAGCCGCACATCCCGCAGTCCAGGTGGTCCTGCGGCGACAGTTTCCCTGAAAACGCGAGGATCTCCGCTATCTCGGACTCGCTGGGGATCGGTAGCCTGAGACCGCCCGGCTTGAAGGTGCGCTCGAGCACGCGGGCGTCTATCGTCTGCCTGCCACCCGCGCCGCCCGTGCCGTGCGCGCCACCCGCCGCAGCGGCAGCAGTGATCGCGTTGCTGGAGGCCTCGTACCCGACCTGGCCCGGGTCGCATTCGCCGTCAGCGGCCTCCCCTACACCGGCGCCGCCACGCACCTCACCCCCCGACGCAAAGACGCGGCACACGCGTTTGCGCACGGAGATCGATGAGCGCCTGCGGAGTATGGGCGCGTCCAGGCAACCACGACACATGGACGCGTCAACGAACGCGGGCGTGAGAGCCCCCCGCGCCAGATCGTCCATGACCTCGATGCACCTCGACCTGCCCGCTGCGATGACGAGGTGGTCGTCGGACAGCCCTTTAGACATCCCCATCAACCACGAGAGCCCACCCGCAAAGACTGTGTGTCGCTCCCTCGGGGCGACGGCCCCGTCCAGGCCGCGGGGAACAAGGTCCCGAAGGACGATGTCCCTGGACTCAAACATCGCAGCAAGCTCATCGAATGTAAGGACGGCATCGACCCTGGACGCTTCGCCGAGCTCGGCTGCCTCAGCTTTCCAGGCAACGCAGGGGCCTGCGAACACGATCCTGGCGCCGGTGGGTCCCTCGCCGCCAGAGAGGGCCCCACGTATTGCCCGTGCTGCGGCCACGGGAGGCGAAACCACCGGAATGAGATTCCCGACGAGATCGGGGTAGTGCCTCTCGACAAGGCGCACGACAGCAGGGCACATCGAGCTTATTCTCGAGGCGGACGAGCGTAGCGGCATCGCTTCCCCCGTGGTCCGCACGCCTGCCGCCGCCTCTCCGGCCACCTGGGCGAGCGTCGCCCGGTAAGCCTCAAGCACGCGCTTCACGGCGAGCGACGTGTCATGCACCTCCGAGAACCCCAGTGCCGAAAGGCCGGCCACCACCTGACCTGGCGTGACCGTGGGAAAGGCCGCCGGAAAGGACGGGTCAAGGATAGCGATGACGCTCCCTTCAGCCAGAAACGACTCGACCAGCGGAACAGCGTCCTCGCTGTACCTGGCCCGGACTGCGCACGCCTCGAGGCACTCACCACATGCAACGCAAATCTCGTCAACAACGCGCATCCGGCCGTCCTCCACCTTGGTGGCCTTCACCGGGCATTCTCTTATGCAGGCGTAGCATTTCCTGCACCTGCTCTCGTCTGTGCCTATGACGCTCATGAAGCCACCATACCTCCCTGCATCAGCGCGGCAATCCTTGCATAAATGCAACTGCTGTGCCAAATGTCCACGCCACGCCACAACCCGCCCGCCAGGGTGTATAAACAGCCGCTTGCAAGGCCTTAAGGCGCGGTCCTCATGTGCCTCCGCCTGGCGACACCTGTGCGCCCGGCTGTACACCCTTCTGTCACCAGCGCATGAAACTAGAGTTCCACGCCCAGATCGGCTTATGTCCGCAGCACCGCACATGTCCTGCCGGCCGGACACCGCATGGCCCCGCCACCTGGGACGCACGGGGTCGCAATCGCCCAGTGCACACATGCCTCCCGGGGTGCCTGCCGCTCTGTCCAGATTCTCGCACGACGTAAGTTGCAGAAGCAGTACCATTATCAGTGTCAGATTCGTCGGTACGTTCCAGGGGCGTGTCCGTAGACCAATACGCGCAGTCGCCGAGAAACACAACACCGCCCCACCGCCAGCCCGTCCGCGACCAGTGCCCCGAAAAGCGGAACCGACCGGCCCGACGTGCGCCACCAGGGCTGTCACCCTGGCCGCACGATGTACACGGCTGGTCGGTTACACTCCAGCTCCCCGTACCCTCAGTGTCCAGTCTACTGGGTACGGATCCCTGCCCCCCGCCTGCAGGCCCTATTCCTTCCGCCGGGTCGAACCGGAACCTGTCACTAAGTATGGCGCCATGAGTTTTCGCCACTTTTCTTGAGGGTGTCAGGGCTGCCGGTGCTTGCACGACGGGGCGTCGAGAATTTGGCTGGCCCGCGCGCCAAATTCGAACGAGGCGCGCCGCGAGCGGGCCGTCCCCGGAGTGCAACACCGGCAACCCAGGAGATCCCCTGCACGCTGAAAAGCAGCGCGGATTTCTGGCGATCTACCTAGATCTGGGTTCTGCCTGCATCCGCATTCCCTGGGCCTGCAAACCAATTGTAGATCGTGTCACTTAGTGGTCGCTTAATCGCGGTTTAGCTGGGCACTTCCGAATCCTGCGCTCTGAACGCGGCCTGCTCTGACGTTCTCCTTCTTTCACCTACGGCCGCAGCCCGGCGATTCTCTCTCGCCGCGCGAGTGCCTGCAAGGGTCAAGACGGATGGCTGGCTTGTAACATTTGGCGAGCAGCGTTGCTGCGTGCTTCGTGGCTGTCAAGAGGATCGTGAAAGAGCGGATGCACCTCTCAGAGGTGCCAGCTCTGAGTGCCTCGCCGGCAACTCGCAGACTGGGGACCCCAGGGTGTGTCAGTATGCTAAAAGAGGATGTGGACTCTCCGGCACGGACCTCGCTAAGTATGGGGCCATGAGTTTGCGCCATCTTCCCTGACGGTGTTGGGGTTGCCGGTGCTTGCTAGGGCGGGGCGCCTGGAATTTGGCTAGCCCGCGCGCCAAATTCGAACGCATCTCACCGCACGCGCCGTCCCCGGAGGGCAGTACCGGCAACCCTGGAGAGGACCTGCGCGCTGAAAAGTAGCGCGAACTTGTGGCGATCTACTTAGCGGGATGCGGCAGCTCAGGTGTGGTGCAGCCACTCTTTCTCAAGTGGCGCCACGGCAGCGGCGAGCACCCGCACCTCGCCCGCCCCTGCACGCAAGAGCGCGCGAGAGCACTCGTTCGCAGTGGCGCCGGTGGTGATGACGTCATCCACAAGCAAAACCCTCTTCCCGGCGACCTCGAGCGGACGCGGGACTATGAACACCCCGCGGAGGTTGTCGCGCCGGTCGCGCCTCCCGAGCTTGTTCTGCTCGCCGGTGAGGACGCTCCGCACGAGAGCTGACCTCACCGGGAGGCCGAGGCACGATCCAACCATCTGTGCCAGGAGCTCGGCCTGGTTGTAGCCGCGCTCCGCGAGGCGCTTCGGGTGCAGCGGCACGGGGATTAAGAGCTGCGAACCTCTCATGGCCTTTTCGCGCGCGGCGACCCTCGCCATCAGGACACCGATGCCCTCCGCCAGCTCCCGTCGGCCGCGGAACTTCAGGGCATAGATGAAGTCCTTCAGGGCACCGTCGTAGACTCCAGCCGCCCGGGCCACCATGAAGAACCTCCCGCCTGACGCGCAGTCGCGGCAGATAGGGCCATCGCGCAGGCCATCCCCGGTGACCTCGGCGACCGCACCCCTCAAGGGCCGCCCGCATGTCTGGCAGTATGGCGGCTGCACGAAGGGTATCCTCCCGAGGCAGCCGCTACATATGGGAGCGTAGAAGATTTCCTGCATACCCCTGCCGCGGACCTGCCCACAGAGAACGCAGCCTTCCTCCTCAGGCAAGAGGACATCGACCGCATCTTTAAGGAAACTCACGACGGCCCCGCGGACCCCAGCCCACACACCCCCGGGAGCGGTGCCCGGGCCTGACGGGCCGGCCGCCCGGGGACGGGACGTCCGGGGCCAGGTGCCGGTGGTGCCCACGCCCGGAGGGTCAGCCCCTGCACCTTTAGGGGTAAACCAATGAAGCATCTATCAGACCTCCCCAACCTGGACCGTCTCTCGGGACGCCAGAAACCTTGCCGGGCCTCGCCCGGCCTTGCCCTGCTCCGCCCTGCGCTGCCCTGCCATGTGTTATCCTGTCCTGTGCTGCCCTACCCTGCCCCGCCCTGCTTGCCTTACATTGCTTCACGCACTTCGCACGGCGCCGGCCTTCCTTTGCCCTCGCTTCACCTTACCGCCCCGCCCCGCACTGCACTGCACTGCACTGCTGGCTGCCCCGCAGACCCACGCTCACACTGACGCGCACCGCCTCGGCCTCACTCCGTCTGCTGTCTCCCCGGTGCCCGGCACCATATTACCCTCCCGGCAGAAGCCGACACAATCACCCGAAGGCACGGTTTCGGGATGCGGCGCGGCAAATCACCCGAACAGGTGGTTTTGGGGTGGCATGCCAGTTTCTGGCAGGACTTGCCGGGGGCGGCTCGAAGATCCTATCTCAGCCGTCCCCCGACTGCAGCCGGGGCGTCCTGGCTGGAGCCGGCTGGAGGAGGATGATCGCATGGTCGGTGCCCTCTACTTCGTGTATGTCGCCCGCACGCTGCGGGAAAGCGGCTCCCCCCTCGTCGGCGTCTCCCACTACCCGCTTCTGGACCTCGTCGTCCTCGCGGAGGAGGGATACGAGCACCTCACGGTGGCAAAAGGTCCGCTGCCCCTCGCGCTTGCGGAGCGGGAAGCCCGGCGCGTGGCCGGACGCGTGGAAGCGCGCTCCGGAACCGTCCCCGCCGCGTTGGGCCACCCGCGGGAGGCCGGGCCGACCGAAGCCCAGCCGCAGGAGCCGGCAGCGACCGGGCTGACCGGGGGGCCCTGGCGGCGACTGCTTCACCTCCGGAATGCGCTACGCGCCTTCGTTGCTCGGAAGTGCCCGCCACACTCGCGCATGCAGGACCGGCACAGGACGGCTGAGCCGGCCAGCCTGCACCCGGGCACCTCCGCCCGCGCGAGGTCTGCCACAGTCACGGTCCGGGACTGCAGCACCGTGGAGGTGCCATCGCAAGAGGATCTCGATGCCATTCGTGACGTCCTGGAGGGACGAATCCTCTTCGACTACGAAATCCGGCGCGCCCTCGAGGAGCGAGGCCGTCCGGTCGCCGGGCCGCTCGAGGACGCGCTCCAGGTGCTCATCGTGCGCGGGCTTGTCGGTCGCGCTCCGTCGGTCACCATCGACCGCTTTGGGATGGCCACCTGCGCGAGGTGCGGCGGGCGCGACATCGTCGAAGCAAGCTGCGCCTCGTGCGGGAGCGACGAGTGCCTGCGTTGCGTGGAGTGTGTGTCCATGGGGGAGGCGAGGTCGTGCCGTCCCCTCTATTACGCTCCGGGGCGTGCCCGGGCACCGGGCGCAGAGCATCCCGGAGCAGCCGGCCTCGGACCCGCAGCGGCCGACGCAGCAACCGGAGCGGCGCCCGCGATGGAATCCGGAGCAGCCCCTGGCGCAGCGATCGAGGCGCCGGCTGTCCCGCCGGTCAGCGGACTGGTTGAAGTCGCGTTCGCTGCCCCTGCGGAAGCGCACTTTCACACGCCGCCGCCCGCCGCGCACCCGGCACGCGTGGCCCTACCAGAGCACCAGGAGCGCCCCGAGTGGGTGGAGCGTCCGGAGTCCCCGCAGCGTCCAGAGCGTCCGGAGCGTCCGGAGCGCCTCGACCTCCAGGGCAACCCGGTCCCAGCGTGGGAGATCACGCTGCCCTTCGAGCTTACGAATGAGCAGCAAGACGCCTCGCGCTTCCTTGCGTCGTTCGTGGTCGAGGATGAGCGCAGCGAGTGCCTCGTGTACGCCGTATGCGGCGCCGGAAAGACCGAGGTTTGCTTCAGCGCCATCGCCCTCACGCTGCAACGGGGCGGCCGCGCGCTCTTCGCCGTCCCCAGGAGCGACGTGGTGGCCGAGGTTGCGCCGCGCATTTCCGCGGCCATGCCGGGCGCACGGGTCATCGCCCTGCGCGGCGCTTCCCGCGAGCGCTACCGCGATGCGGACATCGTCGTCGCCACCACCCACCAGGTGCTCAGGTTCTACCAGGCCTTCGACCTCGCGGTCCTCGACGAGGCTGATGCGTTTCCGTTCCGCGGCAGCAGGATGCTCCGCCACGCCCTCCGCCGCGCGACGGCGCCTGGCGGCAAGACCGTATACGTGACCGCCACGCCCGACCCGTCCCTGGTTGCCGCTGCCGACCGGGGCGATGTCGCCCTCGTAAGGATCTCCGCCCGCCACCACGGGCACCCTCTCCCCGTGCCCAGCGTCATCACGGCGAAGCTTCCGCCGGTCGAGGATCATGGCGCGCTCTCAAGGCTGTCCCAGCCCCGGACTACACCTGGGCGCCGACCCGCACCTGGGCTGCCGCCCGAGGTGGTCGCCGTCATCGAGACCTCGATTCGCGCGGGGCACGGCGTTTTCGTGTTCGTCCCCACCATCGATCTCGCCGGACGGGTGTGCGCCATGCTGGAAGCCTCCCTTGCCTCAGTGGAGAGGCGCGGCCCGCTGTCGCCTGCAAGCCCGCCGTCCCTCCCCGCGCCACCGCGTGTTGCGTTCGTGCACTCGCGCCATCCCGAACGCGACCAGCTGCGCGAGGCCTTCAAGGAAGGGCACATAGACGTCCTCGTCACCACCACGATCATGGAGCGCGGCATAACCGTGCCCATGGCCGACGTAGTCGTCCTTTACGCCGACTTCGAGCGCGTCTTCGACGCAGGCGCGCTCGTCCAGATGGCCGGCCGCGCCGGGAGGTCGCGCGAGTATCCATGCGCCAGGGTCTACTTCGCTGCCGAGCGCACGTCCCCCGCAATGCGCGCCGCCATAGCGTCCATCCGAGCCATGAACCGGCACGCCGCGGACTCGGGATATCTCATGCCCGGCGACGCGCAGGGGCCCCAAATGCGACCGGTCGGGCCGGACGCAGACTCGCCGTCCGAAGCCCGATCACACATGCCCAGCCGCTACACGCCCCCCTGCGGGCCCTATCCCAGACGCCGCTGCACCCGGGGCGGGCCGCACATTTTCCGCACACCCCTGGAGGATTCTGACCCATTGCATCGAAAATTCACAACTAGGTGAACACTATGGTTCCATCGTGGGAGCGATGACCCGGGGTCAGCAGGTGGACACTGAGATCCCGGGTAGCTGGAGTGTAACCGACCACGGCAGCGCAGGCAGCCCCAGGGATCCACATGGCTGCGTCTCTCTACGCCTGTGGGTCCTGGCGGTAGAATGGCATGCCCGCGCCAACCGCCAGCCTGGTCGGTTTTCGCATTTCACGACGTTCGCTCAGGGCGGGTTCACTAAAGGCCCGCTTTCGCGGGGGACCTGGTCATAAAGCAACCAGGTCACCGCTGCTGCAGTGTCGGGGCGGCGAATGTGGTCGGAATGTAACCGCCTTCACCTCGCTGGTGGTCGAAAACCTACCAGCCCGCCCCCTCCGGGCGGGACCGAGTCCAGAATGGGGAATACCCGGTGGCATGACCTTACGAGAGATGCGTGAGATCGCGCCGCCGGGTATTCCGGCTTTATGGAGGAGTTCGACACAAAGCGCGCTGCCTCACGCCGCTCAGGTACGGCTCGCGGCGGCCCGCGAAAACCCGTGCATTCCTCAAGTCCTTCGAGAAAACAGGGGCCGGACTGGGGAGCGCAACACCGACAACCTCCGCTCTGCATATGTCCCGGCGCTCTGCATACTCTATTAGTTAGTGTTGCTTTCCGGCGCCCTTCTGGGCCGTGTGTGCATGGCATCGCGAGAGATGCGCAGCGACATCCTTGCCCGAATACCTGTTGTAGCATGGAAGAGAGGTGTCGAGGGCCATGTTGCCCACCACGCATGCTGAGAAGCCCCCGGACAAGGACTACGACCGCAACCGCGAGTGGGACCGCCCCCGAGATTGGAACCGCACCCGCGACTGGAACCGGAAGCGGGACCGGGACCGGGACCGAGACCGCGGTCGGGACCAGGACCGCGATCACGATCGCGATCCCTTCGCGATGATAATCGGCTCCAGCCCGGGCATCACAGCGGCTCGCAACCTCGCTCGGCGCGCGGCGCGCGGCGACTCCAACGTCCTCCTGCTCGGCGAGACCGGCGTCGGAAAGGAGGTGTTCGCCCGCGCCATCCACGAAGCTGGCAGCCGGGCACACGGCTCGTTTGTGGTCGTGAACTGCGCGGCCGTCCCCGAGTCGCTTATGGAGTCGGAGCTTTTCGGCTACGAGGAGGGCGCGTTCACTGGAGCGCTCAGGACAGGACGGCCTGGCAAGTTCGAGCAGGCCTCGGGCGGCACCATATTCCTGGACGAGATCGGCGACATGCCCCTCATGCTCCAGGCAAAAGTGCTACGCGCGATACAGGAGCGCACCATCGAGCGGCTGGGCGGGGCCAGGGAGATCCCGGTGGACCCGAGGCTCATCGCGGCCACCAACAAGAACCTCCGCGAGATGGTGGCGACGGGGGAGTTCCGGGAGGACCTCTACTACCGCCTGGACGTGATCACGATAACCATCCCGCCGCTCCGTGAGCGGAAGCAGGACATGCCCGAGATTGTGGACTGCTTCTTGAAGAAGCTCAACAAGGTGTGCCACACGTCCGTGAAGGGTATCCATCCAGCGGTGATGGACGCATTCCTGAGGTATACCTGGCCGGGCAACCTCCGCGAACTGGAGAACGTCCTGGAGCGGGCCCTCAACCTTACGGACGGCGACGAGATCCACCCTGAGGACATCCCGGTCTACTTCTGGGACACCCCCGCCTCCCGCCTGGACGTCTCCGCGGGGTTCAGGGGACCGGGGCTCGACGACTCCCTCGCCGCCCACGAACGTGCCATTCTCATGGCAGCGCTCCGCGCCGCGGGCAACAACAGGGCGAGGGCTGCCAGGATGCTCAACATATCCCGATCGGGGCTATATAAGAAGCTCAGGAGATACGGCGTTCCATCCAAAGGCTAACGGTCCCAGCTAAAGGCTAATGGTTCCGGCCGAGAGCTGACGGTCCCAGCCAAGGGAATCAACAGTCGCTTCGCCAACCGCTTGCTGATTATCCCGGGAACAATTCGCCAGCAATTGGCTGATTGGCCGGCGTGCAATTCGCCGATGATCGGCTGATTATCCAGCGGCCAATTCGCCGATAATCGGCTGATTGTGCAGCGTACAATTCGCAAACCATTTGCTGTTTCTCCAGCGGCAGTAGGAAGGGTTGCCGGTGACTCAAAGAGAGAGTGCAACACCGGCAACCCACCAAATGTTGGCAAACTGGGAGGAACTAACGAACCTTCACTCGGCGGCGACGGCACTGCCCGCGGCACCGTCTCATCATGACCTCCTCATATTGGCTCGCCAGCCCGAAGCGACCCGAGAACCCACACTCTCGCTCCGCGTAATCCCGAGAAGTCGCCCGCGAATCAGAACCGTCTCGTCAGCGTTATGCACTGCCTCTTAACCTGCTCCTCGGCTGTGAGCAGCGCGTAGGACATCTCGAAGTCGCCGAACCGCAGGCCGATCCCACCCGTGTAAGCCCGCGCCTCGGGGTCCGCGCCGTCCCCCACGATGACCCCGCCCCGTAGCGCAAGGTGTGGGGTGAGCCACCCCTCGAAGCCACCGGTGTAGATCTCGTGCCCACCCTCGTCGGGCGCGACTCGGTGGGCGTCGATGGCCAGCACAGCCCGGCCCGAAGGTTGCAGACTCAGGCCCGCGGAGTAGCTCGGCCTGACGGTCACCGTAGTGCCGTCGTCGAAGGCGAGGCGCGTCACGGTAACGTCGCGGGCGATCACCCCGAACGAGATGGCGCTGTGCTTCAGCATGAGCCCGGCGTCCGCCGCAAGGCCGCGCCAGCCCGGGACATCCTCCGGGTCCTCAGCCCAGGCCCCGGTCCTGGTCCCGGTCGCACCGCCGCGCAGGTAGCGCACTCCCATCCCGAGCGCGCCCCAGTCTGCGAAGCGCTTACCAACCGAGTAGTTGAACGTGTTCTCTGAGAAGAGCGCGTCCCCCTCGCGCCACTTATACTGCCCCCACGCGAACCCGCCCGCCCCGGCACCCCGGTCCACGTCTGAGACGGCCACGAACTTGAAGTTGTCCGCCTCGGCGCTATCTCCCCAGCCTGCCCCGAACGTGAGGACAAGCTGCTCCCTCGATAGACCGAACGAGGCGGGGTTCGAGTAGAGCGGGTTGGGCGCGTCCCACACCGCCACGTGCGAGTAGCCCATGCCCATGAGGCGCGCGTCTGCGAACCCGAACGGGTCCACGAAGCCAAACTCCTCTGCGGCGGCTGCATGGGGCAGTGCCGCAGCCGCCAGCGCCAGCACCACCACGGCCATCACCATGATTCGCGTCCCACTAACCGGCGCAAGCACGCGCGCCGCACCAGACCAGCGGCGAATCGTCGTCCCAGTCACGTTGTCTCACTCCTTCCTTCCCTCCTGCCTCCTGCACTCAACGAGCACCATGCCTCGAAGCATACAGGGGGCCTGGCTAAGTATGGCGCCATAAGTTTGCGCCATCTTCCCTGACGGTGTTGGGGTTGC
>JASEJE010000002.1 GCA_030024085.1 Bacillota bacterium | reverse complement strand
GGTCCGGGCATTACGCGTTCTCTGCGTCACGCGTCGAATCCAACTGCTGACGCATGTCACTACTTCCGCCTTACCCGTTCCGGACATCACGGGTCCTCCAGGGAGTGCCGTGCACGGTCAAGGACCACCAGGGCCAGGAGTCGCCATGCCGAAGAAGCCCGCCACACCCGCCAAACCGGATGAGATTTCATATTTGATAGAGTAGTACTAAGTAGACCGCGAGAAATTCGCGCTACTTTTCAGCGCGAGTCCTGTCCAGGGTTCCCGGTGTCGCCCTCCGGAGACGGACGGCGCGCTTGCGGCGCCATACTTAGAAGTCGACGGTCAGCTTCAGAACGAGCTTGCGGTCGGACGTGTTATACGATACGCCCACCTTGGTCTCGTCGCAGAAGGCCAGCTTCTTAGTGACCTCGACGTAGAGGTTGTCGCTGCCGTCCTCGAGCACCTTGTAGTACTCGGCCTTGCCCCAGATGTCCAGCGGGAAGTCATTGGTCGCCGTGATCTTCACGCTGTCCGCATCGGGGTCGTTGTTCTTGTACTCGAAGCACAGCTTCAACGTCTTGTATTTGGTCTCGAGGTAGCCCGTGTCAACCTCGTTCTTGCCCCTGTTGATTTCGTAGTGGCCCTTGACGTATTCAACGCCAGGAGCGGGCGCGGTGATGTCGAACCCGGGCTTCACGGTGGTCGTCGCCGTGTCAGACTCGCCCGCGCCGTTCGTGGAGTATCCGGCGTACAGGAGGAGCTTGGTGTTATCGGCGATCTTGTACCAGGTGTCCGCGTATATCGTGCGGTAGTCGGTGCCAACAATGCCGCGCGGCGCATCGAAGCCCGCCTGCGCGCCCTTCACGCCGATCTTTGCACCGAGAGGATCCTTCGCGTACTCGAACTCAGCGAGGTAGGCAAGGGCGGTGTAGTCGGCCTCGCGCCCACCAGCGCCTGCCACAACTGTGATGTTGCTACCGCCCTGGGCGCACCAATGCTCCGACGTGCCATCGTTGTAGTGGAAGATGTACTCGTACCGACCGGGGTCCAGCAAACGCGTGTACTTCCAGCAGCCGGTTACCGCATCCTTGACGAGCGGGTAGTCTACCGGCGCACCGTGGTCCCAGTCCCAGGAACCCCGTATGTACACTTGATCCTCAACGGGCTCAGTGAAGTAGAAGTCCTGGAGGGACGCTTCAGAACCACCGACATGCCTCACGAGGTTGTCTCCGCCATCACCGGTCCCCATCCAATGGCCCCACGACGGGTTCCCCTCGGGATCAGGATACCAGAACTTGTACTCATATTCACCCTCGAGCAACTCGATTGTCGCTCGCCAGTTGCCATCAGCGTCCTTGTTCATGGGGATGCCCCTGTTCGTGTCCCACCCCTGGAATTCCCCTACAACGTAGACCGTCGTTGCGCCGCTCGACTCACGTTCCTTGGGATAGACGAACTCCACCTCGACCGGCACGGTACTGTCAGACACCATCTTCGTGCCCCTGGTCTGGATCACCTCACCACGCACGGTGGTGTAGTCGTCTATCTTGGCCGTAGCATAGGCGCCCAGGTTCGTCCGGTGGTCCTCGCCGTCATCCCGCTGGTCCGTCGGCCAGGTCTCGTAGCTGAACAGCCCGCCCAGCGTCAGGCCCGGGGATACCTCGCCCTGGACCTCGCCGTACACCATGGTCGTGTTCTTGTCGGCCAGCGACGCAACGCCGATCCTGCCATCAACCGGCGCCTTGGAGTAGACAAGCTCTACCGCTTTGCGGTCCCAGATCTTGTCCTCTTCGCCGTCGGACTTGATGAAGACCATGGGGTCCTTGGTGTTCCCTGCATGTCCCTTGTAATACAGCTTCGCCGCAAGGCCATCCGCCAGGCTCAGGGTGAAGACGGCCTGGTTGACCTCCATGCCGTCCACCGGCAGCGGGAGGATGCTCTTCCAGCCGCCCAGGGACCCGAGGTTAAGGCTCTTCCACCCATGGAACTCGGTGAACGTCTCGAGCCCAGGCCTCATGGTGCCGCTGAACTTGAGCCATACATCGTTATAGTTGTTGGGCGTGGCATCTCCCACGCGTTCGATCTTGCTCTCGAGCCACCCGTCGAACTTGAGGCCGCCGGCAGCCGGGGCAGCCGCAGGCTTCGCGACGCCTACGTACACGATGGAGTTCTTGCCACCGTACCCGTCAGGGGCAAAATCAGCGGCATACGGATCTTCATACCACTTGTCACCATTCACAACGAACTTGTACTGGTAAGTCCCCGGGGCGAGTTCTATGACGGTGGTCCAGATCCCGTCGCCCTCCGGGTCGCTCATGGGACTGGCCGTCGCGCTCCACCCGTTGAAGCTGCCCGCCACGTTCACGCTCGTGGCCGGGATCGGGGGCTTGAACGTGAAAGCAACGGGGATCTTGTTCTCGGCCAACGCCGACACCGGCAGCGCCAGGAGGGCAAGCGCAGCTACCATAACGCACATGAGTACCTTCCTCGACATGGTCTCTCCCGTCCTTTCATGATGCTTTCCGCCGCAGTGATGCGGTCCGGGCGCCGCCCCTTCCAAAGCGGCACCCCATCAGCTTGTCGGGACCGTTCAGCCCGAGGCAACCCGCGCTCAGTCTTCTCTCACCACACCTGCACACCCACACCCGCTCACACAATCGCGCGGCCCGCTTACATACCTGAACGTGAGCTTTGAACGTAAGCCGGCCCTCTATCCCGCCGATGCACCACCTCCCCGGCTCGGGCCACATCAGATGACTGGCCACATCTCATATTGGATGCGCGGCCGGGCCTCGCTAAGCCCCTCACCAGTCGCCCTCCGCCGGCCGCTAGCCACTAAGTAGATCGCCAGAAATCCGCGCTGCTTTTCAGCGTGCAGGGGCTCTCCTGGGTTGCCGGTGTTGCACTCCGGGGACGGCGCGCTCGCGGCGCGCCTCGTTCGAATTTGGCGCACGGGCCAGCCAAATTCTCGACGCCCCGTCGTGCAAGCACCGGCAACCCTAACACCCCCAAGAAAAGTGGCGAAAACTTATGGCGCCATACTTAGCTGCCAGCCATCAGCCGCCACGTGCCGGTTGCCCGCTCCCAGCTTCTCGCTGCTAGCCACCAGCTGCCAGCTGCCAGCTGCCAGCTGCCAGGCCCGGCAACGCGCCTCTCCCTCTCACTTGCCGGCATACACCATCGGCACCTCTGCGAGCTTGCTTGCGTTCACGTCGTAAGCGCCAAGGATGGCCTCCTGGGTGGTTCCAGCAGGCGCCAGCATATCGATGACATTCGGGTCTATCTCGGAGTCATGCCCGCCGCCAAGGCGCCACTCCTGGGCTGCGGACAGCACCTCGCGCACCCGGAGGCTTCCGGGTGCCGGGTAGCCTTCCTGGCTCAGCAACAACACCTGATAGCCCCAGCTCGGCTGAGGATCGCCCAGGGCCTCCCTGGGGATTCGAATGGAGATGATCTTGTTCACCGGATCCTGGCTGACCCTGATGGCGGCCTGAACCTCCTTGCCGTCTGCGGTGAAGATCTTCTGGTTCCAGCCCTCCACCCAGATGGCATACTCCCACGCCGATTCGGGGGCGAGTGTCACGTGCCTGCCGCCAAGGGCCTCCGTCTTTCCTCGTCCGGCCTTGTGGTCGGTATCGATGTATATGTCGATGGTCTGGAGCGACACGCCCACCGGCGAGTTCCAGGGGTTCGTGATGTCGCCGGCTATCTTCACCTGGAACACGATGTCGTCCTGAACCTCGAGGACCTCAAACGACAGCATGTCGAACACGCCTGGCTTGAACACGGCGTTCAGCGGGTAGGTGTAAGTGCCTGGGCCGTGGTCATCGCCGGCCGGGTCGTCCCATTTGAAGAGGGTCTTCCCGGTGATGATCTCCGGCACCTTCACCTCAGCCGGCCCCTCGACAGGTAGCATATCCACGTTCTTGCCGCCCCTGGACGCCACCACAGCAAGGCTTACGGCATCCCCGGACTTGAGGCCGATGTCGGCGAACGGGACCTTGACCTCGATGGTGCGGTCAGCGCCCGCGCCCGTGATCTCCTTCACGTCAACCCACGTCTCGTCGCCGCCAGCGAACGCAAGCCGCGCTCTGGCCGAACCGGGACCGCTCAGGCTCTCGAAGTCCACGCGGATCTCGGTGCCGGCCGCAAACCCGATCACCGTCGCGGCGCGCCCCTGCTCACTCCATCTCGGGATGCTGTTTGCTTCCGGACGCCTCGGGTTCGAAAGGTAGGCCGCGAGCGTGACGTCCCTGCCGTAGAGGTCATCGAGCCCGCCCTTCACGTCGAACCGCAGGTAGAGGTTGTCTGCGTCCACCCCAACCCACAGCGCTCTCAATACCATGTCACCGTCGCCAGACGGCATTGGGGCAGCAGCGGTCTTGAAGTACATCGCAGCAGATGCCCACTCGCCGGAGTCGATTTTACCATCGGGGGTGACCTTCACGAAGTCCGTCATCTTGATGTCGGGCCTGGCGGCCTCCTCCGGGATGATCGGGATGTACAGGTAGGCTGGCACAGGCTGCCCGATGTAGGAGTATACGTTCTGGAGGTGGGTCCTGAAGAGCTCGTCGAACCCGCGGTCATTGCCGGAATCCTGGTCGTCGCCGTACCACCAGAACCAGTCGCTGCCCTCCGCCGCATAGAGTTCGTCCCACGCAAGGGCGATGCCGGCTTGCGCGGCCTCGCTGGCGTAGTTTTCCGACGTGTACTTCGCGAGCACGTCGCGCGCTCTGGCAAGGTAGTCCCACGCCCTGTTCTCCTCGGCCTCGCCTATCCAGGTTTCGAGGCTGTCTGATATCCAGGACCCCGTGTGCAGCGTGGGGATCCTGTCCAGCGCAGGGTGAGCCTTCAGATACTCCTCGACTGTCACGGCCTTGAAGTTGGGGTCTCGGTTCAGCATCTTGTAGAGGGAGTGCAGGAACTCCTTCCCGTCGTTTTCGTAGTACTCCCAGCAGTTCTCGCCGTCGAGCGCTATCGTCACCACGTGCGGCCCGGGCGTCCCCCCGAGGTCGCGCCTGACCTTGCGCAGGTAGTTCATGAGGTCGAGCGCCGCGGCCGGGCCGTTCATGCCGGAGTAGCTGAACCCTATCTTGTCTGACAGCACGATGTCTCGGAAGAGGATGGTGACGGCCTTCCCGTCCTGCTCGACTATGTAGGGCTTATAGAGCAGGTCAGGCCTGGTCACGTTCCCCGAGCCGTCGCGCAGGCTCACGCCGAGCGACCGGGCGAGCACGCCCTCGCTGGACACCATCCACTGGAAGCCCGCATCGTGCACAAGCCCCACGATCTCCTGGCCGACAGCCTGCTCGGAAGGCCAGAGGCCGCGCGGCTTGCGTCCGAAGTGGCTCTCATAGAACCTCACGGCCATCCCCAGCTGCGCGTCAACGTCCCCCGGGTGGGCGAACGCCTGGGCGGGCAGCTCGAGCTTCGGGCTGGCCACGTAGGCAAGCTCCACGTTGTAGAGTAGAGGCATGATGGGGTGGTAAAACGGTGTAGTGGTGACCTCGATTTGTCCGGACTCCTGCATGGACCGGTAGAGCGGAACGACCTCCTTCATGATCTCGACGTGCTTGGCAAGCACGCGGCGCTTGTCTTCCTCGGTGAACCCCTGGCCCTTCTCCACAAGCGCCTTCATCACGGGGTCGTTCTCCTTGAAGTCCGGGTCGAGCCACGCGAGGTTGAACCAGACCTGGAGGTCCCTGTAGTCCTGTTCCGTAAACGCGTCGATGGCGCGCGCAATGCTCGCGTCGCTCACCGTCTCGCCGCGCTTCTGGAGGAGCTGCCAGTAACGCGGGTGTTTCTTGATGATCCTGTCCCAGTTGGCGTCGAAGAACCACCTGAGGAGAAACTCCTTGTCTTCGCGGGTAAGGTCCGAGGCTGGTTTCTCGGCGACGATGTGCCTTGTGTCTTTCACGCCTGCGGCACACTCGTCGAGCTGGAAGATGAGGGACGGAACCAGGTTGAACGTGCAGTGGACATTGGGGTAATCCTTGAGGATGGACGCCATATCGTAGTAGTCCTTGACCGCGTGCATCCTCACCCATGGCAACATGTACTTGCCGGTCGCAGGGTTTTTGTAGAAGGGCTGGTGATTGTGCCAGATAAGGGCCACGTAAAGCGGTTCCTCCGCGCCCAGTGCCTGGCTGGGGAAGTACCCCAGCACCCCCACGACAAACGCCAAGACGACCACGCCTACCAGGATCCGGTGCTGTCTCACGAGAGTTCGCCCTCCCTCTTCGGTCTCTTCCGGGATATGCGCGTCTCTGTGGACGCGCGCGTCTCCGGGATGCACGAATGCGGAATAGCGGCACATCGGGGCCAGGTTCACGTTCCAAGGAGATGACCGCATCAAGTGCGCTATAACGTTGTAGCATACCAGTGAAATTGTACCTTTACCAGGTATCCCTTGTCAAGCCTCAATCCACCTTATCTGGGCACTCGCTCCAAAGATGACACCAATGACGCAGCCGACCGACCGACAGCGTGCACTCGTCGGCGGCCGCGCGGCTGCCCTACGGCAACGAGCCGGTCCGAATGATATCGGAATAGAGCCTTGCGCTCGGGCGGATGTTCCTCGCCTGAGTCTTGTAGTCGACTCCCACCAGCCCGAACCTCGGTGCAAACCCCTCTTTCCATTCGAAGTTGTCTATGAGCGACCAGTGGAGGTACCCGCGCACGTCCACCCCATCGGCGATGGCCCGCGCCACCTCGCGAAGGTGCGCGACGATGAAGCGTTCCCGCTGCCTGTCGTCGGTGGTCGCGATCCCGTTCTCGGTTATGTAAACCGGTAGCCTGTACCCTTTCACACTCATAAGAATACGATAGAGGCCTTCAGGGTAGACCTCCCACCCGAGGCTGTTCTTTTCCGCGTCTTCCTTCACCGATAGGTCCATGAAGAGCATCTGCGGCTTTCGTAGGGAAAACGCAGCAAGGCTTCGCGAGTAGTAGTTGACGCCGATGAAGTCCTGGGTGCCGTCGAGCCTCGGGTCGGTCTCCCGCGATACTACCGGGAACGCCATGACTCCGTTGGCGAGGGCGTCCAGGAAGGACCTGTTGAATATGCGGTCGAGCTTCTGCGCAACCATCCTGTCGAGCCTGCTTGCGGGGTTCTTCGGGTCGAAGAGCATCATGTTCTTGGCGATGCCCACCATGGGGCGTCGGCCCCGGACTCCGAGCACCTCGTGGATAGCGTGGTATGCGCGGCCATGCGCCTTCGCGAGGTTCTTCGCCACGCGAAACGCAAGCACTATTGACTTCTTCTCCGGCGGCCACAGGCCCAAAAGAAAGCCGTGCGTGGCGTACACCATAGGCTCGTTGATGGTGACCCAGAAGTCCACGAGGTCCCCAAGCTGCTCCGCCACGTGGCGAGAGTACCTCTCGAACAGCCCCGCCACCTCCGGGCGCGCCCAGCCGCCTTTTGCCGTAAGCCACCTGGGGTTCGTGAAGTGGTGCAGCGTCACCATGGTCGCCATGCCAAAGGACTTCAACGTGCCCAGGACGTCACGGTAATGCTCGACGGCGCCGCGGTCGAAGCGGCCCTCGGCCGGCTCTATCCTGCTCCACTCGAGTGACAGCCGGTGGGCGTTGTGCCCGAGGTCGCGCGCCATGGCAAAGTCCTGCCGGTACCCGTTGTAATGGTCGCACGCGTCGCCCGACTTATCGCCGTGTGCGACCTTGCCAGGCAACTGCTCCCAGTCCCACCAGTCGTTGTTGACGTTGTTCCCCTCGACCTGGTGGGACGATGTGGCGGCGCCCCAGAGGAAGCCCTCGGGGAATAGCCTGTGGCCTTCACTGCCACCCATGTCGCCTCGCACCCTCCCTCTCCCCTGTTACGTCAGCACGGCAGCCCTATCAGCGCGCCAGCCATGAACACAGGTCTGGGGGTCACTTCCGCCCCACCTTGCGCTGCAGGTGCTGCGCCTCCGCCTCGCTCGCACGGGAGCGAGTCCCAACCCGGAGACCCAGAAGCTTACAACGGTGCCGGCGGAAGTCAGCACAGGCAGCGACGCCAGAAACGCTCTGCGACTACATCAGGTTCTCATCTGCGATAGTAGCATCCCCAGGCCGCCGCGCGTCCGCGAGCACTGCCCCGGAAATGGGGCGTGCGCGCCGGCGCAGATGCAGGCGCAGGCGCGGCTGTCGCCGCGCCGTCGCGCCCGCTTCCTGCGAAGGGATCAGTCGCACGTGGCACCCGCACGTGGCACGGACCACTCCACTATTTGACAACGATCCTGCCTTCGACCTCCGGTGCGATCTTGCCCGCGTTCTTTATGTGGTTCGCCATCACGTCGCGCAGAAGCTCGCCGGAGGAGAAGACCACCTTCGCGCCTTTCAGCATGTCGTAGCCGTCGCCGCCGGCGGCCATGAAGTCGTTGGTGGCCACTTTGTAGAGCTTCTTCGGATCAAGGGGCGCACCCTGCACCGTCACGGCCGTTACGCGCTCGCCCGCCGCCCCGGACGGGTCGAACTCGAACGCAAGGCCCGAGACCTGCAGGAACGCGCCGAGCTCCTTGGGGTAAGCGCTCACGGATCGCTCCAACGCGGCCTTGATGTCGGCCCCGCTGACCTCGAGCACCACGAGGGTGTTGTCGAACGGCAGTGTCGTAAAGATCTCTCCGACGGTGATGGGTCCCTTGTCTATGGAGGCGCGGATGCCGCCGCCGTTCGTGAGGGCGATGTCAGCCTGCCCTGCCTCGCGCATCATGTCGGCGATGAGGTTTCCGAGGTTGGTCTCACGCGTGCGCACGTTGGCGCGCTCGCCGTCGAGCGCCACCAGGGACTCGCCCACCGCCACGGAGAGCTTCTCGTCGAGTTCCTTCTTGTAGGTGGCGACGATACCGCTCACTTCGGCGTTGTCGGCCACTCCTGCAGCCACGGGGACAAGCTCTCCGGAGAACTCGGCGACCTTGCCGTCCTCCACTGTGATATCGAGCCTTCCGAGGTCCTTCGCATACTCGCCGGCCGAGACTATGATGGTGCCGTCGACCTTCTCGGGCTTCTCAAGCCTCGTATGGCTGTGCCCGCCCACGATGACGTCGATCCCGGGCACCGCGGCGGCGAGCCTCTTGTCGTCTTCATATCCGATGTGCGTGAGAGCGATCACGAGGTCGACCTTCTCCTGCTCCCGCAGGAACGGCACCATCCAGCTCGCCACCCTGATGGGGTCCACGAACTCGAGGCCGACCACGTTTTTGGGGTGGGTGGACGTGTAGGTGTCCAGTGGCGAAAGGCCGAAGATGCCGACGCGGACGCCGCCTACCGACAGGATGACGACCCCCGGAAGGAGCGCCTGACCGCCGTCCACCTTAACGGTGTTGGCCGACAGGAACGGAAAGTCGGCTTCCGCTGCCCGTTCGAGGAGCACCGGCTGGCCGTAGTTGAACTCGTGGTTGCCCACGGCCATGGCCTGGATGCCGACGGCCTCCATGACCTCGATCATGGACTTCCCGTTGAACAGGTTCACGATGTTCGTGCCGTGGATGGAGTCCCCGGCGTTGAGGATGAGGATGTTCTTGCCTTCCTTTGCGACGATGTCGTCCACGAGAGTCGCGAGCTTGGTCATGCCGGCGGCAGGCTGGTCTGCCCCCGACGCCTTGAAGGCCTCGAGCCTGCCGTGGACGTCGTTGGTGTAGAGGATGACGATACGGCCGCTCGCGGACGACGCAGCCACCGCAGGCAGGACGCACATCGCCGAAAGCACGAGCACGAGTACCCCGATGCCCAGAAGCCTCCTGGAACGCAATGAGAACGGATACATCAGCACCCCTCCTGTGCAAGTATTAGGAAACTCCCCCTGCGGATAATTCTCCGCCGGGGTGGTTTCCCCTGCCGGGCGGGTGTGCGAACTTTGTGTTACAGATCTGGAGCGAGTCTCTGGTGGGATACGAAAGAGGGATGCAGAGAAAAGATGGTCGGGGCGAGAGGATTTGAACCTCCGACCTCCTGCGCCCAAGGCAGGCGCGCTGACCAAGCTGCGCTACGCCCCGAATTCAAGACGTGATGTTCTTTCCAAGTCCCCATTCTACCGCAAACGCCGTGGAAAGTCAAAACCCCGCCGGGCTTCGGCCCGTTCGGCCCAGGCTTTGGGCCTCACCGTGGCTCCCTCTCCCTCCTCTCCCCGGCTTCAGGTCCGGCCTTCGGGCTTTCGCGGGTCCGGCTCTCCGGTGTCGGGGTCAGTAAGCAATTCGCGGATGGCCGGGATGGCCGCCCGTAAAGCTCTCGCCCTGTGGCTGATGGAGTTCTTCACCTCCGGGCCAAGCTCCGCGAACGTGCTATCGTACCCGTCTGGAACGAACACCGGGTCGTACCCAAACCCGTCAGAGCCGCGTGGCTCACGGATGATGCGACCCTCGCACCTGCCCTCGGCGCATCGCACCCGGCCCTCTGGCGTCGCCACCGCCACGGCACACCGAAAACGCGCAGTCCGCTCGAGGTCTGGCACGCCTGCGAGAAGCGATAGCAGCTTCTCATAGTTGGTCCTATCGCGCAAGGCCCCGCGTGGGAGGTCCTCCCCTGCGAACCTCGCCGACCTCACTCCCGGGGCGCCGCAGAGGGCATCAACCTCGAGCCCCGAGTCGTCGGCGAGCGCCACCTCGCCCGTGGCCCTCGCTGCGGCGACAGCCTTCTTCGTCGCGTTTTCCTCGAACGTCTCGCCGTCCTCCGCGACGTCAGCAAGGCCGGGAAAGTCGGCGCACGAGAGCACTTCGACGCCGTCGAACCCGCTGTCGAACCCGCTCGCCCGCATGATATCGAGCATCTCAGCTACTTTGCCGGGATTCCGTGTGGCAAGCACGAGCCTGGGCATGTCATTAACCAAGCCTCGAGGCGAGGTCGCCGAGGGCCTCTTTCTGGATGGCGATGAGCTTATCGATGCCATCCGAGGCCAGCCTCAGCATCTTGTCCAGATCCGAGGTGGAGAACGGGCTGCCTTCCGCGGTCCCCTGGACCTCCACCAACTTGCCGCCGCCCGTCATCACGACGTTCATGTCAACGCTGGCACGGGAGTCCTCGTCGAAGGACAGGTCCAGCACAAGCTGGCCGTCGACGATGCCGACGCTTGTAGCGGCTATGAAGTCCTTGACGGGGAGGCGGCCCGGGAGCGACCTCGCTCCGACCTCGCTGTGAGTGCCTGTAGCATTGGATTCGATATGCGAAAGCGCCTCCACGAGGGCGACGAAAGACCCGGTGATGGCGGCGGTGCGCGTGCCGCCGTCCGCCTGGATCACGTCGCAGTCGATCCACACCGTACGCTCCCCGATGGCCTCGAGGTCAACCACGGCTCTGAGCGCTCGCCCTATCAGCCTCTGGATCTCGTAAGTTCGGCCGGACCGGCCCTTCGCCGCTTCGCGCGGGTTCCGCTCGCTGGTGGCACGCGGCAGCATCCCGTACTCCGCGGTCACCCAGCCCTTGCCGTACCCCTTCAGGAACTGGGGAACCCGGTCCTCGATGGTGGCCGTGCACACAACTCGCGTGTCGCCGACCTCTATCAGCACCGATCCCTCGGCGTACTTCATGTAGCCTCTTGTGATCTCGACCGGACGGATCTCACCGTTTGCTCTACCGTCTCTCCTCGGCACATCGCGACCTCCTCTTTGGCCCGACCCTTCTCTACCCTTGCCCCGCTGCTCCTGCTCTGCTCTCGCTCTGCTCTAACGACCTTGCGCCTGGTGCCGCCCGTGGCCTCGAGCGAGGCCATCTACCAGGCTGACCTGGTCACCCGCTGTAACCGGCTCTTAAGTAGCTTCTCCGCGACGCGCGCAAATCCTTCAGGATCGCCGCTCACCGTGAACTCGTCGGGGCCCGTCCCGGCGGGGCTTGCAAGGTCGAGGCGATCGAGGAGCTCAGACGCAGCCTCCACGGTTTCCCCGGCGGGGTCCACGATGGCAACGTCTGGGCCGACGATCTGCTTGATCTCGTCCTCAAAGTACGGGTAGTGAGTGCAGCCGAGCACCAGCGTATCGATGCCGCGATCCAGGAGGGGAGCGAGGTAGCCACGCAGGGCCTCCTCGGCCTCGCGCGAGTGAGCCTGTCCCGCCTCGACCAGCGGAACCAGCAATGGACACCCCTGGGAGAGCACCTCTGCCCCTGGCATGAGTTCCTTTATCGCACGCTCGTAGGCGCCGCTGCGGGCCGTCCCTTCGGTGGCGATGACCCCGACCCTTCCGGTGCGCGTCGCCTTCACCGCGGCGCGCGCACCAGGCCGAAGCACGCCCACGAGGGGCAGGTCGAACTCACGCTCGACCTTGTCCAGCGCGAGGGCTGAGGTCGTGTTGCATGCAACGATGATGAGCTTGACCCCGCACGCCTGAAGGTAGGATATGATCTGCCTCGCGAAGCCCTCGATTTCGGAGGCGGTCCTACCACCGTAAGGCACCCTCGCAGTATCGCCGAAGTACAGGATCCGCTCGTTCGGAAGCCGGCGCCATACCTCGCGCACCACAGTGAGCCCTCCGACGCCGGAGTCGAATATCCCTATCTGCCTGCCATCCACCGGATTCGCCTCCCACACCCCCACACAATGCTGCGATGCTTATTATATGCATCCGGCGGGGCTCATCGCAACACTCGCATCCAGGCCGCGAGCGCCCCGGGCGGCGAGCGCCAGCCTCAAGGCAAAGCACCTCGGGCCAGAAGGTGCAGAAGGTGCCGGAACGCGGATGCGGATGCGAGTGCGGGTGGAAGGTTTTCAGCCACCTGCCAGGTGTGATCTGATCGACAATCATCCACCTCGTTCGATGAAAGTGACCGAGTTGATGTGAATAGCCCATACGTACGCATGCTGGGGAGGTTTTGCGAGGAATATGTAGCCAATTCCAGAAGAATGCGCGCTCGTGAGGGGAGAAGAGCAGGTAGGGATTCATCTCCCTCCGGCGTCGGACGGGGATTCCACGTTGGAGCCCCTGCGGCGAATCTCCACGCGGTAGCCTGACGAAAGGACGGTCTCGGCTATCCTCGTGATAAGGCGCACCTGCTCGGGTGAGGCTCCGGCTACGAGAGTCAGGAGGTCTTCGACAGGGGAATCGGCGTCATCGGCATCGGCGGATTTCACCAGGAGCGCCGGGTCAACCTGGAGGGCTCTTGCGATCGCATCGAGGGTCTTGACAGACGGGGTCCTCTGTCCCCGTTCGATCTGGCCGATGTAGCTGGCGTGCAGGCCGGTGAGTTCTCCGAGATCCTCCTGAGTAATGCGTCTCATGCGCCGAAGCCGTTTGATACGACGGCCTGTGTGCTCGAAACTCCCATCCAACCTGCTCACCTCCTACATCATATTACCGGCCTGTCCAGGTGAAGTGAAGAAGCGTGCAGCATGCCGGCTGGATGCAGATCTATGCTGCCTGCACATATGCAACCCGCGATCCACCGTGAGGGGACGCCGGGCGCCCTCTCGCCCACGAACTACGGTGGTTCTGTCCCACCAGCCGGACTACTGGGCCGGTCGTCCCCCTCCGAACCCAGAACGCCCAAGAGCCACGGCGCCCAGCCAGGACCATGCGCGCCGCAAGGGCACGGGCCAGACCGGGACGCGCGGCTGTGCTGCGCCGGTACCAGCGACAGGAGTAGCGGCAGCCCCGGTGCCATCGTGAGCGCCAGCACCGGTACCAGCATCAGGAGCAGGATCAGCGGTGACGGCGGCAGTGGCAGTGGCGGTGGCGGTGGCGGTGGCGTCGACGGCGGCGGGGGCGCCAGCACCGGCATCAGCGGCGAGGCCAACACCCGCCAGATGCGAGGCTGCTGCCCCGCCCGGCCGCTCGACATTCCGTGACGGGATCGTCGGATCGGTCGTCACTCTGCCTCTGCCTCTGCCTCTTCCTTGGGTTCCCCCCGGGTCTCCGCTCCCTGGGTCTCGTCGTCGCCTTGCTGCTCCTTCCCAGCCTCGTGGGACATATCAGGCTTGTCGGGCTGCGGGGCCTCCGCTATCAAGATGAGCCTGCCCGGGTAGATCTCGTCCGGGTGTCGCAACCCGTTATGGGCAACGAGAGCCTCCATGGACACCCTGTGACGCTGGGCGATGTCCCACAGGGTCTCGCCGCTCTGCACCACGCAAAACGTCTTGCCCGCGGTGTCGGGTGTCTCGACGGTGAGCTCAAGCCCCGGATAGATGTGGTCCGGGTGGGCGAGGTCGTTGAGCCTCACCGTGGCTTCAAACGTGCCGCCGAATCGCTGGCAGATGTCCCACAGCGTGTCTCCTCGTCGAACAGTGTAGACGATCATCGGTCACACACCTCCTGACGGTTTTCGGTGCCTGTACTTGTTCGCTAAGTAGATCGCCAGAAATCCGCGCTGCTTTTCAGCGTGCAGGGGCTCTCCAGGGTTGCCGGTGTTGCACTCCGAGGACGGCGCGCTCGCGGCGCGCCTCGTTCGAATTTGGCGCACGGGCCAGCCAAATTCCAGGCGCCCCGCCCTAGCAAGCACCGACAACCCTAACACCCTCAAGAAAAGTGGCGAAAACTTGTGGCGCCATACTTAGATCATATTGCGACCGCCCCAGCGGTATTCCAACAGCACGGTAACAGGCGCACCTGTATCTCGCTGCGCTTCCGACGCGCCCTCGACGGGGCGCCGTTGCGCTCTTGCGGCCCCAGGCCGCTACCTGGGATTTGTGTGCTCCCGGGGCAGGTATTCAAGTGGAGGAAGAGGAAATTGTTGAACGAAGTCGAAGGAACACCTGAGTAGATCGCCACGAATTCGCGCTACTTTTCAGCGCACAGGTCCTCGCCAGGGTTGCCGGTGTTGCCCTCCGGGGACGGCGCGTGCGGTGAGATGCGTTCGAATTTGGCGCTCAAGGCTAGCCGAATTCCCGACGCCCCGCCCTGGCAAGCACCGGTAACCCCAACACCGTCAGGAGAAGTGGTGCAAACTTATGGCGCCACACTTGGTAGCAGTCGAACGTCTGGAGGCAGAGAGGTGGGACCCGGAGGCCACAGCAAGGAAACCTGGCTACTCCTCATAATCTTCTTTGTGGCGGCGGTCATGGCCCCCCCGCCGGTGCGTGCGGCGGGCGTGGGCGCAGGCGCGGGTGCAATCGCAGAGGCGAGCGTCGCCATGACCGCGGTAGCAGGCCCAGTCGCAGGCGCAGGCGCAGGCGCAGGCGCAGGCGTAAGTCCCGGTGCAGGTCCTGGTGCAGGCACCGGCGCAGGCGCCAGTTCAGGCGCAGGTGTCGATGGAGGCGCGGGTGGCAATCAAGGCGCGGGTGCAGGCACACCCGCATCGCCCTCCGCCGGTGGCGCGGACGGGCCGGCACGCGTCCTCGGAGTGAGCTACGCCGAGGCGAACGGGCGCGGCACCGTCACCGTGTCGCTGGCAGGCCCAGGCAAGGCCACCTGGGAGTCCTTCGTCCTGAAGAACCCGTTGAGGCTCGTCGTGGATATCGAGGGCGCCGTGCTTCTGTCTCGCCCCGAGCCACTCCCGGTCGGCGACGGCATCATCGACCGAGTGAGGATCGCCCAGTTCAACCCGAACGTGGTGCGCCTGGTCATCGATCTCCGTCAGGACGCGGCATACACCATAAGCCGGCCTGATGAAGACCCTCACAAGATCGCGGTCGTGTTTCCCCAGCGAGTGACCGGGATAGAGTTTCATGAGGTGGACGGCCGCGCTGAGGCAGTCATCAGAGGCACAGGCAAGCTCGAGTACAAGACCTCCATCCTTATCAGCCCACCGCGGATCGTCGTTGACCTCGCAGGGGCCGTTCTCGTCGGCAACACCACCCCGATGCCCGTATCCCACGCAATAGCGCGCCAGATCCGGGCGAGCCAGCACTCGCCAGAAACCGTACGTGTGGTCGTGGACCTCGCCAGGGAGACGACATACTCTGTGTTCACGTCGTCGGACAGGCCCGGTGAGGTGGTAGTAGACTTCGGACACCGCATCCTGGGGGCGGCGTTCGCCACGGGCCTCAAGTCCACGCGTGTGAGCGTGAAGTCGACCGGCCTGCCGGAGGTCAAAATCGCGCGCCTTGTTGAACCGCATAGGCTCGTCATGGACTTCGAGGACTCCGTGCTCGACTCGCCCGATTGCACCATTGAAGTCGGGGACGGCACCGTCGACAGGATACGTCTTGCCCAGTTCGGCCCGATGACGGTAAGGGTCGTGGTGGACCTCCCTTACTACGTTGGCCACTCCGAGGCGCCAGGAGGGGGAGGACCCGCGCTCGACGGCAGCCCGTGGAGCGAGACCGCCGTCGAAATCAGAAGGTCCCCACTCTACAAGAAAACCATAGCGATAGACCCCGGGCACGGCGGCAGCGACCCCGGAGCCATCGGCTCCACGGGGTTGCGGGAGAAGGACGTAACCCTGGACATCTCCAAGCTCATCGCCGCCAGGCTGCGCGAGGCCGGGGCAAAGGCAGTCCTCACGCGCAGCGACGATGTGAGCCTGTTCCTGCCAGAGCGAGTGAAGGTCGCGGCCGACGCGCGGGCCGACGCCCTCGTGAGCGTGCACGCCAACGCCGGCAAAACCGACGGACCTTCAGGCACCGAGACGCTCTTTTGCACGAACGTGCCCATGAGCCAGCGGCTGGCTGAGCACGTGCAGGCGAGCCTCGTGAAGGAAATCGGCCTTCTGGACCGTGGCATACGAGAAAGGCCTGACCTATACGTAATCAGAGAGGCGAAGATGCCCTCGTGCCTTGTGGAAGTAGTGTTCATGTCGAACGTTGCCGAGGAAGTGCTCCTCATCGACCCCGCCTTCCGCGATAAGGCTGCGCGCGGCATCGTGGACGGCATTTGGAGCTATTTTGAGTGGCGCCTGGAAGCCGAGGTCGCAGGGACGAAAGCCAAACCTGGTGCGGAGGCCGGCGGCGGCACCGGGACTGCCACTGACGCCGCTCCTTCGGCCCAGGCCAAGGCCGGGGATCAGGCTGTGAGTGGGCATGGGGACAGCACTGGAACCGGGGTTGGTCCCGGGCCCGAGGCCGGGACATCCCTTGCGACGGACGCCGCGACGGGAGCTGGAGCTGGAGCTGGAGCTGGAGCTGGAACAGAAGCCGGAGCCGGAGATGGGGCCGGAGGTGAGGCGCCTCACCTGTGACCCGGTCAGGAGCAGCAGACTCCGCTGCACTTCTGCCCGGCGGACACACCCGACAAGGTGGACCCAGAGCGAGCGGGCGATGTCGTCAGGCTCGTCCTGCTGCATATCCAGGAGCACGCGTTCTGACCGATCTGGCTCTTCCGGCCCCGCAAGCCCGGCTCAGGCGCACGCGACCAGCTCGGCGTAGAGAGCCTTCGTCTTCTGAGCGATGGAGTCCCAGCTGAAGTTCGCCTCGACACGCCTTCGACCGGCCTTGCCGAAGGATCGGGCAAGCTCCGGGTTCGCTAGCAGCGTGTTGATGGCGCGAGCGAGCGCCTGGGGATCGCCCGGCTCAACAAGGAATCCCGTCTCGCCGTTCACCACGACCTCGAGTATGCCGCCCACCGCGGACGCCACCACCGGGGTCTCGCACGCCATGGCCTCGAGGTTGATTATTCCGAACGGCTCATAAATGGACGGGCAGCAGAACACGCGGGCGTTCGTGTACAGCTCGATGACCTTGCGCTTCGGCACCATCTCGCGGATGAGCACGACATTGGGCTTGCCGGCCGCGCGCTCCGCCACCTCGCGCTCGATCTCCTCGGTGTCAGGCGCACCGGCGCACACCACCACCTGGACGTCCGCCGGCAGGTAAGGGACGGCGTCCAGAAGGTGCACGATCCCCTTCTGCCTGCTCATCCTGCCGACAAAGAGTACGTATTTGTCGCCGATGCCGTACTCGCGGCGCGCCTCGTCGCTGTGGACGGGTTTGTACTCGTCCAGGTCGATACCGTTGTGGATGACCCGGATGCGATCCTCCGGGATGGTGTAGCACTTGAGGATGTCGTCCTTCATCCCTTTCGAGACCGCCACCACTCTATCGGACGCAAGCACCCCGGTGCGCTCCATCCAACGGCTCAGCCTGTATGCCGGGCCAAGCTGCTCCTCCTTCCACGGACGAAGCGGCTCCAGGCTGTGGATGGTGGTGACGAGCGGCTTGCCGTACAGCTCTTTCGCATAGAACCCCGCCATGAACGTATACCACGTGTGGCAGTGGACGACATCAGATGTCACGCTGTCCTTTGCCATTGCGAGGTCGGTCGAGAGTGGCGAGAGGGCTTTCGCCAGGCGCGCGTCGCCGCCCGTGTTCATGAGTTCCCAGGGCCTGTACGCCCGCACAGCTATGCCGCCCGGCCCGGGCCGCTGGTCTCCGAAACACCTCACCTCCACGTTCATCATCTTCGCGAGCGCCCGCGACAGGTAGTCCACATGCACCCCGGCGCCGCCATATATATCCGGCGGGTACTCGTTGGTCATCAATGTCACAGATAGCCGATTCTCCATCGTTTCCACCGGCCTCCTCATTGCTTGCAACTCGTCCATGGCGACCCCGGCAGCCACCACCGTAGCACGAAAACGCAGGCGCGCAAGCCACTTCCTAAGTAGATCGCCACAAGTTCGCGCTACTGCTCAGCGGGTGAGTCCTGTCCGGGGTTGCCGGTGTTGCCCTCCGGGGACGGCGCGTGCGGTGAGCCTCGTTCGAACTCGGCGCTTAAGGCTAGCCAAATTCCAGGCGCCCCGCCCTAGCAAGCACCGGCAACCTCAATACCGTCAGGGAAGATGGCGCAAACTTATGGCGCCATACCTAGACAGTGAGCGCTGCGTGCGACCTCCCCTTCCGCGCCCCGCACCTCCTCTGCCCCGCTTCACGGCGATCCCACAAGGCCACGCAACTCCTCCATACAGTCCAGCACCCCCGCGAGGGGGATCTCCACCCATGTGGGACGGTTTCCCAGTTCGTATCTCACTTCGTAGAGGGCCTTCTCCAGTTTCAGGCCCGTGAGCAGAAGCCCGAAATCACTGTCATCCCCGGGCACGAGGCCTCGGGCGTCGCGGCGCATCCTCCGGAGGTATCCCGCTAGGAATGCCCTCCCCGCCCGCCTGCCCCAGGCCCTTGCCCTCTCGCACGGATCCCCCGGGTGCCCCGCAGCCTCGCCACCACCGCCGGCGCGCGTTCCGCCACCACCGCACTCCACGCCCTCGTCGCGCAGGGCGAACGCAGCTGAGTAGGCGACGTAGTCGAACGACCTCTGCATGCCCGCAACATCGCGCAGGGGACTTGCCTTTCGTCGCCTCTCTTCCGCCGGGCGCAACGGCTCGCCCTCGAAGTCGATCATGACAAAGTCCTCACTGTCGCCCCCGCCACCGCCACCGCCGGTCTCGTCGCCATCGCCGCTTTCAGCCTCCCCGGCCGCGGCCGTCCTCAGGAACTGACCGAGGTGCAGGTCGCCGTGGATACGGATCCGCTTGCCCAGGTCCCGCGAGGACGCAAGGCGGTGGCCGGCCCGCTTCACAAGCGCGAGAAGGTCGCCTTCGCGCCCTGCAACGTCGCGGATTCTCAGGACATAAGGAGGCTCATAGCGTTGCTGGGCCCGCCGTAGAGCCTCCATGGACTCGCCCACAGACGCGACCAGGCCTTGCTCAAGCGCAACCACGTCATCAACCCCGAAATCCATGGGACGGAACGCGTCACCGCCAATGCCGGCGGATGCGCTGTGAAGGTCCGCGGTTATCTCACCGAGACGCGCCTGCCAGGCCTCCTCCGGGCCCGCGCCTCGCGCCTGGGCGCCCCGGACGAACGCTGAAGCGTCGGCAAAGGCAGTCCGCCATGCCTCCCCCTGGTTCGGCACAAATCGCTGCACAAGGAGGATCGGAAATGATCCACCCCTTCGAGCGCGATACACCGCATACCCGGTGGCAGTGGGCATGTAGCGGAAGCCCGCCTCTGTAAGGTTCACGCTCATCTCGAGGTCCGGGGACGGACCCTGGACCATCCTGCGGTAGACTTTTATCACCTGCCTCGAGTCGACGATGACGAGGGTGTTCGTGGAGGTGTCCGGCAGTTTCGTGGCGACGCAGGCCCCGGCAGGAACGCCAGCACCGACGCTGTGGAACTCAAACGTCCCCTCGCGCGCCGCGGCGCGCGCCCCGCTCCTCACCCCGCCCAGCGCCGCCCTGGCGAACAGAGCGGTGGCCGTGGCATCATACACCAGCCCCCTGCAGCCGGCCTCCTCTATCCTGAAAAGCGGATCTCCCTCCAGCCGCGCCCCTTCCCCCGCCAGGACCAGGGGAACGTTGTACAGGTCTGAGCCGTCTCCTCTCGCGCCGTCGTGCGCGCCAAACCCGATCTGCAGCACTGCCAGCACGCAGAACATGCCGTCTTCCTGCGCCAGAGGTGCGATATCCGTCACCCTGACCTCGCCGATGGGTACGTCCTTTCGCTGGAGCCATCTTGCGCCTGCAAGCCACTGCGGGGCCGCACGCGCTACAACGCTGTAGAGCCCAGCTACAACATGGCCGAAACCTGGTTCTGTACAGCTATCGGACACTATCTCGTCCTCCATGCCGCCGCACCATCGCATATCCACAGCAGTATGCCGCATCAACCCGGGTCTTCCGGCCCTCACCCCGCCGCTCCCCCTCGTGACGCTCCACCTAGACCACGCCCACTTCCACCAGCGCGTACTCGCGCGTGCCGAGGCCGATCCGCTCGGCGTGCCTTAGCTGCACTGTCCAGTCCACCTCCGGATACAGGGCGGCAAGCTTGTCCGCGCTGTGCTCCGCATGAGAGATGGCCGAGCCCGGAAGGGCGTGCGCATGGTTCACGAGATCGGCCGAAGCCGCATCGATCGCGACGGGGTCCTCCGACGCCAGGATACCGATGTTCGGCACGATGGGGGCATCGTTCCAGGCATAGCAGTCGCACTGGGGCGACACGTTCATCACGAAGTTCATGAATCCGCACTTGCCTTCCTTCGTCTTTACGACTCCCAGCGCGTACTCGGCCATTTTCTCCTGCAGGCTGCCCTCCTGGCCTTCTCCCCACTGTACCCTGATTGCCCTGTTGTTGCACGTGATGGTGCACTCCGCACACCCGATGCACCGTTCCGGGTCTATACGCGCCTTCCTGTCCTCGCCTACCGAGAGCGCCCCGGCAGGGCACCACCTGACGCACCGCCCACACCCGGTGCACTTCTCCGGGCGCACGGCCGGCTTGAGGCCGGAGTGCTGCTCCTGCTTGCCCGTGCGGCTTGCCGACCCCATGCCCACGTTCTTGAGGGCGCCTCCGAAGCCCGTGGCCTCGTGGCCCTTGAAGTGCGAGAGGGCTATCATGGCGTCCGCCTGGGCGATGGCCGCGCCTATGCGGACTTCCTTGAGGCGCACGCCCTCGATGGCCACCTTCATGTGCTCGTGGCCGCCGAGCCCGTCGGCCACGATGAAGGGCGCCCCCACGGTCGCGTACGTAAAGCCGTTCTCTAGCGCCGAAACTGTATGATCCACGGCGTTCGACCGCCTGCCCACATACAGCGTATTCGAGTCGGTGAGGAACGGCCGGGCGCCGACAGCTTTCACCCTGTCGACGACCTTCCGCACCAGCGGCGGATGGATGTATGCAAGATTGCCCGGCTCACCCACGTGCAGCTTGATGGCAACGAGATCCTCCCTGGACAGGAACTTCGAGAAGCCCGCCGCGTCAAACAATAGGCCCACCTTGTCCACGAGGGAAAGGCCGCTCCGAGTGCGCATATTCGTGAAGTATACCTTACTTGACACCTTGCTCCCCCTTCCGGGCAAATTCAGCGGGAGCGGCCGGGACCCTGGGCCCGCGCCGCTCCCGGGTTTTCCACCGTGCACTGCCCGCAGAAGAGCGGACCGGGACGACTGTCAGCATGCAGCGATGGTGTCTGGCTTCTTCCCGTACCTTACCCAGGCGAGCACCTGCTTTGCCCCGAGTAACACGCCCATGCCGAGCCCAAAGGTAAAGTACGCCCATGACTGCTCGTATATTCCGAGGAATACCGGGAGTGACGCGCAGCCGAACACGGAACTCGCATACTTGTGCCTGGTGAGCACGTACGAGGCGCCCCACAGCGCGAGTAAGTAGAACACGGAGGCCGCTGACAGCACGAGCAGAGTCCCGATGCATGTCGCAAGGCCTCCCCCTCCGTGGAACCCGAGCCAGACCGGCCAGTTGTGGCCGATAACCGCGATCAGGGCTGCCGCGAACGCCGCCCAGGGCAGCTCGGGCGCCGTGGCTCTTGCGATGAGCACGGCCACGACTCCCTTGCCGCAGTCGCCCAGCGCGGCGAGGAAGCCCGGAATGAAGCCAGCGGATTTCAGCGCGTTGGTCGTGCCGACGTTCCGCGATCCCACCGTCCTCAGGTCGATTTTCTTGAAGGCCCTTGCAGCCATGTAGGAAAATGGGATCGAGCCTATGACGTAACTCAACAGAGCGATGGCAAGCGCCTTCACCGTTTCGTCACCTCCGGGGCTGGCCCGCCGGGCATGAGTCGCTCCCCTGCTTATCACTTTTCGTCATTTGGCGTCGTTTTCCTGCTTTGGATCGGTGGCCGCCCCCTTTTGCCCCTTGCATCACGGGCGTTCGAGGGTCACGCCGACCGCGTCCATCACGCTGGTCATCTTGTTGTACAGCGTGGACTTGTCGGACCCAGCGAATAGAAGCCCCACCGCGCGCATATTCTCATCAACGAGAACCGACCCCGAGTCGCCCCCGTCGGCCATGACCCCCGTCATGATCTGGTCCTTGAACGTCGCAGTGGTGTTGCCCGAATACACCACGCTCACAGTCGTATCGACAGATGTTATCTCACCGGCGGTCACCCCGGTGGTCCGCCCGCTCTTTCTCACCGGCATGCCCAGTTCCGGTTCGGCCGTTCCCAGTAACTCGCCGAGTTCGAGGATCCCGGGTTCAATGGATTCCGGGTGCAAGGGACGGGCCAGCGCCGCGTCAACGGTGTTCACTGCCAGGGGGAAGTATACCGTGACCATCTCCACCCGGGCCGGCGCACCGGTGATGCGCAGCCAGTTGTTGAAGACCCTCTCCGCGACCCTGGACGCCATGCACGCGGGCACTCGCCCCGACATCCGGATAGGAACGAACCTTTCAAGAACGCCGATCTGGTCACGTTCGACGGTCCCTCCATCGGCCGCGCCCGGCTGGACGATGGGGTCGCCCACTTTCGCCCGGCCGTCGCGGCCCGAGGTGGCGTTGGCAAGCACGTGATTGCACGATAGGATGAGAGGCTCGCGGGTCCTTCTGTCCCACACGACCGCGCCCATTGTACCCGCCGTGACCTGGTAGTGCCCGATGCTCGCACCTGGCCTTGCCGGCCGCATCCGCTCTTGCCTGCGAGTCCGCTTGGTCGGACCGGCCGTGCCGGTTGCTGCGTCGTCCATGCCTTCCGCACCGGTGTCGAGGAATCGTATCTCCCCGACCTCCACCACGTCAGTGGGGACCCCACGTACCTCGGCGGGGACCGTCGCCTGGGTCCCGAGGACGGCTCCCGGGAACTTCTTCTTCACCAACACCACGATACACTCAGTGGAGCCACGGACGCCTGCCGTAGCCTTGTACCCGCGCCCGACGCCCACCACGTTCGGCAGGCCCATCAGCCTCCACCTCGCATCCTCGAGGACACGGGACATGTCGGCCATACCGGATCACCTCGTCATGCATCGGGATGCATCCGGACATGAAAACACGGGCCCGGCTCTCTTACGCGGACAGCCGCACACGCGCAACAGCCGCCCCGGCGTTCACAACGCCCGACCCCTGCTGGTCCGGGGAAAACCCTGACAGCTTCGTGGCTGTCCCGCACACGATCTCTCGCACGTCGTCCCTGGCGAGGCCAGGCGAGACTGAAAGAAGCAATGCGGCAACTCCTGTAACGTGAGGGCAGGCCATCGATGTGCCGGTCAAGCTCTTGTAACCGCCGTCCCTGTAAGTCGAATAGATGTCTTCCCCCGGAGCGGCAATAGCCACCTGCCCGCCCGAATTGCTGAACGAGGCTATACGGTCGTCGCGTGTTGACGCCGCCACGGCAATGACGTTGGGATCGCGGGCAGGGTAGAGCACGCCGTCACGTCTGCCGTCGTTGCCGGCCGCGGCGACCATGACAATGCCCGCCTGGGCCGCCTTCTCGATGGCCATGGTGAGAGCCTTGCTGGAATCGACAGTCCCGAAGCTCATGTTGATGATCTGCACGCGGTTTGCGATACACCATTCCATGCCCTGCACGATGTCGGACACCTGCCCCTGACCCCCCGAACCGAAAGCCTTCACGGCATAGAGCCTCGCTTCGGGGGCCACACCCACGACCCCGAAGTCGTCGTCGAGGGCCGCGATGGTGCCCGCCACGTGGGTGCCGTGGCCATTGTCGTCAACCACGTTGGTGGTCTCGTTGATGCAGTCGAACCCGCCCGCGATGTTCGCCCTGATGTCGGGGTGGGTCATGTCTATGCCCGTGTCGAGCACGGCTACCCGCACACCTTTCCCGGTGGCGCTCCCCCATGCCTCCGGGGCCTTCACCTTCGTGATTCCCCACGGCATACTCTGCTTCCGGGGTCGGGGGCGCGGCCTGAGAACGAAGAAACAGGCGGTCGATATGGAAATGATGAAGTCGTCTTCAACCCACGCCACCTCGCCAGCGCGCGAAAGAAGGCTCATGGCCGTGGCTTCCTTGGGAAGCACGCAGGCCACTCCGTTGACGATCGGGAGCGATTTCCTGAGCTTCCCTCCACATTCCTCCACGATGGAGCGGACCCGGTCAGGGTCCACGCCAGGCTCAAACAGGATGATCTTTCGGACCGGCCGGGGCCCGGCACCCTGGCGCGATCTGCGCGCGAGGGCGGCAAGTGCCATAATGTAGACGACGTAAGTCGGAAGCATGTGCCAGGTCCTCCTTCATGGCGAACTTCCGTGACGATAAATGATATTCCTGAACTCCAGGGGCGGTGAGTGGGGACGTCCCGCGCACCATTCACATCGCGCAGAAGGGCCCCGGCCGTGAAGGCCGAAGGCCCTTCTGCGAGGAGGCTGTGAGTTGGTAGCCAGATCATGCTCCCCAGGCGTAGCTCGCGGCGAGCGCCGTAGAGAACGCGACGAGCTGCGGCAGCAACAGAACGAACAGGAATATGATGAGCCACCAGTGTTCGAGTTGCTGTACCACCTTTTGCTCCTCCCCGTCTGCCTGACTTCACCCACCCGCCGCGCGCGCTACGCGTTCTTGCTCCATGGGAAGATCGGGAAGATGATCAGGAACATCGGGACGAGCAAGACGAAGAGCAGTATGATTATCCACCAGAACTCGATCTCCTGGGTCATACGAAGACCTCCTTTCCTGGTCTGTCATGGGGTCCGGCGCCGTCCTGGGGTAGACCGTTTCAAATCGGCCGACCCGAACGGACCGCCGGACACCTCCACTGCCCTGCCTCCCCGCATGGAGGCCTTGATGAAATCAGGCCTTCTTGCTCCACGGGAAGATCGGGAAGATGATAATGAACATCGGAACCAGCAAGACGAAGAGCAGTATGATTATCCACCAGAACTCGATCTCTTGCGTCACCTGTCATACCTCCCTTCATTTCCGTGCGCAGAGGCGCCTGAAGGACCTCTCGAAGTTCTGTCGTGCAGCCCCTTTGGCTACGGGTGATACCTCGGATGGCGCCTGCCTCGCTACTATAATATGGGGCGCTGCGCCGGTTTGCTCCTTGCTTTCTGCGTCACTGGCCGCCCCGTCACCGCTATCGGACCTTACGTTCAGGAATGCCCCGCGCTGCGCTCTGCCTCTACTGGCCGATCCGGCGCGGCATCGCGGTCCCTGGCGGGTTCTAAGTATGGCGCCATGAGTCTGCGCCACTTTTCTTGAGGGTGTTAGGGTTGCCGGTGCTTGCTAGGGCGGGGCGTCGAGAATTTGGCTGGCCCGTGTGCCAAATTCGAACGAGGCGCGCCGCGAGCGCGCCGCGCCTGTCACTATCGCCGTCTCCACTGCCGGCGCCATCACCTCCTGTCCAGTGCCCGATCCGTCGGCAATCGCGGGCCACTGCCGGATACGGGGGGCGGAGAAGGAGCGGGCCGCGGAACGAAAAAGGCGAGGATCGCGGCTATCAAAAAGAATATGCTACCTAGAAGGTCGAGCACGTCGATGATCCTGTCCAGGCTCGTCTGCTCAGCGATCTTCCCCCGTAGTCTGCCGAAGAGCATCTCATGGTCACCCCCCTCAAAGGCGACCGCCTCCCGGGATGCCCCACCCCGGTTGCCTGCTTTGAGTGAAAACCCCAGGGACTCCGCAGCATCTACGGGCGTCGTCGGCACCAGGTCCGGTGCGCGCGGCCTGCACGATCACGTGAAACCGCAGAAGATGCCCGACGGCCCATAGGCCGCAGGATTCCCTGATCTGGTGCCTAACCCTGGTGTTCGCCGGGTGAGGTATCCGCGCCATCCTTGGTCGAGGCGGACGATAGTGCCCCCAGGATCTCTTTCGGCACGTTCCCCGGACCCATGTCGGCAGCCACCTGGAATACGACGCCGAGAAGCTGGCGTCTGGTCTCCTCGGGCATAGACGCGAGGAAGCTCTCGGCGATCTTCACGAGTTGTGCCGGGTCAAAGAGCTGGGAATCGCCGTATCCGAGCCCCCCGAGAAGTCCCTTGATCCGGTCCGGGTCATCCAGGGAGACTCCCATGTCATGCAGGATCCCCGCGATAGCCCCCCCTTCGTTATGTTCCAGCTTCTTACGGATTTCGGAAGCGAGTTCGTCCATTCCGCCTGTCATGTACGTGATACCCCACCTTCCCGGTGCTGGTCCGCCGGCCTGCACCGAATGAGTCGTGCAGGGACGCTGCCCTGTGCTGATAGATTCTATTCATATGGACGCACCTTGGTGCGGGTACAGCCGCATCTTCCAAGCGCCCGTGGCTTCGCACACACTCCGGACGGAGGCTCATATAATGTAATGCCGACTGACAACGCGACTCCCAGGGCGCAGGTAGGCAGCGGGGTGGTTTTCTATGGAGGTTCAGGATACGAGGGATTCCCGTCGAGAAATGCAGATGCTGCAGGAAGCCGTAGTGCAGCAAAACCAGGTGCTGCAACGGCTCGAACGGAGCCTTCGGCGACTCGAGGAGTCATACGAAAAGGTCTCATCCAGGCTTGATGCCGTCGAATCCTCCTGTGCACCGGGCGGCGAGGAGACGACATCAGCGGCGCCCCCGGTTGAGAGAGGGGCCGAGAGAGGACGTGTTGCCGCGTCTGGAGGCTTCATGAGGGCCGCCATCCAGAACAGGGAGACGGCGCGCGGGGCTCACCAGCACCGTCAAAACGGCCCGGCGGTCGAGCCGACCCCGGGTGGGAACGCCCCGGCCGGGAACGGGGATGGCGCTCCCGGCAACGAGGCGAAGCCCAGCGACATCGGAAAGGAGACAGCGCCGGCGTCGCGTCCAAACCTGATCTCTCGTGCGAAAGTGGTGCTTCGCGGGGCCATCGCGGACGGCAGCGTGAACAGCACGCTCGACAAGGTCCAGTCGTCTATCAAGCTGGCCGATGAGGCAGCAGGGGCGCTCGCGCAGATCAGCGCCATGGTCAAGGCATCGCTGGCTGAAAGTGCTGGAGTCCGGGAGGCTGGGTCGCTGCCCATCCCTGGCGGCTCTCTCACGCTCCTCCTCGAGCTCGCGAAGACGCCGCAGTTCCAGAGGTTCGTTGCAGGCATGCTCACTCAGTTCCTCAAGGACGCGGACCCGGACACGGCAATGCCTATCGATTAGCCACCCGGGACCGGGGGGCGCGAGGCGTCCGACTTCGAAGGGAGGTATCCTAGATGACCCAGGAGTTCTTTACGATAATATGGATAGTCCTTATCTTCGTCATCGTGTTCATACCCATCATGTTCCTGTTCTTCTTCATCCCGCTTGGCTCGAAGGCAAGCTGATGCGGCTGATGCGGAAGAGCAGCGCCACCGCCACGTCATGACCGAGGGGTGGGCGCCCCACCGGCGGCCCACCCCTCGGTCGCGCTCTTGCCGAGCAGCCAGTGTCCTGCAGCCGAAAGCCTGCTGAGTGTGAGTCCAGAGGCGGGCGGCATTTATCACGTGGTGCCGGTATCGCCCTCCTCTACCTGGAGTCAAAGGCCCCGCAGCGCAGGCGTCGGCAATCCGTGATCCGCCGGCCAACCGACGCGGACCAGTGAACCGCATGCCTGGCAGGTCCTACAGTCGGCCGTCCTCATCCCAACGCTTTCGCCACCAGGTCCGCGATCTCGGCGATGCTGTCTGCGACAGGCACCCCCGCCTCACGGAACGCCTTCACCTTCGACTCCGCAGTCCCCATGTTGCCCGACACTATTGCGCCTGCGTGTCCCATACGTTTCCCTGGCGGAGCAGTGCGGCCTGACACGAATGCGATGACCGGCCTGGTCATATTGTCGCGGATGAACGCCGCGGCGTCTTCTTCATCCTGACCGCCGATCTCACCGATGAGCACCACGGCCCTGGTATCAGAGTCGCGTTCGAACTCGGCCAGGCAACCCACGAAATTCGTCCCGATTATCGGGTCGCCCCCGACCCCCACGCAGGTGGACTGGCCGATTCCCCTCGACGTGAGGAGGTTCACCACCTCGTAAGTAAGGGTCCCGCTCCTCGACACAAGGCCCACGGGTCCGGGAGTGAAGATGCGCCCGGGCATGATGCCGACCAGGGCCTTGCCACAGGTCACAAGCCCCGGGCAGTTCGGGCCGATGACCCGTCCCCTCCAGCCCCGCGCCTTTGCGGTGTCGAGAAGGTTCATCACGTCCAGCGTCGGGATGCCCTCGGTGATGCACACTACGGTCTCGATCCCGGCGGCGAGGGCTTCGGTCGCGGCGTCGGCCGCTGCCGAGGCCGGCACGAATATGCATGACGCATTGGCGCCCGTCTGCCTCACAGCCTCCGACACGGTGTCAAACACGGGAACGCCGTCGACATCGACGCCTCCCCGCCCGGGGGTGACTCCTGCGACTACATTCGTGCCGTATTCCCTCATGCGGCCGGCGTGAAACCGACCTTCCCTGCCGGTGATCCCCTGCACCACGAGCCTGGTATCATCGTCCACGAAGATGCCCATCACTTCACCCCTCCCGACGCAAGCGCCACCGCCTGCCTCGCAGCATCCGCCATGCCCTCGGCCGCCACAACGGAAGTCTTGCGCAGGAGTGCCCTGCCTTCTTCCTCCCTGGTGCCCGCAAGCCTTACGACCATGGGCACGCGCACGCCCACCGACTCCGCAGCGGTGAGAAGCCCGGAGGCCACCTCATCGCACCTGGTGATGCCGCCGAAGACATTGATGAGGATGGCTTTCACGCGGCTATCCATCAGGATGAGCTCAAGCGCATTCCTTACCACGTCAGCCCTGGCGCCGCCGCCGATGTCGAGGAAGTTCGCGGCCCGGCCGCCTTGCGAGCTGATGGCGTCGAGCGTTGCCATGACAAGCCCGGCCCCGTTCCCGATGACGCCGATGTCGCCGTCCAGCTTGACGTAGGTGAGGCCCCGCCTGTGGGCCTCGCGCTCGAGTTCGTCATCGCTGTCCTCATCCGAAAGCGCACGATACTCGGGATGGCGCATGATGGCGTTGTCGTCGATGGTGATCTTGGCGTCGGCCGCGATCACGGCACCATCCTCGGAGAGCATGAGCGGGTTGATCTCGGCAAGAGACGCATCCTCCCGCACAAAGAGGCGGAAGAGACTGGCGAGATAGGTGCCCGCCCCGCTCACCGCTCTCCGGTCGAACCCTGCTGCAAGCGCAAGCGACCTCGCCTGCCACGGCTCGAGACCTTCCCGGGGGCTCACCCAGACCTGAACGATCTTCTCCGGCGACCAGGCGGCCACCTCCTCGATGTCCACCCCACCCTCGTTGCTCGCCATCACCACGATGGAGCGGCGGGCGCGGTCCACAGTCATGCCTGCGTAATACTCCCTCGCGGCCTTCACGGCCTCCTCCACGAGTACCCTCGTCACCGTGAGGCCCTTTATGCTCATGCCGAGGATCCGAGATGCCGCGACCCTCGCTTCCGCCGGGGTGGCCGCAATCGCAATGCCGCCCGCCTTGCCCCTGCCCCCGACGTGCACCTGCGCCTTCACGGCCACCCGGCACCCGAGCCTCGTCGCGATCTCGCCCGCCTCATCGGCGGTGCACGCGACCTCTCCGCGCGGGGTCCGGATCCCGTAGCGCCTCATTGTCTCCTTGGCCTGATATTCGTGGAGTTTCATGTCGCATCCGAAGCCTCCCTCACCCGTTCCCTCGCCCGTTCCCTCGCCCGTTCCCTCGCCCGTTCCATCGCCAGTTCCATCCCGAGCCTGAACGCCTTGAGGTTCAGTTCCTCCGTTCCCTTCGGCACTCGCTCTCTCACAGCCCGCTCGGCCGCCTCCGGCGTCGCCAGGCCCGCAATCCCCACGAGCGCGCCAAGGGCCACCATGTTTGCAGTGACCTGCCTCCCCACCTCGTGCCTCGCGATGTCGGTGATCGGGAGGCGCACTACCCGGGCACCTGCCACGTCGGGCACAGACTTCACGTTTGTCTCATCAACTACCACAAGCCCGCCGGGCTTCACCTGGGCGGCGTACCTGTTGCACGCCTCCTGTGACATCACCAGCACCACGTCGGCCACGCCGACCTTGGGGTAGTCGATGGCCTCATCGGCGATGATGACCTCGGCCCGGCTCGCTCCGCCGCGCGCCTCGGGGCCGTAAGACTGCGTCTCGATGACCTCGCGGCCGTCGTGAACGGCAGCCTCAGCGAGGATTATGCCCGCGAGGATCAGTCCCTGCCCCCCTGTGCCTGAGAGCCTGATCTCCTTATGCATCCCGCTCACCACCCTCTCCCCGCTGGGCCGCGTCGATGATGGCTGCGTAGCGGCGCGTATACTCCGGCCTGGTCCTCGCGCCGAGTTCGCCTATCCTGAACTTCCCCGCGAGATCCTCGGCGGGCATCTTCGCCGCACCGGCCACAGTCACTCCATGCTCCTTCTGCCATTTCAGCATCTCCACGGCGGACCTCATCTTGTTGCGTCTCCCGTAGTAGGTGGGGCACTGCGTAATGGCCTCCACGAACGAGAACCCGTCGGTGGCGATGGCTTTCGCGATGAGCTTCCAAAGGAGTATGGCGTGATATGCGGAGCCGCGGGCGACGTAGCTTGCCCCGGCCGCGTATACCAGGTCGCACAGGTCGAAGGGCTCCTCGATATTCCCGTACGGCGCCGTGCTCGCATAACTGCCCGTCGGGGTCATGGGCGAGTACTGGCCGTTCGTCATCCCATAGATGCTGTTGTTGAAGCACACGGTAGCGATGCCGATGTTGCGGCGCGCGGCGTGGATGAGATGGTTTCCGCCTATTGCGGCGGCGTCACCGTCGCCGGTGAGCACGATGACTTTCATCTCCGGCTTCACCATCTTGATACCAGTGGCGAAGGCTATGGCCCTGCCGTGGGTCGTATGGAGCGTGTTGAAGTCGAGGTACCCGGGCGCCCGTGAGGCGCACCCTATCCCCGAGACCACGCACACCTGGTCCTTGTCGAGGCCCAGCGAGTCTATGGCCCGTAGCACGGCGCCGAGCACTATCCCGTGCCCGCACCCCGCACACCATATGTGGGGCATCTTGCTCGTCCGCAGGTAGTAGCTTACAGGCATCGCCATCGATCACACCTCCCGTAGCCTTGCCAGGATCTCATCGGGCGTGATGGGCTCCGCGTCCACACGTGAAAGCCCCACGACCCTCGCCCGGCCGGCTGCCGCTCTCTCGACTTCCCGCACGAGCTGTCCCATGTTCATCTCCGGGACGACTATGGCGCGCGCCCGCTCCGCCGCCTTCCGCACGTGCTCATCCGGGAACGGCCAAAGGGTCTTCGCCTTTATGAGACCCGCCTTCAGCCCCTGCGCCCGCGCGTCGCGCACAGCCCTGGACGCAGCCCTCGCCGTTATGCCGTAGGCGAACACCACCACCTCAGCATCGTCCACGAGTATCTCATCCACAAAGGTGACGTGCGGCGCCGCCATCCTCATCTTGGCATCCAGGCGCCGCGTGAGCGCGTCGACCTCGATGCGTTTGGTGGTAGGGAAGCCCGTCTGGTCGTGGGTCAGCCCTGTGACATGGTAGCGGTATCCGGTGCCGTAGTCGGCCATGGGAGGCACGAGATCCTCGCCCGCGGCGTAGGGGAGATACTGTTCCGGACTCACCTGGGGTCGCGGCCGCTCCGCGACCGCGATCTGACTTACGTCTGGCACCGTGACCTTCTCCCGCATGTGGGCGACGACCTCGTCCATGAGGAAGACGACCGGCATCCGCCAGCGCTCGGAGATGTTGAAAGCCTCGATTATGAGCGCGAACGTCTCGGCCACCGACGACGGGCACAGCACCACGATAGGATGGTCACCGTGGGTTCCCCATCGCGCCTGCATCACGTCGCCCTGTGCGGGCGCGGTGGGCACGCCGGTGCTTGGGCCCACCCGCTGGACGTTCACGATGACGCACGGCACCTCGGTGTACGATGCGAACCCGATCCCCTCCTGCTTCAGCGAGAACCCCGGTCCGCTCGTGGCGGTCATGGCCTTCGCCCCTGCGAGCGATGCCCCGATAATCGCGGATATGCTGGCGATCTCATCCTCCATCTGGATGAACTTCCCGCCCGCCTTCGGAAGAAGCAGCGCAAGCTCCTCCGCTATCTCGGTGGACGGCGTTATCGGGTAGCCTGCGAAGAACCGCAATCCTGCAGCCATAGCCCCCTCGGCACAGGCCTCGTTTCCCTGCATGAGCCTGGCGCCAGCCTTGCTAGGCATCAGAGACACCTCCCTGCCCCCGCGGAGACGCTCCTTTTCGGGCTGCCGGCGTTACCACGATAGCCAGGTCGGGGCATAGAACCTCACACAGCCCGCACCGTGTACATTTTTCAGGGTGCGCTGCCTGCGCCTTCCCCCCCTCCGGCCTTGTCAGGACCTCCTTCGGACAGAAGGCTACGCAGATGTCGCACCCCTTGCACCACTTCTGGTTGATCTCCACCGGGTTATCCGTCGGCCGACCCTCGATGGCCGGCCCTGCCTCAATGCTTCCAGGCACCGTCACCCGCCCCTTCCTTGCGCGATGCGCGTATTCTGTGCCGGAAAATGAACCTCGGACGACTCCCTCATCGCTACCTACAACTATGATACCGTAGAGTCGGCCCCGGGCATCGCCTGGCGGCGCGCATAGGACGGCAAAACCATCGGCGACACCCTGTCCTTCCCAATGCCCGCCTCATCGAGTTCCCCGTGATAGCGCCTCACATGCTCGAGGGTGAGCCGACCAGGCTTCACTCTCCGCGCCCGCTCCGCCGCGGCTGCGCCCGCGCGCCTGCCGAAGACCACCACGTCGAGGAGGGAGTTCCCCATGAGACGGTTCCTCCCGTGGACACCGCCAGACGTCTCCCCCGCCACGAACAGGTTCTCGATGCATGTGCTCGTGTCGTCGGATATCTCCACGCCACCGTTCTGGTAGTGCAGCGTGGGGTACACGAGGATCGGCTCCTTCCGCATGTCGATCCCAAACCGCTTGTACTGGCGGAACATGGCCGGAAGCGCCCTCTGGATCGTGCCATCGCCGTGGATGTGCTCTATCATGGGCGAGTCGAGCCACACGCCGTGCTGACCGGTCTCGGTGACCGAGCCCCTGCCCCGCTCCAGGCACTCGCGCAGGATTGCGCTGGATACAGCGTCCCTCGTCTCGAGTGGGTATACGAACTGCTCCCCGCCGACGTTCACGAGCTGCGCGCCGAGGCCGCGGACCTTCTCGGTGATGAGGAGGCCGACGATCTGCTCGGGATACGCCGCTCCCGTCGGGTGGAACTGCGTCGCGTCGAGGAATATGAGGTTTGCGCCCATGCGGTACGCCATGACCAGGCCGTCGGCGGTGGCGCCGTAGTGGTTCGTGGTAGGAAATCCTGCGACGTGGAGCCTCCCGAACCCGCCTGTCGCCAGGATGACGGTCTTCGCCCGCACCACGAAGAAGTCTTTCGTCTCGAGGTTCATGAGGACAGCCCCAGTGCACCGCCCCTCGCCGTCGGATAGAAGCTCCACCGCGGGCGAGAACTCGATGACCGGGATCTGCCTGTTTCGTACCTCGTCCCGGAGCGTACGCATGATCTCAGCGCCGGAGTAGTCGCGCGCAGCGTGCATGCGTTTTCGCGACGTGCCCCCGCCGTGCTGGGTGACCATGGTGCCGTCGGGCTCCTTGTCGAACATGCACCCGAGGTCCTCGAGCCACTTTATCACGAGAGGCGCGTCATGGACGAGCGCCCTCACGAGATCGGGCTTGTTTACGAACCCGCCGCCGCCGATGACATCCAGGTAGTGGATCATCGGTGAGTCGTTGGCCTTGTCAGCGGCCTGGATGCCACCCTGGGCCATCATGGTGTTGGCATCACCAAGCCGCAGCTTGGTGACCTGAAGCACGTTAACCCCTGCTGCGTGGGCCATGAGCGACGCCGACGAGCCCGCCCCGCCCCCTCCCACCACGAGCACGTCCACGTCGTAGTCTATCCGGTCGAGGGGGAAGGTGTCAGGGTCCAGCCTGCTCCTGGCCTCGAGAACGTCCACGAGCTCGTGAGGCATCATCGCGCCCCGCGATGCCCCCACTTTCACCGGACGCATGGTATCCGGACGAAAGTCCGGGTGGAACTTCCGGAGCAGGTCCTGCTTTTCCGCGGGGCTCAGCCTCGGGTGCCTCTCCGCGTACCGCCTCTCGCGCGACGCCTCCACGAGGCGAATCGATTCCATCATCTCAGGGGTGTAAGACACCTCTATCCCTCCTACTCCGGCTCGATGTCGCGCTCGTTGTAGAGCCTCTCGAGTTCGGCCCGGCCGAACATGGTCATGTCGTCGAGGGCCTCGTCGAACTTGCCGTCGAGGATCTCCTGAACCCTCGTGGCGAGGTGCTGCGCCCTCGGCGCTATGTGCCTCGCGTAGAGCCTGCGGGCAAGGATCGCGATATTGTACTGGACGGTCTCCGCCGGGCAGCGGGCGGCGCATAGGCCGCACATGAGGCAGTCAAAGGACATGTCAGCCGTGCGAGCGATGTCGCCACGCATGGCGGCGGCCATATAGTTCATGACGTCCAGATCTTGCGGGCAGACCTTCGTGCATGTGTTACACCCAAGGCACCTCGACAGTTCCGGGTACATCTTGAGCATGTCACCCAGGGTCGGGCGCATCTCCTCGATATCGTAGGTAGCCTTGTTCGCGGGGAAGACGGGTATCTGCGTAAGATACATCCCGTCCTCCACTATCGTCTGGCAGGCGAGGCCGACCTTTATCCTGTAGTCGCCGGGCATGCGGTACACCGTGCCGCACGCACCGCAGAAGCCCCCACGGCACCCGCAGCCGCGGATGAACTGGTAGCCGGCGTACTCCATCGCCTTCATGATGGTGAGACCCTTCGGAACCTCGTACGCCTTCCCCATGATGAAGACCCTGACCATTTCCTGCGCCACGCAGATCACCTCCTGCCGGTGCCCCGGGCCTACCTGGGCTCCAGCTCCTGCTCCCTGAAGGTCGAAAATGGCAGCTTATCGTCCAGGCTCATGCCAGGGACATACCCGAAGACTTCCTGCGTGCGCCTGGAAGCCATCGCAAACAGACGGAAGAGCGGCAGGTGGGCCGGGCATGCCTGCTCGCACTGGCCGCATCCGACGCACGACAGGGACATGTGGTTCATCCTGGTAAGGTGGTAAAGGACGGTCTCAGAGGGCATCTTCAGCGCGCCCTTCCTGCCGGCCTTCCGCAGGAACTGTCCTGCCTCGTATTCGAAGGTATCGGTGTCGAAGACGCACTCCTTGCAATAGCACACCGGACACGCGACCCGGCAGTTGTGACAGCCCGTGCACGCCGCAAGCTCCCTCGCGAACGCCTCGAGCCCAAATCTATCCGAAACCCCGGAGACGTCTCGCACCGTCGGACCTGATCCCGCGGACACCGCCTTTCGCCGCGCATCTTCGATGAAACGATCGTAAGCCCTTTGCCTCTCCTGGACGAGCGCCTGTACGGACGCCTTGCGTCTTCGCCCGGCATCCTCGCCACTCGCGAGCCCAAGCTCCTCCACCACCGCGGCCACGGCCGGGTCGAGCCGCTCATGTACGGACACGACGACGTCCTCGCAGTCGTCGAGACCGATGAGTCCGAGCACCATGCCGGGGAGCGCGTCCTCGAGCGGGGCCGGGTTCAGGCAGACCCGGCATGCCTCTCTCGCCTCCAGGCCATCGACGTTCCCGCCCGCCTCCCTGTACAACACGGGATCGTACGTGCCCGCGCAGTCCATGCTGATGGCGACGACGTTCTCGGGTGTCGCCTGTTTCAGTTTGATGAGCTCCACGAGCGCCCGCGCCTCACACGGCCGGAGCAGCGCCGCCACCCTGCCCGAGGGCCGCTTGCGCACGATCTCCGACACCACGGTCGCCGCGCTCGAAGGCATGACAGGCGCGAGGGGCCGGCCTGCCCGCTCCACGAGGCGCGGGTCCTTCGCGAGAACGTGCGTTATCACGCCGGCTGCCGCCTCGACCGGGACCACGAGACCGTCCACGGCCCCGACCTCCAGCAACTTCGCGAGGAACCTCGAAAGCGCCTTTTCTCTCCCATCCTGTCCACTTGCGATCAGAAGGTCTTTCATGGCCACACCTCGATGCTGCGTGTCTTGGGCCGCGCTATGCGAGCCAGAGCGCTCGTGCGGGATTTGGCCCGAGCGCCTTCAGGGCGGCCGTCATGTCGCGCACGGTATTCGCGAAAAGCGCGCCCTCGCTTGCGCTGATGAACCGAAACCACACCCGGTCGCGTCCGATCCCGAACTCGTCGAGGATCGCCCCGAGAACCGCCAGGCGCCGCCTGGCCTTGTAGTTCCCGCTCACGTAGTGGCAGTCGCCGGGATGGCACCCCCCGACGAGGACGCCGTCTGCGCCGTCGAGGAGAGCTTTGAGGATGTACATCGGGTCCACCGACCCCGAACACATGACGCGGATGGGCCTCACGTTCGGCGGGTACTGCATCCTCGACACGCCTGCGAGGTCCGCGCCGGTATAGGTGCACCAGTTGCACAGGAACGCGACGATCCTCGGTTCGAACTCTTCGCCAGATCCCATAACCCGTCCTCCCCTGCACAGGAGTAAGCCCATAGACCCTCGCCGCTCTTCCGGGCCTCGCGGTGTTGCAATCCGCCGACTAAGTGAGGGCTCGTCAGTCCATCCTTCTTTTCCACCGGCTGTCGGGTCACCCGCTCATCCGAACGCCACGTCCAGCGCGGACATGACGCGCTCCGTCTCGAACCCGGCATGCCAGGCCGCGCCCGAGGGGCACGCCGTCTGGCATGCCCCACAGCCGCGGCACAGGTATTCGTCCACAACCACAACATTCGTCTCCACGTCGATGGACCTCGCATCATAGGGACACACATCCACACACACGCCACAGCCAGAGCAGCGCCCTGGACGGACGCGCGCGACGTTCGCCACGCTGCGCGCCTCCTTCGCAGCAAGGTACACCCCTGCACGCGCCGCAGCAGCCTGCGCCGAGATGAGCGCGTCGGTGATGAATCCCGGCGCGCGCGCAAGCCCACAGACGTACACGCCGGGCACGAGGAAGTCCACAGGCTGAACCTTCACATTGGCCTCGGTGAAGAATCCGTGGTCGCCGACGGGCACCCCGAGTGCCCTCGCAAGTTCCGGGTCGGCACCGCCCTCAGCTCCCGTGGACAGCACCACGAGGTCCGCCGGCACGAGGATTGTCTCACCAAGGACCTGGTCGCAGACCTCCACTACGAGCCGCCCGCAGCCGGAGCCATGGGCATCCTCAACCACCTTGGGCTGTGCCTCGTCAGGGTGCCTCACGAATACCACGCCCATGTCGCGGGCCCGCTCGTAGTAGACCTCGGACAGACCCGGCACGCGGATGTCGCGGTGCAGCACGTAGACTTCGACGTCGGGACGCTCCGCCTTCAGCCTGATGGCGTTCTTGATGGCATGGGAGCAGCAAACCTGGCTGCAGTAAGGCCTTGCCTCGTCGCGCGAGCCCGCGCACTGTATCATGACCACGCTCTGCACACCGCCCGGGACGTCGCACGACGGCCACAGGCGCGCCTCGAGTTCTGTCTGGGTCACAACCCGCCTGCCATCCGCCTGCGCACCGTATGCCGGCGTCGGCGCTGGCGCCTCCACCCCGCCGGTGGCCAAGATCACAGCGCCACACTCGATCTCCACCGCGCTCCCGCGGGCCGGCCCGGCGTCGCCCGGCCCTCTGCCCGCCCCCTCCGTACCATGGTCCCGGACGATGGAGACACGGAACCCGCCGTCCTTCCTACCGATAGACGCGACCTGCGACGATGTGTGGACCGTGATGTGCGTGTCGGACCGAACGCGCCCCTCGAGTTTTTCAAGGATATCCCGAACGTTGGTCCCATCAAGCGTACGAGCAAGAGCCCTGGCCCTGCCCCCGAGCGCGTCGTCCCTCTCCACGAGATGGACATCGTGGCCGAGGTCAGCGAGGGATGCGGCCGCCTGCATCCCGGCCGGGCCGCCCCCGATAACCAGCGCGCCCGCAGGGATCGCCCTTACGTGTTCCGCGAGCGGTCGCGCCAGCCGCACGCCTGCAACGGCCATGGCCACAAGGTCAGAAGCCTTTCGCATGGCCTCGCCGGGATCGCTGTGGACCCAGCCGCACTGCTCGCGGACGTTCGCAGCCTCAACCAGCCCCGAAGCCACGCCCACCTTCGAAAGCTCCCCCTCGACGGCGCCCTGGATGGCTCTCGGCGAGCACGCGGCAACGACCACGCGGTTGACATGGTGCGCCGCCACCTCCCGGGCGAGGGATTCGAGGCCTTCCCGCCTGCAGAGGGCCGGCATCTCCCGCACGACGACCACGTCATCCATGGCCTTCGCAGCTATGGCACTGGCAAGGCCGCCCGGGTCGAGACCGCCCATGGGAGAGTCGCACCTGCACACGAAGACCCCGACCCTCGGCTCCTCAGCTTCGACTCCCGGCGTCGGCTCCGGTCGCGCAAGCCCCGAGGCACGGTCGTCGTCGCGCCCGGGGACGCTGGACGCCGCCGCGGCATCCTGGGAGACAGGCCATTCATCGCCATCCGCCTCCGGGCCGACGACGCGGAGCGCCTGGAGCGCGCACGCCCCCGCCCACGTTATCGCCGTGGGGATGTCCTGCGGCCCTGCGGCCCCGCCGCACACGAAGATCCCCGAACGTGAAGTCTTGACCCGCGACCGCCCCTGGGAAAGCGGCCTTATGAATCCGAACTCGTCCGTTTCGACTCCGAGCACGGATGCGAGGGTGCCGAGGTCTTTGCCTGGAACGAGGCCGTTCGAGAGCACTATGAGGTCGAACCCTTCGCGTCTCGCCTCCCCGCCCGATTCGGAGCACACCTCGAGCGAATCGCCTTCCCCCTCCACCCCCGAAACCCTGCAGTTCTCAAACTCAACACCCAGGGACTTCGCCCTGGCGTAATACTCGTCGTAGCCCTTTCCGAGGGCCCTCAGGTCCATGTAGAAGACTTTCACCCGCGCGTCCGGAGCGAGTGTCTTCGCGATGATGGCCTCCTTGATGGCGTACATGCAGCAAACCGACGAGCAGTAGGGGTTCCCGGCGGACCTGTCTCGCGAGCCGACGCACTGAATGAATGCAATGCTGCCGGGTACCTCACCGTCCGCCGGGCGCGTGAGGCGCCCTCCTGTAGGCCCGGAGGCGCTCACGAGCCTCTCGAACTCCAGGCCTGTGATGACGTTCCGCGAAGGATCGTACGAGTACTCAAGCCGCACATGCGGGTCGCACATGGTCATCCCGGGGCTTGCAATGATGGCCCCTACCTCGAGATCCGTCCACGTGCTCTCAGCCTGGAGGTTTATAGCTCCCCTCGGGCATGCCTCCGCGCACTCTCCGCACCGGGTGCACGCCGCCTCGTCGAGGGCAAACCCGCCCGGCACTGCGCGATGGCCCGGTCTATAGATCGCCTTGTGGCCGCTCGACCCGAGGTAAGACGGCACGCTCACGTCGACCGGGCACGCCCTCTCGCACGCGCCGCAGCCGTCGCACATGTCACGCCTGATGAACTCGGGGCCTCGCGTGACGCGCACGCGGAACTCGCCGATGTCACCGGAGACCTCGCTCACGCTGCTGTTCACCATGAGCGTGATGCGTGGGTGTCTTTCGACCTCGATCACCGGGCAATACGCAGGGTTCCTCGGGGACATATGGCAGACCCCGCAACTATGGGTGGGGAACGTCCTGTCGAGCAGGCTCCACAGACCGCCCGCCGTCGGGGACGAGTCCACCAGGTACACCTGCACCCCAGCATCGGCCAGGATGAGCGAGGCGTGCATCCCTGCCACGCCGCCGCCCACCACCAGCACGGACCTTCTCAACTGCGTTTCAGGCACCACCGTTAGCCTCACACCTCATTGCCAACGAATATCCTTTCATCCGACCACCGCGTCGATCATGGAGAATACCTGCGACCGCGACGCGTTCTTCTGGCGGGTCGCTCCGTTCGGGCACGCCACGGCACACGCGCCGCACCCCTCGCACAGGACATCGTTCACCACCGCCACGCGCCGCCTCGTATCGAGGGTGCGGGCGTCATACGCGCAGGCCTCGACGCACACCCCGCACCCGCTGCACAGCTCCTCGTCAACCGCGGCCACCGCCGGCGAATGCGAAAGACGCTCGGCCGAGAAGAGCGCCAGCACCTTTGCTGCGGCAGACCCAGCCTGCGTCACGGTGTCAGGGATGTCCTTGGGCGCCTGCGCGCATCCGGCGATGTATATCCCGCGCGTGAGGCTCTCCACCGGCCGCAGCTTGGGATGGGCCTCGGAGAAGAAGCCGTACTGGTCGGTCGCTGTCTTGAGGACCCGCGCAAGCTCCTTCGCGCCGCTCGCGGGCACGATGGCCGTGGCGAGGACCACCATGTCGGCACGGATCTCCACCTTCTTGCCGGAGAGAGTATCCACGCCGAACACCACCAGGGCATCGCCGTCCTGAAAGACCCTTGCCACCCTACCCCTCAGATAAAGCACGCCCTCCTCCTCCGTGGCGTGCTGCACGAACTCCTCGTAGCCCTTGCCGCCCGCACGGATGTCCATATAGAACACGTAGGGCTGCCCATCGGACACCTTGTGCTTGTAAAGGCGAGCGTGCTTGGCCGTATACATGCAGCATATCTTGGAGCAGTAGGGATACCCGTTCTCCTGGTCGCGGGACCCCACGCACTGGATGAACACGACCTCTTTGGGCACCTTCCCGTCGGACGGACGCCTTATCTGCCCTTGAGTCGGGCCTGACGCCGAGTTGAGGCGCTCGAACTCCAGGCCGTCGATGACATCGGGATACACCCCGTACCCGTACTCGCCCACCTTCGCCTTGGGATGCAGGTCGTAGCCGGTCGCCACCACGATCGCCCCGACCTTCTCCTCGAAAAGCGCGTCCTGCTGCTGGTAATCGATGGCCCCCACGGGGCACACCTTCTCGCAGACCCCGCACTTGCCCTTCGTGAAATGCCCGCACGCTTCGGCGGAGATCACGGGCTTGTGGGGCACTGCCTGCGGGAAGGCGATCGAGATGGCAGGCTCCTTCACAAGGCCCCGCTCGAACGTGGACGATGCCCTCGACGGGCATTTCTCAGTGCACAGGCCGCAGCCCGTGCAGAGGTCCCAGTTTACATAAGTCGCCTTTCTGCGGATCCTGACCGTGAAGTTGCCGACATACCCCGAGATCGACTCCACCTCGCTGTTCGTAAGCAGCTTGATCCTGGGATGCCTGCCGACCTCCGAGGTCTTCGGCGTGAGGATGCACTGCGAGCAGTCGAGCGTGGGGAATGTCTCCGAAAGCTGCGCCATGTGCCCGCCGATGTGCGGGAGGCGCTCCACCAGCACCACCTCGTGCCCGGCCTCGGCGATGTCGAGGGCGGCTTGCATGCCGGCGATCCCCGCCCCTATGATGAGAGCGCGCCTGGTCACGGGGATGGAGAGGGCCGAGAGGGCCTCATCGCCCCGGACCTTCTCGATGGCGGCCTGGATGAGTTCGATAGCTTTCCTCGTGGCCTCCCCGGGCTCGTTCTGATGGGGCCAGCTGCATTGCTCGCGGATGTTCGCGATCTCGCACCTGTAAGGGTTCACTCCGGCACTTGCGGCAACGCTCTGGAACGTGGCCTCGTGCATACCCGGAGAGCACGCGGCGATGACGACGCTGTCGAGGCGCTCCTCCCTAATGACGTCCTTTATGAGCTGTTGGCCGGGGTCGGAACACATATAACGGTAGTCCACGGCGCGGGCGACTCCCGGGTAGTGCGAAATCTCCTCGACCACCCTCGGGACGTCCACGACCCCGCCGATGTTAAGGCCGCACCAGCACACGAACACGCCTGTCCTCATGCCGTAGCCTCACTTCCCATGGCCCCGATGGACCGCAGGAGCGGCCCCGGAGAGATCACGTGGCCCTCGAAGCCCAGCACATCCTCGGAGAGACCGAGGGCGATCGCGAGAAGTTGAGTGAAATAGACAACCGGGACTCCGACCCCGCTATGCCCGCGGGCGCCCTGTTGCGATATGTCGAGGTTATACTGGCACAGGGGGCAGCTTGTGATAATGACCTGGGCGCCCCTTGTCCTCGCCGACTCCACCACCATCCTGCTCGGCCCTGACGCAAGGTCGCCGGGCTCGAGCGCCACGTAACTGCCGCAGCACTCTATCTTGTAAGGGTGGTCCACTGCCCTGCAGCCCAGCGCGGAGAGGAAGTCCTCCAGGATATGCGGAGCCTCCGGGTCGTCGAACGCAAGCTCGTCGGCGGGCCGCAGGAGCAGGCACCCGTAGTACGGGGCCGCAGCGAGGCCACCGAGGGGCACCTTCACGCTGCGGGCGAGCGCGTCAAACCCGATATCGTCGCGGAGCACCTCGAGGAAGTGCACGACCTCGAGATCCCCCCTATAGTCCTCCTCGATGAAGGCGTTCACCTTATCCCGGCGATCGGCGTCGGTGCGCATCACGTGGTTCGTGCGCTTAAGCACGTTGTAGCAGGCAGAACACAGGGTCACGAGCCGCTCGCCCATCTTCCTCGCCGACGCGAGGGTACGAGCGGGAGACACGAGCGAAAAGGAGTTATCCGCCTGCAGCGGAAACGTGGCGCCGCAGCACTGCCAGTTCGGAAGCTCATCGAGCTGGACGCCGAGGGCGCCCGCGGATGCAAGGGCCGACGACTCAAAGCCCCTGGCTTTCGCCCGAAGCGTGCATCCAGGAAAGTACGGGTATCTCATCCGCCTCTCCCGCAAGCCCTGCCCGCCGTCCGGCGGAAGGCTCGCGGTAACCCCCCTCCATTCGTCCTCGTCCGCACGGAAAAAGCCTTGCCAGCAAGGGCGCAGCAACTCCGGACATGAGTTCACGAACCACTGCCAGCCCTCCAGGGGTAGGCGACGCCCGCGCAACAGGGCCGCAATACCCGGCCGCTTGCCCACGGGCCAGGTTCCGTCAAGGCGACTCGCTTGACGCGCCGTCCCTGGAGTACAACACCGGGAACCCAGGGGCTTCGACAAAGCGACGCGGACCTGTGAAGCCACACCTTGCAGCCACGCACGGGCCCGGGTGCTGCCACCTGACGGTCACGCAATCACGTGTACTTCCGAAGCCCCGCCACCAGCGCCTGCTCCGGTGCGTTCTCGAGCACTTCGGCCGGGAGACCCGCAGGATCCAGATGCCGCTCGCCCGGACGCAACAGCGTCACCCGGAGGGACTCCATGACATTCGGGAGGCTCACGCCCCTCGGGCAGCGGGCGCTGCACGCAAGGCATGATGCGCACAGCCAGATAGTACGCGACGCAGCTGCCTCCTCGATATGCCCGAGCTGGACGAGCCTTATGACCTGGTGGGGGAGGAGGTCCATCATCCCGGTCATCGCACACCCTGCGGAGCACTTGCCGCACTGGTAGCACGAGGCGACCTCCTCGCCGCTGATATCGCGCAGTTTACGCCTGTTCTCACCGCTCACCACATCGCGCGTGAGCCTCAAAGTCCATCGCTCCCTCGCCGAACCCGGCCGAGACTAAGTAGATCGCCACAAGTTCGCGCTACTTTTCTGCGGGTGAGTCCTGTTCAGGGTTGCCGGTGTTGCACTCCGGGGACGGCGCGCTTGCGGCGCGCCTCGTTCGAATTTGGCGCTTAAGGCTAGCCAAATTCTCGACGCCCCGCCCTAGCAAGCACCGGCAACCCCAACACCGTCAAGAGAAGTGGCGCAAACTTATGGCGCCATACTTAGCCCCTGGGTGCTTCGGGTATGATCCCGTTACTCATGAGCAGCTTGGTCGTCTCCCGCGACCGCGCGATCATCGCCTCGGCGTTCCTGTAAAGCTCATCCCAGGTCGGAGTAAGTCGTGCAACCCCCTGCTCAACGGCTTTCGTGCCGACGGCCGCTGCTTCCCGCGGGTACACCTCCCACTCGTCCATGGTGGGAATGATGTAATCGCGCGAAAGGCCCTTGTCCTCGGCGCATCTCGCAAGCTCCAGGGCGGCGGCTATGCACATCTCGTCGGTGATGGTCTTCGCCCTGACGTCGAGGGTACCCCTGAATATCGCGGGGAACCCGAGGGAGTTGTTCACCTGGTTCGGGAAGTCCGACCGGCCCGTGGCCACCACGGCCGCCCCGGCCTCCACCGCGTCCCACGGCCATATCTCGGGCACGGGGTTCGCGCACGCGAACACGACTGCGTCCTTCGCCATCGATCGCACCCACTCAGGGTGTATCACGCCAGGCCCGGGCTTCGAGAGCGCTATCACGACGTCGGCTCCGCGCATGGCGTCGGGGATCTGGCCTTCGATGCCCCGTTCGTTGGTCCGCTGCGCAAGGTCCCACTTCTCCTTGTGGGTCTTCACAAGGTCCGTGCGCCCCTTGTGAAGCGTGCCCTTCGTATCGCACATGACGATCTTCCCTGGGTCGGCCCCGGCCGCGATTACGAGCCATGCTGTGCGGATGTTGGCGGCCCCCGCCCCAATCATGGCGATGTTCGCTTTGTCGATGTCCTTGCCCACGAGCTTGAGGGCGTTCACGAGGCCCGCCACAGTGACGGCGGCTGTGCCCTGCTGATCGTCGTGCCAGACAGGGATCTCGGCCTCCTCGCGCAGTCGCTCCAGCACATAGAAGCACTTGGGTTGCGCGATGTCCTCGAGGTTCACCCCGCCGAAGGACGGCTGGATCCACTTCACCGCCGCGATTATCTCATCCGGGTCTTTGGTGGCGAGGCAGATCGGGAAGGCGTCAACCCCGCCCAGGTACTTGAAAAGCAGGGCTTTGCCCTCCATCACGGGGAGGCCGGCCTCAGGCCCGATGTCGCCGAGACCGAGCACCCTCGTGCCATCTGACACCACGGCGACGGTATTCCACTTGTTCGTGTACGAGTACACAAGCTCCTTGTTCTGCGCGATCTCCTTGCAGGGAGCCGCGACGCCAGGTGAATACCACACGGCGAAGTCCTGGAAATCGCGGACCTCGCACTTTGGAGTGGTCTCGATCTTTCCCCGGTAGAACGGGTGAAGCTTGAGCGCGTCCTCTGCAGGCTTCTTCGCCTTGGCAAGAAGCTCCTCCTTCTGGCTCACGTCCCACGATACCTCCTTGTCTCGAGTCCTTCATGGCCATGATGACCGCGCTTGTGGGAACGAACTCTCTGTCGCTGCGCCCGTTACCCGACCACCATCCCCTCCAACGCATCGTCCGAGTATGGGTCCGTCTGTCGCGGCCGGTCTGCCGGCGCGTTCCCGGTTGCCGGCGTCTTGGACACCTCCGAACTCACACTAAGTAGATCGCCACAAATCCGCGCTACTTTTCAGCGCGCAAGTCCTGTTCAGGGCTGCCGGTGTTGCACTCCGGGGACGGCGCGCTTGCGGCGCGCCTCGTTCGAATTTGGCGCACTGGCTAGCCAAATTCCAGGCGCCCCGCCCCAGCAAGCACCGGCAACCCCGACACCGTCAGGAGAAGTGGCGCAAACTTATGGCGCCATACCTAGACAAAAGTAAAACCTGACCCCACGTGGTCCGACAAGCCTGTCGGACCGAGTGTAGCCAGGCCGTGTCCGCTCTGCGGCCCGGGGTCGTCCCCCGCGCGCCGCGGCCAGGGTGGCAGCCGGCACTTCCACGCTTGCGATGGCTGCTGGCGTGTCCCTGCCGGCGGTTGTATTCGGGTGTCATCAGCCCTCGTTTCCTTCGCCCGTCGTGCCATCATCGTCGTCCGGCCCTTCTGTGAGGCCGCGCGTCGGGTCGAGGCACGTCGCCCTGTATTTCTCGTGGATCGCCCTCAGGGCAGTTATCAGCGCCTTCTGAGCGGCACCGTGATAGTACGCCCGGAGGTCGTCCACGATCGCTCGCATGTCGGCGTCTATCCTCCGCCCGGTAATGAGCTGCCGGAATACCTTTTTCGCCGTGGACGTGGCGAGGGTGCAATCGGCGTCCACGATCTCGCCGGTGGCAGGGTCGATCTCGAGACCCACCCCCACCACTTTGTACAGCTCCTCCGCCGTGATCCCGGTAGGCAGTTTCGCGTATCCGCCGAAGAACATTGTTCGCCGCGTCACGGGCTTTTCCTTCGACATACTGTTCACAAATCCTTCTATGGCTTCCTTGAACTCGGGCATCTCCCGCGCTTTCCCTCCACTCATAGCCGGGAGACCGTCGCTCGCCGCTTGACGGCCTTACCCCTTCGCCCATTAGCCGGAGACTATTCCCGCCTGGCTTTCGCGCCGCAACCGCACCGTTTGTGTGAGATACACGACCATTATCAAAGCCAGACCCACGACGTCAGTGGCAAGGTGCGGGTGGATGAGCATGAGCCCGCCAACGAGCAGTAGCGGCCGTTCAATTGCCCTCGTCCGCGTCATGAGCCAACTCTCGAGCGCAGCGCCTACACCGATCATACCTATCACAGCGCCCAGGATGACCCTGGCCGTTTCCAGCCAGTGCACACCTCCGAGTAACAGGAGGGAAGGCGAATATACAAAAAAGTACGGTATTAGGAATGCTGCGATCGAAAGCTTGGTCGATTCTATGCCGGTGCGAAGAGGGTTGGACTTCGCGATCCCGGACCCTGCCAATGCCGCAAGCGCGACCGGGGGCGTTACGTCGGCCACTATGCCGAAGTAGAACGCAAACATGTGGGCCGCGACAACAGGCACGCCCAGCTTAAGGAGGGCGGGTGCGGCAATCGTCGACGTGATGACATAGTTTGCCGTTGTCGGAGCGCCCATGCCGAGCACCAGGGACGTAAGCATGGTAAAAAAGAGTGTCGGCAAGAGTTGCCCCCGCGCCAGCAGGATAAGGCCGTTCGCCAGCTTCAGCCCGAGGCCAGTAAGCGTCACCGTCCCCACGATCATGCCCGCGGCGGCACAGGCGATCACTACGCCGAGGGCGTTGCGTGCGCCCTGCTCCAGCGCGGCGAGGATGTCCTGCGGTTTCATCCTGGTCGCCCTCGAGATATAGCTCGCCAGCACCGCCACGATGAGGCCAAAGAGGGCGGCCTTCATGGGAGTGCTGCCTTCGACCAGCAGGTATATGATGGCCACGAGAGGCAGGAAAAGCTGCCCTCGCTCGCGCATGATCCTCCAGAACCTCGGCATCCTCTCACGCGGCATGCCGCGAAGCCCCGTCTTCTTCGCCTCGAGATGTACAACGATGAACACCCCGGTGAAATAGAGGATGGCGGGGATCACCGCCGACTTAACGATCTGCAGGTAAGGCACGCCTATGAACTCGGCCATGAGGAACGCCGCCGCGCCCATGATCGGAGGCATGATCTGGCCGCCCGTGGAAGCCGAGGCCTCGACGGCCGCGGCGAACTCGGGCCTGTAGCCGAGTTTTTTCATCATGGGGATGGTAAAACTGCCTGAACCAACGGTGTTTGCGACGGAACTGCCAGATACGGTTCCTTCGAAGGCGCTGGTGATGACCGCGACCTTCGCCGGGCCTCCTGCGGCGTGGCCGGCGATGGAGTTGGCTATGTCGATGAAGAACTGCCCTATACCCGTCTTCTCGAGGAACGCCCCAAAGAGGATGAAGAGGAATATGAACGTGGACGACACGCCGAGGGGGATGCCGAACACCCCCTCCGTGGTATAGAACATGTGCCCGACGAGTCTCTGGATGGACGCACCGCGGTGCTGGAAGAACCCAGGAATGTACCGTCCGAAGTAAGCGTAAGCCAGGAAGCAGCACACGACCACCAGGATGGGAGTCCCCACCACGCGCCTGGTGGCCTCGAGCACGAGCAGAATGCCTATGGCGCCGATGACTATGTCAACGGTAGTGTACGCCCCGGCGCGAACCAGGAGCCCTTTGAAGTTCCAGACGAGATAGCTCATGATGAAGGCCCCGATCACTGCCAGAGCCACATCGTACCACGCAAGCCTGCGCACACCCTTGCGCGACGCGGGATAGAGCAGGTACGCCAGCAGCACCCCGAACCCCAGGTGAGTGGCCCTTTGAATCTGCGCCGGAAGCACGCCGAACGCCGCTGTATACAGCTGGAACAGGGAGAATGCGATGGCAATGACGCTAATCACAACCGAGTATACCCCGGGGATCCTGCGGTAGGCAGACTCCCTGTCATATTTCATCAGGATCTCTTCGATCTCCGCCTGGCTCACGGGCTCGCTTTCCACCACGCCTGACGCCGGGGCGTTTGCTCTCTGTGCCTTCTCTATCTTCTCATCCACCAGCATCTCCCCCTGAAAAAGAATGCCGCCGCGGGCACGCGGACCACCTTTATGCCGAGCGCCGTCCCGGGATCCGCCAGATTCGCCAGCGTCACCGCCCTGTTTGCGACTCGAAGCACGTGCCCGGGCACTGGGCTCACAGATAGAACCAGTTGGCCGATGCGCCGGTGCATCCCGGTGATCCGCATCGTGCCGCCCTCGAGGACGAATCGGGCCCCCTCTTCCGCGGTGGTGGGCAACCCTGCCCCGAAAGACTCGTAAACCGTCTCCACAAGGTAGATGTCGAGGTCAGGGCCGACCGTGAACACCTCGCGAACAGGTGTCCTCTCCACCGAATGGACGAACGTCACCTCGAACCTGCTTTGCGGCCTCACCGGGGCCAGATAGAGAAGCCTTCCGCTGCGCCACTCTCTCACTTCAAGAACCACGAACGCGGGCACAAGCGCGGCTATCGCCCCGGCAAGAACGGCCAGCGCCAGGGCGGCCAGAGCGCCGCCCTGGCGCCGGGTGAGCACAGGTCCGCGCCCGGTCTGGACGCACCCGTAGCCACTCATTTGCCTACTTCACAACGCCCTTCTCCTTGAAGTACTTCTCCGCGCCAGGATGCAGCGGCGTGCTGACGCCTGTAAGGGCGCCCGCAAGGGTTATCTCCTTGCCCTTGGCGTGGGCCTGGGCAAGCTCGGGAAGGTTCTCGAAGAGCGCCCGGGTCATCTCGTACACGAGGCCTGCGTCCAGACCCGACCTGGCGATGAGCACGGCCTGGACGGCGACGGTCTTCGCGTCTTTGGTCTGGTTGACGTACGTGCCGGCCGGGATCACCGCCTGCCCGTAGAATCCATACTTATTGTGGAGCTTCTTGTACATGTCGTCGCTGACCTCGACGATCTTGACCTTGTGCTGCGTCGCCACGTCCTGTATCCCCGCGTTCGGTATGCCCGCAGTGACGAAGAACGCGTCGATGTGCTTGTCCTTGAACGCCTCCGCCGACTCGGCGAAGCTCAGGTACTGCACCTGGCCGAGGTCCTTGTAGGCGAGGCCGTATGCCTCCAGAATCTGCCTTGCGTTTGCCTCGGTGCCGCTGCCCGGCGCTCCCACCGACACCCTCTTGCCCCTGAGGTCGGCCACGGAATTGATCCCCGAGTCTGCGCCCGCCACAATCTGGATGAGTTCCGGATAGAGCGATGCTATCACGCCGAAACTCTGTAGCTTTCCGTCCTTCTCGAAGAACTCAGTGCCGTTCCATGCGTAATCCGCAGTGTCGGTCTGCACCAGGGCGAGATCGACTTCCTTGCTGTGGATCATCCTCAGGTTCGCAATCGAGGCGCCTGTGCTCTGCACGGTGATACTGACGTCCTTGACCTTCCCGTTGATGAGCTGGGCCATGGCCCCTCCCAGCGGGTAGTAGGTGCCCGCCGTTCCACCTGTCGCCATGACGAGCTGCGCCACGGCAGCGAACGACGATGACGCGACGGCGAGCACGAGACACACGGTAACAGCGGCCAACACGACTCTTCTCATTTTCTCTGCCTCCTCGCGCATGGGGATTTCGCAAAATCGCTCCCCTGGTTATTCGACGCACCCAGCGATGTTCCTCCCCCTGGTCCCCAAACTAATCACTGGGTTTTGCGGTTCCGAGCATGGCCGGGATGCAGGGCCTTCTGAGTGAGGGTGCAGAAATGCTCCCGACTTTTGGGAGGGGTTGCCGGTGTTGCACTCGGGGACGGCGCCCCAAGCGGGGCGCGCTTCGCCAAAATCCGGCCCGTCGGGCGAGTGGCCGGATTTTGACACCCCTCGTGCAATCACCGGCAACCCAGCAACTACTGGAAAACGGACAAGGATTAACGCACCCTCACTTGGCACAGTAAAGACTGTCCGAACAGCCCGGGGCAGTTCCCGGGGTCGCAAAGCATCGAGCATTCACAGGGGGATCGTAGAGCAGGAAAACCACACACAGCGGCGAATTTCGCAAGAAGCGGTGACCTGCCGCCGGGCTAAGATCCGGGCGGCCGGGCGGCCGGGTGCAGGGGCGGCGCAGCATCTCCCGGCGCGGCTCGGTCTCGCCAGGGCCCACACGATATGCAGGCGCAGTCGCCGCCGTAGTACTGCCGAAGGAGGCTGATAACCCTGAACGAACTCCTGGCTGGTATCCGGGGACTTGGTCTCGGGAACGTCGTGATGTTCGCCATTGGCGGCTTTCTCATATACCTCGCCGTAAGGCGCGACTACGAACCCATGCTGTTGCTCCCCATCGGATTCGGCGCCATCCTCGCGAACATCCCGTTCACGTCAGTGCTGGGTGACCATGGCGTGCTCGAGTTGCTCTACAAAGCCGGAATCCGAACCGAACTGTTCCCCATCCTCATCTTCGTCGCCGTCGGCGCGATGATCGACTTCACACCCCTCTTGCAAAGGCCCGAGACATTGTTTTTCGGCGCGGCAGCGCAGTTCGGAGTATTCGCCACCATGCTTGTAGCATCGTATTTCGGCTTCAGCCTGAAGGAGGCAGCCTCCATAGGTATCATCGGCGCAGCGGACGGCCCCACGTCCATCTACGTCGCCACCAAATTCGCAAGCCACCTGCTCGCGCCGATATCCGTGGCTGCATACTCATACATGGCGCTCGTGCCGATCATTCAGCCACCTGTCGTGAAAGCCCTTACGACCCCGGCGGAACGGCGGATCCGCATGGATGCTAAAGAGGTCAAGGTGCCGCAGATAGTGCGGATCCTGTTCCCGATCGGCGTCACCCTGGTAGCAGGCATCATCGCCCCCATCAGCGTCGCCCTTGTGGGAATGCTCATGTTCGGCAATCTCATCAGGGAGAGCGGGGTTCTCGAGAGGCTGTCGAAGGCCGCTCAGAATGAGCTCGCGAACCTCGTAACGCTCCTTTTGGGCATCACCATCGGCTCCTCGATGCAGGCGGAGTCGTTCCTCAACTACAGGACGTTGCTCATAATGGGTATGGGCCTGCTCGCCTTCATCTTCGACACCGGAGGGGGCGTGCTGTTCGCGAAAGCCCTCAACCTGGCGCTCCGTCGCAAAATCAACCCGATGATAGGAGCATGCGGGATCTCGGCGTTCCCGATGTCGGCGCGGGTCATCGCCAGGATGGCGCTCAAGGAGGACCCAACGAACTACATCGTGATGCATGCGGTGGGGGCAAACGTTGCGGGCCAGATCGCGTCGATCGTCGCGGGCGGCCTGATTCTGGCGCTCGTGTCGTAACGCCGTCGGTCCACGGACGCAGAGCGAAACCAGGACACCGAAGACTGAACAGAGGGGAGGAGCGACAGGCGGCAGGCGTGTCGGCCCGCGCCAGTAGACACCCAGAGGTCGAAAGGCACGGGGTGTGGGGCGCCAGGCGCGAGGCGCGACGACGGGCTGGGACACGCCGCCGGCCACAACCTGACATGAGCGCAGTGGTCAGAAGCTGGCAGATACTGGGCATCGGCATGGCGACAGTATTCGGGGTGATCCTCATCTTCTACGCTATGATCAAGGCGATGCTCAAGATATGGCGGGAGGACTAAGCCCGTGTCACGGCCCCTTGCAGGCTTCGAGGAGGAGTCGGCAGCTGCTCGGCGATTCGCTCATTGCGCGCCGCTGGCAAGCCTGCGGCCATCGCTTGCATGCACGCCCCGGCGACTCGCTTGCCTTCGCGCCACCTGTTGGCGACGTAACTTGTAGCCATAGACGCGGGTTTCTGCTAAGTATGGCGCCATAAGTTTGCGCCATCTTCCTTGACGCTATTGGGGTTGCCGGTGCTTGCTAGGGCGGGGCGCCTGGAATTTGGCTAGCCTTAAGCGCCAAATTCGAACGCATCTCACCGCACGCGCCGTCCCCGGAGGGCAGTACCGGCAACCCTGGACAGGACTCACCCGCTGAAAAGTAGCGCGAACTTGTGGTGATCTACTTAGGGGCCCTTTGAGACCAGCTTCTTCAGGAGGCTCTCAACGCGCTCCTTTGCGGCGTGGGTCGCCTCCTCGTCAGGCTCGACGCGGATCTTTAGGATCATCCCCTCGCGTACGCCCTCGGGCAGCACTCCAATGGGCCACAGGATGGCATCGGTCTCCGCCTCGCGGACAAGCAGCACGGCGGTGCCTTCCTCGATTCTGTCCACGGTCACCCTCATTTCCATCGGATAGCCCTCCAACTCCGAATTCCCATCCTTCTTTCCGGAATACGCGCGGGTTTCATAGACAACTCCTGCATTCCAGAGAACGCTGTATTGCGCCCAGGGGACCGCGTGCCTGGAGCGCTCCTCCGTGAAACCGGGCGCCAGGTTTACGGGATCCCAGAGGCCATGTCGTGGGACCACGGGCAACCAGAATGCCTGTGGCGTGCCGGCGCAGGCCCAGGGGCCCAAGGCATCAGGCCACGTCTGCCGCATCACGACTACCGATCACATTCGATTCACGTTCGATCACGTTTTCACATGGCCTGCTACTTCTACGGCCCCGGCGCCGTTTCCTGCACGATGACATCATCGATCGGTTGGCACGGGGGAAAGCCGGTTGTCAGCAGAGATCTGCAACGTAAAGTGCTAAGAGCGACCCGTTTTCAAGAAGGGAATCGGCCACCCGACGGCGAATAGAGCATTGTATTCGGCGGCGCCTCCCACTACTTGGGTCACGCGCCTGCCGAAGGCTTGCAAAAGGCGCTGCTTGACTCGGCAAACCTGCCGTGATATAGTGACTGAAACAAGTTATACCAGTCCTGCCAGCGTGAGTAGTAATGCCTGGAGGTGCTGGTGCGGCTCGCTCTGACATGCCATTGCATGCGCGTCTTGCCCGCCTTGCGTCGCGACGTAAGAGCAGGGCCACGACGTAAGAGCAAGGCCACATCGAGAGGGAATTTGAAGCAGTGGGAGAGGGTAATGCCCCCTGGCCACAGAGGAGGTGACACATCGGCCACAACGCCGGCGCAATACCTTTGTAATGGTCTTTCCTAATGGAGAATCGGAGACAAAACGGATCGCCCAAAACGAGGAGGTAGTGAGCAGTGAGAAGGTTCATACTGAGCTCCGTTCTGGTTATTGCCCTTGTTTCGCTGGGAGCGGTGGCGTACTCGGCGGAGCCCATCGTCATCGGGTTCAACCTCGAGATGACGGGTCAGGTGGCCGCGTACGGCCAGGCAGCATGGGAAGGCGCCAACCTCATAAAGGAGCTTGTCAAGCCGGAGGTCCTGGGGAGGCCGGTTGTCTTCAAGCTCCTCGACAACAAGTCGGATAAGGTGGAGGCGGCCAACGCAGCCTCTCGCCTCATCGAGAACGACAAGGTCGTTGCCATAATCGGGCCCACCATCAGTGGCAACATGCTCGCCGCTGGCGAGATCTGCGAGAAGAGGGAGGTCCCGATCATCGGGCCGACGACGACGAACCCCCTCTGCACCCAGGGCAAGAAGTACGTTTTCCGCGCGTGCTTCATAGACCCGTTCCAGGCCACGATAGCAGCGACCTATTGCTACAGAGACCTGAAGGCCAAGACCGCTGCGATCCTCTCTGACATCGCCAACGACTATTGTATCGCCCTCGGAACCATGTTCGAGAAGGAGTTCACCAAACTCGGAGGCAAAGTGGTCACCCACCAGAAGTGTAAGTATGGCGACCAGGACTTCAGCGCCCAGCTTACCGAGATCAAGAAGCAGAACCCCGACGTCATCTACATCCCCAACTACTATCAAGAGACAGCCCTCGCAGTGGTCCAGGCGAGAGACCTCGGCCTGACCCAGCCGGTCTTCGGGGCTGACGGCATAGCCACCGAGGAATTCCTCGCCATCGGCGGAAAGGCCGTGGAGGGCGTGCAGCACACTACCTTCTGGCACGAGAAGGCGGCTGTCACCGACATCGGCAAGAAGTACGTCGAACTCTACAAGAAGAGATTCGGGGCCGATAGCGAGGTCAACGTCTTCGGTGCTCTGACGGCCGACTGCTACATGATCGTCCTGGATGCCATCAAGAGGGCCGGCTCGGCCGATCCGAAGAAGGTCGCCCAGGCCATTGAAGACACGAAGGACCTGCAGGTAGTCACGGGGCCTGTCACGATCCAGAACGGTGACGCGGTGAAGCCTGTGGTGTTCCGGGTCGTCAAGAATGGCAAGTGGGATTACAAGTCCATCGTGTACCCGTAACAAGTAGTCCTTCGAACCACGCGGGCCCCTGCCCTGCCTGAACCCGGGAAAGGGCCGTCAGGCAGACCCGGCCGTAGCCGGATCCCGGCGCGAGCGCAGGCATTTGCCTCGCACGGACAGTGCAGCACCGAGCCGGGCCGGGCGGGTCCCGGCGCATCGCAGGGGGCAAGGAGGGCCAGAGCCGTAAAGGTTGCATGGTTCCTCCCTGCCCCCGTTGGATGCCTGTGGGTTCGCCCGGGTTGGGACCGGACATGCAGTTACTGACGGGATGCCCGGGCCCGTCGCACGTTGGCGTTTCGCGCACAGGCTGCGGGAGCCACGGCGCGACGGCTAAGTATGGCGCTATAAGTTTGCGCCACTTCTCCTGAGGGTGTTGGGGTTGCCGGTGCTTGCTAGGGCGGGGCGCCTGGAATTTGGCTAGCCTGTACGCCAAATTCGAACGCATCTCACCGCACGCGCCGTCCCCGGAGGGCAACACCGGCAACCCTGGCGAGGACCTGCGCGCTGAAAAGTAGCGCGAATTTGCGGCGATCTACTTAGCCGGCCGGCATCACCGCCCTTTTTAAGGAGTAGATGCGCATGACGCTTGAGACTCTCATCCAACAGTTGATGAACGGCATCTCCCTCGGAAGCCTTTACGCTCTCATAGCGATCGGTTACACGATGGTGTACGGGATACTGCGCCTCATCAACTTCGCGCACAGCGACATCTTCATGGTGGGCGCGTATTTCGCGTTCTTCTTCGTCGCCGTCTTTCATCTGCCCTGGGCCGTGTCCGCCATCCTCGCCGTCGTGCTGACGGCCGCCGTCGGTATGATCGTGGATAGGGCGGCTTACCGGCCTGTGAGAAACGCCCCCAGGATATCGGCCCTCATAACGGCCGTTGGGGTATCGTTCTTCCTGGAGAACCTCGGCCTGGTGACCGTCGGGGCGCGGCCGAAGGCGTTTCAAAGACCGGACGTGATGTCGAAGGTGGTTCCGATAGGCCCGGCAGCCGTCTCAGGCGTGTCCATCTGGGTGCCCATCCTCAGCCTCGCCTTGCTGGCCCTGCTATTGTTCATCGTGCATCGCACCAAAGTCGGCATGGCGATGAGGTCCGTCTCCACAGACATCGAGACCACACGCCTCATGGGAGTGGACGTGGACAGGGTCATATCGTACACCTTCGCCATAGGCTCGGCCCTTGCAGCGGCAGGGGGCATAATGTGGGCTTGCAAGTACCCGCAGATCAACCCGCTCATGGGCATATACCCGGGGTGGAAGGCGTTCACCGCAGCAGTCGTTGGCGGTATAGGCAATATCACCGGGGCGATGATCGGCGGCTTTCTCATCGGGCTCGTCGAGATCATGACCGTGGCGGTCTTGCCGGGTCTCTCAGGCTACCGGGACGGCATCATCTTCACGTTGCTCCTGGTCTTCCTTCTCATCCGACCGACCGGGATCCTTGGTGAGCCCCTGAAGGAGAAGGTGTGACATGAAGAGAAGACATCTGCACCTCATTCTGACAGTTGCGCTCATAGGTGTGCTCTTGCTTGTCCTCTGGTGGGCCGACAGGCACCTCGGGGAGTTCCCCCTGCGGGTAGCGCGCACGGGCGCGATATATGTGGTCGCAGCCGTTGCGTACAACCTCGTGAACGGCATCACAGGCCAGTTCTCGCTGGGTCCCAACGGATTCATGGCGCTCGGCGGGTACACCACCGCACTACTCATATTGCCGCTTCAGCAGAAGCAGTTCGTGTGGTTCCTGGAGCCGCAGATGTGGCCGTTCAACTCGTTCTCGTTCCCATGGTACCTGTTCGGCCTTGCCCTTCTGCTCGCGGGCGTGGTGGGTGCTCTCGGAGCCCTTGTCGTGGGGATCCCGTCCTTCAGGCTGCGCGGCGACTACCTCGCCATCGCCACCTTTGGCTTCGGCGAGATAATCTTCGTGCTGGCCAACAACCTCATCCCACTGACCAACGGGCCTCTCGGGATGAAGGGCATACCCGAGTACGCCAGTGTGTTCTGGTGTTTCGGCACGGCCATCGTGGCAACGCTCGTAGTGAGCAACATCGCCAATTCCAGCTTCGGTCGGGCCATGAAGGCGGTAAGGGACGATGAGGTGGCCGCCGAAGCCATGGGCGTCAACGTGTTCCGCACGAAGATGCTGGCATTCGTAACGAGCGGGTTTTTCGGAGGGGTGGCGGGAGGGCTTCTGGCGTCTCTCATCACCACCATCTCGCCGACGCTCTTCACCTTCGCGATGACGTTCAACCTGCTCATCATCATCGTGCTCGGAGGCCTCGGGAGCATAACCGGTTCGGTCGTCACGGGGCTCGGGTTCGCCATCATGTCGGAGGTGCTGCGGGTTGTGGAAGCCCCCATCGACTTGGGGCCGATCCACATCCCGGGTGTTGCCGGCATGAGGATGGTCGTGTTCTCGGTCCTCCTCATACTCCTCATGATCTTCTATAGGCGGGGTCTCTTCGGGCAGTTTGAGCTGTCGTGGGACTGGGTCCTGTCCGTGCTCCGAGCTACCAGGGGGGTGCGAAAGTGGAAGCAAGAACGCAAAACGGAGTCGTCCTGACTCTCGATCACGTAACCATCAAGTTCGGCGGGCTCGTGGCAGTGAACGACTTCTGCCTCGACATACGAAAGGGCGAGCTCGTCGGCCTCATAGGCCCCAACGGCGCGGGCAAGACCACGGTCTTCAACATAGTCACGGGGCAGTACGCGCCCACGAGCGGCCGCGTGCTGTTCGAAGGACAGGACATCACGGGGTGGCGCCCCGACCTCGTGGCCGCAGCAGGCATCGCGAGGACATTCCAGAATGTGCGCCTCTTCACGGGGCTCACGGTCCTCGACAACGTCCTCGTGTCCCAGCACCTCAGGCTGAAGTCGTCATTCCTCTCGGCGGCGTTCCGGCTGCCCAGTTATGCCAAGGAAGACGCCGAAGCGCGCGCGCGCGGGATGGATCTCCTCCAACGGGTGGGGCTTGCAGACCTCGCCAGGGAGCAGGCAGGGAGCCTTCCCTACGGCCAGCAGAGGCGCCTCGAGATCGCGCGGGCCCTTGCGACCAACCCCCGGCTACTCCTCCTGGACGAGCCCGCAGCGGGCATGAACCCCGAGGAGACAACTCAGCTCATGAAGTTCATCTGCCGCATCCGCGACGAGTTCGGTCTCACCGTTTTCCTCATAGAGCACGACATGCGGCTCGTGATGGGCATCTGCGAGCGAATACGCGTGATCGACTACGGAGTCTCGATCGCCGAGGGCACACCACAGGAGATCCAGTCGGACCCGGGAGTGATCGCGGCGTACCTGGGAGAGGAGGAGGACTAGGATGCTCAAGCTCAGAGACCTCCACGTCTACTACGGTGGCATTCATGCTCTCAAGGGGATCTCCATGGACGTGCCTGAAGGGGCGATCATCACCCTGATAGGGGCGAACGGCGCCGGGAAGAGCACCACCCTGCGTGCCATAACAGGCCTCGTAAAGGCCCGGCGGGGTTCCATAGAACTCAAGGGCAAGAACATCACCGGCAGGCCCAGCCACTACATAGTCCGCTCTGGCGTGGCGATGGTGCCGGAGGGCCGGAAGATATTCCGCAACCTTACGGTCCGCGAGAACCTGATGATGGGGGCTTACCCCCGGCAGGACAACGCAGGCATTCAGCAGGACTTGGAATGGGTCACCACCCTCTTCCCCAGGCTCAAAGAGCGCTTCTCCCAGAAGGGCGGCACCCTTTCCGGCGGCGAGCAGCAGATGCTCGCGGTAGGGCGCGCCCTCATGTCGCGACCGAGGCTTCTCTGCCTCGACGAGCCGTCGCTCGGGCTTGCGCCGGTGCTGATGCACGAGGTCTTCAGGGCGCTCACCAGGATACACGAGGAGGGATGCACAATCCTCCTCATCGAGCAGAACGCCAAAGCTGCCTTGAAGCTGGCGGACTACGCGTACGTGCTGGAGACCGGCTCCATTACGATGGAAGGGCCAGGGCCGGAGCTTCTCCAGAACGAAGCCGTGCGCAAGGCGTATCTGGGAGAGTAGGTCGCAAGGACCGCCAGGACTGCCCGGACCGGCGGCTTCGTGCGGCGCGCCGCCCCGGCTCAACCAGGGCGGGTGTCCGGCGCGACCCAGGACAGGAACATGAAAACGATCGGGACCGCCCGTCGTGCAGGCCGGGTAGGTCCCTCGCTCTTTTCGTGGCCAGTTCCCATCAACAGCTGTTATTGACCGTTTCTCATCAACTCCTGCTTCCCGCCCCTCCTGTCCTTCTTCTTCCGCGCTTGCCTCCGGCATCCGGTGATGCTATCATATGGATGCTGTCCTGGATATTGCCATAGATCTGAAGACTACCGCAAATCTCGCTATAGGAGGCGAATCATTGTGAAGAGAAACTTGTCCCGGGCCTTCGGCGCAGCGATTCTCGTGATTGCTGCTCTCTCAGCCGCCGGCTGCATCAATCCCATTGTAGACTCCTGGTCAGGTGAGACGGTGAATGATGCGCTCATCACTTATCAGGGCGTGACCTACGACATCCCGACGCTCCAGACCATGAACATAGCCCCAGGCGATTACCAGGTCATTATCAGCTCGCCGAATCATCACCCCGTGTTGACCACCATCACCGTGGGGTCGGCAGACGTGCCCCCGGTCCGGCTGGTCGCCTACAGGCGCATCTACAGCCCCCTCGTGGCCGACGCTGTGCTCTGTCGCGGCATTGACATGCAGGGAACCCCTATCGGGCCAGGCTGGAGCTACACCCCTCTCGACCCGCAGGTCGTGGCCTGGGTCAGGTGGAACATCAACGACATCAACCTTCATTACCAAACCACGAGATGGTACCGGCCCGACGGAGCGCTCTACAGGGAGGAAGCGCTTCCTCCCTTTGCCCGCACGCCCGGCAGCGTGTCGCTGATATCCGCGCCCGGACTGCCGCTCCAGGTCTCCCCTGGCTGGAACGTACCGGCGCCTGCCTCGCTCCCAGGGATCTGGGTGGTGGAGGTCATCCTTGACGGCTCTCGCGTGGTCAAGATGTCCTTCTCGATCTGAGCATAAGGAATGGCGTCTCCGGCGCACCGTTTCACCGTTCGGCGGCACGTGGCAGGGAAGATCCCTGTGCGGGCTACGCCCGGCTGAGGCCCGAGCGCTTGAGAAGCGCTATGACTTCGAAGATGAACCGCATCTCACGTTTGTCCAGCGAGCACACGGCGCTGAGGAGCATCTGAACGTTTGAGTCTTGCAGCATATCACGGAGATCCTTGCTCATGGCCGGGACGATCTCGTCCATGCCCTCGTTGTCGAGAACCAGGTAACATGGGGACACGCCAAGGGCCGATGCCACCTTGTTTATGGTTTTGAGCGACGGAGAAACGCGTCCGAGCTCGATCTGGCCGATGAGGGCGGCCGAGACCCCGGCTTTCGCCGCCACCTCCGCCTGGGTCAGGCCGAGCTTCTCCCGGATGCTCCTGAGCTTGTCGCCGATGAACCCCTTGCGTTCGACAGAAGACATGAACGACGAGAGAGGCACGTGAAGCACATGAGCGAGCCTCTTCAAAACCCTGAGAGCAGGCTGAACGTTGCCGCGTTCAATCTCGCTCAAATACGTGCTGGAGATACCGGCCGCGGACGCAACATCGCGCAGCGTCATCCCGCGATCCTCGCGTGCCACGCGAAGCTTTTCGCCGAGACCGACGCCTCTGCCATCCTCGTCCTCCGATATCTCCACAAGCTCGGCCCTGTTAAGGTCAAGTGCGTCCGCCAGCCTGGAAAGGGTATCGAGCGAAGGGCTCTTGGCGCCGCGTTCTATCTCACTCAAGTAGGAATAGGACAGCCTGGCCCTGGAAGCAAGATCGACGAGAGTCAGCCCCTTCGCCCTTCTAGCAGCCCTTACTCGTTCACCCGATATCATTCGCCCAGCCCCCCTCTAGGCCCAGGCATGGCCCGGTCTTCAAGACCATTGTGACGTCAGGCACAACCCATGTCGTTCTCATTCTAGCACTTTGCGGCTTCATTCACAAACTGGACTTGGCCCGAAACGGGACTTGGCCTGCCCGTGCGCCCCGGCCCGGTGCTGAGCGCGCATCCGGGAAGCACGAAGGTCGTGGTCTCGCCCCTTCGTCATCGTTCGTCGCCGTTATTCGGCATCGTTAGTCCTTGTCGTTACTCGCCATCGCTATCCGCATCGTTCGCTATCGTTCTTGACAGGAAGCAAAGAGCAGCGTATAGTACGTAATTGGCGCAGGACTCGCGACGCTCCGCCGCGCAGGGGCGTCCACGATGCGCCGAGTTACGTTAAAGGAGGGATTATCTCGACATGCCTACCTACGAATACCGCTGCGAGAAATGCGGCCGTTTCGAGGAGTTCCAGCGCATGTCGGATGAGCCCCTCTCCCGCTGTCCCACGTGTGGCGGCCCGGTCAGGCGGCTCATCAGCAGAAACGTTGGCATCGTCTTCAAGGGATCCGGATTCTACACCACAGACAACCGCAGCTCCGAATACAAGGACAAGGCCAGGAAGGATGGCGAATCCGTGTCTTCTTCCGGCTCATCGAACGGCTCATCGAAGACACCGGATGCCGCGGGCGTCTAGGGTCCGCCTCCGCGATATCTTCCTCCCTCCCCCGGCACGGTTTCGGGTGCCTGGTGCCCTCACGCAGTGAGCACCTGGCACCCGATTTCCCGCATGGAGATCCCCTCCCAGGGGGCGCAACGTAGACGCTAACTGGCACCGCCGCCGGCTGAAGCGACTCGGTCGCCCAGGGCAACCCATCTCTTCGGAAGCGCGCCCTTTACAATCTCGCCGAGGAAAGGCATCACGTAGTAGTCGAGTCCGAACGCGCGCCCGGCTCCACCCAGCATCGCTATGGAAACCATCACGAACCAGATGTTCCCGCCGGCCCCTGCAAGAGCAAAGCTGATGTTCATGAAGATCGACCCGAGCGCCGCCAAGCTCGTGAATAGGCCGAAGATGAGCGCCAGGCCCAGCGCAAGCTCAGTAAGGGTGACGACCCACTGGAAGAAGAGCGCGTGCGGGAAGACGAACGTCTCCATGATCCACCTGTACCATTCCGGCGTTCCAGGCCCCATCGGCATCAGGGAGGAGCCCGATACCAGCTTGTCACCGGAGATGAGGAAACCGTCGCGGATCTTGCCAATGCCCGAGGCGAGCCACTCGTACCCGAGGAACACGCGCAGGATCACGAGCCACAAGAGGCTGACCTTGACGTTTACGTGTTTCATGAGACCCGAAAGCACCCCTCTCGCGTTTATCATCTCGTGTCTGAGATACTTGAGTATGACCCCGAGACCCCCGACGCCCCACTGGTAGTGGAGGTTCACGAGATGTTTCATGGCTGTCGCAGGATAGCTCCACAGCGAGATCCCCATGAGGTCGGCGACGGAGTAGTGGCTTCCGATGGACACCATCACCCCGTGCAGCCGCGGCCTGAACTCGCGCTTGGGCTTGCCCTTGATATCGGCGACTATGTTCCGGGCAGCACAGGCCCCACCCTGGAGCGCCGACTCAACCAGCGCTGGGAGCTCCCCGTTCTGGTCCACGAAGAAGCAGTTGTCGCCGACCGCGTACACGTCGTCGTGGCCGTCCACCTGGAGGTACTCGTTGACCGCGAGACGCCCGCGCTTCTTGCAATTGAACCCTTTGTCCTTCAGGAACGTCGTGGTCCGGACCCCGCCCGTCCAGATGACCGTGCGGGTGCGTATCTTCGCCCCCGATTTGAGCACCAGCTCATCGGGCTTGACCTCCACTATAGGGGAATTGGTGAGGACCGTAATCCCTTTGGCCTGCATAGCCCGGGCGGCCCTCCCCGCGAGATTCTCCGCGAGTGTCGGCAGTATCCGCGGCAGCGCCTCCACCACGTAGATAGTCACAGAGAATGGTGAGATCCCGAACTCCTTGCAGAGATCCGGAACCCATTCAGCAAGTTCGCCCGCCATCTCGACCCCGGTGAAACCGCCGCCGCCGACAACGAATGAGAGCAACTCCTGCTGCCTGACCGGGCTGGACTCCGCCGCGGCAAGCTCGAACATGCTCCGCACATGGGCCTTGATCTTGCGGGCGTCCTCCAGCGACCATAGAGTGAGCGCGTTCTCCGACATACCAGGGATGCCGTAGAACTCCGGCTCGCTTCCACATGCAAGAATAAGGTGGTCGTACGGATACTCGGCCGAGTCCGAGCGCACCACCTTGTTCTCCAGGTCGATGCCGGTGACGGTGTCTTGCACTACTCGCACCCTGCTCCTGCGGAAGATGTCGGCAAGCGGGATCTGCACACTGTCCTCATGGACGCGCGCCCCTGCCACCTCGTGCAGTTCGGTCAGGAGTATGTGCCGATCTCGCCTGTCGATGAGGGTGATCTCAGCCTCGTCGCGTCCGAGCAGCTTCTCTAGGGTCTGTGCTGCATGGATTCCCCCGTAACCGGCACCGAGAACGACGACCCTCTTCCTGTCAGCCATCCACCATTCCTCCCACGCGTTCATCTCGCATCGCAGCGAACTAAGTAGATCGCCAGAAATCCGCGCTGCTTTTCAGCGTGCAGGGGCTCTCCAGGGTTGCCGGTGTTGCACTCCGGGGACGACGCGCTCGCGGCGCGCCTCGTTCGAATTTGGCGCACGGGCCAGCCAAATTCTCGACGCCCCGCCCTAGCAAGCACCGGCAACCCTAGCACCCTCAAGAAAAGTGGCGAAAACTTATGGCGCCATACTTAGCATGAACCGCCACGTTCCGGCTGAACCGCCATGCCTCAACGCGGGCCGCCAGTTTGTGATTGTGACGACTATCACACACGCCATCCCAGCTATTTTCCGTTTCGCCGCGTGAACGCACAATCCTCCTGTCGGTGCGTGTCGCCGCGAACCATTTCAACTATACCATAGACAGTTTCGCTATACAATGGTACAATCGCAGTGTTCCGGGGTTCGGAAAGCTCACTCGCCCCCGCCCGCATGTACGGAGTGCGCGAGCGTCGCGTGCCGCGCACGGGCCGGGGCACCGTGACATATGGGTGTGAATGTGAACACGAGCACAACCACGCACGTTGAAACGCACAAGGAAACGCACAAGCCCGGCGGTGCGCCCGCGCGATATGCAAAGGGGCGTTACGCGCGCGGATGGAGCCGCGCGCACAGGTGGACCGCGGCCTTACCCCGGCTTACGTTCTGGTTCATGCTCGCAGCCGTCGTTGTCGCGGTCGCCGGCTGCAATCGGCCCGGCGGCGCCCCCGGCGTTTCGGTGCGCACAAGCTTCGCCCTTGGGACCCTCGTGCAGATTCGGGCGTACGGCAGCAAGGCCCGGGAAGCGGTCAGCGACGCCTTCGACCGCATCGAGGCGGTCGAGGCGCTGATGAGCGCGAACGTCGCCACGAGCGACGTCGCAGCGGTGAACCGCGAGGCGGGAGGCTTGCCAACGAGGGTAGCGGACGATACACTGTATGTGGTAAAGAAGGCCAGGAGATACGGGGACCTCAGCCGCGGGAGGTTCGACATGGCGATAGGCCCGCTCGTCCGGCTGTGGGGCATCGGCACCAACCACGCGAGGGTGCCTTCGCCGGAGGAGGTGGCCGCAGCGAGGTCCCTCGTCGATCACCGGGACGTGGAGATCGACGAGACTCGCGGCACGGTGCGGCTTCGCAGGGCCGGCATGGCCCTCGACCTCGGCGCCATCGCAAAAGGCTTCGCTGCGGACAGAGCCGCGGAAGCGCTGTTGCAGCAGGGCGTGAAGAGCGCCTTCATCGACCTCGGCGGGAACATCCTGGTGCTGGGGTCGAAGCCTGATGGCTCGCCGTGGAGGGTCGGGATTCAGAACCCGTGGAAAGAACGCGGGGCCACCTTTGCCGTGGTGCCGGTGCGTGACATGGCCGTCGTGTCGTCCGGCACCTACGAGCGGTTCTTCGAGCAGGCAGGCACGCGCTACCACCACATAATCGATCCCGACACGGGCTACCCTGCCGAAACAGGCATCGTGAGCGCGACGGTCCTCGCCCGCCGCGCCGTGGACGCGGACGCCCTCTCAACCACGGTGTTCCTGCTCGGGCCGTCCAATGGCATGAGGCTCGTCACGCAACTTCCAGGGGTCCAAGCGGTGATCGTGACGCAGGACCGGCAGGTGATGGCGTCACCAGGCCTGCGAGGTGTGATAGAAGTCAGCAAGGGGTGGACGATCAGGTTCTATGGTGCCAGTGACGCTCAAGAAAGCTGATATCATCCTTGCGATCGTCATCGTCGCCGTCGCCGCCGTCTTTGTGGCGGGGCGAAGCCTCGGCCTGGACACCGATCAGGGCGCCGCAGGCGCGCGCAAGGTGGTAATAGAGGTAAACAGCAAGCATTTCCGCACGGTTCCATTCTCGCAGGTCACAGGGGTCATGACAGTCAACGTGCCCGCGGGCCGCGGCCACACCGTGGTCGTCGAGATCGCCGGGGACGGCCGCGCGAGGGTAAGCGACTCGGACTGTCCCGACAAGGTGTGCGTCAGGACTGGCTGGATCGAACGCCCGGGCGAAGCCATCGTATGCCTGCCCAACAGGGTAGTGGTGAGGATCCAGGGCGGTCCCCAGGACCCCGGGCCCACGCTCGACGGCATCGCCTATTAAGTATGGCGCCGTAAGTTTGCGCCACTTCTCCTGAGGGTGTTGGGGTTGCCGGTGCTTGCTAGGGCGGGGCGCCTGGAATTTGGCTAGCCTTAAGCGCCAAATTCGAAAGAGGCGCGCCGCAAGCGCGCCGTCCCCGGAGTGCAAATACCGGCAACCCCGGCCCGGACAGGACTTGCGCGCTGAAAAGCAGCGCGACCTTGTGGCGATCTACTTGGGACAGGGAGGAAGAAGGTCTCCCGCACGTGCACAGCGGAGACAGTTCCGGGCCTGCACCTGGGAGCGGGCTCCAGTAGCACGTGCAGGTGCCTCGAGGGATGACGAGAACACGGAGACTCACACACATAGCGATATACGTCGCGCTCGCTCTCGTGCTCCACGTGACCGAGAGCTTCATACCCGTGCCATTCATGGTTCCCGGGGCCAAGCTCGGCCTTGCCAACATAATCACGCTCATCGTGATCGTGCTGTCCGGCGCATACGACGCTCTCGTCGTGGTCGCCCTGCGCACGTTTCTGGGGTCGCTCCTCTCCGGGGCGCTCACCAGCTTCGCGTTCAGCATAGTCGGCGGCCTGCTAGCTACCGTAGTCATGTCGGTCGCCCAAAGACGCCTCGGGCGCGTGTTCGGCCTCGTGGGTGTGAGCGTTCTCGGAGCGGTATCGCACAACATCGGTCAACTTCTCGTGGCCGGGGTGGTCGTGGGAACCATGGAGATCTACAGTTATCTCCCTGTGCTGCTCGTAGCGGGGGTCGCCACAGGGTACTTCGTTGGAATCACCGCCGGGTTCATCCTGAGGTTTCTGCCGAAAGCCCTCGCGGGATCGGCTGCCGGCGGGTGGCCGGAGAACGCAGACGTCCGCCACGTCGCGAGGACGCCGTGAGCCCGGCACGAGGGGAGATGGAGAGAGTCTTGATACCCGGGTGGTCGTCTTGTCCTGCGCTCGCCGAGGGCCTCGGCAAGGTCGAGGCATACCTCGAAGAGCAACTCTCCACCGGTCACAGCCTCATTTCGGACGCGGTGCTGTCCCTCTTGCAAGCGGGCGGAAAGCGCATTCGCCCCGCCCTCGTGCTGGCGTCCGGGATGTTCGGCAGGGGTTACTCTGCCAGCCTGGTCCCTATCGCAGCAGCCATCGAGATAGTCCACATGGCTACCCTGATTCATGACGACATCATCGATGACGCCGACACTCGCAGGGGAGTTCGCACGATTCACGCGCGGTACGGGGCCGACGTCGCCGTCTTCACCGGCGACTACCTCTTCACGCGGGCCTTCCAGATTCTCTCGGGGTACGCGAGCCAGGACATGCTGTCCTCCGTGGCCAGGGCCGTTCAGGAGGTCTGCGAGGGCGAGATAGAGCAGTATGAGGCGAGGCACAGCACCAGCGTTTGTTTCGGGCAGTATCTGCGGAGGATACGCCAGAAGACCGCCATGCTCTTCGGGCTCAGTTGCTACGCAGGCGCCATTGCGGCGGAAGCTCCAGGGGCGACGGCGGACGCGCTTCGTCGCTTCGGCATGCATCTTGGTATCGCGTTCCAGATAGTCGATGACATCCTGGACCTCTCCGCAGATAGCGCAGCAACCGGAAAACCTGCCGGACACGATTTCGTGTGCGGGGTGTACACCCTGCCTGTGATATACGCACTCGGCAGCGACAGATGGGGTGAGGAACTCCGGGATCTCCTCGTGGGGCCGAACGGCGCGGGCGGCGGAGCCGGCGGCGCGCAATCGCAGTCGGAGGATCGCGGGCGCATCATAGAGCGCGAGCGGATCCTGGAGATCGTGAGAGAGTCCGGCGCCCTTGGCCGGGCGTCGAAGGTCGCCGAGAGGTACGCCGCCAGGGCAAGGCGCTGCCTTGCCCCCCTTCCGGGCGGCGCGGGAAAGGATATCCTCACCGGCATCCTGGCAAGCGCCGTGCATCGGAGCAACTGAGCCGCGTGGTGAGAGGTCTCCGTCGCCCGTCAGGCGCCGGCCTGCGAGGCCGGAACCTCGGAGACTGCCTGGGGGGCGGCCGGTTCGCGCTGGAGTTGCCCGAGAAGCTCCAGCCCGTTTATGACCAGCCTGAACCTGCATCCCAGGAGCGATGCGGCCTGCTTGCACATCTCCATCCGCGTCAGGTATATCTCGAAGTAGTCCATGATCTGGCACTCCGTGGTGTCGAATGATATGTCAAGGGTGACTGTCCTGGCCTCGCTGTCCACGGTGAGAGACGAATCCGTTATGGCCAGGTTCACCCTGTCGTGGATGTCATGGTCCCGCCGCATCCGGACGCGGGTGCGATGGGCGTCGCTCTTGTCGGCGATTATGAGCGCGGCCGAAACCGGGCTCACCGGGATCCCGATCTCCTCCTCATGGTTGGCGATGGCCGTCGTTATCGTGCAGATCTCTTCGAGCGGCATTCCCAGCATGCGAAGCTCCGTGAACACGATGTTCGCGCCGGTGGGGCCGTGATACTTGCGATTGTGCATATTCCCTATGTCGTGCAGGTAACCCGAAATGGCCCCCAGCTCGACCGTTCTTCCGTTATACCCCAGGCTCCTGAGGATATAAGCCGTCATCGTGGACACATAAGTCACATGGCGCAACCCGTGCTCGGTGTAGCCGAGCAGCGACAGGTACTCGTTGGCCTTGCTAATGAGCAGCCGAAAGCTGGGATTGCCCTGGATGTCCTTTAGTGTCAGCATGGTCTTCCCTCCCCCAACTCATGTCTCGGCCATACCATAATACCACATCCGCCGCACCGTGGATACGGCCGCGCGGCGCGTAAAGCCGTGGGCGTACGGCCATATCCGAAGGCTGGGAGGGACCTGGCGTAGCCCCCTTTGCCTGCCCCGGTTACGCGGAGGCCGAGCGGCGACCCCGGCCGCACCGCCCCTCGAACCCAGTAGCAGATGCCCTCGTTTGCCAGACGTCTCTTGAGATGGCAGCATCTGAAGGATGACAGGCCCCAACAACCCAGGTATCATAACCGTGAGGGTGTAGGCACCCATGATGCCGTTATCTTCCATCTGATATCGGTCACGCGAAAGGAGAGATGCTTCTTGCATCGAATCATGCGGCATTCACTCATTCCGGGACTGGCCCTCATCGCAGCGCTCGCGCTGTCGGTGACGGCTGCGGCGGCACCATCCACCGACCAGGGTCCTGGGCTCAAGTCCCTCGCCCACCCGTCGTTCCGGGCCGGTCAGAACGGCCAGGTCTACTACCGTGGAACGCCGGATGTGCCGCGCGAGGTCGTTACAGGTCCGGCGAGCCTGGACTGGCAAGCGCTGTACGAGGCGCAGATGAGCGTGAACCAGGGGAACGACGCCTGGAGGCTTGACCCGGTACAGGTTGCGCGCGTCGAGGGCGTGGCGATCGGCTTTAGCCCGTCGCAGGACACGTACACCCTGATAAGCAGGGCAGACCTCCAGCAGTACGTTGGCACCGGCGCGGCACAGGTGCTCGTGGAGCACTCTGGGCGGGCGTACCTGGTGCAACTCATCCAGCCCTTCGGCCCAGGCCAGGGATTGATCTGGACCATCAACTCCGTGCGCGAGATCACCTCGCCTGACGAGGCAAACAGAATTGCGCGGCAGGCGTGGATCACCTTCCGGTACCGCAGCCCATACGGGCCGGCCGTGGCTGCATGGTGGAACGAATCTCCCAGGCCGCCGCAGGCACCGCCTGTGCAGTCGGGGCGCGTCTACTATGTGCAGCCCGGCGATACCCTGTGGGCGATCTCGGTGAGGAACGGAGTCACCCTCTACAGGCTCATCCAGCTCAACCCCAACGTTAATGCAAACGCTCTTTGGGTGGGCCAGGTCATAATCGTGCGTGACTCCGGAGATGTGTGGACGGTGCCCGGCTCCGGCTCCGGGTCCGGCAGCAACGCGGGCTCCGGCGCCACGTCAGGGAGAGCGGTGCACATCGTCGAGCCTGGAGACACCCTCTGGCGCATAGCGCTGAAGTACAACGCCTCTGTGGAGGCCATCATGAACACCAACGGCATCGCCGACGCCAACACCCTCTGGGTCGGCCAGCGGCTCATCATCCCGTGACCTCGTGATCCCATGCGGGACGCGATGCGGGAAAAGGCATGTAGGGTCGGGGTTCGGGGACGGACCGCGACCAGGACCGGGGGCAGCCGGCTGGTCCCGGGGACAATCGGCAGCTTGACGGACCAACCCATGCCCGGGCGATCACCCCAGCGACCGCCCCGGCGGCCCGGTGACCGGGCACCTGGCTACCCGGCTACCCCCGGCTACCTGACGGAACCGAAAGGCCCGGTCCCTCCACCTGGAGGGACCGGGCCTTAATCCTCTAGATCTCCGCAAGCCGCAAAAGCACTGCTAGAGAAGGCCGGCCTGCTTCAATGCGTTCTCGTATGCGTAGAGGTACTCGTGGTAGCTATGAGTCGCGCCGCTTATGGCGTCGATCTTCTTGAGGTCGGTCTGCGCCTTCACGGCCATTCCGGGGAACTTGTCGAAGAACTCCTTCGCCGGCTTGGACTTGTAATCCGCACCTTTCGCAGGCATGAGGGTATCGTAATCAGCCTTCTTGGTTATGAACTCGACCTTGGTGACCTTCTTGCCTTCCACGGTCACCGCAAGAAGCGTGTGCCCGTTGACGGGGTTCTTGGCAAGCCCGTAGAAGACCTTTCCGTTGTACTTGCCGCTCGCGATATCGAGAGCCATCTGGGTCGCCTTGATGTAGTCGTTGCGCGAGCTGGTGGCGCCGCTAAAAGCGTCTACCTCGGCCTTCTGACTCTTGACGACCATGAGGGGATACTCGCGGAACAAAGCCTTAGCAGGTTCATGCTTGTACGCCTGAGGCTTGTCCGGGTTTATCATGTTGACATCGACTATTTTGCCGAACTGAATGACGACCTCGATGACCACATCACCATGGTCGTTGGGAACATACCCTATGTAGGAACCATCCTTGTACGATGGTGCCGAAGCCCCCGATGCCGCCGCGCCCGCGAGCGTAACCACGGCAATCGCAACCGCCAGAAACACAAAGGTCTTTCTCACTTTCGCTGCATCTCCTTTCGAACTTGTGAAAGTGATACTTTTCACAACCGCCCCTATATCCCTCCTACATGCATCCCCCCTGGTATGTGCCGTATTTCACAAGCGTCATACGCCTGCATGCGGCGACTACCACGGATAGTCCGCTCCGGCTAGCACGCCACAACAATTATACTATGGCATGCCCCGGCTCGCAATGCGTGATTTGCGGACTTGCGGACTTGCGGACTTGCGGACTTGCGGATTTGCGGATTTGCGGATTTGCGGATTTGGGGATCTGTCACTTCGACCCCTGATGTGGGGAACGGGTGAGAGCCGAACAGGTGATGCGCGTCACTGGATGGTTCTCAAGCGTGGCGCATGGCACGGTTGAGGAGGGACCCGTGATGTACATCACCCGTCCCGCTTCGACGAGCGATGTGGGGAACGATTCGTGGAGGATCCGTGACGCAGGGGACCCGCCAAGCGACAACGATGATGTACGTCACCGATTCGGCGTGGATGCGTGATGCACGGAACGGGCAGAGCCTGACGAGTGACGTGCGTCGTCCTCCCCCTTGCATGTGTGACGTAGAGAACGGGTAAGGCCCGGATCAGTGATGTACATCAGTGGATCGCTCTCAAGCGTGAAGTAGGGAACGGCTCCGGAGGGACCCGTGACGTACGTCAGCCGTCGGCTCAAGTGACTGCACTACCATGTAAGCAATAGAAAGAGCCGGGTACGCGAAGCACCCGGCGCCACGCAGCCAATAGTCCGCCGTTACAGCAGAACGAAAGGGAACGGAACGGCTCATCGTCGGATCTTGAGCTTCACCCAGTCGGATATGACTTTCACCGATCCCTCCTCGAATTTCGCCTTCTCGAACCTCATGAAGTACATTGAGGTCTTGCCTGACCGCCACTCCGGCGTATAGGTTATCCCCTTCGCCATTACGCCATGCCAGTCGTCGAGAGTCTCGAGGGCGGTGACGAGCTTGTCACGGGTGACGTCCCTGCCAGCTCGCTTGAGGCCCTCAGAGAAGACCTCCGCGGCGATGAATCCTGCGGCCGCAAAGGCGCTCGGCATCTCGTTCGGGAAGCTCTTCTGGTAGATCTCCAGATACTTCTGGGAATCCGGATCGGTGCCCAGAACGGGCACCCAGCCAGGGGCGATGAGCCCGATGCAAGCCTCGCCGGCAAGGTTGGGCATCTGGACCGGGTCAGCGTTCACGTAGGTCGTCAGGAACTGCGCGGTGAGCCCCATCGTGGCAGCCTGTTTCAGGAAGCCTGCGCAGGGCTTGATCGTCGAGTAGATGACCACCGCATCCGGCTTCACCTGGATGAGCTTGAGCACCTGGGAGCTGAAGTCCACGTCGGCAGCGCCGAAGTTGACGACGGCCACCGGCTCCATCTTGTACTGGGCAAGCTGCTCCTTCACGCCCCGCAGGCCCTCAGAGCCGATGTCGGTCTGTTCGCAAGCGACGGCGACCCTCTTCATCTTCAGGTTCTCCACGACGTACTGGGCTATGATGCGTCCCTCACTGATATAGTTGGGCTGCACCGGGAAGAAGTACTTCTTCGCGGGGAAAGCCAGAATGCTCACGCCGGTTCCCTGATACACCGAGGGCACCTGCTTCTCCATGATGTAGTCGATGGTGGCGACCACCCCGGGGGTCCCGAGCGTGCCCACGAGCGCGAACACCCTGTCCTGCTCCACCAGTTTCTTGACCGCGGCGATGCTCCGTGAGGCCTGGAACCCGTCGTCCTCCACGATAAGCTTGATCTTGCGCCCGTTCACCCCGCCCTGGGCGTTCAGCCAGTTGAGGTAAGCCTCCATTCCCTTGCGCATGTTGATCCCGACCACAGCAGCCGGCCCCGACTGGTCCTGGAATGCCCCGATGAGCACCTGGTCAGCGGTAACGCCGGGCACCTGGCCCGCCGCGGGCACACCCGCGAGGCTGGCCATCAGGACCGCCACAAGGCACACTCCCACAATCAGCGTGAACCTTCTCATATCGTCTTCCCCTCCTCAGATTTGGACTGCATGTGCGCGACTTTCAAGCCCCGGTGCCCAGATATGAGCGCCTCACCTCCTCGCTCTTGAGAAGGCCTTCACTCGGACCCGAGAGGACGATGCGCCCGGCCTCGAGGATGTAAGCGCGGGTCGAGACGCCCAGCGCAAGCCGGGCATTCTGCTCAACGAGCAGGATGGTCGTCCCTTCCGCATTGAGGGCCCTTATGATGTCGAATATCTGCCTGGTCACGAGCGGAGCAAGCCCGAGGGATGGCTCGTCGAGAAGGAGTACCTTTGGGCGGGCCATGAGGGCGCGCCCTATGGCGAGCATCTGCTGCTCTCCGCCGGAGAGGGTGCCCGCCGCCTGACCCTCCCGCTCCCTAAGGACCGGGAAGTGGGCGTACACCCGGTCGAAGTCGCCCGGGACGGCCCTGCGGTCGCGCCGCGCGTAGGTCCCGATGAGAAGGTTCTCCTTCACCGATAGCTCAGGGAAGACCTGGCGGCCTTCCGGCGCCTGCACGATCCCCATCGACACGATGCGCTCCGGCGCCGAGCCGTCGATGCGCTCGCCCACGAATTCGATCCTGCCGCTCCTCGGCCGCACCACGCCGGATATCGCCCGCAGGGTGGTGGTCTTCCCGGCACCGTTCGCCCCAAGGAGCGCCACGATCTCCCCTTCGGGCACCTCGATGGAAACCTGTTGCAACGCAAGAACCATGCCGTAGTAGACGTCAACGTCAACAAGCCGGAGCATTTTCGGCATCCTCCCCGAGGTAGGCCTCGATGACCCGCGGATCGTGCTGGACCTCATGAGGTGTCCCTTCGGCGATCTTGCTGCCGAAGTTCATGACCGTGATCATGTCGCAAAGCCCCATTACTATGGACATGTCGTGTTCGACCAGAAGGACCGTGACCCCGAGTTCGTCCCTTATTCTCCTGATGGTCTTCGCCAGGTCCACCCGCTCCGCAGAGTTCATCCCCGCCACGGGCTCGTCGAGAAGGAGAAGCCGCGGCCTCGACACGAGCGCCCGCGCCAGCTCCACCAGCTTCTGGACGCCATACGGCAGGCCGCAGGCAAGGCCCGGCGCATAGCCGGTGATGCCAAGCGTATCCAGGACCTCTGCTGCCCTCGTCCGCAGGCGTGCCTCCTCCGCGCGGGCGCCGCGGCCCCGCAGCGCCCCGCGGAGGATGTCCACGGTGCCCGCGGCGTGCAGGCCGAGGAGTACGTTGTCGATGACGGTCTGGCCCCGGAAAAGCTCAACGTTCTGAAATGTCCTGGCGATGCCCCGCAGGATGACCTCGTGGGGTTCGCAGGCAAGCTCCTTGCCGGAGAACCGGATGACACCCGCGTCGGGCCTTATGAACCTGCTGATGCAGTTGAACACCGTGCTCTTCCCCGCCCCGTTCGGACCGATGAGGCCGTGGATGGCCCCGTCTTCCACGGCGAAGCCAAGGTCGTTCACGGCCACGAGACCGCCGAACCTGACGGTCACGCCCTGGATCTCAAGCAGTGCCACGTCTCGTCGCCCCCCTCATCCCCATTCTCGTCCTCATTCTCGCTGCCGCCTGCTTCAGGCGCCACGGCAGGCTCACGAGGCCATGCGGCAGGAACAGGACCACGACGATAAGCGAGACTCCGGTGAGAACGAGCGGCAGGTTCTTGACCCGGCTGAAAACGTGCGGAAGGAGGGTCATGAAGACCGCCCCCAGCACGGATCCGGTCACGCTGCCGAGACCGCCCACGACTATCGACGCAAGGAGCGTGAGAGATACCCCCAGGTTGAAGTCGAACGGGCTTATGAACTTGACGAGGTGAGCGTACAGGCTGCCGGCGATGCCCGCATAGAACGCACTCGCGGCGAAAGAGGCCGTCTTGTATTTGGCAAGGTTGACGCCCATGGCCTGGGCCGCCACTTCGCTATCGCGCACCGCCATGAGGGCCCTCCCTGGCCTGGTCCGGAGGATGTTCCGGGCGGCCGCCAGCATGAGCCAGGTGACGGCCAGGGCCAGGTAGTAGTACCGTAGGTCGGAGTTGAAGCCCAGACCCAGGATCGAGGCGACCGGGACCTTCATTCCCTGATAACCACCGGTAAAGCCCTCCCACACGGCGGACAACTGGCTCACCGCCACCCCGAACCCGAGGGTCGCTATGGCAAGGTAATGCCCGTGCAGCCGGAGCGCGGGGATGCCCAGGCAGAAACCGATGGCCGCGGTGAGGAGGGCGGCAAGGGGCATGGCCATCACGAAGGGCAGACCCAGGCGGCCGGTGAGGATGGCCGACGCGTATGCGCCGATCGCCATGAACCCGGCGTGACCGATGGATATCTGCCCCGTGAAACCAGTCAGTATGTTGAGCCCCAGCGCGACGATGACGTATACCATCACGAGGTCGTACAGGTACACGACGTAGGCCCTGTCCAGCGCCACGGTCACGAGCGGCAGGAGGACCAGGACGATCCCCCCTGAGGCAAGACGGCCGCCGGGAGACGATATGGCGGAGACCGCGCGGCGGATAATGGTGGGGCTGGCCGCATCGTTGTTGGATGCGTTCACTGCGCTTACACCTTCCTCCTGGGAGGCGTCCCCAGTATTCCGCTCGGGCGGATGCAGAGCACCGCGACTATCAGGGCGAAAGCGAACGTGCTCTTGAGCTGCGTCGAAATGTACCCTGCCACGATGTTCTCGAGCACGCCAAGGAGAAGGCCTCCCACCACCGCTCCCGGGAGGCTCGAGAACCCGCCCAGCACCGCGGCGGTGAACGCCTTGATCTGCACCTCAGCCATCATGTTGGGGCTCAGGAACGTCGTAGGAGCGATGAGGATCCCTGCCACCGCGCCCAGCACCGAGCTTATCCCCCACGTGAGCGAATAGACCCGGGGCACCGGCACGCCCATGAGCCTCGCCGCCCCGGCGTTCTGGCTCGTGGCCCTGATGGCTATCCCAGCCAGCGTGAGCCTGAGCACGAGGTAGAGACCGAGGGCCATCACGAGGGTCACGCCCAGCACGAGAAGGCTGTCACGGGTCATGATGAGACCGCTCACGACGACGGGCCGCCCTCTCACGGCGTACGGGAAGCTCACCGGGTCGAACCCCCAGATCCACCCGGCTGCGCCGTTGAACACCATGAACAGGCCGAGGGTCATTATCATCATGCTGATGAGCGGCCCGTTCTGGATGGGCCGGAGGAACACGCGCTCGACCAGCATCCCGAATAGCGCGGAAAAAGCGAGCGCTCCGACGGCCGCCGCCACGTACGGCAGGCCGACGCGGGCAAGCAGGGTGTGGGCCACGAACGTCGAGACCATGGCCATCTCGCCGTGGGCGAAGTTCACGATGTCCATGGTACGGTAGATCAGGACGAGCCCCAGCGCAGCCAGGGCGTACAGGCACCCCGCCGCGAGCCCGCTCACGATCTGCTGAGCCAGCACAGCACCACCCCCGGTCTCTACTCGAGCAGGGCTATCTCATCGCGGATGAACTCCATCGCATCGTCTATCCTTGCGAATCGCCGCTCGTACCCGCTCTGCACCTGCCGTACCACGATCCGCAGGCCGCCGCCGTCCGGTCGGTCACGACGCGCCACGGCTCCGTCTGCAGGTTTCACGAACCTTACCACAAAGGACGCAATCACGGTCTCTGGCGCCATCTCCACGCTCTCCCGTCCGCAAGTCACGCAATATGCTTGAGCAGGACTGATACAAACTGCTCCAGCTTCTCTACATGCGGCGAATGGCCGCAGCTCTCGAACACCGTTTCCTGATAGGAGCCTCCGCGGCTCTGGTATCGTTCCAGGACCGCGCGGGTTTGCCTGATCATGGGTTGGGCGGGAAACACCTCATTGCCGGGCCACCCGGGGATGAGGCCGATCTGTCCCAGGTAGCCCACGTCCCAGACGGAAGTGTCGGATACTATCTGGTCGTCGGCTCCGTGCACCCATAGCACGGGCGGCTTGGGTTCTATGTCCGCGACTCCGCTGACGTTGAAGTATTTCGGGGAAAAAGCGTTCAGCACCCCCCGCGTGCCGGGCGCGAACCCCGGCCAGTTGGAAGAGGGGACGAAGTCGCCGGGATAATTGCCCTCGCTCACGGCCGTCGATAGCATCGATGTGAGGAGATCCTCTTCACGGCTGGACCGGAACGGAGGCTTCCAGTAGAACGCGTTCATGACGTTTCGGGGGAGCATCGGGTCGTCTCCGCTGTCCCGGACCTTCTCCCGCAGCATCCGTGGGAAGTCCGGGCTGACGCCTCCGGCTCCGGACCCTGCGAAATCAGGCCAGCAGGGCGCGCCGTCCGCACCCTTGGTGCCGCTGAAACCATAGGGGGAGACAGGCGCCACCAGCGTCAGAGTCTTCACCCGCTCAGGATGGTCGAGGAGATACTGCATGGCCCAGCCGCCTCCGAGCGACCAGCCTACAAGGTGGAATTCGCCGAGGTCCAGGGCGCCTGCCAGGCTGTCGAGGTCGTCGGACCAGTCGCACGCCCCGCGGATGGCATCGGCAGGCTTGAGCTCGGAGAGCCCATAGCCCCGCATGTCCGGGGCGATCGCACGGTATCTTTCCGGCAGCGCGAGCATGACTTCTTCCCAAAACGTGGACGACGACGCGTTCCCGTGGAGGAAGAGCACGGGTTCACCGTCGCCGGACCCCCGGGTCAGGACATGGAACCGCAGCCGGGGCGTCTGTACGTAACACGGATCGATGCCAGCAAGGGTCGCCACGGTACATCGCCTCCTCCTGAGTAGATCGCCGCAAGTCGGCGCTCATCGGTCTCTTTCGACAATGGCGGCCATTCCCATGCCGCCGCCGATGCAGAGGGTGGCAAGGCCGAGCCTGGCCCCGCGCCTCTTCATCTCGTACAGCAGGGTCACGAGGATGCGCGCCCCGCTTGCGCCGATGGGATGTCCGAGCGCAATGGCGCCGCCGTTCACGTTGACTCTCTCCGGGGCCCAGCCAAGCTCACGGCCGACGGCAAGGGACTGCGCCGCGAAGGCCTCGTTCGCTTCGATGAGGTCCATCTGTTCGAGAGTGAGGTCCGCCTTCGCCAGGGCCTTGCGGGTGGCGGGCACAGGCCCGAGCCCCATCTCCGACGGCTCCACTCCCGCCGACGCATAGCTCCTGATGGCTGCCATAGGCTCGATGCCGAGCGAGGCGGCCTTGTCCTCCGACATGACCACCACAGCCGCAGCGCCGTCGTTTATGCCCGAAGCGTTTCCTGCGGTGACCGTGCCGTCTTTCTTGAAAGCGGGCTTGAGTGCAGCGAGCTTCTCCATGGTGGTGCCGAAGCGGGGATGCTCATCGCGGGTAAACCTCGCGACCTCGCCCTTCCTCTTTGGGACCTCGATAGGGACGATCTCCTCGTCGAACGTGCCCTCCGCGACGGCCAGTTCCGCCCTCTGCTGGCTGCGGAGGGCGAACTCGTCCTGCTCCTGCCTGGAAATACCGTACTTTTCCGCGAGGTTCTCCGCGGTTATGCCCATGTGAACGTCGGTGATGGCGCACCATAGGCCGTCCCTTATCATGCTATCGATGAGTTCGCCGTGGCCCATGCGGTAGCCCGTGCGCGCCTTGGCGAGGAGGTACGGGGCCTCGCTCATGTTCTCCATGCCACCTGCCACGATCACATCGGCGTCGCCAAGCATCACGGCCTGGGCTGCAAGCACCACGGCCTTGAGGCCGGACCCGCACACCTTGTTGACGGTCATCGACGGCACCCTGACCGGTATGCCCGCCCGGATGGCGGCCTGCCTGGCCGGGTTCTGGCCCTGGCCCGCCTGGAGCACGTTACCCATGACGATCTCGTCGACGTCGGCCGGCTCCACCCTCGCGCGCCAGAGCGCCTCACCGATCACCACAGCGCCGAGTTCCCCCGCGGGGATGTCCGCCAGGGTCCCCCCGAACGTCCCTATCGCCGTCCTGACCGCACTCGCAATCACAGCCTGTCTCACGAGTCGTCCCTCCCTCTTACGACGTCACCTCATCCGGAGCGCCACGCCGGCCTGGTTGTAGCCCACGCCCGATCCCACCAGAACCACGAGGTCGCCGGATCTGATCTTGCCTTTTCTTATGGCATTATCGAGGCACATGGGGATGCAGGCAGAGCCCGTGTATCCGCAGTCCTCCATGATCCAGTGCGTTTTCTCCATGGGAAGACCGAGGGTCTCCATGACGAGCATTATGGACGGCAGCCTCACCTGAGTGAATATGGCCATGTCGATGTCCTCCAGTGCGAACCCGCCGCGTTCCGCCAGGCTCCTGACGACCTTCGGCCAGCCCTCGTGATTGACTTCGGGAGGGTACGGCTGCGTGAGGCGCACCCTCGTGCGACCGGCCTCCACCGACTCGACGCTCGCAGGCTCGAAGGTGCCGCCCGAGTAGATGCCCCAGTGCTTGTGATACGACCCGTCCGCAAGATAGGCCGAGGTGATGAACCCTGGCTTCGAGTCGACACCGAGCACAGCCGCCCCCGCTCCGTCTCCATAGAAGAACGAGGTCACATCGGCAGGGTCCGCGAGCTTGCTCATCATATAGGCCCCTATCACCAGGATGTAATTCATCCACGGGTTGGCCTCGACCAGCCCCGCCGCCGTTGCGACAGCCGTCGGAAACGACGCGCACGCGCATCCTATGTCGAAGGTGCCCGCGCCCGCCGCACCCAGCTTGTGCTGGACCACGACGGATGTGGCAGGCGTGATGTAATCAGGGCTATCGGTGCCGACCAGGATCATATCGATCTGCCCGGGCCTGACCCCGGCGTCTCTCAGCGCTTCCTGCGCCGCGCGCACCGCCAGATCTGACGTGGCCCAGTCGCGCGGGGAGTACCAGCGCCGCCTTATGCCCGTGCTCTTCTGGAACTTGCCGATGACCGCACCCAGGCCGGGCGAGGCCTTGTCGATCCGCTCGGCCATGACCTCGTTGCTGACCTCGATCTCGGGGAGATACTGTCCGGTGCCGATTATCGTGGCGTACCTTTTCATCAGACTTCCCTCCAGTGACGGCATGCTGCGGTTGACGTGCCTGGGACTCCCGCCAGGCATGTCACCGAGTGCAAACTGGTTGACGCCCGCTGCCTTGCCGGCGGTTGCTGGTGTCGCCTGCCGAGGATGGCGTGGTGCAACCGCCCAAGGACGGCGCGGTCGCGGCGCGCCCCGCGGGATTCAGCGCCCAGACCGGCTGAATCTCCGGCGCCCCGTCGTGCAGACCCCGGCCTCGAGCTGACTGCCCGGCGGCCATCGCCGGGTCGCTATGGACCGACAGGCCCGCACTCATCAGATGTACTGCAGCGCCCTGGCCTCTGACCTCAGCCAGTCGCGGAAATCCGGATGTGCGATGCTTATGAGGGCCTCCACCCGCTGCCTGATGTTTCTCGCCTTGAGCCGCGCGATCCCGTGCTCCGTGACCACGTAGTCCACGTCAGCCCGGTGGATCGTCACGGCCTGGCCTTCCCTGAAGCACGGCACGATCGTGGAAATGGTGCCGTTCTTCGCCGTCGACCGTAGCGCAAGAATCGACTTCCCTCCGGGGGACATCTGCGCTCCCATGCAGGTATTCACGGCCCCGCCTGTCCCGCTGTACTGCTTCGTGCCGATGGTCTCGGAGTTGGCCTGGCCTGTGAGATCCACTTGCATGGTCGTGTTGATGCTGACCATCTTATGGTTCCTGGCGATCACGTAAGGGTCGTTCGTGACATAACCGCCGTGGACCTCCACGCCGAGGTTATCGTCGATGAAATCGTAGAGCTTCTTCGTTCCCATGGCGAAGCAGCCCACCATCTTCTCAGGCCAGAGGGTTTTCCTGCGCCCCGTCACCACGCCCGCGTGGAAGAGGTCCACCATGCCGTCGGTGAGCATCTCAGTGTGGACTCCGAGATCGTGCTTGTGCTCGAGAGCCCTGGCGACAGCGTTGGGAATTCCACCTATCCCCAGCTGGATGGTGCTCCCGTCCTCGATCAGGCTGGCGACGTTTCGCCCGATCTCCATCTCGACATCCGTGGGGATGATCGGCTCGACCTCCACCAGGGGCACCGTGTTCTCAACCACGTAATCGACCTGGGAGATGTGTATCTGCGTGTCGCCCAGGGTGCGCGGGAGGTTCTCGTTTATCTCGAGCACGACCATCTTTGCGACGTTGATGAGCGGCTTTTCGTAGGTAAGGCTTAGGGAAAGGGACATGTAGCCGTTCCTGTCCATGGGCGTGGCCGTGCCCCAAAAGATGTCGGGCGGGTCTATCTCTCGTTTCTTGAGGGCGCACTCGTGGAGGTGATTGGGCATGAACGTCACGGTGCCGCCGGGATGCGCCCTATAGGAATGCGGCCCGTAATACCAGGCTTCGTTGAGGAAGTGACCCTTCATCTCCGGCTTCAGGAAGTCATAGTCCCTCATGAGAAGGCACGACATGATCGTCACGTTTTCCAGCTCATCCCCGCGTGACGAGATCGCTCCAAGAAGACCCGGAGGCTCCGCCGCGCACATGGCCACCACTATGGATTGACCCGACTCCACCTTTGCAACTGCCTCTTCGATGGTGATGAGTTTCTCACGGTAAATCTCCTTCGGGTTCAACGCGATCCCTCCTGCAAACGCCACGCCCTCTTGTCTTTCAGAGGATCCCAGCGCTGTCCCTCGCGAGCAAAGGCCAGGGTCCTCACCCATCCTGAGAGAGGGCCGGCAATCGAGAGCTTGCCGGAAAGCACACTCGCAGGGTTGCTCCGTCAGAGCACGAGTCCGCCGTCAACCTGCAAGACCGCCCCGTTCACGAAGTCCGCCTCGTCGGACGAGAGATACAGGTATGCATATGCGATGTCCCTCGGCTCCCCGAGCCGCCCAAGGGGCGTCTTCTCCTTGATGGAGGTGAGGATCTTCTCAGGCACCGTCGCCATCATGTCTGTCATAGTAAAGCCCGGGGCGACGGCATTCACGCAGATGCCTTTGCGCCCGAGCTCTTTTGCCCACCCTTTGGTCATACCGATGATGGCGGCCTTGGAGGCTATGTAGTTCGTCTGGCCGATGTTCCCGTAAACCCCCACCACCGACGAGGTGTTGACTATCTTACCGCGGCCCTGCTCTATCATTATCGGAGCGACCGCCCGCGTGCAGTTGAACACTCCCTTGAGGTTCACGTCGATCACCCTGCCCCACTGCTCGTCAGTCATCTTCACGAGGAGCGCATCCGCCGTGATCCCCGCGTTGTTGACCAGCACATCGATTCTGCCGAACGTCTTCATGGCAGCGTCCACCATGGATTTCACGCTCTCGGGGCACGTCACGTCAACTCGCACGGCGACGGCGGCGCCCCCGCCCTCCTGAATCTCGCGGGCGGTTGCCTTCGCCGAATCCCCGTTGATGTCACACACCACCACTTTCGCGCCTTCCCTTGCGAATAGAGCCGCCGCCTCTTTCCCAAGCCCTCTCCCGGAACCAGTGATGATAGCGACCCTGTCCTTCAACCTCACAAGCAGCCGCCTCCCTTGATGGTGTCGCCGGAGCGCCGGAGCGGTGCCGCAGCAGCGGAAAGGCCGGACGCCGGGCCTCCCGGCAACGTCCCGCCGGCGACGTTCGGGATGCGCCCGGCCGGATCTCTCCTGTGCTCACGTGTACATGGGTTGTCCGCTCCGGCCTCAATGGAACCATCTTGATCGTATCCAGAGGTGTTACAGAGAGGTTACAGAGGTGTTACAGACGCGTCTCACCGCACGCGCCATCCCCGGAGCGCAACACCGGCAACCCTGGCGAGGACCTGCGCGCTGAACGGTAGCGCGAGTTTGTGGCGATCTACTCAGGTGCAACACGGGCAGCCGCGAGCACGCTCCAAAGCGCTGCCCGCCTGCGGACCTGCGTCTACAGTGCAGCAAGGAGCCTGGCCCTCTCGAGCAGCCTGGAGGTTTCCGGAGCAGGGTACACGCCCATCTCCGCGTGCAAGGCGGTGGCACACCTTTCGTAGGTGCGGACGGCCATCGCGCGGTTGCGCCTGGCAAGATAGCATTTCATGAGTAGCCTGTATGCTTCCTCCCAGCACGGGTCCCTGGCCAGGATCTGCTCGCAAACATGGACACACTCGTCGACCTCGTCCTTGCCGAGGAGAAGTTCGGCGAACCTCTGCGCCGCCCGCAGGTATGTGGCGAAGAGCCTTTCCCGCTCGACGCTCGCCCAGTCCTCGTACAGGCAGTCTTGCAGGAAATCACCCTGGTAGAGCTGAAGAGCGCTTCTCAAGACATCGCACGCTCCAGTGGCGTCGGCGGCCTCCAATCTCGTCCCCTTTTCCACGAGGCTTTCGAATTCGTCCGCGTCCACCCAGCACCCTGAGACAGGGTTGAGTCCATAGAGCGGTCCTTCCCGGCGAACGTAGTACGGGCTAAGGCGCGCCGGCCTTCCGGGTTCAATCGTGTTCAACATCGCGTTGAGCGCGACCTTGAAATGGCTGGACGCGACACCGGGGTCGAGGCCGGGCCAGAGGATCTCGAGGATCTGGTCCCTGTGGAGAAAGCCCTTCCTGTGCACCAGCAGGAGTTGGAAGAGGGTCTTGGCCTTCTCACGCTGCCACTCGCGGGACGAGACCTCCTCCCTCCCGCGATAGACCCTGAAAGGACCGAGTGTCCGGACATGCAGCGTGTACCCGGGGTGGAACCCCACCTCCGGCAGGCCCATCGCAGCCTCGAGCCAGGCCAGGTGGTCACGATCCAGCCCATAGCGCCTGGCCGCCACGAGAAGCGGCCCCAGGACGCCGGGGTCTCTCGGGCCGAAAAGCGTCTTCCTCGTGAACAGGAACTCATAGCTATGTGTGCGGATAGCTCTGATGAGACCCTCCAGGCCCTCCCGGAGCGCGGGCTCGTCCCGTCTTCTGATGGCAAGCACTGCGAGCCAGAGGTCGCAGACGGTGGCGCAGTATATGTCACCGCATCGTCCGAAGGTCTTCCTGGCCGCCTCGAGCCACCGGCGCGCCCTGTCGTTGTCGCCGCCCGAAGCGAGCCCGGCCCCCATGCCAAGCTCCACGAACCCTGCGAGCCATTCGTCCCCCGCGATCCTGCATATCTCCAGCGCCTCCGACGCCGACCGCTCGGCCCCTGCCACATCTCCCGAAGCCGCGTGGAGAAGCGCCAGGCCCATGAGAGGCTCAGCCCTGCCGCGCGTCACCCTGATCTCGTCCACGATGTCGAGCGCCTTCCGGTAGCAGGTCTCGGCGTCAGGGCCGGATGCGGCGGATGTAACCTGCCGGGCATGGCCAAGCCGCATGTAGCCCACGGCCTCGACAAACGGCGACTTGAGATCCCTGCCGAGCTGGATTCCGGCATCCGCGCACTTCGTCGCCAGCTCGCCCTCACCGATCAGCGAGTAAATGAGCGAGAGCAGCAACTGGGTCTCCCGGTGAGAACGGGGGGGACGGAGACCCTCCCTCTCCTCCCCCGCCTTGCGCTTCAAGGAGGCGAGAGCCGCAGACAGCCTGCCTGTGCGAAGCTGAACCCTTATGTCCAGCTCGTCCTCCATCGCATGGTGGATGAGCCGCTCGGCGGCCTGCGCATACTTCACGGCCGTCGAAAGCTGGCCCTGGTTGGTCTTGTTCTCCGCCATCATCCTGAGAAGGCTCGCCCGCTCCCACCTGTCGCCCGGCGGGAGCATCCGGAACGCCTCCCTGAGAAGGGCGTCGCTCCTCGCGGGCTGCACCGTGTCCAGGTACACCATAGCCTTGCCCTTGAGTGCCTTGCTCCTCCCCGCCCTGTCGCCTCTCCTCTCGAATATCTCGTCAGCCATGCTGTACCATGCCAGGGCATCCTCATAGCCGCTTGCGAGCCGGTAGACGTCAGCGCGCCGCAGGAGCAGGTCGGGGTGGGCTTCCAGCACAGGCCCGGGCAGTTCACCTATCCATGCGGCAAGACCGTCGAACCTACCCGATTGAATCAGGTCCGGGGCGATGGTGCCAAGAAGCCGAGCCGCCCCGTGGAAATCCCCAGCGGCAATGAGGTGTGCGACGGCGAGCGTGTATCGCCTGCAGCCGGCGTAAAACTGCGCGGCTTTTGCGTTGGCGGCGGCCCAGCGTAGAGCGTCCTTTCTATAGAGCCTGCGCAGGAACTCCCTGAGAAGGTGGTGAAACCTGTAAGTCCCGCCACCCGTGGAATACACGAACAGGCCGCTTTCCGACAGCCGTTCCAGTATTTCAACGCTGTCGTCTCTGCCCGAGATGTGGTTGCATGCTTCCGGCTCGAGTTCCTCCAGGAGCGACACCGTGCAGAGGAACTCCTTTATGTGGTCGTCCTGCTTCTGAAGAACCTCCGCGGCGAGGTAGTCAAACACGCCCTGCAGGGAGCCCGGGGGTCTCGTCCAGAGGTCCTGCAGTGTCGAACCATCCCGGAGGCCGTGCCAGATCATCTCGAGGGCGATTATCCACCCTTCGGTATGCTCAGCAATGGTCCTGACCTGCTCGGGGGTCAGATCGTACTGATACGGCCCTGAGAACAGATCGCGCACCTCGTCACTCGTAAACGCGAGGTCTTTCTCGGAGATCTTGAGGACCTCTCCCTTGACCCGCCACCTGGCAAGCGCTTCGAACGACGGCCTTTTTCTCGTGGAGAGCACCACGTGAAGAATCGGAGGCATCGTCGACACGAAGTGCTCCACTATCTCGTTCACGCTCGGCGCCTTCGCCGCCAAGTGGTAATCGTCTATGACGAGGACAGACTCATCTCCGACCTCATCGAGGATGTCGTTGGCCAGCGAATCCACGGCACCAAGCCACGCGGATCGGTCGTGTTCGGCCCCCAGGATGTCCAGGGCGCGGCCGCCGACCGCCGGGCGCACGGTGCGTATGGCCCACACAAGGTGGACCACGAAAGCATGGGGATCGGAGTCAGTCTCACCGACCGTGTACCAGAAAGAGGGCACGTGATGATCCTTCAGGTACACTGCCAGACTCGTGCTCTTTCCGTAACCCGGACCGGCCTGCAGTATGGTGACGGGGTGAGTCCCGATCTCCCGGAACATTCCCTCCAGCCTCGGACGCTTGAGCAGTTCCTTGCGCGGCACCGGTGGAAGGAACTTCGTCCTGACCACCTGCGACTCGTAAGCCATAGCCGACGTTCTCCTTCCCCCCTCCCCCACTCGCTCCTCCTGGCCACAAGCTGGCCACAAGCTACCTGATGACCGGCTGACGGACTGCCTGTCACCTGATAACCAGGTCCCCCTGGTCGTCCAGGTGCGCCCTGACATCGAGACGAGTGGAGTCGAACATGAACAACTGCGCGCCCACCTGGATGGTCGTACCGGGATAGACCACTCCCGCACGAACCTGCCCGCTCGCAGAAACCCTTATGGCTGAAGAGCAGGGCAATTGGCCCGGAGTCCCGACGCTTCCGGCCTGGACCCTCTTTACTGCGTATGTTTCTCCGCCGCGGACGTTCCCTTTCACCCGGATACCTTCGGTGGCGGTGAGGCTGCAGTTGTAACAACCTTTCCCCGTGATCAGAATATCGCCCCCCGACTCCAGCACGCTGTTCTGAGCGTACCCCAGGACGATCCCGATCTCGGAGGCGGGTGCGCTCTCGACCCACCCGGACACGGTGCTCACGTGGGATCCCAACTCACGCAAGTCACCAACTGTCGGCAACTCCATCGTGCCGGACCCGGACAGCGACCCTGCCACTCTCGCCAGCGAGGAGACAGCGTCTGCAATCTCCGGAGGAATCTCGACCGCTGCCTCCCTGACGAGCGCGCGGACGGACCTTGCAAGTTTATCCAGCTCACGCATCTTCAGACGGACCACGTCGGCAAGCCCCTCTGTCTCGCGCCTGGCTTCGGGCGGTGCTCCGCCCGGGCCCGACACCATTTGTGCCTGGATTACAGCCTCCACGAAACCCACGATACCGCCGATCGTCTCCAGAACCGGCCTCAGCCGACCACACAGCCCCAGGACCCCGCCAGCCCGGATGCGGCAGTTGACAGCCGACCCTTTGATCTTCACGGCACCGCCGGCCTGAATCACAGCGCCGGCGGCGTAACCAAGCACCGTCACACTGCCGGTCACTTCGATACGTGCGCCTTCCAGGACATCTCCCCGCACGACCACATCACCGTCAAACCTCACATGCCCGGAAGCCAGCCCCACATCTCCCTGGTACACCATGACCGGCGAGACTTCGATGTGCTTCTCGAGGGTCCCCCGCACCACGGGTTTTCCGTCACGAGCAGCGAGCGCCTTGGTGCCGTTCTCGGACAGCACCGCGCCCTCGCCCGCGCGAAGGGCGCCCTCCCTGACCTGCCGGGGGTGGATAGTCTCGCCCGTGACCGCCCGGCCCGGCGTGCCCGGGATAGGGGGATGCAACACCGCAAGCTCATCGCCGGCGTGCACCGCAGGGAAATGATAACGCTCCCAGTAGTTCACCTTGTCCGCTTCTTCCGACCAGACCACAGGAACAGGCTCCAGTTCGACCAGGCACTCCACGAAACCATCGCAGCCCTCTACGGGGGGAACCCCATTCGCAACCACGCGGGGAAGTCCGTCGGCAGAGGCCGCAGCGGCCTCCACGGCCGCTCTATCCACTCCGAGCACTATGCCTTCCCTGTTGAGTGCTGCCTGCACGTCTTCCGGGGTGACGACATTTTCGACGATCTCCCGCGTATCCACAGCAAGATGGAGTGTAGTCTGTGGCGCCTGATCGCGTAAGCAGGGCTCGACAAGCCTTCTCGGGAACACCTTGACCTCGGCTCTCAACCTGTCAGGGCTGACCGTGATTTCGACCCCCGGTGGCGCGACCTCCTGTGCCGGCCCCTCCACCACCACAATCGTATCGTCCCCGGTGACCGCGCACGGTTCGAGCAATTCCTTTCCGTTCACCTGTACAACGACCCCGGTGCACGGGACAATCGTCGCGGGCGCGCCGCTTCCCGTAGGACCATGAACCACGATGCGCCCGTCTTTCACTTCCGCCGTTCCTTCTTCATTTTCGTCCCCATCCACGTGGGCCTCACAGGGGGCCTGAACCGGCTGGTCCTCTGCGGAGCCCCTTCTTCGCCATGCTCTCAGCACGAAACCGCGCCTTCCAGAGCCTAACGCGTCGCCCCCTGGCATGCTCAACACCCCCCGCTGTTAAGTTAAACATCCACTCTGGCTTTCCTTCATGGGGCGGAAGGGGCGACCAGCAGGCGTGGGACCGGGCATGACCTTGAGCGTGGGTTCTGGTGACCGCACGGAGGAAGACTGCACGAGTTTTCTCACGCCGGGTCGAGAAGGATCATATCGTATATTGGAAGCCCCCCTTGCCGCCGCACATGTCGCAGGCGGCCGCTGGACAACTCCGGGTGACTAAGTGGATCACCACAAGTTCGCGCTACTTCTCAGCGGGCGAGTCCTGTCCAGGGTTACCGGTGTTGCCCTCCGGGGACGGCGCGTGCGGTGAGATGCGTTCGAATTTGGCGCTTAAGGCCAGCCAAATTCCAGGCGCCCCGCCCTAGCAAGCACCGGCAACCCCAACACTGTCAGGGAACATGGCGCAAACTTATGGCGCCATACTCAGGCCGAGGCAGGAGGCACCTCTCATGGAGAGCGACGCTCCACGCCCAAAGATGCTCCAGATGGTGGTCAAGATCCAGTGGAGCGCGGATAACCTTAGGACCCTGGGTGCCGGCAGCATGTACCATCTCGCTTACCGGCCGTGCGAGATCTCCTACGACGTGCTGGTTGACATAAACTCCGGACGGATAGGCCCTGGCACGCCCGCGGAGGTCATATTCATCGGCGGCCAGCGTCCGGTGAAGGTGGCCGACGTGGTCATAGAGAACATCATCGCGTCAAAGGGCTTCCGCCGGTTCGACTTTCGCATAGTGCGGACCTTTCCAGGCGTGGAGAAGTGCACTGGCTACACCAACATCGGGATCCTCTGCCGCTATTCACCGCCCCACTGACAGTTGAACCTGCCCAGACACGGTGTCTCGCTACCTCGGATCGTCCCGTGCAGGCTCCCCGAGATCCAACAGCTCCGAAAGCGGCATAATCCTGTAGCCCTTCTCGCGCAGGCCGTCGATCACGCGGGGCAGAGCCTCGTGGATCTGCTTGCTGGAATCGCTCGCGTGCATGAGGATGATGGCGCCTTTGAATGCGCGCTTCAGCACCCGGTCCACCATGTAGTCCGCGCCCGGATTCTTCCAGTCGAGAGAGTCGACCGCCCATATTACAGTCTCGTACCCGTACGCCTTCGCGGTCTCCACCACCAGGTCGTCGTAGTCGCCGTTGGGGGGACGGAAGAACGGCGCAACCCGTCCCGCCGCGTTCAGCAAGTCCTCATGGGCAGTCCTGATGTTCTCCTCCACCGCGTCCCGCTCGTAGCGGCTCAGGTTGACATGGGCGTCCCCGTGGCTGCCCACTTCATGGCCCGCTCTCACGATCTCTTGTACGATCTCCTGGTGCCTCCGGGCCCATGGTCCTGAGAGGAAAAACGTGGCCTTTACGTTCTTCTCGCGGAGGATCTCGAGCACTCGCGGGGCTGTCTCGTGCCCCCAGCTGATGTCGAAGGTAAGCGTGAGGGCAGGCTCTTCCGTCTTGACATAGAATATGGGCATGGTAGTCCTCGGAAGCACGAGAATGGACTCAGTCACCGGAACGTACCGGTCGCCGGCCCGATCCACGCTACGTCCCGCAAGAAACCCGATGGCAAGTATGAGACACACGGCGCACGCCCCCACGAGCATGACCGTCCTCCTGGTTATCACCAGCATGCCGACACCCCCGGTTTCCGGACCTGAAATGGGGTCCCCTGAGAAATGGTATGTTGAAGCAAGCCGGCCTATTCTGGGCGCGCCGGACGACGCCCCGTGCCCCCGGACCACGCGCTCCGGGCGCTGGCCAGACCGAGATACGGCCCGACCTAAGTATGGCGCCATAAGTTTTCGCCACTTTTCCTGAGGGTGTTGAGGTTGCCGGTGCTTGCTAGGGCGGGGCGCCTGGAATTTGGCTAGCCTTAAGTGCCAAATTCGAACGCATCTCACCGCACGCGCCGTCCCCGGCGTGCAACACCGGCAACCCTGGAGAGCACCTGCGCGCTGAAAAGCAGCGCGAATTCCTGGCGATCCACTTAGCAGGTGTAGCAGGATATAGAAGGTCTTCGGCAGGATTTCGGCGGGCGGACCGGGAAGTATATAAAGAGTATGCAGAGAGGAGAAGCGCCTGCCTTATGAAACTCGAGTTCGTGGGAGCTACACGCACGGTCACAGGGTCGTGCCATTATGTTGAAACAGGGGACACGAGGTTCATCGTGGACTGCGGGATGTTTCAGGGGGATGACGAACTTAACAGACTCAATCGCCTTCCCTTCCCGTTCGACCCGTCGCACCTGGATTTCGTCCTGCTCACTCACGCACACATCGACCACAGCGGCCTCATCCCCCGCCTCGCGCGGCAGGGGTTCAAGGGCAGGGTATACGCCACCGCCGCCACGATCGACCTCTCCAAGATAATGCTCCTCGATAGCGCGCATATCCAGGAACTAGAGGCTGGCTGGCAGCAGCGAAAGGCCCGCCGCGCCGGCGAGGTGCCGTTCGAGCCCCTCTACACCGTGGATGATGCCGCAAGAAGCCTCTCGTGCTTCGAGACCGTTCCCTTCGGGCAGATGGTGAGCCTTGCCCCGGACGTGACGGCGAGATTCCGGCATGCCGGACACATCCTCGGCTCCGCCATAATCGAGGTCTACCTGAATCCATCCGCGTCCGCCTCCGGTCGGGTCTCCACCCCGGCCGGGCCCAAGATCGTCTTCTCAGGCGACCTCGGCAACGTGAACCAGCCGATAATCAAGGACCCCGAGTTCGTTTCCGACGCTGATTTCCTCGTTGTCGAGTCCACCTACGGAGACCGCGTTCACGAAGACCGCATGGGCAGCATGGAGAAGCTCAAGAAGGTCATCAGCGATACGTGGGCCAGGCGCGGCAACGTGATCATACCGGCGTTCGCCGTGGCACGCACCCAGGACGTCGTGTACGACATCGCCACCCTCGCCCACAGGCGCGAGATCCCGCCCGTCAAGGTGTTCATCGACAGCCCCATGGCGGTGTCCGCAACGGAAGTATTCGATAGATACCGGAGCGAGTTCGACCTCGAGACCACCGCTCTCATCGAGGCGGGCGGCGATCCGTTCGACTTTCCCGGCCTTCAGTACGTGCAGACCGTCGAGGAGTCCCGCGCCCTCAACGAGATCACGAGCGGGGCCGTGATCATCTCCGCCAGCGGGATGTGCGACTTCGGCCGGATCAAGCACCACCTGAAGCACAACCTCTGGAGGCCGGAGTGCACGGTGCTCTTCGTGGGCTTCCAGGCCCGGGGAACGCTCGGCCGGCGCCTCCAGGAGGGAGCGACGAAGGTGAGGATATTCAACGAGGAGGTGGCAGTGAGGGCCGCCATAGAGTCTATCGATGGCTACTCGGCCCATGCCGACCGCGACGCGCTGCTCTACTGGGTGAAGAGCCTTCGCAGCAAGCCCCGGAGGGTGTTCGTGGTGCACGGGGAGAGCGAGTCGGCCGAGGCGTTCGCGGCGACCCTGAGGGAAGCCCTGGGCACATGGGTGGGAGTTCCGCAGAGAGGGGACAGCGTGGACCTTGCAAGCGGCGAGACCACGGTCGGGACGGCCGGGCCGACCAGGCCGGGCGAGATGGAAGCATCCGGTCAGGCAGCCTCTCTCAAGGCCGCCCGCAAGGAACTCGACCGGGCCTACGCCGCGCTTCGGAAGGCGCTGGACCAGCGGGAGGCAGTCAAGGACCCAGCCGCCCTCCGGATGTCGCGCGACGATATCGCAAGGCTCACATCGATGATGAAAAACCTCGCCCAGCAGGACCGCACGGCATGACACTCCTTCTGAACCGGTCAGCCGCTTATGCCGATCACCAGGCGGGCGACCTCGAAGTAAACGATGAGGCCCACCACGTCAACGATGGTCGTGATGAACGGCCCGGCCATCACCGCCGGGTCGAAGCGTAGCCGCTTGGCCGCCAGGGGCAGGAAAGCGCCGGCGATGTTTGAGATGATGATCACCACGAGTAGCGAGAGCCCCACGACTATGCCGATGCGCGCATCTCTTTGCGTGAGGTATGCCCTCACGTAAGCAAACGCCCCGAGTAAAACCCCCAGCACAAGGCCGGTTGCACACTCCCTGAGAAGCACCTTGAGCCCCTGGCGAAGCTCGATCTCCCCTGTGGCGATCCCCCGGATCACAAGCGTCGCAGACTGGGTACCCGTATTGCCGCCGGTGTCAATGAGCATGGGTATGAAGAATGCGAGCGCCACCACGGTCTCGAGGGAGGCCGAGTAGACTTTGAGGATGTTGCTGGAGAAGCTCTCGAGAAGGATGAGAAGGCCGAGCCACCCCACCCTCTTTCTCACGCTATGGCCGAGGCTCATTCTGAAGTACTCTTCCTCAGGAGCGGCGAGGCCACCCATTATGTGAATGTCCTCGGTGTCCTCTTCTCGCACAACGTCGAGGACATCGTCATGCGTGATGATCCCCACGAGGCGGCCCTCCCTGTCCACCACGGGCACGGCGATGAACCCGTATTCCTCGAAGACGCGGGCGACCTCCTCCTGATCGGTGTCGGTGGACACCCTCACCACGTCGGGGTGCATGATGTCGCGGACAAGCTTGTCACCAGGGGCCAGCATGAGCTGCTTGAGAGAAAGCCCACCCACGAGCCGCCTGTCACGGGATATCACGTAAAGGTGGTATATGGTCTCCTTGTCGGTGGCTGTCTTGCGGACGTGCGCCAGGGCTTCATCGACGGTCTGGTCCTCCTTCAGGTCGACGAAGTCTGTGGTCATGAGCCGCCCGGCCGACTCCTCCTTGTAGCCCAGGAGCATGTGGGCTACGTGGCGCTCGCTTTCGGACAGGAGCGAGAGATACTTCTTCACCACCTTGGCCGGGAGTTCCTCGAAGAGCTCAGTCCGGTCATCTGGGCTCATCTCGTTCAGGAGAGTCGCGACCATGTCGCCGCTCAAGGAATGCAGAAGCACTTGCTTTCTTTCGACATCCATGAAGTCGAACACTTCGATGGCAAGGTCCTTGGGAAGGAGCCTGAACACGAACCCGGTGGATTCCGGGGGTAGCTCCTCCAGGACCCTGGCGATCTCAGAGGGGTGGTGCTTTTCGAGGGTTCGCTTCAGGCCTATGTAGTTCTTTTCGGTCAGGAAATCCTCCACGCTCTTCGTGAGTTCGATCGCCACTGGTATCCCCTCCTTTTCGGCATCGTCATGGCTACACATGCAGCCTGCCAGAAGTGGCAGGAGCGCCCGCAGTTCGACGCAGCGGCGCGCCGCCGGGGCCGGTGTACCTGTACCGACCAGAGGGGCAGCATGATCTCTGGATATGCTACGTGTGCTACGCACGAAAATGCCCCCGACCCGTCATCCCGACGAGGTCAGGGGCGCATGATCCACGCCAAGCTTACCCTGCTCTGGGAAACGACGAAGACGGACACCGCGCACCGGGTGGCGCCGCGTGCGCTCTCGTATTGACGCTACTACTCCCAGGGTCTGCGTCCACCTTCATCATCTCCCTTCTTGCGCCTCGACATAGCCTGCGTGGAGCCACTCGCCGAAGTTCCCTCCCCGGTTCAGCTTACGCCCGCATCACGCGGTTGTCAAGCATCGGCGGGCAGCGTGTTGTCGGGCAGCGAGGCAGCAGACGAACAGCATGGGCAGGCAGACAGGCTGGCGAGTGGCCGGGCGGCTCAGCGGGGTACAGTAGAAGGGATGAGTCCCGAGATGGCGTGATGTTAAAATGAAGTGTTAATGACAGGGCCGCATGTGGTAATATAGTGACGGGCACGTAGACCGCATCGCAAAGAACAGGAGGTGTCGGCGGTGCTTGACACGATGAGCAAGATAATCGACTTCGGACTTGGCGCAGTCATCCTGACGAAAGAGAAGATCCAGAAGACCGTGGACGAGTGCGTGAAGCGTGGCGAGATCGGCAGGGCCGAAGCCGAGAGGCTGGTGTCGGATCTGACGAAGAAGGGCGAGGAGGGGCGCGCGCGTCTCACAGAGACTATCCGCGGCGAGCTGCAGAAGCTCGTGGATGAGATGGGGCTTGCCACCAAGAAGGATCTCCAGGATCTCGAGGTGCGGCTCCGCCAGTAGCCGCGTGACGACCCATGCACATCCGCCGCGGCTACGCCCACCTCGTGCGTTACCGTGAGATAGCGCGCGTGGCGGCGAAATACGGGTTCGGCTTCGTCGCCGACATGCTGGGGCAGGCCGGCAGGCGCCGGGCGCCCGGGCACAGGAAGGGCCTGGCCCATCCTGACGTGTACCGACTCTCGAGGTGGGAACGCGTGCGCCGGGCGCTGGAGGAACTCGGCCCCACGTTCATCAAGATCGGCCAGATCCTGAGCACGAGGCCTGACATGGTGCCGCCGGGCCTCGCGGCGGAGCTGGAGAAGCTGCAGGACAAGGCCCCGCCTTTCGGCACCGCCGAAGCTGAAGCCATCATCGCCGCCGAACTCGGCGGGCGGCCGAGCGAGGTCTTCGAGAGGTTCGAGCCTGAACCGGTGGCTGCAGCTTCGCTGGGACAGGTCCACAACGCCGTTCTGAAGACGGGCGAAGAGGTGGTCGTCAAGGTCCAGCGCCCGGGCGTCGAGGAGGCCATCCGGCTGGACCTGGAGATCCTGAAGGAGCTCGCCGTTCTCGCCAGCCGCAGGCTTAGGCTGCGTCTCGCGAGAGTGTACAACCTCGTCGATATCGTGGACGAGATCGCGGGCGCCCTCACTCGAGAGCTGGACTACACGGTGGAGGCTGCCAACGCCGACCGCTTCGCCCGCAACCTCAGGCTGGACCCGCGTATCGTGGTGCCAGAGGTCTTTTGGGACTACACGACACGGCGCGTCCTCACCATGGAACGCCTCCACGGGACGAAGCTGACCGAGGTGGCCCAGGTGGACGGCGAGAAAGCCCCGTACATCGACAGAGCAGCGGTGGCCAGAACTCTCGTGGACACCATCCTGCGGCAAATCCTCGTGCACGGCTTCTTCCACGCCGACCTGCATCCCGGAAACGTGATCGTAACCCCCGCGGGCAATGTGGGCCTCATGGACTTCGGAATGGTGGGCGAGGTAGGCGACGACCTCAAAGCCCAGTTCGGCGCCTTCTTCACGGCCGTCGCCGCAAGGTCCGCCCCGCGCCTGGTCGCCGTTCTGTTGAATCTGGGGATAGCACCTCGAGATATCGACGTCAGGTCTCTCACGCGGGATGTGGATGTCCTGCTCCGGCGGTATTATGGCGTACCGCTGTCCCAGATCAGCATCCGGGACCTTTCCAAGGACGTGCTGGACGTTGCTCTCAAGCACGACATAAAGGTGAGGGCCGACTTCTCGCTTGTCATGAAGGCCCTTGCCACCGTTGAAGGCACCGCGAGGCACGTATATCCGCCTCTGAACCTCGTGGAGGTGGCCCAGCCCTTCGCGCGGCGTCTTGTCCGCGAGAGGCTGAAGCCTGCATCGGTGATGAAGGGACTTCGCAGGTCCGCCGCGGAGTACCTGGACTTCGCCGCCAGGCTGCCCGGAAAGCTCGGGACAATCCTCGACATGGCCACCGGAGGACAGCTCAAGGTGAGGTGGGAGCTGGAAGGAGGCGAGCGCTTCCTTCGAGGCCTGGCAGTGCTGGTGAACCGCCTCGCCATGAGCATCGTGCTGGCCAGCATCATAGTGGGCACATCTCTCGTGGTGCGGGCTACGCCCACGGTCGTGTTCTGGCGCCTGCCCCTGGCGGAAGTCGGTTTCATCATCGCCCTCGTATTCGGAGCATGGCTCCTCGTTTCGATCGTCAGGACTGGAAGGTTCTAACTTGAGCGCAGCCTCGACGCGAACCCTGGCCGGAACCCTGGTCGGAGCCCAGGTAGCAACGTCGTGGCGACCCGGGACCGTGCTGCACCGCTACACCTTCGCCAGCTTCCACCTGCCGCTGCGGAACCGGAACAGGATGATGCCCGAGCGCACTATCTGGTCGATCGCCATGGCGATCCACGCTCCTACAAGCTCCATGTCGAGGGTGACGGCGAGCACGTACCCCAGGGCGACCCTGAAACCCCAGATACCTATTGCAGTGGAGTAAAGCGGCCACTTGGTGTCACCGGCCCCGCGCAGACCTCCTGCCAGGATGAATTGGGTGGACTGCGCCGGCTGCACGAGTCCGATTATCCTCAAGACCACGCCGGTCTTCGCCACAACCGTGGGGTCGTTCGAGTACAGCATGGCGATATACCTGCCGAACAGGATGAACACGAACGCCATGAACCCGGAGATCATCATGCCGATGCGGCGCGTCTCGAGCGCCCCCTTCTCTGCGAGGTCCGCCCTGTGTGCACCGAGGCCCTGGCCCACGAGCGTCGTCGCCGCCACGGCGAACGCCTGGCCGGGCATGAATGAAAGCCCCAGGATGTTCATGGCGATCTGGTGAGACGCCACGACGGCCGTCCCGAACCCCGCAACGATTCTGAGGTAAGCAAGCTGCCCGCCGCGGAGGATGAGCTGCTCGACAGCTGCAGGGATGCCGATGTTGACGATGCGGCGGATGAGCGGGAAATCGAACCGCAGCGGCCCCGAGAGGTGGAGGATGAACTTGCCGCCGGTCACCACCCGCATGATGAGGACGAACGCGATCGCCCTGGATATGCTGGTCGAGAGCGCCGCCCCGGCAACGCCCATCCTCGGGAATCCCAGCTTGCCGTAAATCAGGACGTAGTTTCCGAAGACATTGAGGATGTTGCAGAAAGCGTTGACCTTCATCGGTGTCATCGTGTCTCCTGCGCCGCGGAGCGCCGCAGCAACGCTCATGGTCAGGAGCATGAAAACCGCGCCGGCCGCGACTATCTGCATGTAGGCCACGCCAAGGGGGATGACGTCCTCCTCGGCGCCCATCAGCACCATCACGTCCCGCGCGAACGCCAGCCCGAGCACGCTCACACCTATCCCCATGATGGTGGTGAGCATGAAGCTTTGCCTCAGAGCGTCATCGGCTACCGGCTTCTCGTCTGCCCCGATGGCGCGGGCTATGACCGCGGTGGTGCCGACGTTGAGAGCCATGAACACCGCCGTGGCGAAGAAGACCGGCTGGTTGGTGAGCCCGACCGCAGCGATGGCCGCAGGCCCTATCCTGCCCACCATTATCATATCCGCCATGCCCACAAGGGTAACGAGGAGCATCTCCACGAGGGCCGGCCCAGCAAGATCGAGAACACGTCGTCTTACCGCCGGGGCCGAGTCGAGCTGGAACGCGGGAGTCACCCGTAGTTCAACATCAACATCTTCCACATCGCTCATGCCGTCAGATCACCTTCATCGCATCGACATCGCCCGGTATCGTGATAGCCCGAGGGGAAGGGGTCGCAGGAAGGCTCAGTCTGGGTGGGAAGAGTCATGGCCCTGACTGGGATGCCAGGAGCGAGTGCACCCTCGTAAGCAGGTCGCGGAGAGTGGACTGTTCTTCCTCGGTCATGGCCCCCAGCACGCACCCGAGGTATTGCCGGCGTCTCGCACGGACCCTATTCAGCACGAGCTTCCCGGCGTTCGTGATCCTCGCACGCACGACCCTTCGGTCACCCTCGTCGCGAATGCGTTCGGCAAGGCCCGCCCGCTCCATGCGGTCCACAAGGTCGGTGACGGTGCTGCAGCTAACGCCAAGCCGCTCTCCGAGTTCGCTCATGGTCAGTTCAGCTCCGCACAGCGCAAGCAAGGCATGAAACTGGTCCCTCGTGACGCCAAGGTCCGCGAGCTCAGCCCTGCCCTGAGTCCTCATGAGGTGCTCGATGCGTGCAAGGAGCATCTCCACTTCGTCCACGTGTGAGGCCGGAGTGCCTTTGTCACACGAATCGGGGCTATCGCCGGATGCGCCCACCGATCCCGCCTCCTTTCCTTCACGCGGTCCCGATGGTATGTTTCGTGTCCCCAATCTTACGTGCCACGGAATATTATACCCCGCATGCTCTGTCCTGCCAAGACCCCGCCTGCGCAATCCCCTGAAGCGTGGCATCCCCGAGAACGCGACGTCCTGAGACGCGACATTGACGCCCGACCGCGGCACAAGTTATACTATAATTAAACAGTTGCTCAATTGAACAGTACTAAGTGTGCGTTCAGAAATCCATGCCGGTTTGGGAGAAGATTCCGGGTTGCCGGTGCTTGCTAGGGCGGGGCGCCTGGAATTCGGCTAGCCTTGAGCGCCAAATTCGAACGAGGCGCGCCGCAAGCGCGCCGTCCCCGGAGGGCAACACCGGCAACCCTGGAAAAGTGACGGTGGTTTCTGAACCCACACTTGGTTAGGTCAGGTGCCCGGCGTGGGTCAGTAGACCCGTGCCGACTCGATAGCCAGCCGGGGACAGGCCTTTGCGTGACGGGGCCTTGACAGGGGCCCCAGGCGCTCGGTCAGGGGAAGCGGTAGCGGTCTCTCGACCCCCACCCGGCCAGACCGCCCTGTTGCAGTGAGGAGGCAACGCTATGCCGACCAACGACGTCTGCGACGTGTTCACGCCCTCGGGTAGCAGGACCGCAAGGCTGAAGGACAGGCTCCTGGAGGTAGCCGGCCTTTCAGAGATATTCAAGGCCCTGGGCGATGAGACCCGGACGAAGATCCTTTACCTGCTGTCCCTGGAGGAGCTGTGCGTGTGCGATCTCGCCGCGATCCTCGACATGAGTCTCCCCGCTGTATCGCACCACCTGAGGCTCCTTCGCGCCCTGCGCCTCGTCAAGTACCGGCGCGAAGGCAAGACGGTGTGCTACTCGCTGGACGACGAGCACATCGTGAACATGATCCGCCAGGCCCAGGAGCACTTCGCGGAAGACAGGTAGCATGCGGGCACAGTAGGCCCACCGCAGATTCGCAAGGCCGTGCCGGCTTTGAGGGAGTTCGCTTCCGAACTCACGTCTGGCTGCCCATGCCGGCGTGAGCCCGTGCTGACGCGAGGGGGAAAGAGAGGAAAGACGGAAATGGACGTATCAGAGGAGACATGCCGTGCTTGCAGGGCGCCAGGTGGACACGACGAATCTGACGGGCCGGGCCGCGACGCCCAGCGTGCAGCACAGGAAGCCGGGGAACGCGAAGACGGCATCAGAAGACAGCTCGGAGCGACTGTAGCGTCGGGGGCGCTTCTCATCATCGGCCTCGTGACCGAGCAGGCGCTGCATCACAGCGTATACCGCCTGATTGAGTACCCGGTGTTCCTCGCCGCGTATCTCCTGGTCGGTGCAAGGGTGGTCCGCACTGCCGTGCGTAATCTCGTGCGCGGCGAGGTCTTCGATGAGACGTTCCTCATGACGGTGGCAACCCTTGGAGCCATCCTCATCCATCAGTTGCCGGAGGCTGTGGCCGTAATGCTCTTCTATGCCGTGGGCGAGATCTTGCAGGACGGCGCTGTCGGCCGATCGCGCCGGGCCATCGGGGCGCTCCTCGATATCCGTCCCGACGTCGCCAACGTCAGGGTCGGCGAGAAGGTCGAGGCCGTCCGGCCCGAGGATGTCGAGATCGGCCAGATCGTGCTGGTAAGGCCCGGAGAGCGGATCCCCCTCGACGGCGAGGTCATCGAGGGGACCTCGTTCGTGGGCACGTCGGCGCTGACGGGAGAGCCAACCCCCCGCAGAGTGCGACCTGGGGAGAAGGTGCTTGCCGGCATGGTGAACCAGGGCGGTGCGCTCGACGTTCGCGTCGAGAGAAAGTCCGCCGAATCCGCTGTGTCCAGGATATTGAACCTCGTGGAGAACGCCGCAGCACGTAAGGCCCCGACCGAGCAGTTCATAACCAGGTTCGCCCGCTATTACACCCCTGCGGTCACGCTGGCGGCACTAGGGGTCGCGGTCGTGCCACCGCTCATCGTGCCGGGGGCCACGTTCGCTACATGGGTGCATCGCGCCCTGGTGCTGCTGGTCGTCTCGTGCCCGTGCGCTCTCGTCATCTCTGTCCCCTTGGGCTACTTCGGGGGCATAGGCGGCGCGTCAAGGCATGGCATCCTGGTGAAAGGAGCAAACTTTCTCGACGCTCTCACCTCGCTGCACACCGTGGTCTTCGACAAGACAGGCACGCTCACAAAAGGTGTGTTTCGCGTCACCGGGACGCAAGTCCGGAATGGCTATTCCAGGGAGGATCTGCTCGAGCTTGCAGCCGTTGCAGAAACGAACTCCGCCCACCCGATAGCGAAGTCCATCCTCGAGGCCTACGGCCGGCCGGTGCAGGCCGACCTGGTGCGAGACTACCAGGAGATCTCGGGGCATGGTGTGAAGGCCATCGTGGACGGCAAAGAGATCATCGCCGGCAACGACAGGCTCATGCACAGGGAGAACATCGACCACGACTCCTGCGACCTCCGGGGCACGGTCGTATACGTGGCGGTGAACAGGGTGTTCGCCGGCTACATCATCATCTCCGATGAAGTGAAGCCGGACGCCGCGGAGGCTATCGCATCCCTCAAGAAGCTCGGGGTCAAACAGGCGATCATGCTCACGGGGGACGACGAGGCCGTGGCGAGAGAGGTTGCCGAACGCATCGGCATGGACTCATACTTCGCCGAGCTGCTCCCAGAGGAAAAGGTGGCGAGGCTTGAGGAGATCGAGTCAGCCATGGCCGGACGCGACGGGCGGAAACTCGCGTTCGTGGGCGATGGGATCAATGACGCCCCCGTGATCGCCCGCGCCGACGTGGGAATAGCCATGGGGGGCCTCGGCAGGGACGCCGCCATCGAGGCCGCAGACATCGTGCTCATGGACGACATGCCGTCGAGGCTGGTCACAGCGGTTCGCATGGCGCGAGGCACGCGCGCAGTGGTCGTGCAAAACATCGCCCTGGCCCTCGGCGTGAAAGGAGCATTCATTCTGCTGGGGGCCATCGGCGTCGCCACCATGTGGGAGGCCGTATTCGCGGATGTCGGCGTGGCGCTGCTCGCTACCCTGAACTCCGCGCGCATCCTCCGGCTGGATTTCGGAGGCTGCAGCCAGCGCCCGAGCTAAGTAGATCGCCACAAATCCGCGCTATTTCTCAGCGTGCAGACCTTCCAGACGTCGTTTACCTCGATGATCACGTTCCTCACATCTCTCGCCTCTACGCAAACCCGCAAGCTTCCTCCACCATGAGAGCAGGTCGGTGTTCTGAACGAAAACTGAGTAAGCGCCGTCCGCCTGTGCGCCTACCTGCCCTGACGGGGGATAATAACCGGGGGAACACCACGAGGGGGGTATCGGTCTTGAGAAACATCGGGTACATCGCCATCGGCGCGCTCGTCGCCCTTGCAGTCATGGTTGCAAGGCCCCGGACCCTCGATACCATACTGCAGTCGAGGGTGTTAGGAGAAGCCGCTCTCCCGCGCTTTGCCGACGGCACAGAGAAGCAGAACAGGACACCTGAACCGCAGGACCTTGTGAAGCTGTTTCCCGACGTCGTGGTAAGGCAATGGACTCCTGACACACCGGCCGTCGCCATAACGTTCGATGATGGACCTGACAACACCTACACCCCGAAGATCCTTGATATCCTCGCCAGACATGGGGTACGGGCCACTTTCTTCCTCATCGGACAGGCCGCGGAGAAGCATCCGGAGGTGGTCGCGCGCATCGTCAACGAGGGGCATGCCATCGGCAACCACACGTATTTCCACTCCAACATGTCGCGGATGGCGCCGTGGCAGGTGTTGCTGGACCTTCGAAAGGCGCAGGGCGTCTTCAAGCGGCTTGTCGGCCAGGCGCCCGCAGTCGTGCGACCACCGTACGGCGCGCTCGACCCGCCCGCCGTGGAAGCGGTCGGACGGGAGGGTTTCAAGGTCGTGCTCTGGACCATCGACTCGCTGGACTGGTGGGGCCTGCCGAAGGAACAGATCATCAAGAACGTCGTGCCCGCTCTCAAGAGCGGCGCGATAGTCCTGCACCACTCGTCGGGAGGGCCGGAGGAAGACCTCACCGGGACCCTCGAAGCGCTGCCTGAGATAGTCAGGACCCTCAAGGACCAGGGATACCGGTTTCTGACCGTGCCGGAGGTCCTCGACGAGATCGCGCGCCAGGGCAAGGCCCTCAAGAGGCCCGTGTCAGCCCCTGTTCCTGCCCCGGCTGCGCCTCCAGGGCCGGGACCGGGGTCTCCGGCGCCACGCTCCCCGACGCCGACGCCGACACCGGCCCCGTCGTCACCAGCGCCCGCGCCCGTGCCTGCACCAGCGCCCACGCCGGGTCCGACTCCGCCTGAGGCAGCGGCGCCCGGCCCGGCACCATCTCCCGGCGTGTCCCCAGGCCAGGCGCCACCGATCGCCTGACGCCCCACGAGGATGCCTGTGCCGTGCCCGGGCATCTGCCTGGAGTCACTGGAGTCAGCGGTCCTCTGCCTCCAGAACATCCGCGCCCCGGGCGCCGCCCGTCGTTTCCTTTCTGCCGAGGGCAAGCAGCTTCTCGCGGAGCTTCCTCGCCCCCGCGATGCCCGGACGGGTCATCTGTTCCGGGCTCAGGATGAGGCCGAGCTCTTCCTCGGTCAGAAGACCGGTCTGCAGGACGAGGTCCCTCACCGGCTTGCCCGACGCCAGAGCCTCCTTGGCGATGGCAGAGACCACGTCATAGCTCAGGTACGGGTTCAGGGCCGTGAGGATGCCCACGTTGTTCTCCACCACGGCGCGGCACCTGTCCTCGTTGGCGGTGATCCCCGTCACGCACCTGTCCACGAACATGTTCACGACGTTCTTGAGTATGTCTATCGACTGGAGCAGGTTGAAGACGAGCACGGGCTCAAACACGTTGAGCTCGAGCTGGCCCGCCTGTGCCGCAAGCGTTATCGTCACGTCGTTGCCGATTATCTGGAACGCGGCCTGGTTCACGGCCTCGGCGATAACCGGGTTCACCTTGCCCGGCATTATGGACGACCCCGGCTGAACGGGAGGCAGGTTGATCTCCTTGAGGCCGGCGAATGGCCCGGAGGCCAGAAGCCGAAGGTCGTTTGCGATCTTCGACAGCGTGATTGCGCACATCTTGACGGAGGACGAGACATCGGTGAACAGGTCCACGTTCTGCGTGGCGTCCACGAGGTTCTCCGCAAGCCGAAGCGCGTACCCGGTCGTGTTCTCGAGCTCCTCCACGACGAGCCTCATGTACTCCGGGTCAGCGTTGAGGCCCGTCCCGACCGCCGTCGCACCCATGTTGATCGCGAGAAGGCCGTCGGCGCTGCGCCCGATGCGCTCGAGGTCGCGCTTGACGGCGCCGGCGTAGGCGCCGAACTCCTGGCCGAGGGTGATCGGGACCGCGTCCTGCAGGTGCGTGCGGCCCATCTTGATGACGTCCCGGAACTCCTCCGACTTCTCGCGGAGTGCGTGCACGAGCCTGTTCAGGGCCTTTATCGCCGGGTTGATCTGCTGCAGCATGGCAAGCTTGGCAGCCGTGGGGAACACGTCGTTCGTGGATTGCGACATGTTCACGTGGGTGAGCGGGTGCACCATTTCGTACTGGCCCTTCCTGCCACCCAGGATCTCGACGGCGCGGTTGGCCAGCACCTCGTTGACGTTCATGTTCATGGACGTGCCGGCGCCGCCCTGTATCGCGTCGACGATGAACTCCTCCCGGAGCCCTCCCGCGATGACCTCATCGGCCGCCTGCACTATGGCGCGGGCTACATCCTCTTGCAGGTATCCCATGCGCATGTTGGCGAGGGCCGCCGCCTTCTTCACCATCGCGAAGGCCCTCACAAGCGCAGGATGCATCCGGAGGCCCGTGATCTGGAAGTTCTCAGCACTGCGCAGGGTCTGTATCCCGTAATACGCATCCTCAGGGACCTCGCGCGTTCCGAGCAGGTCCTTCTCCACGCGCGTTCTCCCCTCGGTCGGCAAGCCGTGCCCCTCCGCGCCCGGATCGCCGTCCAACGGGATGAATCCGACATCACCGGCCACACCCACTATCCAACACCCCTTATCACAGGTTCGTCGTCATGCGCCGGCCTCACCCCAACCCCACACCCCCGAGGCCGGCTCGCGCAGCCAGAGCGGGGCACGGGAGAGGTGGGGCCACTCCGATTATACGCCTGCCGGTGCCGAAAATGAAGATGCGCCGCGGCAGATGCGCCGCGGCACGCTTCGGCGGCGTCCGCACGGAAGTCACTGGTCAGAGCAGGAATCCCCCAGGTCTTGGAGAATCATGCGACTGTTGCGCGAGCGCCTGTGCCCGGGGCAGCGTCCGCGCCTTACGTCGGCCATGCTCCAGGCTCTTGCTGGACCATAGCCAATCTGGATGGGGGGCTAGATGACCTTGGCAGAGCATCTCACACCGGTAGGGTCAGCGAAAACGTGTCGGCAAGACGCAGGCGGGATCGTGCTCGAGCTGGATAATGCCACCGTCGAGGTGAGGATCGTCGCCGACGACCTCGTGCGCGTCCGGATGACCCCGGATGCGCGCCGCAGCCGCAACAACGCGCGAGGAGACGATGGGCTTGGCCGCGCGCGCCGGTCGTTCGCCGTGGCGAAGCATGACTGGCCCCAGGTGCCGGTCAGCATCGAGGAGCGCCCGGATGGGGCTACCCTGGCAACCGCTGTTGTGCTTGCTAGAGTGAAGAAGGCGCCTCTCCAGATCGATTTCCTCCGGCCGGATGGGACGCCCATATGCGTGGAGAGTCCGACGTTCGGCATGGGCTGGCGGGGCCCCGGGGCGGGGTGCACCAAAGCCCTCGAGCCCGCCGAACACTTCTACGGGTTCGGGGAGCGCACCGGCTTCCTCGACAAGCGTGGCTCGGCGATGACCCTGTGGAACACGGATGTGAACCCCCACACGCCGGCGACCGACTCGATGTACGTGTCCATTCCGTTCTTCATTGGGGTCTCGCATGGGCAGGCGTACGGCATTCTCCTCGACAGCGCCGCGCGGTGCTTCTTCGACATGGGCAAGTCCTCGCACGATGAGTATCTGTTCGCCACTGATGAGAAAGTCCTGGACTACTACTTCTTCGCAGGGCCCGAGGCAAAGGCCATCCTGCGGCGGTACACCGAGCTTACCGGTCGCATGAGCCTCCCACCCCTGTGGGCCCTTGGTTACCATCAGTCGCGGTTCAGCTACCGTCCACAGGAGCAGGTCGAGGAGGTCGCGCGCAGGTTCAGGGAGCGCGGCATCCCCTGCGACGCGATATACCTGGACATCCATTACATGCGCGGTTTTCGCGTGTTCACGTTCGATCCGGACGGGTTTCCCGACCCCTCCGGCCTCGCGAAGCGACTGTCCGCCATGGGCTATAAGGTGGTCACCATCGTCGATCCTGGCGTAAAGGTCGACCCAGACTACGAGGTGTACCGGGAGGGCGTGGATGAAGACTGTTTCGTGATGCTGCCAGGTGGGAAGAGGTTCGTGGCGAGCGTGTGGCCCGGACCCGTGTCCTTCCCCGACTTCGCCCGCGAGAGGGTGCGGGCATGGTGGGCCGCGCAGCACAGGGCCCTCTTCGACGCGGGAGTGCGCGGGGTGTGGAACGACATGAACGAGCCCTCCTGCTTCGACACCCCGACGAAGACCATGCCCGGGCAGGCGCTGCACGGAGAGCCGGGCGAGGAGATGCCACACGCGCAAGTCCACAACGCGTACGGCAATCTCATGAGCGAGGCGACGTGCCAGGCGTTCCGCGACCTTCTTCCGGGCGTGCGCCCGTTCGTCATCAGCAGGGCCGGATGCGCCGGGATCCAGCGCCACGCCTGTATCTGGACAGGTGACAACTCCAGCTGGTGGGAGCACCTCATGATGGCCGTGCCCATGTGCCTGAACCTCGGGATGTCCGGAGTCTCGTTCGTCGGGACCGACGTCGGAGGCTTCATCGGCGACAGCAACCCTGAACTCGTCGCGAGATGGACGCAGCTTGGGACGTTCACCCCGCTGTTCCGCAACCACAGCGCGCTCGGAAGCCGGTCGCAGGAGCCCTACGCGCTGGGCGAACCATACGAGTCGGTGTGCCGCGACTACATCAAGTTGAGATACAGGCTCCTGCCGTATATCTACACGCTGATGTGGCAGTCGTCAATGGAGGGCGTGCCCGCCATGCGGGCGATGATTCTGGAGTTTCCAGGAGACGAACGGGCGCACGCGGCCTTCGACCAGTTCATGCTGGGACGCGATATCCTCGTTGCCCCCGTTTACCAGCCGCACGCCTCATGCCGCAAAGTGTACCTACCGGAGGGCGAGTGGATCGACTTTCATACGGGCGAGAAAGTGCGCGGCGGGCGCTGCGTGTTGGCCGACGCCCCTCTTGATCGGATCCCCGTGTTCTATCGTGAGGGCGCCATCGTCCCTTACGGCAGGGCGATGAACTTCGTCGGCGAGATCCCCCAGGCGCTGGAGGTCGTCGACATCTACCCCTCCGCGGCCGTCCCCGAGCGAAGGTTCGAACTATACGTGGACGACGGCGAGACCACGGACCATGCAGCGGGTGCGTACGGATTCGTGGATATAGCGTACACGCTGACCCAGGCGGACGGGGAGGGCCGGAAGCCCTCGATCAACGAGGCAGCGACGGTAACAGCGACGGCAGCGGCAACACCAACAGCAACACCAACAGCAACAGCAACGTTGTCGGCGGCAGTGGCAGCAGCGCCGACGCGTCCCCGCACCGTGTTGCAGGTAACGATGAACGCACGCGACGAGCGCTACCCCTGCGCGCTTCCCGTCGGCGTGATCAGGGTCTGGGGATGCCAGGCGCGTCCCGCGGAGGTGCTCGTAGACGGCGCACCCGTGCCCGGGGCGGCAGACTCGGCCGCTGTCGTCGGCGGACAGCGCGCCTGCTTTTTCGATGCGGAGAAGCACCACCTGTATGTGGGTGTACACGGAACCACGAGGGATGTGCAGCTTACAGTGGTATGGCCGACGACAGTACCCCACCAGGCCCAGGCGTGAAAGCAGGCACCGCCGCGTGCCCCGCCGGCTGCGGCGGTACCGCTCGATGTGACGGCGAGATGCAGGCTTGCAAACGACCAAGCCTATGTTTCGGCCCACACGCCTTCAGTTGACCCTCCTCTCGCGTCGAGAGAGCCACACATACTGTAGCTGGCCTGTTCCGGCCAACCTGCGAAATGTGTACCAAGTATGGCGCCGTAAGCTTGCGCCACTTCTCCTGACGGTGTTGGGGTTGCCGGTGTTGCGCTCTCTTTGAGTCACCGGCAACCCCTCCCAAGAGTCAGGAGCATTTCTGCGCTCTCGCTTAGCTTACTTGCCGAATGGGAAAAGGAAGAAGATGAAGAAGAACGGGACTATTACTATGATGGCGATGATTATGATCCACCACCAGTCGAAGCCGCCCCCCCATCCCCATTCGGGCTTGGGCTTGGTGATCTCTGCCATGCCATCTACCCCCCCGGACTACCGTTTACGGCACACCGTGACCTGCGAGTCGACCTGCGGTCACGATATCATATGTTCAACCAACGGCAGGTGACACTCTTCCTCTCGGCCTCGTCGGTCACACGGGCAGTGGGGCGAGTGACCCCCTGACGCGCATCATGATACGCATTATGATCCAATTGCAAGGGGGGAGCGGGGATGAGGTCATATTCATCGAGGGAGGTAATCAAGCTACTCAAGGAAGACGGAGGGGATGAACTTCTCTCAAATCCTGCAAAGCGCCTTGAAGGAACGTCTGGGGATTACGGAAAGGCGGCCCGGACTACGCCGCTCCCGCCCGACGATCTCACCTGGAACCATCTCGCGGAGACGTACGTCAAAGGGCTGACGGCCTGCTGTGATCGGGCAGAGGCGGCCTGCGGCGTCAGGCACCGCCCGCACAAGACTGGTGGAGGCGGCGGGAGTCGAACCCGCGTCCGAAGAGGCAACTCGAGGAGCTTCTACGAGCGTAGCGTGGGATTTGGTTTCGCCCCGGAGGCGCCCCCGCGCCGGCTCCCCACAGGACTATCTCGATGATCTTGGCCCGCCCCTCCGAGAATTGGGGCGAGAGCATCCTGGTTTAGATGACGCCCGCACCGGTCTCCCAGGCCAAGCCCGGGTTGGACGGCTGCGTTAGTTACGCAGCGTAAGCGTATTCGTTGTTGGCACTTATCGTGCGTTCCACCGTTTAACGAGGTCGGCGGGATCTCGGCTCGCTACCCCTGTCGTCACAGCTCCCCGTCGAAACCGTAACGCCCCCACAAACTTCAAAACCCGCGTTTCACGACTTCGAGGCGCTACCCGTCGGTCGGCGCGCCTCGCGCGGCTAGCGCGTTCTCTCCTTAATCGCACGGTCCGCCTCGCGTGCGAGATCGCGCCTTGCGATGTCCTCACGCTTGTCATAGAGTTTCTTGCCCTTGGCCAGCGCCAGCTCCACTTTGGCGAGGCCCCTCTTCAGGTAGACCCTGAGCGGCACGAGCGTGAAGCCGCGCTCCTGGGTCTTGCCTGTGAGCCTGCGAATCTCCTCTTTGTGCAGGAGCAGCCTGCGCGTGCGGAGGGGCTCGTGGTTGAACCTGTTGCCGTGCTCGTACGGGCTTATGTTCATGTTGTAGAGCAGTACGTCGCCGCCCTCCACCCTCGCGAAGCTATCGCGGAGGCTCACCATCCCGCGCCTTACCGACTGGATCTCGGTGCCGGTGAGGGCGATCCCCACTTCGTACGTCTCGTGTATATGATAGTCGTGATACGCCTTACGATTCGTGGCTACGATCTTCTGTCCTTCTGACAAAGCCCCTCACCTGCACGCCAATTATACCATGGCGGCGCGTCGCATTCAAGCGACGCCGCCACGCGAGGCGCGACGCGGGAGGGCAAGGAGCGGGCTGTGGTGGCGCGGCCGGCTGTTGACCGACGGCGTACCGGGAGCCTCCCGTATCCGCTGCCCCTCGCAGGGCCTCCACCACGAGCATGACCGTCGCCTTGGCACACCACGAGAGGGCACTCCCGGGAATCAGTGATCGACCGCCTGTGCAGTCCTTCTATAGGCCAAGTTCCTGCGAGATCGCCTGCATGGCCCCGAGGCCGATGCCGATGAACTCCTCGAGCGACAGCCCCAGCTCGGAGCAAGTCCTGATCTGATCGCGGTTGGCCCCCCGTGCGAACGATGACTCCTTGAACCTGTTCATCACGAAGCCGACATCGATCGCAGAGAGCTTCTTCTCTGGATGGATCAAAGCCGCCGCTACCAAGAGCCCGGTGAGCGGGTCAACCGCGTAAAGCGCCTTATCGAGACGGGTCTCCCGCACAAGCCCATGCGCCTCGTTGTGAGCCTTGACTGCATGCACGAGATCCTCCGATAGTCCCAGTTTCGATAGCATCTCGCCACCTACGAGGCTGTGGCGGTCGGGGTCGTGGGCCGTCTCATCATAGTCGATGTCGTGGAGGAGCCCCGCGAGCGCCCACTTCTCCTCGTCCTCGCCAAAGCGCGCCGCAAGAGCCTTCATGACTGCCTCCGTTGCGAGCATGTGCTTGATGAGGTTCCTCGTCCTCACGTTCTTCTTCACGAGTTCCAACGCCTGCTGTCGGTCCATCATCGTGCACTTCTCTCTCCTTTGTCCAGTGATCCCGAGATCTCGCGTCCGGGTCGTCGTCTCATGCCTTTCCCACCCCTGACACAAGCTCATCGGTCTTCAGTCTTCGATCTTCGGTCTTCGCGCCGGCGCGGCGAACGGAAACGTCGAGTCGAGCTCATCCCATGAAGGTGCTGAAGAAGTGCACGGAACCCGTGCACTTCTTCGCACACCATCCCCACATACGTGTATAGTCCTCTTGCCGTGCTCCGCCGGCGGCCTGTCCGGGAGGCTCCCGCCCGCCTCCGGGGCGAAGCCGCTCATGCTTACCTCGGGTTCCCTGTGACCGCGGCCTGGAAATGCCGGCTAAATCAGCTAAACAGCCCCATCAGGAGCGCGTTCAGCTTGATGATGAGCGGCGCGAATACAAGGGACACCACGGTCATCAGCTTGAGGAGAATGTTCATGGCTGGGGCCGCGGTGTCTTTGAACGGGTCGCCGACGGTGTCTCCGATGACTGCGGCCGCATGAACGGGTGTGCCCTTGCCTCCCAGGTTTCCGGCTTCGATGTACTTCTTCGCGTTGTCCCAGGCGCCGCCCGCGTTCGCAAGCTGAATGGCCAGCGGAACGCCGGTCGCAAGCGCGCCCGCGAGAAGCCCCCCAAGGGTCTCAACGCCGAGGAGTACCCCGACGGCAAGCGGAATGCCCACCGCCAGCAAGCCGGGCGCTACCATCTCACGAAGCGCCCCGGCCGTGGTTATGTCGACACACCTCGCGTACTCCGCGCGCGCCTTGCCTTCCATGAGGCCAGGGATCTCCTTGAACTGCCTGCGGACCTCCTCGACCACCTTGAACGCAGAGCGCCCGACGGCCTCCATGGTGCCTGCCGCGAAGATGTACGGGACCATGGCGCCGATGAACACGCCCGCCACTACTCTCGCGTTGAGCAAGTCCATGATGGATAGCCCCGCAGCCTGGATATACGCGAAGAACAGCGCAAGCGCGGTCAGGGCCGCAGAGCCGATGGCGAATCCCTTCGCTATGGCGGCAGTCGTATTGCCCGCAGCGTCGAGGGAGTCTGTGATCTTGCGGACCTCGGGGGGCATGTGCGCCATCTCGGCGATGCCGCCCGCGTTGTCGGATATGGGTCCGTAAGCGTCGACCGACACCGTCATGCCCGCAATCGAGAGCATCCCGAGGGCTGCCACGGCTATCCCATAGAACCCCGCTGCCGAGAACGCCACAAGGATCGCGATAGCCACGAACAGCAGCGGGAGCACGGTGCTCCTCATGCTGAGCGCGAACCCGCCGATGATGTTCGTCGCAGGGCCGGTGAGGCATGTCTTCGCAAGCCCCGCGACGGCCTTGCCGGATGTATACATCTCGGCCACCTGCCCGATGACCACGCCCGAGAGGAGGCCGAAGAGCGCGGCCCAGAACACCCCGAGTTCACCGTAGTAGTAGCGACTGAGGAAGAAAGTGCCGATGACGACCAGCGCCGCGCTGGCGAACGTGCCCTTGCGAAGAGCGCCTCCGGGGTCGCCGCCGGTCTCACTGGTTCTGACGAAGAAAGTGCCGATGATCGAAGCCACGATGCCGATCGCCGCGAGTGCGAGCGCGAATATGATGCCCTTGAACTTCGCCTCGACGCTCGGGAACGTGGCGGCGGCGATCACCATGGCCGACACTATGGAGCCGACATAGGATTCGTAGAGGTCTGCACCCATCCCGGCGACGTCTCCGACGTTGTCGCCAACGAGGTCTGCGATGACTGCGGGGTTTCGCGGGTCGTCTTCAGGGATACCCTTCTCCACCTTGCCCACGAGGTCGGCCCCGACATCGGCCGCCTTCGTGTAAATGCCTCCGCCCACCCTGGCAAAAAGCGCCACGAAGCTCGCGCCCATGCTGAAACCCGCCACAAGCCCGGTGGCGGAGAACATGTCAAGCCCTGGCAGCCTGGAGAATATGTAGTACACGAGGGACAACGCGAAGAGACCGATCCCCACCACGTACATCCCCATCACGGCGCCGCCAGGGAACGCAACCTGGAGGGCGTTGTTGAACCCCTTCGTGGCCGCCTGGGCGGTTCTGGCGTTGGCCCGGGTCGATATCTGCATTCCCACGAAGCCCGCGGAAATCGATGCGCCCGCCCCGAGCACGAATGCTATGGCGCTGTATGGGCTTATGCCGATTGCGAGTATGACGAAGACTATCGCAAGGAACACGAATACCATGCTGTATTCGCGCTTCAAGAACGCCATGGCGCCTTCGTGGATGGCGCCGGAAAGCTCCTTCATCGTTGCGTTGCCGGGATCCCTCGCGAGGACGCTCGAAACGAGATAACCGACGAACGCCAGGGCAAGGGCCCCTGCAAGTGTCGCGTACAGGATGGACGACGTGCTAACGACCGGCATTTTCAGTTCACCTCTCGACGAATTCCATCATCTCTGCCGCATCACACGCTCCCACAACGTGCGCCGCTATGCGCCTCGAGGAAAACAAAGCCCCGGCCTTCGCGCAGCACGGGGCACAGACCTACCTCACAACGGTGAGCAACACAGACGAAGCCAGAAAGACCACCGCCACAACAGTGGTTATCTTGCTCAAGAGGTCCTCCCAGCCCTTGTTCTTCGCGAAGAACAGCTGACCGCCCCCGCCGATCGACCCGAGCCCCTCGCCCTTGCTGGACTGGAGCAGAACGACGACGATGAGCGCTATGGACACGATGAACTGAAACACTATGAGTACCGTTCGCAAAGCCTGCCACCTCCCATGACGCTGGCTTACAGGATGCCCCGGAACGAACCAAAACCCATTTTAGCACATCGCCCGGTAGGTGGCAAGCACTCGCGGAACCGCGGAACCGCGAGACCGCTCCGACCGCCACTCACGGCCTCCCCAAGTAGATCGCCACGAATTCGCGTCACTTCTCAGCGTGCGGGTCCTATCCAGGGTTGCCGGTGTTGCAGGGTTGCCGGTGTTGCACTCCGGGGACGGCGCGCCTGCGGCGCGCCTCGTTAGATTTGGCATCCAGGCTTGCCAAATCGAGAGCGCCCCGTCGTGCAAGCACTGGCAACCCCAACACCGTCAGGAGAAATGGCGCAAACTTATGGCGCCATACCTAGACCCGGAAAGCCCCTCTCCCAGCGAACAGCCCGGTCTCATCGAGCATGTCCTCGATCCGGAGAAGCTCGTTGTACTTCGCCACCCGGTCGGTGCGCGACGGCGCGCCCGTCTTTATCTGGCCGCTGTTCGTCGCGACCGCGATGTGCGCGATGGTTACGTCCTCGGTCTCGCCGGACCGATGTGATATCACCGCGGTGTATCCGGCGCGGTGGGCCATCTCAATGGCTGCAAGCGTCTCGGTTAGGGTCCCGATCTGGTTGACCTTTATGAGCACCGAGTTGGCGACGCCCGACCTGATCCCGCGCTCGATGCGCTCGGTGTTGGTCACAAAGAGGTCGTCCCCGACGATCTGGATCCTCTTGCCGAGCGTGTCAGTGAGCAGCTTCCAGCCGTCCCAGTCGTCCTCCGCAAGCCCGTCCTCGATCGATATGATGGGGTACTTCTCCACGAGACCCTTCCAGTACTCCACCATCTCCGGGGTCGTCCGCCTCCTGCCCTCGCCCTCGAACACATAGGCGCCGTCCTTGTACATCTCGCTCGCAGCCGGGTCCAGCGCGATGAGCACGTCCTCGCCCGGCCTGTACCCGGCCGTCTCGATGGCCTTCAGGATGAGATCGAGCGCTTCCTCGTTGGACCCGAGGTTCGGTGCTATGCCGCCCTCGTCACCGACGGCCGTGCCCATGCCCTTCTTCTTCACGACATTGCGCAGGTTGTGGAATACCTCCGCGCCCATGCGCAGCCCGTCCGCGAACGTCACCCCGCCCACCGGGGCTATCATGAACTCCTGGATGTCCACGTTGTTGTCGGCGTGCTTGCCGCCGTTCAGGATGTTCATGAGTGGCACAGGGAGCACGTGCGCCGCCGTCCCGCCGATGTAGCGGTAGAGCGGGAGCCCGAGCGATTCCGCCGCCGCCTTCGCGCACGCGAGCGACACGGCGAGGATGGCGTTCGCTCCCAGCTTCTCCTTGTTCGGCGTGCCGTCCAGCTCGAGCATGATGTTGTCTATCTCCATCTGCTCGGTGGCGTCCATCCCCTCGAGTTCGGGGCCGATGGTCTCGTTGACGTTCTCCGCGGCCTTCTGGACACCCTTACCCATGTACCTCTTCTCGTCCTTGTCCCGCAGCTCGAGCGCCTCGTGCGTGCCTGTGGACGCACCCGACGGTACGGCGGCCCTTCCGACCGTGCCGTCGGCGAGGGTCACCTCCGCCTCCACCGTGGGATTGCCGCGGGAGTCAAGGATCTCGCGCGCATACACATCTACGATCGTAGTCATCGAAACACCTCTTTTCTCACACGTGGCTCACACGTGGCTTGCGCCCTGTTCCTCCAGGTGATGGTTCGTTAATCCTCTCCGCTTTCCAGTGGCTGCAGGGCTTGCGGTGATTGCACAAGGGGTGTCGAAATCCGGCCACTGGCCGGACGGGCCGGGTTTTGGCGAAGCGCGCCCCGCCCGGGGCGCCGTCCCCGAGTGCAACACCGCGAGCCCCTCCCGAAGTCGGGCGCTTTTCTGCCTCTTCACCTGGGCTTGACGATGGCGGCGAAGCTGGCTGCATCGAGGCTCGCGCCGCCGACGAGGGCGCCGTCGATCTCGGGCTGCCCGAGGAAGTCGGCGATGTTCTGTGGCTTCACGCTGCCGCCATACTGGATGCGAACCTCCTGCGCGATCCGCTCGTTGAACACCTCGGCCACAGCCTGCCTGATGATTCGGATCACCCTGTTGGCTTCGTCGGCCGAGGCGGTGCGGCCCGTGCCGATCGCCCAGACCGGCTCGTACGCCATGACTATCCTCTCTGCCCCATTCGTTTTCACCCCTGCAAGGGCGGCTTTGGTCTGGCGGACCACGACCGCCTCGGTCTTGCCTGCCTCACGCTCCTCGAGCGTCTCGCCGACGCAGACTATGGGAAGGAGGCCATTTGACATGGCCGATTTGACCTTCCTGTTCACAGACTCGTCCGTCTCACCGAAGTAGGTCCTCCGCTCAGAGTGGCCCAGGATGACGTACACGCACCCGAGGTTCTTCAACATGAGAGGAGATATCTCGCCCGTGAACGCCCCTTCGTCCTCCCAGTGCATGTTCTGCGCGCCGATCTCGATGTTGCTGCCGCGTAGAGCCTCCCGTACCGCGTCGAGCGCTGTGAACGGGGGGCAGACCACGACCTCCACGTCTCCCACGTCTCCCACGTCTGCCAGCGATTCCTTGAGATCCCCGACCAGATCCACGGCCTCGTCGCGGGTCTTGTTCATCTTCCAGTTGCCTGCTATTATCCGCCGCCGCAAGCACCTCACCTCCACATTCCCATGCCGGCCGACGGGCGTCCGGTGGCTTTCGGGTTCGCAGTTGGGACTGCTCGCCGCCGGGCCTCTCGCTGGCTGGCAGGCCTGACCTTGCCTATTTGTCCTTAAGCACCGCTACGCCCGGCAGCTCCCTGCCCTCGAGGAATTCGAGCGACGCCCCGCCTCCGGTGGAAACGTGGGTCACCTTGTCAGCGAAGCCCATCTCCTCGAGCGCCGCCGCGGAGTCGCCGCCGCCGACTATCGTGACGGCCTTCGACTCGGCAAGCGCCTTCGCGACGCCCCGTGTTCCCTCGGCGAACGGCTTCATCTCGAAGACGCCCATCGGGCCGTTCCATACCACCGTCTTCGCCCCCGCCACAGCGCGGCCGAACTCCGCGACCGTCCGGGGACCGATGTCAAGGGCCTGCCAGTCAGGCGGGATCTTGTCCACAGGCACGACCCTCGTCTCCGCGTCCTCGGCGAACCGGTCCGCCACCACCACGTCGGACGGGAGCATGAACCTCACGCCCCTCGCCCTTGCCTTCTCCATGAGTTCGTTCGCAAGGTCGATCTTGTCGGCCTCCAGGATGGACTGGCCCACCTCGAGGCCCTTGGCCTTCAGGAACGTGTATGCCATGCCGCCGCCGATCATGAGCGTATCCACCTTGTCGAGGAGGTTCTTGACCACGCCCACCTTGTCCTTGACCTTGGCCCCGCCCAGGATGGCCGCGAATGGCCTTTCAGGGTCCGCGAGGGCCTTGCCCATAACCTCGATCTCCTTCTCCATGAGGAAGCCTGCGACCGCAGGCAGGAACCTGGCCACTCCGGCCGTGGACGCATGAGCGCGATGGGCCGTCCCGAATGCGTCGTTCACGTATATCTCGGCAAGCTCGGCGAGGGACCTCGCAAACCCCTCGTCGTTCGCCTCCTCCTCCGCGTGGAACCTGAGGTTCTCGAGGAGCACCACGTCCCCGTCCTTCATCCCGCTGACCCCGGCCCTGACCTCGTCGCCCACGCACTCATCCAGCTTGCGCACAGGCTTTCCGAGAAGCTCCGAGAGCCTTTTCGCGACCGGGTCCATCCTGAACTCGTCCACAGGCTTGCCCTTGGGCCTCCCCAGGTGGGACGCCAGGATGACCTTCGCGCCGTGGTCGATGAGGTACCTTATCGTCGGCAGCGCCGCCCTGATGCGGGTGTCGTCGGTGATCTCGCGCTCGGCGTTCGTCGGGACGTTGAAGTCCACCCTGACGAGCACGCGCTTCCCCCTCACGTCAACATCTCTCACGGTAGCCTTTGCCACACTCATTCACCCCTTCGCAGGGTCTACAGTAGATCGCCACAGATTCGCGCTACTTTTCAGCGCGCAGGTCCTCGCCAGGGTTGCGTCCAGGGTTGCCGGTGTTGCCCTCCGGGGACGGCGCGTGCGGTGAGATGCGTTCGAATTAAGATGCCGCAGACTTATGGCGCCACACTTAGGATCGTCGTGAGGGAGGGCGCCTCAGTGAGCGATAGAGACACTACGTACAGCAGGATCATCGAGTGGGTTTTCGAATCCAAGTACCGCGAAGGCGAACGAGCAATCGATTGGGAGCGAGATGATGCTCTGACCGGGCCTCGGCCAATTGGAGACCGACGAAGTGTATGTCGGCTTGGATCGGCGAGGCGCGCACTATGTATTCCCTGTCCAGGCAAAGGGCGGTAGCGACGTGCTGAGTGTCGTTCAGGTCGAGCAGGACTTCGCAATGTGTCAGTTCAGGCTCCCTGATTTGATCTGCCGACCGATCGGAGCCCAGTTTATCAGTAGCAACCACATTGCTCTCTTTGAGTTCGTCCAGCAGGACAGCCAGGTCAGGATCGCCTCTGAACGTCACTACCGACTCGTGCCCCCTGATGATATCAAGACCGAGGATCTCAGACTCTACCAGATCGGCCCGCCCTGAATTCCCTCCCAGACGCCGAACTCCGGTTACACCACGTTCGCGCCTCCGTGCGCAACGAACGGCGGTACCCTTAGTACTCGGTAACACCCGTGAAGGTGAACCTATTCACCTTCACTGCCGGGGCCCTCACGCCGCCCAGCGAGTAGAGGGGCAGGAGCTTCGTCTCCCTTGAGACGAGTTCCGCCGACCCCAGCGCGCCGAGGATGCTCTCGGTGAAGCGAAGGTTCTTCACGGGCCGCACGATCCTGCCGTTCTCCACAAGGAACGTGCCGTCCCTGGTCATGCCCGTCAGGAGCGACTTCACCGGATGGACGGGGTTCGTGTAATGGAGTCGCTTCACATAGATGCCGCGCTTCGTGGCGGCAATCATCTCCTCCAGGCTGGAGTCGCCTCCCGCCATGAAGAGGTTGACGGCGAAAGGCCCGGCCGAAGGCAGAGGCGATATGGCATGGCCTGTGGACTGCTTCCCCTCCCGCGCCGCCGTGTACGAGTCGTACACGACACCCCGCGCGACGCCCCCCTCGATGAGTACCACCTTCTGCTTGGGCACGCCCTCAACGTCGAAAGGCAGCGGCACCCCCGCCGGGTCGAGCCCGTCATCCCAGATTGTGATGTTGCCGCCGGTTATCTTCTGCCCGATGTTACCCGACATGAAGCTGCGGCCTTCCTGGAACGCCAGCGCGCCAAGCCCCATGTAGGCGAGCATCTGGATCATGTCTGCCACCGCGTACTCCTCGAAGATGGCCTCATACTCGCCTGGCTCGACATCCCCTGGCTCGGCGTCGGCGAGGCACCCCTCCACCGCCTCCTCGGCCACCTGGCGCGGGTCTATATCGCCCACGCACACCGAGAACTGCTCCCCGTAACCCGAACCCGTCGTAGACATGGCCACCGTGAGGAGGTTCGCACGGGTGAACCGCATCTCGGCGAGAAGCCCACGCGAGTTTGCGACCATCGCCTCGCGCGCAGCCGTGGAGAACGACCCCGAAGCTACAAGCCCGTTCTTGACCGCAAGCCCGCAGATCTCGGCCACCCCCGCCGCCCGCTGTTCGGGCGAGCATGCCGCCGTCTCTTCGCAGTACCCATCGGCCGCCCCATACTCGGCCGGCCCCGGCAGCCCCGGGAACCCGGGGTTCTCAGGCTGCAGCTTCGCGATATCCTCGGCCCGCCTCACCGTCTCCTCCACCGCCCCCCGGTCGAGGCTGGTGGTGGAAGCCACTCCCACCTTTTGGCCGAATACCGATCTCACCACCACTTCCGTCGTGTGTTCACCGGTATTCTGGTGGATTTCGGAATTGGCAAACCGCGTGAGGTAAGTGTCAGCCGTCTCGACGGCCACCTCGACCTGGTCGGCCCTGGACGTATTCAGCACGATATCGGCCACCCGTGCATGGTCCCTGCTCCGCAAGGCCTTGCCCTTCGCGCCTACCATTTCCCAACACCTACCCTCACGTTACGGAATCTCGCAGGCGCCGAGCCGTGGCCGACGTGCGCCACCTGCATCGGCTCGCCCTTGCCGCAACTGGGAATGCCCCAGAGGTGCCATTCGTCCCTGCCTGCGACGGCATCGCAGCCACCCCAGAACTCCGGCGTGATCCCCGTGTAGGTCGGGTTCTTCACCATCCCGGCGATGGCGCCGTCCTTGATGAGGTAACCCACCTCCGTGCCGAACTGGAAATTGAGGCGCTTGTCGTCAATGCTCCAGCTCTTGTTCGTGTCGAGGAAGATGCCTTCCTTCGTGTCGCGGATCATCTCCTCGAGCGTCCAATCGCCGGGCTCGAGGTTGATGTTGGTCATCCTGATTATCGGCATCCGGTGCGGGCCGTCGGCACGCATGGTCCCGCCGCTCATTTCGCCAAACCTTGTCGCCGTCTCCCGCGACGTCAGGTAATTCGCGAATATGCCCCCGTCCACGAGCGGCGTCCGCTGGGCAGGCACACCCTCGTCATCGTACCCGAAGCTGCCAAGGCCCCCCGGGATCGTCGCGTCCGCCGTGATGCTCACAAGCTCGGACCCGTACCTGAACTTGCCTCGTTTCTCGGGGGTCAGGAAGCTCGTGCCCGCGTAGCTCGCCTCGGTGCCAAGCACCCTGTCGAGTTCCGACGGATGCCCGCAGGACTCGTGTATCTGCAGGGCCATCTGGTTGGTTCCCACGATCACGGTGGTGGTCACGGACGGGCACTGCGGGGCCTCGAGAAGTTCTCCAGCCTCCCTGCCCACCTGCTCCGCATGGCCCGGAAGGTCGAGCGCCTCCACGAACTCATACCCGGCGCACGCGAAGTCGCCCCCGAACGCCGCCGGGTAAGACCGCCTCTGCACCTCTCCCTGGCCGACGGCCACCGCCGAGAGGCCGGCGCCGCTTTCCACCCTCTTCTGCTCGATCCTCGCGCCTTCCGTCGACATGAAGGTCTTCTCTTCCTCGAAGAAGCCCATCGAGGCCGTGGAAACCCTGACCCTCTCATCCTCGCGCGCCAGTCTGTCAGCGTCGAGGAGGACCTGGATCTTCTCGTCCACCGGGACCTCGAACGGGTCCACCTTGCACGGCGTCGCGTGCGATCCGGTAACAGGCTCTACAGGCGCCAGCCTGACGTCGCGCTGCTTGACAGCACCGCTTGCCCGCGCTATCCTGACCGCGTCGCCCGCAACCCGCAGGGCCTCGTCAAGGTCCAGCTTCGAGCTGGACGCAAACCCCCAGGCGCCGTTCACGAGAACCCTCACGCCGAAGCCTGCGTCTTCGCTCATGGACACGCCCTCGACCGTCCCGTTCTTGACGGACAGCGATTCCTGTCGTCTTCTCACCACCCTGATGTCGGCATAGCTCGCCCCTCTCGCCACCGCGAGATCGAGGGCATCTTTGAGTTCCGGCACGTCCCGCAAGATGCGTCCCCCCTCCGATACGTCTTCAGGTGGCGTCCTCAGTCGGCCGCGTGATCCCCTGGCATGTTGTTGGGTATTCTACACGACGTCACCGTATCCCTCCACTCCGAGGACGGATTTTCCAGGACGGACGCGACGGCGTCGCGCTCACAAGAGGCAGGAGATCCAGGTCATGCGCAGAATATGCTCTGTCGTGTGTAAAGAATACAGAGATAGAGGCCGTCAGAAGGCCGGGATTCCACCCTGCAACCCCAGCAGCGCGGCAGGGCCTCGCGACTAAGTATGGCGCCATAAGTTTGCGCCACTTTTCCTGACGGTGTTGGGGTTGCCGGTGCTTGCCAGGGCGGGGCGCCTGGAATTTGGCTAGCCTTGAGCGCCAAATTCGAACGCATCTCACCGCACGCGCCGTCCCCGGAGCGCAACACCGGCAACCCTGGCGAGGACCTGCGCGCTGAAAAGCAGCGCGAGCTTGTGGCGATCTAGTTAGCACACCGCAAGAGCGGCCTCGCGCAACAACCCGGTAAGAGCTGTCACACGAGGAGAGATACGATGGAGTCAGAGCGCGAATCGCACGGCAATGATGGTGGAAATGGCGTAGCTGCAATGAACCCGGGATTCCGGCGGGTCCCCATGGCGAAGCCCTACCACGGGCCGGAGATAGAGGAGACTGTGCTCTCGGTGCTGCGGTCGGGAATGCTCATTCAGGGACGGATGGTCGAGGACTTCGAGGAGCGTCTTCGCGAGTACCTGGGCGCAAAACACGTGATCGCCGTCGGTAGCGGCACCGCCGCACTGCACCTGGCGTTTCTGGCGCTCGGGATCAGCGCCGGGGACGAAGTCATCACGACGCCTTTCAGCTTCGCTTCGTCGGCCTACGCCATCATGTATTGCGGCGCAACCCCGATTTTCGCGGACATCGACCCCAGGACGTTCAACATCGACCCTGCCTCTATCGAGGAAAGGATAAACCCGCGCACTGTGGGCATCGAGCCGGTGCATCTCTATGGCCAGCCCGCAGAGATGGACGCCATCCGGTCAATCGCCGAGCGCCACGGCCTCTTCATCGTGGAGGACGCGGCGCAGGCCATCGGCGCCGAGTACCGGGGCAAGAAGATCGGAACGATAGGCGATGTAACCTGCTTCAGCACCTACGCCACGAAGAACCTCCACACGATGGAAGGCGGCTTCGTAACGACCGCAAGTGACGACCTGGCCGCGAAGATCTGCCGCCTGCGCAACATCGGCCAGGAGAGCAAGTACCACCACACGATGGTCGGCTTCAACTACCGCATGACCGAGGTGGCCGCAGCCATCGGGCGGACGCAGATCGGCCTCATAGACGACTTCTCGCGCGCCCGGCGCGAAAACGCAGCGCACCTCAGCTCCGCGCTGTCGGCGCTTCCGGGCATAACGCCTCCTTACGTCGCGCCGCACGTGACGCACGTTTTTCATCAGTATACCGTGACCGTGGACGAGGAGAAGGCTGGCCGTAACCGCGACGAGATCGCGTCGGCTCTGAAGGCGACCGGCGTGGAAACCGGTGTCCACTACCCGGAGCCGATCTACGCCCAGCCCGCCCTCGCGGACCGCTTCAGTGCCGCAGCCGCGTCGTGCCCCGTGACGGAGTGGGCCTACCGGCGCGTCCTCTCGCTTCCCGTGCACCCTGCGCTCACGAAGGACGACCTCGATCACGTCATATCCGCCCTTGCAACATCCGTCGGCGCCGGGCGGCCGTCGGGCCGCTGAGGCCGTCCTGACTGAGGAGGTTTTTCCATAGACGCGTCGAAATGCCAGAAAGAGGACATGCCAGCGGCTTGGGTTCCGGGTCGCGGCGGATCGAGCGAGAAGGGAGGGAGGTCCCGGGGGAGGCAAAAGAAAGCAAACTCAACGGATCTCTGACGCTACGGAGCACGATCAGGTACGCATCAGGCACACTTATGACTCGCATGTTATGCGTCCAAGTGTACACTCACTGGTCTGTGCCAGTCGTCCGGTGCGTTCCAGGTGGCTTGAGTCCGCGCTGCTCCACTATTCGGACTCGGCAAGCTCGAAGGCCAGATCCCAGGGAGGCTCGCACCCAGCACACCGCCCCAGGAGCGCAACGAGCGCAACTATGGCGCAGCACCGACGACACTTGGAGGAACAGCAGACATCTCTGGGCTCACACTCGGAGGATGTCAGAACGTGAGGAGGTTTCGGCATGGCACAGGTGAAGTCGCAGAGTGCAGATGGCGGGCTCCTTGAAAGCGTGTTCCACCTGAAAGAGAACGGGACCAACGTGAGAACCGAGATCATAGCGGGCATCACGACGTTCATGACCATGGCCTACATCATCATTGTCAACCCTTCCATCCTGGGCAACACGGGCATGGACGTCGGGGCCGTGATGGTCGCGACCATCCTCGGCACCGCTCTAGGCACCCTCATCATGGCGTTCTACGCAAACTATCCGTTTGCGATGGCGCCGGGAATGGGCTTGAACGCCTTCTTCGCATTCACGGTCGTCCTCGGAATGGGCATAAGCTGGCAAACAGCCCTTGCCGCAGTGTTCGTTGACGGCGTGATCTTCCTGATACTAACGCTCCTCCCGGTTCGAAAAGCCATCATCAACGGTGTGCCGATGACCCTCAAGCTTGCAGTGAGCGTTGGCATCGGCCTGTTCATCGCGTTCATAGGAATGCAGGAGGCCGGCATAATCGTGAAGAATCCGGCTACACTCGTGAGCCTCGGAACCATAACGTCTCCCAACGTGCTCCTCTCCCTCTTCGGTCTAGCTGTGATGGGGCTTCTCATTTCGCGACGCGTCAAGGGGTCGCTGCTCCTCGGCATCCTCATTACCACGGTCGTGGGGATGGTATTCAAGCTGAACCCCACGCCGACGAGCCTTGCGAGCATTGTCGGCGCCCCGCCCAGCCTCGCCCCGACCTTCCTCCAGATGGACTTCCGGGGCCTGCTGGACGTGGGTCTCATAACCGTGGTCTTCACCTTCACCTTCGTTGACCTCTTCGACACAGCAGGCACGCTCATAGGCGTCTCCACAAAGGCAGGCTTCTTGAACGAAAAGGGCGAGCTGCCCAGAGCCGACCAGGCCCTCCTTGCAGACGCGGTGGGCACCATCGGTGGGGCGGTCTTCGGCACCAGCACGGTGACCACCTACATCGAGAGCGCATCGGGAGTCGCCGAGGGCGGCCGCACGGGCCTCACGGCGGTCACGGTCGCGGTGCTGTTCCTGTTGTCGCTGTTCTTCGCGCCGCTCGTGAAGCTGATTCCCGCCGCGGCCACGGCGCCGGCTCTCATAATCGTGGGCATCTTCATGATGGAGCCGGTCATGAAGATAGACTTCACTGACTTCACCGAGGCGATCCCGGCGTTCCTCGCCATCGCCATGATGCCGTTCGCATACAGCATAGCGGAAGGGCTCGTATTCGGGGTCCTCGGGTACGTCATCATCAAGCTGCTGGCGGGCAGGGCAAAGCAGATCAGCGCGACCATGTGGGTGCTGGCGGTGCTCTTCGTCATCAGATTCATCCTGCCGCTCATGACCTGATGCCGAGGACGAAGCGGGCCCGGCGGAAAGGCGCCTGCCGTTTCGACTGCAGCTACGTCTGGCGAGGCCCCTGCGATGGAATCCTTCGAGATCTGTTGGAGAGGCGCGAGGCCCGCAACCTGGAGCACGTCGGCGCGCGGCAAGGCGGCAGTCTGAGGTGATCCACCCGGCATCCGAAGGACGCTCTGCAGACTACAAGGCCCTTGCGGTAGCTACTGAGGCTCCGCAGGGGCCTTATCACTCGACGTGCAGACACACGGTGCGGCACGAGGGGTGTCAAAATCCGGCCACCCGCCCGACAGGCCGGATTTTGGCCAAGCGCGCCCCGCTTGGGGCGCCGTCCCCGAGTGCAACACCGGCAGCCCTGGCGAGGACCTGCGCGCTGAAGAGCAGCGCAGACTTGCGGCGATCTACTCAGGGCGTACGGGAACGCTACTCCCACTCGATCGTGGCCGGCGGCTTCGTGCTTATGTCATACACCACGCGATTCACACCCTTGACCTCGTTCACGATGCGCGTGGAGATCCTCTCCAGCACCTCGTGGGGAAGGCGCGCCCAGTCGCACGTCATGCCGTCCTCGCTCGTCACGGCGCGGATGACGATGGGTCGCTCATAGGTGCGCATGTCGCCCATCACCCCCACGCTCCGCACGTCCAGGAGGACCGCAAACGCCTGCCACAGGTCGGTGTACAGCCCCGCTGCCCTCGTCTCCTCCTCGACGACGGCGTCTGCTTCACGCACGATCTCGAGGCTCTCCGGGGTAACCTCTCCAACGATCCGTACAGCGAGCCCCGGTCCAGGGAAAGGATGCCGTTCGAGTATCGATGCCGGTATCCCCAGGTCGCGCCCGATGGCCCGGACCTCGTCCTTGAAGAGATAGCGCAAGGGCTCTATGAGCCGCAGCCTCATGGTCTCGGGAAGTCCGCCCACATTGTGATGAGACTTGATCTTCGCCGCAGGGCCGAGGCGCGACCCTGCGCTCTCGATGACGTCGGGATACAGCGTGCCCTGCACCAGGAAGTCAACATCGCCGCAGAGCCGGGCCTCCTCCTCGAACACGTCGATGAATTCGCGCCCGATTCTCTTCCGCTTCTCCTCGGGGTCGACGACCCCTCGCAGCGCCGCGCAAAACCTCTCGCGCGCATCAACGGTGCGCAGGTTCATCTGGAAATGCTCGCCGAACGTCGCGCGCACCTGGTCGGGTTCGCCCTTCCGGAGCAGGCCCGTGTCCACGAAGACGCAGGTGAGCCTGTCGCCCATCGCCCGGTGCACCAGAACAGAGGCCACAGACGAATCCACCCCGCCTGAAAGCGCGGCGACGGCGCGCCCGTCGCCCACCTCCTGCCGGATGCGGTCCACCTGATCGTCGACAAACCTTCCAGGGGTCCACGATCGCTCGCAACCGCACACCTTGAACAGGAAGTTCGCAAGGATCTCCTTGCCGCGCTCGGTGTGGACCACCTCAGGATGGAACTGCAGTGCGTAAAGCTTGCGTCCTCGGTCGCGCATGGCGGCAGCAGGGGTGCTCGTGGTGTGAGCGATGAGGTCGAAGCCTGGCGGGGGCGCGTTCACGCGGTCCTGGTGGCTCATCCACGACGTGAAGCTGGCGCCCATCCCGGCAAAAAGGTCGGACGGGTCGTCCACGAAGACCGTGGTCTTGCCATACTCGCGAAGGCCGGAGGGAGTCACGTCTCCCCCAAGGACATGCGCCATGAGCTGCATCCCGTAGCATATCCCAAGCACCGGGACGCCCATTTCGAATACCCGCCGGTCGCAGCCGGGCGCGTTCTCCTCGTACACGCTCGATGGCCCGCCCGAAAGGATGATGCCCTCTGGCTTCAGCGCCGCGAGATGCGACGCGGACGTATCATGCGGAAGGATCTCGCAGTACACTGAAAGCTCGCGCACCTTGCGGGCGATGAGCATGCTGTATTGTGAGCCGAAGTCAAGGATGGCTATCATTTCGTATATACTTCCGGTTTCAACACGCCAACCTGTGGCAGGTTGCGATAGTATTCTGCGTAGTCGAGTCCATAGCCCACCACAAAGTGGTCGGGGATGGAGAACCCGCAGTAGTCGGGCGTAATGTCTACCTCACGGCGGCTCGGCTTGTCGAGAAGGGTGCACACCTTCACCGAGAGCGGCTTCCTCGCCTTCAGGTTGTTGATGAGATAGTGCATGGTGAGGCCGGTGTCGATGATGTCCTCGACGATGAGCACGTGCTTGCCCTCGATGGGCTGGTCGAGGTCTTTCAGGATCCGCACGACGCCCGAGGTCTTCGTGGCCGCGCCATAACTTGAAACCACTGCAAAATCCATTATGACAGGGATGGAAAGATGGCGTATGAGGTCCGCCATGAACACGAGGGCCCCCTTGAGTATGCCCACCACCACAAGGTCGCATCCGCGGTAGTCCCGGGAGATCTGCTCGCCCAGCTCCCCGACCCTCTTTGCAATGACTTCCTCGCTCAGGAGGATCTGCTCAAGGTCGTTCACCAATTCCTCCGCCTCCCGCATGTTCCAAAAGCTCGTCCCGGCCGCCTGGCCCCTGGTCGGGACAGCCGGGGCACCGGCGGAAAGAACGTACACATTATACAACCTCAGCATTCCAGGGACAAGCATCAGGCCGCGCTGCCGCGCTCAGTCGGCGCGGGCGCATTCGACCGCCACCCCACGCAGGGTCTCCACGGCGTGGGGGATGGCCGGAAGCACCACGGACAGACACTCCTCAACACCCTTCGGGCTCCCGGGCAGGTTCACGATGAGGGTCTTACGGCGAATCCCGGCCGCGGCCCTGCTCAGCATTGCGTGGGGTGTCTTGCCGAGGCCCGCCGCGCGCATCGCCTCGGGAATGCCGGGGACCAGCCTGTCGATGACGGACCTCGTAGCCTCTGGCGTGATGTCGCGGGGGCTGAAGCCCGTGCCGCCGGTGGTCAGGACGACGTCGACCCCGAGCTTGTCGGACATGCGCCGTAACTCCTCCACGATCATGTCGTACTCATCGGGCACGATGCGTCGCTCCACCACTCTGCCCAGGCCCGATGCCATGCGCTCGATCACGTCTCCGCTTTCATCTCGCCTCTCACCCCGCGACCCCTTGTCGCTCACTGTCAGGATAGCGAACAGAACCGGCGTCTTCACCCTTATCTCATCTCCCCGCCCGATCTCTCCCCCGCGCACCACTTTGGCGAATACGCCCTCCCGCGGCATCACGCACTCCCCGACCTGCCTGAAGATGGCACAGCCGCTGTGGCACTCCTTGCCAATCTGGGTGATCTCCAGCACCACCTCACAACCCACTTCGAGGCGCGTGCCCACGGGCAGGTGACAAAGGTCGATGCCGCGCGTCGTGATGTTCTCGGCGAATGCTCCGGCACCGACGTCAATGCCCTTCGCCCGCATTTTCCCAATGCTCTCCTCGGCAAGGAGGCTCACCTGCCTGTGCCACGGACCTGCGTGGGCGTCGCCTTCCAGGCCGTGCCCCTCCACCAGCCTCGCCCGACCGACGTCGCGCTTGCTCACGCCCTTCGTCTCACTCACGCAAACCGCAACGACTACTCCTCCCACGGGTCCTCCCCCTCCCGCACGAACTCGCCGCTCTTGCCGCCGGATTTGCGCACGAGCCGCACGTCGCCTATCACCATGGACCGGTCCACGGCCTTGCACATGTCGTAGATGGTGAGCGCGGCCACGCACGCGCCGGTGAGCGCCTCCATCTCGGCGCCCGTCTTCCCGAACGTGCGCACTGTGACCTGGACGTCGACGGTCCCGGCGGCGGTATCGGTCTTGAAGGCCACGTCAACCCCGGTTATGGGAATGGGATGGCACATCGGGATGAGACAGGACGCGTTCTTCGCGGCCATCACCGCGGCCACCCTTGCGACGCCGAAAACGTCCCCTTTCGGCCCCTCGCCCCTCTCTGCCATCGCCAGGGTTTCAGGGGCCATCGCGATCCTGCACCTCGCCCGCGCCTCGCGCGCGGTGTCGGGCTTACCGGTCACGTCCACCATGCGGGCTTTGCCCGCCTCGTCAAGGTGCGTCAGGCCCCCGCCTGACACTCCTTCGTTCATGTTCATGTACCCACCGCCCCCTCAAGCCCATACCACACGAAGCTGAGGCTGCACGCAGCCGCGCCCTGTGTCTTGCCCTACCCGCCGATGTCTGATAGCGGCGGCGGCACGCCCCGCCGAGAACACGCGCCGCCATCGTCGCGCACGGCCCCGCTCTCGGGCTTCAATGCCACGGCCTTGCGGATGAGCGCCGCGATATCATCGTCGCTGGCGCCGCCCCGGAGCGCGCCCCGCAGGTCCAGCTCCAGGCCGGCCAGAAGGCACGGCAGGAGCTTGCCATCGGCAGTGAGACGCAGCCTGTTACATCGCACGCAGAAGCCATCGCCCTCCCTGGATATGAAGCCCACCCGCCCCATGGCGCCCGGAAGCCGCAGGTAAGTCGCAGGGCCGGCCCCGCCCGGGGGCTGACACGCGCTGCAGGGTTCCGGCCCGAGATCGACCACCCTCCTCCTTATCTCCTCGATGGGAACCACCTGCCACGGCCCGAGACTCCCGCCGTTCCCCCAGAAAGGCATGAACTCGATGAACCTCACGTCCCACGCATGCGTCAGCGTGAGCCTGGCGAGGTCCTCGATCTCGCCATCGTTCATGCCGCGCACGACCACGGCGTTCAGCCTGAGCGGGCGAAGCCCTGCAACCTCGGCGGCGGCTATCCCCTCGAGCGCCGCCCGGATGTCGCCGCGCCGCGTGATCTTCGCGTAGACATCGGGACGCAGCGTGTCGAGGCTGATGTTCACCCGCCGAAGCCCGGCCTTTGCGAGGTCGCGGGCGTATCGCATGAGGAGCGTGGCGTTGGTGGTCATGGAGAGGTCCCGCACGCCTGGAAGCGCGGCGACCATCCTCACAAGATCGATGATGCCCTTTCTCACCAGAGGCTCCCCGCCAGTGATCCTGATCTTGTCGATGCCGAGGGCTGTCGCAACGCGAACCACGCGAACGATCTCCTCGACTCTCAGTATCTCGTCATGCGACCGGGGCACGACGCCCTCTTCAGGCATACAGTACACGCACCGGAGGTTGCACTTGTCCGTCACGGACACGCGGAGGTAGGTGATCCTGCGCCCGAACCTGTCGCAAAGCCCTGTCATCCCTGCCACACGACCCTTCCAGTGTCCGAGACGTCGTATCCGCCGAACGCGGCGACGGCTTCCTTGAAATCCTCCGACCGCATCACCGCAAGAAGCCTTTCCATCATCCAAGACCCCACGAATGCCCTTGTCGTGAGAAGATCGTACCGCTCCTTCGCCGCCGGGACGAAATCGAGGCCGAGCGCCACCGCGGCGCTGCGTATCCCGAGGCCTACATCAGCCGCGCCGCTCGCTACAGACGCCGCGACGCCCATGTGAGTATACTCTTCGCGCTCATAGCCTGCGATCCTGCCAGGGTCGATGCCGAGCTTTGCAAGCTCGAGGTCCAGGAGTATTCTGGTCCCGGCCCCGCGCTGCCTGTTCACGAACACAACTCCAGGCCTGGCAATATCCGCAAATCCCGCGATGCTCTTCGGGTTTCCCTTCGCCACGATGAACCCTTGCTCGCGATGGACGAGGTTCACCAGGGCAAAGCCCTCCGCCCCGAGGAAGCGCTTCACGTACGGGACGTTGTACTCCCCTGTCTCCTCGTCGATGAGATGGACGCCCGCGAGGTGCGCCTCGCCCCTGCGGATCGCCATGATGCCGCCCATGCTCCCCACGTGCGCCGACGAAAGGTTCATGCCGGGAAACGAGCGAGCCAGGTGGCTCGCAAGCACGTCGAGAGCGAGGTCGTGGCTCCCAATCACGACCACGGTGTTGGCTATCTCGTCGGGATCCCGCAGAAGCTCCACCTCGACGGTGGACGCCTCCTCCACGCCCTGTGCCGAGGGCGGGATGCGAACGATGCCGTCGGCCCGCACCAGGGACATTATCGCCCCCGCCCCTCGCGCAAGCGGCGTGACCACGCGCTTTCCGCCCACCTCGCCCACTTTCACCCTGATGAACTCGTCCACGCCCGGCGTGGAGACGATGCGCCGCGTGGCCATGGCAGCAAGCCTCGGGGACCTGCGCACGGGACGCCCCAGCATCCTCGCCAAGAGCGGCCTCAGGAAAAGCTCGCACGCAAGCGCCGCGGACACCGGGTACCCTGGAATCCCCAGGAACGGCCGTCCGCAGACGATCCCGAGGATGGTCGGCTTGCCGGGCTTGATGGCGACGCCGTGCACGATGAGCTCGCCTAGACACCTCGCGACGTGGCTCGTGTAGTCCTCGCTTCCCGCCGAGGACCCGGCGTTCACGATGACGACGTCTGCCTCCCCCGCCGCGGCACGCACGGCCTTCGCGATGGCATCGCAATCGTCCCTCACGATCTCATGGAAGAGGGGCTTCCCGCCCCACTCGTGGACGAGGCCGCCGATGATCCTCGAGTTGGACTCCACGATGTCGCCGGGCGAGAGTCTGGTCCCCGGCGGGACAAGCTCGTCGCCTGTAGGAATCACGGCCACCCTGGGCCTCTTGCGGACGCTTACTTCCATCACGCCCGCCGCGAGCATGGCCCCGAGATCCGCCGGGCGGATCGAGTGGTTCTCGGGGAGGACGAGCTCGGTCGCGACGATGTCCTCGCCCACCGTGCGCACGTGCTGCCAGGGCTTCGCGGGAGCTATGACCGTGACGGAATCGTCGCGGACCTCCACGAGGTCCTCGACCATTATGACTGCGTCGAACCCGGAAGGCAGAGGATCGCCCGTATCCACCCATGCGGCGTCCTCCCCAAGGCGCAAGGTGACGGGGTTCCTCTCGCTTGCGCCGAAAGTCGCCTGCGCGCGCGCGGCGATGCCGTCCATGGCGCACGAATGGTAATGCGGGGACGAGATGCGCGCGAACACGGGTGAGGCTGTGATGCGCCCGAGCGCCGGGACGTCCACGGGGATCATCTCGCCGTCCCGCGGCCGCGCGATTCCCTGGGCGTCGAGCGCCTCGAAAAACCTATACCGCGCCTCATCGAGGGGCGTCTCTTCCAGGTATACGTTGCGCTTCGTCGTATCCACCCTCCAGTACGCTGAGGTGACTACACAAGGGGCGTCGAGACCCCGGCAGTTGCCAGGCAATCCAGATCCTGGCACAGTGCGCCCTGACTTGGGGCGCCGTCCCCGGAGTGCAACACCGGCAACCCCCTCCAGACATCGGCAAGGTACGCACCTGAGTATGGCGCCATGAGTTCGGGCCACTTCTCTTGACGGTGCCGGGATTGCCGGTGCTTGCACGACGGGGCGTCGAGAATTTGGCCAGCCTTAAGCGCCAAATTCGAACGAGGCGCGCCGCAAGCGCGCCGTCCCCGGAGTGCAACACCGGCAATCCCCTCCAGTACCCGGCAAGGCGCACACCTAGAACAGGGCGACGGTAACAGGGGCACCCTTCTCCAGGCCCTCGACGTCTGCCGGGATCCTCACGACCCCGTCGGAAGCCACAAGCCCTGATATCAGGGCGGATTTCGTGAAGACCGGGTCCGCCCATCTGGCGCCATCGCGCAGCACGAGCCTCACCCCGACGTAGTCTTCGCGGCCGGCCACCGATGCAACATTTGCCCCGAGGCGCGCCTCAACATCGCGCCGCTCCGGGCGGGTCCCCATCCACCTCGCTATGGCGGGCGCCACGAAGAGCCTGAAGATGGTCAGGCACGACACCGGGTGGCCAGGCAGGCCGAACACAGGCTTTCCGTCAGCCACCGCGAGGATGGTGGGCTTGCCCGGGCGCACTGCAACTCCATGCACCAGCACCCCGGGTCGTCCCAGCGAGTCTATGGCGTCGCGGGCGAAGTCCCGCGCCCCGATTGAGCTGCCGCCCGAGACAATGAGCATGTCCGCGCAGGAAAGCTGCTCGCGCATGGCCAGGGCGATCTCATCGTAGTCGTCCTTCATGATCCCCGCCGCCACCGGTCGCGCGCCTTCGGCAAGCGCCGCTGCGTACAGTGAGTATGAATTCGTGTCGCGCACTTTTCCGGGGGTGGGCGCACAGGAGACCTCCACCAGCTCGTCCCCGGTGGACATTATCGCCACCTTTGGGCCGAGGGCCACTCTTACCTGGGAGACTCCCGCAGCCGCGAGCGCCCCGATGTCCTGCGGGCGCAGCCTCGTGCCCTTACGCACCAGGACGTCGCCACCTTCCACGTCCTCCGCGGCACCCACGACATTCTCGCCCGGCGCTGCGGGCCTGGTGACGGCGATGAGCCCGTCGCCCATGTCCTCGGTGGTCTCCACCATGACCACGGCGTCCGCGTCCGGGGGCATCATCGCGCCGGTTGCGATTCGGACGCACTTCCCTGGGCCGACGACGAAGCGGGCCTCCTCGCCCATGCACACCTCACCGCCAACGGTGAGGAGTGCGGGCAGGCCCTCCGTCGCCCCGAACGTGTCACGGGCGCGGACGGCAAAGCCATCCACCGCCGACCTGGGGAAGCCCGGCAGATCGTTCGGGGACGTCACGTCCTCGGCAAGGACCCGGCCACAGGCCTCGAGAAGGCCTACCACCTCGACCTCATGCGGCCCAGGAGCGAGGTGCTCATCCAGCCTCCGCCAGGCCTCATCGGGAGGCGTGAGCGACAGGAAAAGCGGCAATGCCATCACCGTCCCAAGACAGAATCCAGCGAGCCGACCCCGCGAGACCCGCGAGCGCCCGGCGCACGTCAGCGCCCAGCGCCTCCCTGACTGGTCCGTCGGCTGCTATGCGCCCACCCGACATGACGACGGTCCTGTCGGCAAGGAACGGGATCTCGATCACATCGTGGGTCACGAACACCGTGGTAACGCCCGTCCTCCGCACCACCTCGCCGAGCTCGGCGAGGAGGCTCATGCGCGTTGGCATGTCCAGCGAGCTTGTGGGTTCGTCCAGGAACAGTACCTCCGGCTCCAGCACGAACGCCCTCGCCAGGCTCACCCTCTGGCTTTCGCCGCCCGAGAGCGTCCGCGCGCGCCGGCGGGCAAGGTGCTCGATGCTGAAGGCTGCGAGCGCCCGCTCCACCCTGGTGCGGACCTCGTCCTGCGGGACGCTGCGCATTCGAAGGCCCACGGCCACGTTGTCGAACACCGTCCCATCCAGAAGGTATGGGCGCTGGAGCACCATGGCCATGCGACGCCGCAGCCTCACGAGGTCGGTCCCCCGCCCGACCGTCTCGCCGCATACCCGGACCTCGCCCCCGGTAGGTCGGAGGAGGCATGCCATCACCTGGAGGAGCGTGCTCTTGCCCGCCCCATTCGGGCCGACCACCGCGAGCGTTTCGCCCCGCCCCACCACAAGGTGCGGGACGTCCAGCACCGGTCTCGTTCCCCGGCGCACCTTAACGTTCTTGAGCTCCAGGACCACCTCTTCCAAGCGTACATCCCTCTCTCAAACTCGAACTCAAACGTGCCTGCCCCTCTGCTGGAGATGGGTGAGCCCGAACGTGATCCCATAGGCAAGCGCGAGCAGGATCACGCTGAGCGCTATGGCCATGTCGAAGTGGCCGCGCGACACTTCCATGGCGGTAGCCGTGGTGAGGATGCGCGTCTGGCCCATGACATTGCCGCCCACCATCATGGACGCGCCGATCTCCGATATCACCCCACCAAACCCGGCTATCACCGCAGCGAGCACCGACAGCCTCGCCTCCCGTAGGAGGATCCAGAGGAGCTGCCAGCGCGACGCCCCGAGTGAGAGCATCTGCAGCCGCACCCCCGGGTCGAGCTGGCCCATCCCAGCCATCGTGAACCCGGTTACGATCGGCGTCGCTATCACCGACTGGGCTATCACCATGGCGGCCGGAGTATACATGAGGCGCAGAAACCCGAGCGGGCCGTATCGCCACAGGACGATGCTCACCCACAGCCCCACGACCACGGGCGGGAGGCCCATGCCGGTGTTCACGAGGCTCACCGCAACCTGCCGCCCGCGAAACGTGGAGAGGGCAAGCGCCGTCCCGAGAGGCACCCCCACCACCACAGCTATAAGGGTTGCAAGCCCCGACACCTGCAGGGTGAGCAGGGTGATCCGCACCACCTCGCGATCTACCTTCACGAGAAGCCAGAACGCTTTGACGACGCCTTCCACGATAAGATCCAAACGCGCCTCACCGCCCGAGCTCGTTCTCGCCCTTGCCGGCGTCGGCGAAGAAGAGCGGCTCGCCGTACTCCTTGACGCCGAACGAACCTATGATCTTCTGGGTGCTCTCAGCCACCATGAAGTCCACGAAAGCGAGGGCCCCCGGCCCGTTCACCTTGTCGAACTTCTCGGGGTTCACCTGCATCACGTGGTAGATGTTGAGGAGCGCCCCGTCCCCCTGCACGAGGATCTTGAGGCCCAGATGCTTCTTGAGCGCAAGGTATGTGGCCCGGTCGGTAAGCGTGTAACCCTCTTTCTCAGACGCGATGTTGAGCGTCTGCCCCATCCCGGCCCCGGCCTCCTGGTACCAGCGCCCTGCGGGCTTCACGCCGGCCTTCGCCCAGATCTCCTTCTCCTTCTTGTGGGTGCCGGAGTCGTCGCCGCGCGACACGAACACGGCCTGCGCCGCGGCGATCTTCTTGAAAGCCTCCGCCGCCGACTTAAGGCCGCATATGCCAGCGGGATCGCCCGCCGGGCCCACGATCACGAAATCGTTGTGCATCACGAGCTTGCGATTTGTCGCAGCCCCGCTTTGTACAAGTTCCATCTCGGCCGCAGGTGCGTGGCACAGGAGCACATCGGCCTCGCCCCGCGCCCCGAGCGCGAGGGCCTGGCCGGTGCCAACGGCGATTGTCTTCACTATGTACCCGGTCTTGCGTTCGAACATGGGGATGAGCACGTCCAGAAGGCCGCTGTCCTGGGTGCTCGTGGTGGTGGCCAGGATAACCTCACGGCTTGTGGGCGTCGCCGCGGCAGCACCGGGGATCGTCCCGACGATACCCAGGATCACCAGAAACAGGACAAGCCGGCGTCTTGCAGGAGCAAGCGGGGGACGTGTGAAACCTGACATGGTCTTTACATCTCCTTTCCAATGATGGGAGGCGTGCCGGTTTCCCGGCAGACCCTCGAGCCGCAAGGACGAGCCCCTCGCGGCTGCCGGTCACGCGCCATCCATGAAAGGTGCAGGCGTCGTGACTCGGAGTGTAACTTCGCAGCTTGACTCAAGTATAGCACATGTCCTGTCAACCCGTACCCCGGGAACCGCCTCCTTCCCTGCTTCCCCACGCCCGCACGCTTCGCTGGCCATCAGGGAAGCTCTATACGAAGGTCCGGGATAGGCTCGAGCACCCTCGTGCTTATCGTGTACTCGTAGACGCCCGACCCCGGCTCCTGGTACACCCACATGTCCTCGATCTTGTAGATGAGCGGTTCGCCCCTCGAGGTCACCCACGCCCTTATCTCGTATTTCACCGGCTTCGCGTTGATCCCTGCCTCCGCGAGACTCGCCTCAAAGCGCGCAAGCCAGGTCGGGCTGTCAAAGCTGAGGACGGCGCAGCGCACGCGCTCGACGTCTTCCTCCCCGGTTCTCGTGACGTTCTCCACCTCACGCAGTCCGCCATCGAGGATGCTCTCTACCCCTGTCACTCCAGCGAGCCATTCGAGCTCCGAGCGCACCGCCTCGTCCTTCACGTCCGCGGCACGCTCCACCCGGACCCATCCCCCGTTGCCTGCCCCACCTGGCTCACCGCCAGGTCCCTCAAGATCGGTGAGCCTGTATGCCATGGACGATCCCACGCGGTACGCCTCTATCCCTCCGTCCTCGGACGACGAGGAATAGTGAACCCGGTCGGGCACCACGAACTCCACGACGCGCGTCCATATCCCCGTGCCGAGCGCCTTCGCCTCGCGAGCAGGGAGCAGCTTTTCGGAGGACGGGAATGCCGTCTCCTCGACCACTCGCACGCTCTTCAGGGCGAATGTATTGTCCACCGCGGCCCGGAAGAGATCCGAGGGGTCCCTGGCTTCCTCACGCACCTTCGGGAGGCAGCCGGTAAGCATGGCCGAAGACAGGACGAGGATGGCGGCAAGCCGGCACGCTGTCCTGTCCATGGGACGCCCACCTCCTATCGGACCCGGACGGGTCCTGCACCGGGGTTTCGCGACCCCGGGAGCGCGCTTTACGCGCCACGATTGAATATTCGACGCGGAGCGCGGAAATCCTAGCGTGCGGGGTGAATTCGTTGGCCTCTTCCGGCGAGAGCGGACTTCGCCGCGGCCTTGCCTCGCGCCACCTCTCGATGATATCCATCGGCGGGGTCATTGGGGTGGGGATGTTCCTCGGCAGTGCGGCCACGGTGAGACTCGCCGGCCCGGCCGTCATCCTGTCCTTCGCGCTCGGCGGCGTCATCATGATGATGGTGATGCTCGCTCTCGCCGAGATGTCCGTGGCCGAGCCCGTGGAGGGCTCGTTTCGCACATACGCGGCGGAATCCCTGCACCCATACGCCGGCTACGTGGTCGGTTGGACCTACTGGATCGCCTGGGTGGTCATCATGTCCGCCGAGATCGTGGCCGCATCGACATACATGCGCCTCTGGGTCTCGCCCGAGCTTGCGCTCGTCTTCGGCCTCGTCTTCGCCGTGGCCATGACGATCGTGAACCTCGCCAGCGTCAGGTCGTTCGGCGAGTTCGAGTTCTGGTTCGCCATGATCAAGGTCGTGGCCATAGTGGCCTTCATCTTGATAGGCGGGGCTGTCATACTCGGAATCGGGCCTTTCACCCCGGTCGGCCTCAGGAACTACGTCGGGCACGGAGGCTTCGCGCCGAAGGGCATCGCCGGCGTGCTCCTGGCCATGGTCATGGTGATGGTGGCATACGGCGGGACGGAGGTCATCGGGGTGGCCGCAGCCGAGACCGAGGACCCTGCGACCAGCGTGCCCCGGGCGGTGAACGGCGTCGCCCTCAGGACCATCGTCCTTTACATCGGATCCATGACCGTGCTCGTGGGCACCATACCCTGGTTCGAAGTGGGCCTCGGGGCGAGCCCCTTCGTCCGTGTATACCAGCTCCTCAGGATCCCCGCAGCCGCCGACATCATGAACTTCGTGGTCATCACGGCCGCCCTGTCGAGCATGAACTCCGGGCTTTACACAAGCTCGCGGATGCTCTACTCGCTGGCAGAGGCCGGGGCAGCCCCCAGGTTCTTCACGCGGCTCGGGAGGAAGTCCCGCGTCCCGTATCTCGCCGTCGTTGGAAGCACCTTCTTTCTCTACGTCGGGGTCATCCTGTACTACCTGGTGCCGAAGACGGCGTTTCTCTATATCACGGGGATCGGGGGGTTCGGGTTTCTGTTCTCCTGGCTCATCATAAGCCTGTCCCAGGTATACATGCGCCGCCGGATCTTCGCGCGGGACCCGTCGGCGCTCAAGTTCAAGATGCCTGGATACCCATACACCTCATGGATGACCGTGGCTCTCATCACCGGCGTCATCCTGACGCTGCCGTTCGTGCCGGGGCAGCGCGTCGGCTTCATTTCGGGCCTTGTCTGGCTCGGAGTTGTGTCGCTCTACTGGTTCGTCTCCTGCAAGAAACAGTTCGCCCCGAGGCTCATCACGGGGAAACGGCTGGTACGGCTCGAATTCGCGAGCCTCATTGGGCTACCGACGCTCGAAAGAGACATCCGTGGCGGGGAGGTCAGCAGGAGGGATGCTTCCGCCGGGGTCCCCCTGACCGGGGACTCTCTGACCGGGAGCAGCGCCGGGAACCGCATCGGGGACGACATCGGGGACGGTCCCGGGACCGGGGCCCGCAGGAACGACGGGTAGGTTGTAGTTGCCCACTACCTCCACCCCGGTGTAGTAATGCTTCAGGATGTCCACGTATGTATACAGAGGCTTTCCAGACTCGTCCCGCATGAGTGCCATGCCCTGCGCGCCCCACTGGCTGAGGCCCACACCGTGGCCGTACCCTGCGCCGTCGATGATGACGAGGGTCGCGAGGGACAACTCCGCAGCGCGTCCGGTGCCGACCGCCGTGCCCGTCACGAACACGTCCCTGTCCAGCTTGACCCTGTAGCCGCTTGTAATGGCGCCGTCCCTCACCGGCACACAGCCACCGACTGCGGGAAGCACGGGGCTACCGGCCCCGCCCGAAGGCACAACAGCCGCACCGTGCGCCGCTCCCCCCACCGCACCTGGCGGCGCTCCGGGAGCGCCGGGCCTGCCTGATCCGTCCGGCTCAGGTTCAGGAGACACAAGCGGCGTCGTCCACGGCAGAGCGACGCGCGTCTCCTCAGTCCCGATGAGCTTTATGGTAAAGCGAGGGCTCTTGAGGCCCAGCTTGCGCCTGACCTGTTCCCGCGTCAGGGTCACGCTGCCGGCGGCCGTACGGAAACGGTACGCGAGCACCTTCTCGCCCGAGTCTGACGTCAGCGAAGGCTCGATCCACGCGGGAAACGCCGCCCCGAGGCCGAGCTTCGCGAGGAGATCCCCCGCCCACATCGCCAGGGGGTTCTGCCAGACGTAATGCGGCGAGATCTGGTCGAAGTCCGCCACTGCCTCAAGGTAAGGCTCGTCTCCGCCGCCGGGCCAGATCTCCTCGTCACCCTCGGTCGTTCCGCCGCCTGAAGCAAAGTAATGCGCCTTTATGAGCCTGCCCTGGTAAGTAATGACCTCGCCGCGGGTCTCGGCCACCGCCCGCCGGAACGACTGTATGGCGTGCCCGCCCGAATACTTCTGGTACGCCACTGTATCGTCCACATCGTACCCGCGGTCGTAGCTATCGGCCTTACGGTAGAGCGCGTACGTCCTCGCCGCAACGGCCTGCGCCTTGAGCGCCTCCATCTCCCAGTTGGGGTACACCTCGCCTGCTAGCACGCCCTCCACGTAGGACTCGATGTCGATGCGATTTGTCGCCACAAGCTCGACCTTGCCGTCCCAGGAGTCCCTGCGCGCTATCTCGAGTTCACCCTTGTAGCGGACACCGCCCAGCGTAAACCCGATATCCAGGGGGTCGCGCGGCACGATGCGCACGCGCCCGCCCGGGAAGGACATGGCCTCACCGGACGCGGTTGCCAGTATGACCTCACCGGGAAGATCGCCGGCGCGCACCTCGCAGGCCCCGCCCGCGGCCACGAGGCGCGTCCTCTCCTCGGCCTGCGGCCTCACGACAACGGGGGTTGGCAAGAAGCCCCGCTCCATCCCCGCCCACGCGAGCGCCGTCCGCAGCCTGTACACCGTGTCCGGATCGCCCGTCTTGCCGATCCGAAGGACCCATCTGTCGCCCTCGGGCACGATGTACGGCAGACACCGCACCCTGTCGTCATACGAAAGGCATGTTGCCAGCTTTGACCGCAGGGCGAGTGCATCCTCGAGGCGCTCGAACCTCGCCACCTCGACCTGGTAAGCATCGTCGCCCGCTCCCGAGGCGCCCAGGACGGCTGTGAACGACCTTCCGAGCGTGGTCTCGCGCGCGATCACCTCGTCCGAGACCGCCATGGCCGTCGCGTCCTGGTCCAGTGTGAACCTGACGGGCGACCGCGCCGAGAGGCGCACCTGCATCATGATGTGAGCCGCCCCGGTCCCGGCCTCGGCCTCGGCCTCGGCGCCAGTCGCAGCCTCGGCCCTGACCCCACCCCCGGCGGATACCACTTTGCTACCCGCCACGCCGTCCGCGGCTTCCGCCGGCCCCGAGGCGAAGACGCCCCACGCCCACGCGCCCGCGACACTCAGGGCCAGTGCAGTTACCAAGTACGGCGCCATACGTCTGCGCCACTTTTCCTGACGGTGTCGGGGTTGCCGGTGCTTGCTGGGGCGGGGCGCCTGGAATTCGGCTGGCCTTGAGGGCCAAATTCGAACGCATCGCACCGCACGCGCCGTCCCCGGAGTGCAACACCGGCGACCCTGGACAGGACTCCCGTGCCCAAAAGTAGCGCGGATTTGTGGCGATCTACTTAGTATCACCCTGCGCAACTCGCTCACCACGTTACTCGGCTTTCCGCACGATATGGCCGCCGTGCAGCACCGGCACCACGCTGACCCTGTCCACCTGCGCGGCCGCGGCGACGTCGTCGCCGAAGCCGATGCGCGCAAGATACCGTGCATGCTCCGAGCCTGCGAGCGCAGCCTCGATGTTGTCACGGAACGCGGCGTACAGACGGCGGGCGGCAATGCAACCGTCGGAGTCGTCCGCTTCAACCATGGAAGCGATCCGCTCGCACATCATGCCCGCGCACACCGCATCCTCCAGGGCGAACCTCCTGCCCTCACCGGCGCACACGATGAGGATGTCCCTGCCGAGCGACACGGCCCGCTCGCAGGCCGCGGAAAGGTTCCAGCAGGACCCCACGATGACGTCGTCTGCGGCCTTCACCGCCCTGATGGCGCCCGTGCCGTTGGTGGTCGTCATGATTATCTTCTTTCCCGCCACGCGGTCCTCCGTGTACTCCAGCGGGGAGTTGCCAAGGTCGAAGCCCTCGATCTTCTCCCCTTTTCGCTCGCCACAGAGAAGATAGTCACCCCTCGCGTAGGCGCGCGAGATCTCCACTGCCTCCTCTACGGAGATCGTGGGAATGACCTCGTCGCATCCGTTTGAGATGGCGCATGCGATACTTGTGCTTGCTCTCAGAACGTCGATGACTACTGCCGTGATCCCGTTGAGGCTTCTTGCCTCAATCTCCTGTGGCACAAGGGCCACGTCGATGCGCACCATCCCCCTGAACCTCCCCCTGTTCCGCTGCACCCGCTTTACTTGCCGAAACCCTCGAGCATTGTGTCCACGAGCTCGTCTATCCGCTTCTGGTCAGGAACCCAGTATAGCGGGGAGAACTCGCCCGGCAGCGTCTCCGACACGACCTCGGCCTTCGTCCTCACGACGAACCAGCCGATGGACGCCATGTCGCGCCTGGACATATCGGTCCTCACGTGGTCCATCAGTATCCCAAGGATCTTGCGCGCATTGCGAAGGTTGCGCAAGCTCACGGCCTGGCGAGCAACGGCTTTTAGAAGCGTCTGCTGGCGCCTCACCCGGCTGATGTCCCCGAGGGCATCCGCCCGGTACCTCACGTACCCCAGCGCCTTCGCCCCGTCCAGGACCTGCCTGCCCTTTTTCAGATCGACCTTGAAGCCGCCGGCCCTGTCCACGTATCGCATGTCCTTGTCTACATCGATCTCGACCCCTCCAAGGGCGTCCACGATGCGCACGAACCCCTGGAAATCGGCCTCCACGTAGCGGTCGATCGGCACGCCCACGAGGTCCTCGACGGTCCTGCGCGTCAGGTCCTGCCCGCCAAAGGTGTGCGAGGCGTTCACCTTGTTCGTGCCGTGCCCCGGGATCCGCGCCCTCGTATCCCTCGGGATCGACACCAGGTAGATCTTATTGACCTGCGGGTTCACCGACGCGAGCATTATGACATCTGCGCGTACCGGCCCCTCCATGGGCTTCCCGTGGTCGTCGTAGGTCCTGTCCGTTCCGAGGATGAGAATGTTCACCGGCCGATCCCCCACGCCGAAAGTGGCCTCAGGAGCAAGCCACGAGGACACGAGCACGTATAGCGTGATAACGAGCGCAGCGATGGCCGCGCCGACAAGGAAGAGCATGCGCCAGAACGTGATGAGGCGCGGCCTCTCCACCGGCTCAAACGGGCTCGGGCCTATGGGCCCGGCCGGTCCCCCGGGCTCAAGGCCGATATCGCCGCCTCCGATACGTGCCACGTTTCAACCCCCTCTCCCTCTCCGTCTTTCCGTTTCGCTCTCGCCCCAGCACCAGCACCCTGTCAATCGCGCTCCGATGCGTCAAGAGAATGCTACACGGTGCGGGACTGTCTACAAACGTTGTCTCCGGATACTGTCATAATCCTGGCCACCTCTTCATATACATTGTTGGGTGGCCTATCCTCCTCTGCCAAGCCTTCCCTTTTATCCACATTATCCACAGGGTTATCCACAAGCTGGTAGGCCCAGCCGGCATTGTGCCATCGAAAACCCGGAAATCGAAAACCCGGAGGCGGAATCACCTCGCATCTCACACTGGTCACTCAAGGTCGAGGTCGGGGACGGCAGGGACGTCCAGAGAGCTGGCCTCCCCTCTCGCCACGCGGAAGTAACCCGCGCATGCCACCATGGCTGCGTTATCAGTGCAGAGAGCAGGCGATGGGGACACGAGGCGCAGCCCTGCCTCAGATGCACCTCGCGCCAGCTGTTCCCTGAGCCGGGAGTTGGCCGCCACGCCGCCGGCGACCGCGAGAGTCGAAACGTGCTTATCAAGCGCCGCCCGAACCGTCTTCTTCACCAGGACGTCCACCACCGCTTCCTGGAAGCTGGCAGCAATGTCGGCAATGCCCAGGGGCACGCCGCCCGTCTCGGTCTTTCTCACGAAGTTCACCACAGCGGTCTTGAGCCCGCTGAAGCTGAAGTCATACGATCCTTCCTCCAGGAACGCCCTGGGAAAGCGCACAGCGCCCGGGTCCCCGCCTCGCGCTGCATCGTCGATCGCGGGCCCTCCGGGGTAGCCCAACCCGAGCACCCGCGCCACCTTGTCGAACGCCTCCCCTGCGGCGTCGTCGCGCGTGCGACCCATCACCTCATAGGAGCCGTGGTCCCGCAGGTACACGAGGTCTGTATGCCCCCCCGAGACCACGAGGCACACAAATGGCGGACGAAGGTCCGGGTGCTCGATGAAGTTCGCATACATGTGAGCCTCGATGTGGTTCACCCCGATGAAAGGCACCTTCAGCGCCAGCGCCATGGTCTTGGCCGCCGACAGCCCCACGAGGATGGCGCCCACGAGGCCAGGCCCGCGAGTCGCCGCCACCGCCGTCAAGTCCGAAAGGGCTACACCTGCATCGCGCAGCGCCTGATCGATGACGGGGATGATCGTCTCCACGTGGCGGCGCGAGGCGACCTCGGGCACGACCCCGCCGAACCGTCTATGAAGACGTACCTGAGATGCGACCACGCTGGATCGAAGCCGAAGGCCAGGTGAGAAGGTCTCGCCCGACCCATCGCCCTGCAGCACGGCCGCGGACGTCTCGTCGCAGCTTGTCTCGATCCCGAGCACGCATGACGCGCGGCCTCTAGCGTCGCCCATGCCGGTCCCTCACAGGTCGATCTCGGTCCTTCGGGGGCTGCTCGTTCTTCCACATTATCATGGCGTCCTCGCCGTTGTCGTGGTAGTAGCCAGGCCGTATGCCGACGCTCACGAACCCCAGTCTCTCGTAGAGTCGCTGCGCCCCGAGGTTGGACACCCTGACCTCGAGGGTGATCCTCCCGGCCCCTTTCGACCTGGCATAGTCCATGATAGCCTTCATGAGCTTCTCGCCGACGCCGCGACGTCGGTGGTCCGGATGCACCGCGAGGTTCGTGATGTGGCCCTCGTCGAGGATGATCCAGATCCCGACGTAACCTATGACCGTGCCGTTCTCCCGGGCCACCAGGTAACACGCCCTGCTGTTCTCATAGATTTCCGAGAGGAACGCGTTCCGGGACCACGGAGTCGGGAACGAGGACTTCTCGATCTCCATGATGTCATCGAGGTCGCTCTGCCGCATGGGGCTAATCTCAAAATCCACCCTGTGCACGCCCCCCGCCTGATGTAGCCTCGCCCCTCACCATCTCGGCGCTGGACCTCCCCAGGTAGAACGGCTCCAGCTCATAGACATTGGCGGCGCGCCCTGCCTCTATCTCGAGCTTTCCCATGGCCGCCACCACAGCAGGACGAGGCCCGATACACCACTCCGGCCCTATCGCAGCTCTTCCGCGGGCGTTTTCAAGTATAACCTGTCTGTGCGCCATCGCGCCATCCCCGACGAACAGAACCTCCGCCCCGCCCGCGTGTGCGTGCGTGTGCGAGTCCGAGTACGCGTCTAGGCCCGACTGCGCGTCCAGGTCCGCGTCCACATCCACGTCCGTGTGCACACGTAGTCTCGCCGCGAGCTCGCAGACATCCCTGACCTCGTAGTCGGTCATCCGCTCCGGATACTGCCCGCCGACGCGGTAGGTGGCCGTGTACACAAGGTTACGCCTGGCAGAGATGAGCGGGCACACGAGTGCTCTCGAGAAGGGCAGGTTCGCCGCGATGGCGTCAAGGGTCACGACAGGGCCGATGGGGAGGTCGAGCGCGTAGCCCAGCACCTTGGCCATGGTCACGCCTATCCGGACGCCCGTGAAGGACCCCGGGCCTATGGCCACCGCGACGCCATCCAGGTCAGACACGGCCCATCCGGCCTCAGCAAGGAGCCTCTCGCAGACTGCGGCGATGCTCTCCGAGCTCGTCCTCGTTACAATGGCGCTGTACTCGGCGACCACCTCGTCGCCGGATACGAGCGCCACTCCTCCCGTGAACGTGGAAGTGTCAATCCCCAGGACCCGCAAGCGCTCTCAACTCCTCGACCATGCGCCGGAACCTCTCCCCGCGCGGAGAGAACACGATCTCTCTGGTATGGTCGCTCGCGCCCTCGTCCTCGCTATCGCTCTCGTCCCCGCACTCGCCCTCACTCACGTCCTCACCCTCGCCCTCGCCCTCGCTGTCACTCTCGCTCTCGCCGTCACTCTCGCTCTCGTTCCCGCCGACACGCCTGCCCCCGGACCTGTGCCCGCGCGCGTCTTCACGCCCACCGTCACCGTCTGCGGGCATCATGATCTCCACATCGAGCCTCTCCTCGGGCAAAAGCTCGCGGATCCTCTCAGGCCACTCGATGGCCACAGCGCCCGACCCATAGACGTAATCCTCGATCCCCACGGTCGCGGCATCCGGTGCCCCGTCAAGCCTGTAAGCATCGATGTGGTACAGTGGGACTCTCCCGGGATGCTCATGGATTATGGTGAACGTGGGGCTCGTGACCCGGCCCCTGACGCCCATGCCCGCGGCCACGCCCTGCACGAACACGGTCTTGCCCGCACCGAGCCGGCCGTCGAGGCAGACCACATCGCCAGGGCCGAGTAGCTTCCCCAGCGCCTCCCCAAGCCTTCTCGTGTCATTTGGGCCCGAAGCCCGGTATACCAGCACCAGCGGAACCTCCCGCCCGAAGGGCAAATTCAAGCAGATTATACCACACGCATAACCGGAGAATCCACAATGACGATGCGCACACGAGCACGTAGAGACGCAGCGCCGTGCAGACCTGGCGACGCGGAGGGCGTTTTCCATACTAACAGGCCATGCTCACAGGTCATGCCCACCGGCCCCGGCCTACAGATCCATGCGCACAGACCCATGTCTACGGACCCATGCCCATACTCGCGTCCATGCTCATGTTCATGCCCCATGCTCATGCTCACGCCCATATACGTCGTTGACAGGTTTTCCTGAGCATGTATATAATCTCGGTGTAGACTGTAGTATATACTATAGTGCCCGAGCGAGCGGAGGGGTTGCCGTGGCCCAGCAGGTCAGGAGGATCATGATCACCCTGCCGGATAGCCTTTTGCAGGAGGTTGATGGGATCGCAAGGCAGGAGAAGCGGAACCGGAGCGAGTTTATACGGGAGGCCATGCGACGCTACATCGAGGAGAAGCGCAGGCTGGAACTCCGCGAAAGGCTGAAGGAGGGCTACCGCAAGATGGCCGGGCTGAACCTCGAGCTTGCCGGCGAAGCTGTCGCTGTGGAGAACGAGGCCCTCGCCCTCTACGAGGAGGTCCTGGCGCGCAGCAATGGAACCGAAGGAGCTTAGGCGCGGCGACATCTTCTACGCGGACCTGAACCCCGTCATCGGCTCGGAGCAGGGCGGCACGAGGCCCGTCCTGGTCCTCCAGAACGACATTGGGAATCGGTACAGCCCCACCACGATCGTGGCGGCCATCACCTCACGCATCGACAAGGCGCGGCTTCCCACCCACGTCGAACTGCATTCGAGCAAGAGCAAACTGCCGATGGATTCGGTCATCCTTCTCGAGCAGCTGCGGACGATAGACCGCCGCAGACTCATCGAGAAGGTCTCCCACCTTGACCCGGTCACGATGGACCGGGTTGATAGAGCCCTCGAAATCAGCCTGGGCCTCGTGGAGATGTAGCGCCGGTCACGCGAGGCCCCTTGGAACCGGGGGCTTCCAGCATGACTGCGTGGGCTTCGCCGCCTCACTGTAGACACTTTTCCTCAGCTTCCCCGGAGGAGTTTGACCTGTCCAGGCGAATATAGCCTAAAGTGACGCGTCACCCGGCGCTCACGGCTCGCACGCATGTCACGAGAGGGGGACCGGGATTGCGACCGCTCGTCGGCGTAACGTGTTCGAGTTCTGGTCCGAACGAAACCGGCGAATCGAAGAGGTATACCTTACCCCACGATTACATCCATGCCCTCGCCAGGGCCGGTGGTGATGCTGTGATCCTGCCTGCCACATGCGACGACGGCGAGTCCGCGGTGCGTCTTGCCGGCACCCTCGGCGGCATACTCCTCTCCGGCGGGGCCGACCTCGACCCGAGGCACTTCGGCGAGGACCCTCACCCGTGCGTCGGGCACATCGACCCGGAGCGTGACGCGTTCGAGCTTGCCCTCGTGCGAGCGGCCATCCAGGCGGGCACGCCGATCCTCGCGATCTGCAGGGGCATCCAGGTCCTCAACGTCGCCATGGGCGGCACCCTCTACCAGGACATCGCGTCGCAGGTGAACGGGGCCATCAAGCACAAGCAGGACGCGCCGCGATACCACGCAAGCCACAAGGTCGTCGTGGAGCGCCATTCGAAGCTGGCGGGGATGGTAGGCGCAGGTGAGGTCTCCGTGAACTCCTTCCACCACCAGGCCGTGCGCGAGGTCGCACCCGGATTCTTCGTTTCGGCGCGCGCCACCGACGGGGTGATCGAGGGGATAGAGTCCGCCCATGACCTCTTCGTCGTGGGCGTGCAGTGGCACCCGGAGTGTATGACCTGCGCACACCCGGCGATGCTCGAGATATTCGAGGCGTTCGTGGCTGAGGCAGCCGCAAGGCGCTAAGTATGGCGCCATAAGTTTGCGACACTCTTTCTGACGGCGTTGGAGTTGTCGGTGCTTGCTAGGGCGGGGCGTCTGGAATTTGGCTAGCCTTGAGCGCCAAATTCGAACGCATCTCACCGCACGCGCCATCCCCGGAGGGCAACACCGGCAACGCTGGAGAGGACTTGCGCGCTGAAAAGTAGCGCGGATTTGTGGCGATCTACTTAGGCGTTGGGCGTCAGGCGCTAATCGCAACACAGCAGGAAGGTGGTTTTGTTGTCAGAGCCGGCCGTCAAAGTGACGCGCGGGCCCATTGTCGAAAGCGTCCACAGGGCTGACGTGGCGGTTACCGACAGTGCGGGCCGCGTTTTATTTTGGGTCGGGGATCCCGGGAAGGTGACTTACTGGCGGTCCAGTGCGAAGCCCATCCAGGCCGTGCCGGTCATCGAGACCGGGGCCGCGGAGCGCTTCGCGTTCGAGGACCGCGAGATCGCCGTCATGTGTGCATCTCACAGTGGCGAGGATGTCCACATTCGAACGGTCGCAGGCATATTACGAAAGCTCGGCCTCACCGATTCCGTCCTTGCCTGCGGGGTGCATCCGCCGCTAGACGGGGGCTCGGCGAAGAATCTTCTCGCGTGCGGCGTCGCGCCATGGCAGCTCCACTGCAACTGCTCGGGCAAGCATGCGGCCATGCTCGCCGTGGCCGTCCACATGGGCTACCCCATCGAAGGCTACTTCCGGCCGGACCATCCCGTGCAGCGCTTGATGCTGCGTGAGGTATCGCTCTTTGCGGGCGTGCCCGAGGATGCCATCGCCATCGGCGTGGATGGCTGCGGGGTGCCGGTCTTCGGGCTTCCCCTGGCAGCCATGGCGAGGGCGTTCGCAACGCTCGTCCGCCCTGACCGCCTGCCGGGCGGCGCTGCGGCCACGGGGGCGCGACGCGTCTCTGGCGCCATGCGGGCGTATCCCTACATGGTGGCGGGGCGCAGCAGGCTCACCACCGCCCTCATGGAGGTGGCCGGGGACCGGCTCGTGGCGAAGAGCGGAGCTGAGGGAGTGTACTGCATCGGCGTCCTCGATCGAGGTATCGGCGTCGCCGTGAAGATCGAGGACGGCAACGCAAGAGCCGCAGGCCCGGTGGTGCTCGAGGTGCTGGCACGCCTGGGGGTCCTCGACGAAAGGCATCTCCAGGCGCTCGCTGCGCATCATCATCCCCATGTGCTGAACCATCGGGGCGACATCGTGGGCGAGATCGTCCCGGAGTTCGAACTAAGGTCCTGAGTGGGGTCTAGGTAGATCGCCACAAGTTAGCGCTACTTTTCAGCGGGTGAGTCCTGTCCAGGGTTGCCGGTGTTGCCCCCCGGGGACGGCGCGTGCGGTGAGATGCGTTCGAATTTGGCGCGCGGGCTAGCCAAATTCCAGGCGCCCCGCCCTAGCAAGCACCGGCAACCCCGACACCGTCAGGGAAGATGGCGCAAACTTATGGCGCCATACTTAGGGGTCCGTACCAGTCCGGTGATGAATTCGAGACCAGCATTTGCGCCACAGGGGGCTTTGGACTCGACCGGCCTCAGGCGCCAAATCCAACAAAGGGCGCCGCAAGCGGGCGGCCCGCGGAGTGTAGGCGCCGTGCCGGCACCGCGAATCTCTGGCAAGGCGGCGGTCATCTCCGGACTCGCACTCGGCCGCAACTGGGCACGAGCAGTCACTACCGTGAACAAGGAGGTATGCGCGATGAAGGTATACATTTCCGCCGACCTGGAGGGCGTGGCCGGGGTCACCCACGCCGAGCACACCATGAGAGACGGCAAGGAGCACGAACGGGCGCGTCTCCTCATGACCGAGGAGGTGAACGCCGCCATAGCGGGCGCCATCGAAGCGGGGGCCACTCAGATAGTGGTCAACGACTCCCACGGCAGCATGCGCAACATAATCCCTGAAAAGCTCCATAGAGACGCCTACCTCATTTCGGGGACGCCCAAGCCCCTCAGCATGATGGAAGGCATCGACGACACGTTCGACGCCGCCATGTTCGTCGGGTATCACGCCGCGAGCGGCACCCAGGACGCCGTGCTTGACCATACCTACGCGGGGCGCGTGGTGTCGCGGGTCGTCATGAATGGCACGGAACTCGGCGAGACGGGGATCAATGCCGCCGTGGCAGGCTACTTCGGAGTCCCTGTCGCCATGGTGAGCGGCGATACCGCCGTCGTCCAGCAGGCCAGGGGCCTCATCCCGGGTGTCGTGACTGTGGCTGTCAAGGAGGCGATAGGCCGGTATGCCGCAAGGTCCCTGCACCCCGAGAAAGCGCAGGCACTCATCAGGGATGGGGCGAAGAAGGCCCTTGCGGGCCTGGGGTCCGTCGCCTGTTTCGAGGTACATCCGCCAGTATGCCTCGAACTGCATGTGAATAATACTGGTATGGCTGACATGGCAGAGCTTATCCCGGGCGTGGAACGGATCGGCCCGAGAGCGCTGAAGTTCGCCGCGGACGACTATATCACGGTGTTCAAAGCGATGAGGGCTGCCATCACGCTTGCGGGCGAGACTTTGCAGTAAGCGGAGGTATTGGCAAGCCATGACAGACGCAAGAGCGAGGTCCAGGAGACGCACGCTTCTCGCCATGGCGAACGACCTGCTTCCCCAGATGATCGCCGTGCGGCGCGACCTTCACATGAACCCCGAACTCGGCGGCGAGGAGCGACGCACGGCAGGAATGGTTGCGTCTAAGCTGTGTGAGCTTGGGGCGAGCGTGAGGGAGGCGGTCGGCGGAACGGGCGTGGTCGGTGTGGTCTGGGGTCTCGGGGCCAGACCCGGCCCGGGTTCTTGCTCCAGGGACGACACCGCCACAGGCGCAGCTGGTTGCGGCGGCGCTAGCGCTGGCGCTGGCTCTGGCGTTGGCGCTAGCACTACGCCCGGTCCTGGCCCTGGCATCGGCCCCGGCAGCGGACGGCGACGCGTCTCCACCCCGGGACCCTGCGTTGCGCTTCGTGCCGACATGGACGCGCTTCCCATCGAGGACCGCAAGGACGTCGATTACAGGTCCCGGGTGCCAGGCGTTATGCATGCCTGCGGCCACGACGGCCATGTCGCGATGCTCCTCGGAGCGGCGAAGCTGCTCTCGTCGCTTGCAGGGGAGTTCACGGGGAGCGTAAAGCTGATATTCCAGCCTGCCGAGGAGGGGCCGGGCGGCGCTGCGCCGATGATAAGGGACGGCGCGCTTTCGGACCCTGATGTGTGCGCCATCGTCGCGACGCACCTCTGGCCCGACCTACCCACCGGCGTCATCGCGGTGAAGGGCGGCCCGGTCATGGCGGCCGCGGACAGCATCACCATCACCATCAGGGGCGAGGGGGGCCACAGCGCGGCACCCCACAGGTCGGTGGACGCCATCGTCGTGGCAGCTCAGGCAGTGACTTCGCTTCAGGCCATCGTAAGCCGCCAGGTGAACCCGGTTGACCCAGTGGTTATCACCATCGGCACCATCTCAGGCGGCTACCGTCATAACGTCATCGCGGACGAGGTCATCATGAGCGGCACTGTCCGGACCCTGAACCCGGCGCTGCGGAAAACAATTCCCGACCTCATCAGGCGCACGCTGGACGGGGTGACGCGGAGCGCCGGCGCCACGTTCGAGCTTGCATATTCTCCCGGATACCCGCCCCTCGTGAACGACGACAGGGTCGCGGCGATCGTGGCTGACAGCGCCAGAAAGATGCTGGGCCGGCGGCGTGTCATCGAGGATATCGAGCCTTCCATGGGGGGCGAGGATTTCGCGCATTTTCTCCAGGAGGTGCCCGGCGCCATGTTCATGCTAGGGGCAGGCAACCCCGACAAGGGTGCCGGTCACCCGGCCCACCACCCGAAGTTCGATTTCGACGAAAGCGCCATGGCCATTGGGGCAGCGCTCATGGTCGACGTCGCCATGGAGTTGCTCGAAAGGAGGTAGGCTCCCTGTGCACGGAGAGAGTATTCTCATTCGGCGTGCCAAGATCGTCGATGGGACAGGCGCGCCGTGGTTTTACGGGGACGTGGAGCTCGCGGGCGACAAGATAGCCCGCGTCGGAAGATGCCTCCAGGGGTCAGAGCAGCGTGGCGCCCGCGTCATCGACGCCGACGGGCGCGTCGTGGCCCCGGGGTTCATCGACATCCACTCCCACTCCGACGACACCATTCTCGTCAACCCGCGCGCCGAGAGCAAGGTCCGCCAGGGTGTGACTACCGAGGTCGTCGGTAACTGCGGATACTCCCTTGCCCCGCTCGAGGGCGAGGCGCTCGCCGATATCAAGCGCGACCTCGAGGATACCGGGATCGACGTGCGCTGGAGGTCGTTCGACGAATACTCAAGATTCGTCGAGGAGTCCACGACCGCCGTGAACATCGCGTCCCTGGTGGGTCACGGCACCGTGAGGCGGGCCGTTATGGGGTGCGTGGAGCGCGCCCCGTCGCGCGAGGAGATGGAGCGCATGAAGTCCCTGGTGGAGCAGGCCATGGCGGAGGGCGCGTGGGGCCTATCCACGGGGCTCATCTACCCACCGTCGTGCTACGCGTCTATTGACGAGATCGTGGACCTGGCGCGCGTCGCGGCCGAGGCGGGGGGCATCTATGCAAGCCACATCCGCTACGAAGAAGACAGGGTGGTCGAGGCGGTTGAGGAGGCCATCGCCATCGGTGAAAGGGCAAAGGTACCGGTCCAGATATCCCATCACAAGTCCGGCGGGGTCCAGAACTGGGGCAAGGTGCGAGCGACGATCGACCTCATGCGCAAGGCGCGAGCAGGCGGCGTGGACGTGGCCTGCGACGTGTACCCATACACCGCGTCGTCGACAGGCCTTTCGGTCATACTCCCCCAGTGGATATTCGACGGCGGAGTCGAGCGGGCTGTCAAGCGGCTCAAAGACCAGAGCGTGCGCGAGCGCATCCGCCCGCTCGTGGAAGAGGAGGAAGGCCGAAAGCGCGGCTGGGACAAGACGGTGATTTCGTCGGTCACCAGGGAGCACAACAAGCGCTTCGAAGGCAAGAACCTCATGGAGATCGCAGCGATGACCGGAAAGGAGCCGTTCACCGCGGCACTGGATCTCATCGTCGACGAGATGGCAGCCATCCAGACGGTGCGGTTCGGCATGTGCGAGGACGACGTGGAATACGTGCTGGCCTGGCCCGGGGCGTCTGTCGGGAGCGACGCGTCGGTGCGGGCACCTTACGGCCCGCTCGGCAGGGGCAAGCCACATCCGAGGAGCTACGGGACGTTCCCGAGGGTGCTGGCGCGATACGTGCGGGAGCGCGGCATCCTGCGGCTGGAGGAGGCCGTCCGAAAGATGACGTCGCTTCCGGCCCAGCGAATCGGCTTGTTCGACCGGGGCGTCATCCGCCCGGGGACGGTCGCGGACCTCGTCATCTTCGACCCGGACAAGGTGGCCGACACCGCCACGTACGAGGACCCGCATCGCTATCCTGTGGGGATAGACTGGGTGATCGTGGCCGGACGGCCCGTCATCGAGCACGGCGAGCACACCGGCGCTGCGCCCGGGCGGGTCCTCAGGCGCGGCCAGGCTGTATAGGCGTACAGCCTCGCTAAGGGCGGACTGGTAGCGCAACGCCCCATCATTTTGCCAATGGGGAAACGCTCTAAGTTAGGGTTCCTTGGCTCCTCCCGGGTTGCCAACACCTGGTGGGCTGCCGGTGTTGCACTCGGGGGCGGCGCCCCAAGCGGAGCACTCTTCGCAAGAATCCCGCCCGTCGGGCGAGTGGCCGGATTTTGACACCCCTCGTGCAATCAGCGGCAACCCCTCCCAAAAGTCGAGAGCATTTCTGCACTCTCACTTAGCAGTCTCCGGGACCACCACGTACCCCGGCATGACGCCGCCCCGCAAGGCCCGGATGCGGAACAGGGCTGGGAGCAACGGTCTCGTGGCAAACGGCTGAATCAGGGCGCGAGGGCCCCGTGCCGGCGGCCCGTTCATGTTGCGTAAGCACTCGTTCGCTTCGGCTTCGCGCTGTACATGGCGTCGTCGGCACCCTTGAATAGCTCGGCCATGCTCATGTCCATGGTCTCTCTGGTCGCCACACCAAGGGAAAGACCGGTCAAAAGGTCACTTGCCGCCGCGGCATGCTGCCGGATGCGCTCGCGGATCGCTTTCGCCGCGTTGGCGCTCGTGTTGGGGAGGAGCACGGCGAACTCGTCGCCGCCGATCCTCGCCACGATGTCGGAGGCACGCACGGCGCCTTTTAGGATCTCGGCGGCGCGCTTGAGGACAGCGTCGCCAGCCGCATGCCCGTGGACGTCGTTCACTTTCTTGAGGCTGTCCACGTCGCAGATTATCATGGAAACCGGAAGGTAGCGCTCGGCGTCAAGCCGCCTCATCTCGTGCTCGAAGTGGGCCCGGTTGCACACGCCCGTCAGCCCGTCGTGCATGCTCAGGTACTTGAGTTGCTCTTCCTCTTTCTTACGGTCGGTGATGTCCCAGAAAACCCCGATGGTGCCCTTCACGGTCCCGTCCGACGCCACGAACGGCGTCGCCGAGACCAGGACATCCACCACCTCGCCGTCCCTTCTGAACATCTTCGACTCATACCTGTCGGAGCGGCCTTTCTTGCGCCATTTCGTCTTCTCCCTATACACCCGGTATTGCTCCGGCGAGGTGAGCTCGGAGAGGTTCCTCCCGACAAGCTCGTCGGCGGTGTACCCTAGCATCTGGGCGAAGGCGCTATTGGCGAAGAGGATGTTCTCCTTGAGATCTACCAGGACCATTCCTTCCTGCATAAGGTTCACAAGGGCGTCGTACGCCTGCTGCCCCTCGCGCTCCTCAGCACTCAGGCCTGCACGGCTGCGGGTGGTGTCGACCAGGCTCCCGAACACGACAGCAAAGACAGCAAGCACCAGGGCATCTCCCGGGAGACTGCCCGGCAGGGCGCTGTATCGCACAAGCCCGCATATGCCGGCCCCTGCTATCATGGTCGCCCCGAACGCAAGGCCGCCCCTCATGCCGCCATGGACGCACCCGGCCAACACCGCGAGCGCCCCCGGGATCAGCGCGCCCTCGCGCGGGACGAAACATGCGGCCGCCAGCAGCAGCACCAGCACAAGCACCGCCCGGCGCCCGCTGCGAAGCAGTCCCTCGACCTTACACCACACGGTCGCGCAAACGTTGGAAGAGTAGACCCCTGATTCACGTAGCGAACCCCGGGCCACGCCCACTTCTCATCTCCACCCCCTGCTCTCCCGAGGACGTGCTCCTGGTTGTCTGCGCTCTGCCGAGCATGCTTCCCTGTGCCCCGCCCACCCAGCGGGGGCTTGAAACCCGCCCACTGCGGAACCACGGGCGCGCAGGCGGTGACCATCCGCGAGGCTTGCGCGTCGGGCAACTGAAACTACCCCCGCCCGTGGCCCGCCCATTACCCGCGCGCCCATTGCCCGGGACCGGCCCGTCCGGGGGCACGCGCTGGAAACTGCCTGGCATCCCGCGCCATACGTGCGCGGACACAGGTTAGTTCCACACTATGGGTGTAGTTCCAGCACCGTTCTATGGGCTACATGATATCATAAGTCTGTCACTTTGCATAGGCCTGTCGTGGGAAAGCCAGGGACACTTTCGGGACAGTCCTGGTGCAGTCTTGGGACGGTCGCAGGAGAGTCCTGACACAGCCGCGCGATAGGCAGAAGGCGCCCCCGGCCTGCGGCGGCCCCTGCGCCCTTGAAGTGGCGACCTTGCGGCGCGCCTCGTTCGAATTTGGCGCACGGGCCAGCCAAATCCTCGACGCCCCGTCGTGCAAGCACCGGCAACCCTAACACCCTCAAGAAAAGCGGCGAAAACTTATGGCGCCATGCTTAGAACATCCTCCTCCTGGCAAGCAGAATCACCGCGGTGAGGCTCGCCACGACGGAGACAACCATCGTCCCGAGAAATGCATAAGGGGACTTCTGGAACGGGAGCGACACGTTCATTCCGTAAAAGCTTGCCACGATGGTCGGGATAGAGAGAACTATCGTCACGGAGGTCAGGAACTTCATCACGATGTTGAGGTTGTTCGATATCATCGAGGCAAACGCGTCCATCATGCCTGTCAGGATGCTAGTGTAGATGTCCCCCATCTCGATGGCCTGCTTATTCTCAGTTATGACGTCCTCGAGCAGGTCCTCGTCCTCAGGATAGGCTTTGAGCACCCGGGTCGGGGCATGCGCCGCTGCGTCCGCCTTCACGAGGTATAGCCTGAGGAGCTTCTCCATGACGATTTCGTTGGATTTCAAGGATGTAGTGAAGTATACGAGGCTTTTCTCGAGGTTGAGGAGCTTTATCAGCTCTTCGTTCTTCATCGAACGGTGAAGCCGCGCCTCGATCTCGCTGGTCTGCTTGTCGATCTGTCGCAGGTACTTGAGGTACAGCCCAGCGGTCCTGAAGAGGATCTGAAGGAGGAGCCGGGTCTTCTTGAACGTATACAGTGTCCTGGGCTTCGCGCTCGCGAGATCCGCAAGGATGGGGTTATCCTGGAGACAAACGGTAACAATGTTGTCTTCCGTGACGATGATACCCACCGGGATGGTATCGTACAGGACAGGATCTCCGTTCCCGTGCACTATGGGGATGTTTATGAGGACCAGCACCTGCCCCTCGTCCGACTCTATGCGCGGCCTCTCCTCCTCATCGAGGGGCGCCCGGAGGAAGTCGAGCAGGATGTTAACCTCCTTGTGGGTCCGAAGGATCTCCTCCTCCGTCGGGTTCGACAGATTCACCCAGGTGCCCTTCTCGCCGATGGCATCGGTCTTTACAAGGTCGTCGCCGACCGTCTTGTAGGCAACTATCACAAGAACCCCTCCCTGCTGAGCACGGTGCGGCTTGTGGCTTCGGGCCCAACGGAGATGCGTCCGCATATCCGCCACCCGCCCCACCCGCAGCCTGCCGCGCGTATCGTCGTCGCGTTCGTGGAGCTCCTGAAAGCGTACACAAAGAAAACGACCGGATTCTTCGCGCCGGGTCACAGCCTCTGCAGCGCCCTGTCGCGGGCGGGGCCGCAAAACCCGGCACAGGTTCCCGGCGTCCCTACGTGCAGAGCCCTCGAATGCGTGAACATGCGCAGCAGCACGGGGGACCGCTCCGCTGCTCTCGCGGGCCAAGGCTAGACGCCGAAAACAGCCGCGGTCCGCCGACTCGGGCACCGGAGGCCGTATAGCCCGGCACTACCTGGGTCGCCGTCCACGCTCGTCTCCCCCCGTTTCATCACTACTATACGCTCCCCGAAGTGGGCAGTCAACGAAAATCCGGCAGTTGCTGGATGATCTGCGAGATCCACGGTCCGCGCGAACCCCCCTGCGGCCCTTGCGAACCCAATTGCCGTGGTCACAGGTGACGGCGCATGCGAACAGGCGGTGCGCGATGGTCAGATCATCTCATGGCGAGCGTAGATCGCGCGTTTCTCGTCCTTAGTGACGGCACGGTCGATGATGAGGGCCATTGCAGTAACCCCGAGCACGCTCGCGACCCAGCGCGTGATGGCGAAACGAGCGCCGAGCGCCGACGCCTCGAAGAGCACCATGGGGATCTTCAGGGTGGACCAGGAGCCGAGGAACACGATCACATTGGAGAACTTCGCGCCTTTTCTCATCATGATGGCTGCCACCGGGAAGGCGGCGTAGAGGGGGCCTGCGGCCGCCGCGCCGAGGACGATGCTGATCGCAACCCCGAGAAACCCGGATCTATCCCCGAGAAACCGCATGAGAGTCTCCTTCGGAACCCAGACATCCAGCAGGCCGATCAACAGGAAGACGGGCGGGAGAACGCTCGCCATTTGCGCGAAGTTGGAAAACGTGTGTCTCAATACCGTCACCCCCGCGCTGGGCCAAACGGCCCAGATCGCGACGTCGGCAACGATGATGAGGATAAACGCCCTGTAACGCAGGGCCTCTCTTACCATGCTCGCCAGCCTGCTCGTGCGCAACGTTCCAGGGGCCGCGACAGGCCCGGTCGACGCCCGGGCGCCGTCGAGGGCGGCATCCTCTCCAGAAGCCAGGCCATCACCACGCGATGGCTCGTTGTCCAGTGCGCGAGTCATCTGACCACCAGCCCTATGATGAAGGCTACTATGAAGGAATACAGGTATGCGAGGCCGTTCCTGAGGATCGTGACTTTCTTGCCGAAATAGCGAATCTCGAGAGGTGCGGTCACAAAGCCCACCATCATGAGCGTGGACACGAAGACCGCTATCTGGGCCATTCCGGCGCCCCGGTCGAGCAGGGACTTGGCAAGTGGAAAAGCCACAAACCCCGGGATCAGAGTGACGGCGCCGATGAGGGAAGTGATGACCATCCCAACGAACCCGGTCCCGGCTCCTATGAGCCCGGCCACTGTCTTTGGAGACAGGAACGTCAGAACGAGGCCGACAATGCCCAGCACCGCCGCGAAATCGGGGAGAATACCCGTGAAGGCAGCGACGGCCTTGCGAAAGGCCGTGCGCGTCCTGTCGCGGTCCCTCGCAAGGGAGACGACGAGACACCCAATGGCGAGCGCGTAAGCAAGCAGGGTGAACACCCTACCATTCCTCCTTACGGCGCAATGAGGGCGCGCTATGTCGGAGCGGGGCGCGGCAGGCAATTGCCCACGAATGGACGCCAGCGCGCCACGCCCCGGTCGCGTGATATGCACACCCGATGGTCTCCTGAACGAGTTCTCCTAAGTGAGAGTGCAGCAATGCTCCCGACTTTTGGGGGGGGTTGGCAAACTGGGGGGACTAACGAACCCTCACTTAGTCCTCGCCCTTGCTGAGGCACTCTACCCGCCTCTCGACCTCGCGCATCTCCGCCTTCAGATCCTCGAGGTAGCCCCTGAGCAGCTCAAGCCTCTCCTCGCGCGAAAGGAAGCGCCTCGGAAAGCGCCCCGCCCGGCAGCAGCATCCGTCGCCCGCGTGCCAAGCCGAATGATGGTGAGCGTGCCCTTCACAACACATCGCCCGTCCCTCCTTTCCTTGCCCGCCTTCCGGGTTTCCTCTCCGTAGGGAGGTCCCGAAGCGCCACAACCCCTACATCCCCAGAGCTTCGTAACGCTCGAGGAATTTCTTCAGGGTCGCTACGTTTCGCGTGATGACCGCGCCCCACGCCGTCAAGAGATCGCGACCTTCTGGTGTCACCTGGTAGAGGCGCTTTGCGGGGCCAGGCCCGGATGTGTCCCACTCGGATTCGACCATGCCCTGGTGTTCGAGGCGCCGCAGGTTGCGGTATACCATGCCAGGATCCTGGTCTTCGCCGTCGAACCCGAATTCCCTCAGCCGTTCCATCAGGTCGTACCCGTGTGCAGGCCTTTCGAGCAGCAGCAAGAGCAAGCATGGCTCGATGAAGCGCTCGACCCGCGAGCCTTCGCAGTCGCACCTTTGAGCCCCCGACCCGTGGGAGTGGCACCGGTCCCGATCGTCGTTGCACATTATCGATCGCTCCTTATATATGCATGGCACATATACATGATGCACGCCCTTATTATAGGGCTACCGGACCCCGGCTGTCAAGAGAGTTGCGGAGGCAAAATGGCGCAGGGATGCAGGATGTTGTTCGTCCATCTATCGCCGCAGGCTGAGGTGTTCTGGACCCACCGACGACTGGAATATAAGTCGGACGTGTCAACCTGCAACACCGAACACGAAGGGCTCCATGAGGCTCGATAAGGCTAATGATCTCAAAGAAAGAACAAGGCGGTTGCCCTCTGCGGTACCGCCCCTAGCTTGAGTTATGGCGTCGTCCTGCCAATGATCTCCAGTGCCGTGGACACAACGTCCTCAGATGCGCGCAGAGTCTCCCGAGCGTCGTCTTCGTCAAACAGCTCCCAGGGAGTCAGCCCACCGACCTCATCACCGTAGTCCGTCTGGATATGAAGCTCGGGACCCAGAGGCACAGCTAAACTGATGAGCTGCTCCACACCTCAGTGCAACTCATCGGGGATCTGGCCTTGCGCAAGCATCTCCGTAAGCACCGTCGCCGGCCGATGGGTCTTGGGCACTGGTCCCCACAAAGCAATTACAGCCTTAAGGGCATGCTCTGCAGCTAAGTGTGAGTTGAGAAATTCATGCCGGTTTGGGAGAAGATTCCGGGTTGCCGGTGCTTGCTAGGGCGGGGCGCCTGGAATTTGGCTAGCCTTAAGCGCCAAATTCGAACGAGGCTCACCGCACGCGCCGTCCCCGGAGGGCAGTACCGGCAACCCTGGAAAAGTGGCGGTGATTTCTGAACCCACACTTAGTTGAGCGTTATCTATGCACGACCGCCAGCGCCCCATGCGGTTATCGTCGCGGGCCTCCTCAAGAAAGCCCTGGGCCAATCGAATCCTGTAACGAGCGTTCTCATATGGCTTCATTGCGTCCACTCCAAACTCCACTGGCTTCCGGGCGGGTTTCGGCACAGCCACACCCGGTCACCGTTCAACTCAACACGCCGAAGGCCCAACTCAGATATGCGTCGTTGCAGGTAAGCGAGTTTCGCCGCGACGTACCTGGAGCGATCGTACAGGATGATGCCATCCACTGCTATGTCGAGGTACAGGGACGCCAGCGCGGACTCGAATTCGGCGCGGGTTTTCGCAACGATCGCCACACGGTGGCGCCATTGCGGAGGTAAGAGCGACACCACGAAAAGGCTTCTCTTCAGAAGCCTATCCGGCAGATGTTCAGCAATTACGAGGAGGTCCCAGTCGCTGTCCGGTCGGGCCTCGCCCCTCGCTCGCGAGCCAAAGAGGACGACGCTGACGAGCGAGTCACCGAGTGATTGTTCCAGCGCCCTGACGACCGGTGCCACCTGCTCCCTCAGGGTCACCGCCCTGTCATCCGAAGACAACCTGGTTTCCCCCTCTGTGGAAGCCCGACATGAGGGCATCACCCGCCGCAACGGATTACTGGAATCTACTTCAATTGTACCGTAACCCTCGTGCCGGCGCCACTTACACTGCGTAGCAGTAGAGGCAACCATGCCGGCACGTGCCATAGGATCCTATGTCTTTGCTCACGACACAGCCGCATGCCGCGCGCTGGCCGGGGTCCTTCTTGCCGGGAACGCGGATGCCGAAAACGCGGGCGATGTACTCGTCGTCGATGCACTTGCCAGGCTTGATCCCGAGGCTTTCGAGGCTCTTCTCCTCAGCACAGGTCACGATCTCCATGCCCGAGTCGGCGGCAACGCGCGCCATAGTCGTAAGGAGGCCTGCCGTGGCGGGGTCATCGGCGCAGCATCGCTCGGCCACCCGTATGCCCTCGCGCCGTGCCAGCCGGGCAAGGCGGGCGCGCGAGCCCCGGTAGTCGTCGAGGAGGCTTATGACCACGCGCCTGGTCTTTCCCGTAAGGGCCGCAGCGATCTCACGGAAGCGCTGCTCATGATACGCAACGTCGGTCGCGCTCGTGAGGACTATCGGGTCGTAGCGCCAGATGACCCTCTCGGGGGAGATCGCCTCCGAAAGGCGCCTGAACGTTGCCAGCCCCCTCGCCAGCGGCGGCACGCCCGGCTCCAGGAACGGCGGATAGCCGTTCAGGGTGAACTGGAAGTAGTACCTGAACCCCCTACGGTCGAGCTCCTCCAGGTACGCCAGGAGGGGCTCCGGGTCCTTGCTCCAGAAGGCGATCACGTCAACATCTTGGGGGCGCAGGGACACCTCGAAGACCTGCTTCGGGTTGAAGGGGTTCGGACATGTGCAGTGGCCGGCGCGGACGCGGTCCATGAACCACTCCGAGTAGAACTTCGGTATGTCAGTCCTGCGGCTTGCGCTGACGATCACTTCGCTCACCTCGTGCCAGGAAGGCCGGGCAGCGTGCTCCTGCCAATAGCATTCTACACCCAAAGAAGCGCCGGTAAAAGCTAAGCAGCCCTCCGCCCCTCCGCCCCCCCTAAGTGAGGGTGCAGAAATGCTTCCGACTTTGGGAGGGGCTCGCGGTGATTGCACGAGGGGTGTCAAAATCCGGGTACTTGCGAGGCGAGCCGGATTTTGGCGAAGCGCGCCCCGCTTGGGGCGCCGTCCCCGAGCGCAACACCGAGAGCCCAGCAGCCGCTGGAAAACGGGGAAGAGCCAACGAACCCTCACTTAGTACTGCTCTGTCACATATGGAGCGCCTGATAGTGCCGTCACTTGAGCCGACGGCTGACGTACGTCACGGGTCCGTCCTCAACGGTTCCCTACGTCACCATTGAGAGCCATCCACTGATGTACATCACTGGTCAGGGCCTTACCCGTTCCCTGTGTCACGCATGCAAGGGGAAGGATGACGCACGTCACTCCTCTGGCTCTTCCCGTTCCATACGTCACGCATCGGAAGCGAATCGGTGACGTACATCATCGTTGCCGCCTCACCCGTTCCCTGCGTCACAGGTTCTCCATGAATCGTTCCATGCGTCACTCGTCGAAGCGGGACCAGTGACGTACATCACGGGTTCCTCCTGAGCTGTTCCCTACGTCATCATTGAGGGCCATCCGCTGATACACGTCACCGGTCCCGGCCTTACCCGTTCCTTGCGTCACGCATAGAAACCGACTGCTGACGTACATCACTCTTTCTGCGGCACCCGTTCCGTACATCACGGGTTTCCGAGGAACTGCACGGTCAAGGGCCACCACGGCCAGGAGTCGACCTGCCAGGCAAGCCCGCCAGGCCCCCCAAACCGGATGGCATTTCGTGTCTGACAGAGCAGTATTAGGGACGTGCTCTCCCTTCTGCGCGCGGTGCGCAACGGTGCGCAACGTGCCCGCGAGCGCCTGCGCGAGCGTGCCTGCGTGGCATGCGTCCTCTATTCTTCCTGCTACACTGGCGTTCTTGGGTACGCAACGAATGCGAAAAGAATTCCGTCCGAAAGAAGGAATCTGGCACGTGACGTAGTAGTACATAAGTAAATGGGCAACGATTGCGCAGGTTTGCGCAACAACATAGCAGCGCGATAGTGATCGTCACTCCGCAGCGAGAACGCGGCGACCGCAGCAAGACGATCGCCGAAGCAGCAAGACGATTGCCGAAAAGGAGACGATTCCTGAGTGGACACGACCATTCGAGAGATCGCGAGGCAGGCCGGGGTCTCGCCGTCCACGGTATCACGAGCCCTCAGCCGGAAAGGGCGGATCAGCGAGCGGACCCGTTCCCGCGTCCTGAACGTCGCGCGGTCGCTGGGCTACCGTCCACGCGCGGAGGCGGTGGACGCGGCTACGGGGCCCAGGACATGGCACGGCGCCAGCGGCGGCCGCAGTAGCAGTGGCAACAGCAGCGGCAACGGCGGCGCCAGTGGCAGTGGCAGTGGCAGTGGCAGTGGCAGTGGCAGTGGCGCAGGCGCGAGTATGGCCGCGGGCGCCGGCGTGTTCGGAGGCGGGAGCGCAAGCATCGGCATCGTATTCAATAGGCGGCTCTCGTCCCTGGTGACCGACCCGTTCTACGGCGCAGTAGTGGCGGGCATCGAGGAAAGCCTGCAGAACCTGGGCTACCGGGTCTTCCTTCGGAGCATAGACGGCGCCGGCGATAACAGCGATCTCTTCGCTGATCAGGCAGGCGAAAATGGCTTCAGTGGCTTCAGAGGACTCCTCCTCGTCGGGTGCGACGTTCACCCGCAGGTGGCCCGGACAGCCCGCGAGCGCGGGATCCCGGTGGTCCTCGTGGATAACGAGCTTCCGGGCGATCCCGTGGACTGCGTGGTCTCGGACAACGAGGCCGCGACCAGGTCTGCGATAGAGCACCTATACCGCTCCGGTCACCGCCGGATCGCTTTCATCGGTGGGCCGCAGTCGCACATCTCCCTTGCGCAGCGTTATGCTGGTTATACGAAGGCCCTGGACGAACTTCGCCTGCCGTCCCACCGCAAGTGGGTGGTGTTCTCCGAGTCCGTTGACAGGCACGGCCCGCAGATCGGGTACGAGGGAACGCTCCGGCTGATGGACCTGCCTCAGTCGCCAACCGCCATATTCGCGGACAACGACATGACCGCGCTCGGTGTGCTCAAGGCGCTCCACGAGCGCGGCATCAGGGTGCCGGACGAAGTGTCTGTCATCGGGTTCGACGACATACAGGTGGCGAGCCACACCCACCCACCGCTCACAACGATGCACATCCCAAAGCAGCAGCTTGGTTCCATCGCCGCCCGCAGGCTTGTGGATATCATCAACGGGGTCGACCCGGCCCCAATCAAGATCGTGATCCGGGCGACGCTCATGACGCGCGGTACGGTGGCCATGCCTGCATCCGCCGCGGGCGACACAGCGAGCGGCGAAACATCCGAGCCGACAAACGAAACGGAGGCATGACCCCATGGAAGACCGCGATCTCCCAGGTTTGTCCGAACACGACACAGCCATATACGACACGCCGTCCGGGCCGGTCGTCACCGCGTCAGGGCAACAGATGATCTTCAGGCGCGGGGACGACGGGAGACTGCGCTTCACAACCCGCGTCCACGACGGAGCTGGGTGGACGGTTGTCGCCGGCCTTCCCAACGTCCTCGTGGGCGGGGCCAGCTTCGACCTTGCGCCGTCTTCATATACCATCCCTCCCTCGCGCGGCGACAGACGGCAGGCCGTCCTCTTCTCAGGGACCGGAACGGGATGCGTGCCGAAAAACGCCGCCACCCTGCGCAATCCCGAATACTGCGCCAGGGATGCGGAGGGTCTCTGCGATGTCGAGAAAGTCCAGTACCCGTTCGACGCCGAAGTCTCGGTGACGCCCGGCGACCCGTGGATCCACGTGTCCGTCGCCGTGCACCTCGAAAGGCCGCTGGTCCTTCAGCCCTCCCCGTCCATCGAGCCGGAGATAGTCCTCTGGATGTCAGAGTACGCCACCATGAACGAGCGCCAGAACCATGAGTGGCGCAGGGTCGTCATCTCGAACCCCACGAGGAACTGCACCGGCGTGCGGGGCAACGACTTCCCCGCCGTGTATTGCTACGACCCCGTCCGCCGCGCCGAGGTCGTCCTGTACTTCGACATGACCTGTATGACATGGATGTCCCGGGCGAATCTCGCAAGGTTCGAGGATTGCCTGTGCTCGAGCAAGCTCGACGGGGCGCGGAAAGAGCGGTTTGGCGTGGGGCTCTGGGCAGACCACTACCACGGCCGGATCTTCCCGGCAGGCGACCACGTCTTCCGATACTCAATCTACCAGCGCCACCGCCAGGATATCCCCTCGCAGTGGGATGCCCTCGCAACGCTCATCGACAGCACCTCGCTGCTCCTCGGCGGCGATGAGAAGCCAGAACTCGGGCCTCGGTCGCAGGAGCGCCGGAGTGGCCACGTTCCACATGGTTCCTGGGCGGAGGTGGCCGGCGCTGCGCTGGACGAGCTCATGCACGACCCGGCGTGCCAGACCGAGGTGGAGGGCGTCTGGGGCCACCCCGCATACGTGCGCTCGAGCTCGCGTCAGTGGGCGGAGCCGCGGTCGTTCGAGCTCATGACCCAGGCCGACGTGCTCTGGCCGCTCCTGCACTACGCCCGCGCAAGCGAGCCCGGCAGATCCGCCGCCGCGTCCGAAGAGGCGGCCGCGCCCGTCCGCCGGGGCGAGCCCGCTTCCTGCCTGCAGTACCCGTGCGAGGGAGACCCTGGACCCGACGCCTCCCGGGGGGTCAGTGCAAGCCCGGATTCGGCTGTGACCGAGTACCTTCGCCGCCTGACGGCCACCCTCCCCCACTTCTTCCGGGAGGACATCGGCTTCATCGGCAACAACTACCCGCACACGCGCGGCCAGGAGAAAGTGGACACGTGGTACTTCTTCGAGAATGGCCTCATCAAGTGGCCGTGGATTGTGCACCTTCTGGAGATGTCGCAGGCAGCGCAGAAGACGCACGAGCGGGCTGTGCAACAGGCAGCGCAGCAGATGCCGCCTTCACCGTGCGCACTCCACGCGCCGCATGCACCGCGTGCGCCCCACACGCCGAACACGCCACAGACATGGCAGGCACCACAAGCATCGCAGATACTTCAGGAATCGCACCGCCTCGCGCCCCCCGCGGCCGATACGGCGAAGCTCGCGGACATGTTCATGACAGCTTTCGAGGGCGCCAGGCGTTATGCCCACAACGTGCGCCACGTCTTCCCTCTCTTCTACGACCCTGCGACCGGCATGCCGGTAGACTCGGGGACGAACTACTCCGTGGCTGGGCTCTACGCCTACGGCGCGGTCCTCGCGTTCCGCCTCAGCGGGCGCGAGGAGTTCCTGGGCGAGGCGAGGGACGCCCTCCTGACCATGACTCGGCTGCCCCTCGACCTCCTGTACCACGAGCCTCAGCAGTTCGCGTTCGGGGCGCTCGCGGCCTTCGAGCTTTCGTCGCTCCTGGGCGACCCGTCCCTTGCCCGCATCTCTCATGACCTTATCCGCGCCGAGCTGCGGATGCTTTACTGGTACGATGACCTCGCGCGAAGCCGCGGCGCGTATCACACGCGCGGTCTCTTCCAGGCATGCGCGTCCATTCTTTACCCTGCGTTCAAGGAAAACGTCGAGTCGGTGCTGCCATGGCTGCCGCTGCTGAAAGAAGGCGGTTTCAACCCCGCCCTCCTCAGGGTCCTGGACCTTCAGCGCCGCAACAACTTCTACCACTTCGATCCCTTCCTGCCGGAGTCGGAACGGACAGGGGCAGTCTGCCCCCACATCCCCTACGAGAACATCGGCACGCTGGAACTGCCAGACTCCACAGGTTACGTGGGCAAGGAGATATACGGCGCCGGCGAGGTCCTGTGGCTGTATCTCATGTTCGAGGCGTTCGCAAGGGCGTCCGACCCGTCGATAACCACGGTCTACCTCGACCTTCTCGACTGGGACCGCCCGTTCATGGACGAGGACGCGCCCCGGTCGGTGCTGGTGTACAACCCGACGTCCACGCGGTTCGAGGGCACCGTGGACCTCGCCTCCGCCGCCCACCTCAGGCGCCCATGGAGAGTGGAAGCGGCCTGCCTCGGCAAGGACGGGCGATGGGAGGCTGCACGCACCCAAGCGGCGTCCGGAGGCTCCGTCGACGTCGCCCTCGACCCCGGCGAATGCTGCAAACTGGTGGTTCTGCCGGAAGACCGGGGGAACTCGATGAGGGCAGTGTGAAGCAAGGGCACGGTCACACTCAAAGCAAAGGGAGGTGATGGAACGGCCCAGGAAGGCGGAGCGGAAGCCAGATGAAGTCGGAACTCGCCGAGAGGACGATTGGTCGCACATCCACGCATCCAGGTGGGATCGCGGGAACATCCCGGGACAACGGGAGAGGTGGTACGAAGGGGCGGCAAGAAGGTGGCGCGAAGGTTGCACGAAGGGTAACGCGGGTAACGCGAACGACTCTGAACGTCTACAAGGAGGGCGATTGAAGATGTCAGGTCGCAGGCTTACGTTGGTTCTCGTGCTCGGTTTGCTCTTGCTGACGTCGCTTGTGCTCACAGGTGGGGCGCAGCAAGGGCTCGCTGCGTCCAGGGTGAAGATACGCCTCGCCACATGGGCCGGCGTCGAGGAAGCCAAGGAGCTTCAGGCCATCCTCGACCAGCTCAACGCCAAGTCGGGCACGTACGAGATCGTGCAGGAATCGAGCCCGGCGGAGTACATGACCAAGCTCACGACGACCCTCGCCGCGCAGACCGGCGCAGACCTCTTCTGGATCGGCCAGGAGTTCGTGCCGAGTTTCGCACAGAAGGGCACGCTCATGGACATCACGGACCGGCTGAAGACATCGAAACATCCCGCGGCCAGGCTGGATGACTACTTCCCCGCGTCCTTGGAGCGCCTGACCTACGAGGGAAAGGTCTACGGGCTACCCTGGATCAACCAGCCGGTGATGCTGTTCGTGAACCTCGATCTTTTCGACAAGGCAAAGCTCGCCTATCCCGACGAGACCTGGGACTGGGATAGGTTCCTCGCCGCGGCGAAAGTGCTGACCGCGGACAAGAACGGCAAGCACCCAGATGACAAGGGTTTCGATCCCGACAACGTCCAGCAGTGGGGCTTCACGCTGAACGGCTGGCCGCCGGTGCAGATGTTCATCTGGCAGGCGGGCGGCGACGTGATAAGCGCCGACTTCAAGTCGTGCCCGGTGGACTCGCCTGAGGCCATCAAAGGGGCGCAGTTCTACGTGGACCTCATGAACAAGTACCACGTAGCGCCGCCTCTCTCGGTTATAAGGGACCGCGGCTTCGACACCATGTACCGCAACCAGCAGGTGGCGATGTTCATGGGCGGCGCCGCCGATGACCTGGACTACAAGCCCACATTCAGGTCTCAGGCGTTCATGATCCCGAAGGGGCCGTCGGGCAAGCGCGCAAGCTTCGTGTGGATAGGCGGAATGGCCATCAACGCGAAGACGAAGCACCCTGACGCGGCGTTCGAGGCGTTCCTCGACCTCTCCGACGCGATACACCACTGGAAGGTCGTGCCGCCGCGCAGGTCGCTCGCCACAAAGGAGATGCTGCTCAAGTTGAAGCCCGAGAAGAAGCATTCCATCGACGCCATCGTAGCCGCCATGGAGGATACCCGGGGCTTCCGCATCTTCCCCAACTATGCCGAGTGGGACAGCATCTTCTGGAACCAGTTCGCGGACCCGCTCATAAACGGCCGAGGCACCGCCGAGCAGCTTGCAAGGCGCGTCCGGCCGCTGCTTGAGAAGACGCTGGGCAAGTAAGCGGCAGGCGGAAACCAAAAAAGCGGAACGCGGAAAGTGGAAAGTGGAAAGTGGAAAGGACGGGGTACCCGACGTCGGTGCATCCGGCCGGGAAAGACCAGGAAAGCGGTCGCCCGGTCTGGGGCTGCCGTTCAGGCGTAGCTCACAGCCTGGTGGGGGGCGGCAAGGCAGACGCCAGGAGGTCACACTATGAGCACCGCCCCCTCCCCCGCCCTGGGTTCGCGGGGCCCCCACGGCTCGACACGGCACGGCATATCGTGGCGCAGCCCAGCACGGCCCAGCATAGCTCAGCTCAGCTCAGCTCAGCGCCGCGCAACAGCGCGCGACAGGATAGTAAGGAGGGAGGAGATGCGAGATGGACGGCAGCATTTACGCAGGCACGCTCGCCCGATATCTACTGACCTCTGGTATGGTGGCCCTGCTTTGCCTCGGCGTATACGGCCTGCTCAAGCTCCTCCACGCTCGCGAAGAGACCGCAGCGGGTTACGCGCTCATAACCCCATGGCTTGCAGGTTTCCTTGTGTTCACCGCCGGGCCCATTCTGGCGTCCCTGGGCCTGAGCTTCACGTCGTACGACCTCTTCACCGCGCCGAAGTGGGTCGGCCTCGAAAACTACAGATGGCTTTTTACAGACATACTTGATTTCTGGCCGTCCGTGAAGCTCACGCTCGCGTACGCGTTCCTCAGCGTGCCCCTGGGAGTTGTGGGATCCCTGCTGGTAGCGCTGCTCCTCTCAATCGACGTCAGGGGGATAGGCACCTACCGGACGGTCTACTACCTCCCGGCGGTCCTTCCCGAGGTGTCGGTGGCCCTTCTATGGCGCTGGATCTTCAACAGCGAGGCTGGCCTTCTCAACGTCGTCTGCCGTCCTCTCTTCAGGCTTCTCGGCCTCGGAAAGCCGGACTGGTTCGGCGACCCGAGGTTTGTGCTCCCGGCTTTCGTTATCATGAGTATCTGGGGCATATTCGGCATAAACATGGTGGTCTTCCTTGCCGCCATCAAGAACGTGCCAAAGGTCCTCTATGAGGCCGCGGAGATCGACGGAGCGGGCCCCCTCGCGAAGTTCTGGAGCGTGACATTTCCTCAGATATCGCCGGTGGTCCTGTTGCAGGTGATCATGGGCATCATCGGCGCGCTGCAGATCTTCACCGTGGCCATGTTCGCGCGGCCCACGTCGGCCGCGGGGCGGTTCATGAACCAGCTCGTATACGAGCGCGGATTTCTGCAGCTCAAGATGGGCGAGGCCTCGGCCATCGCATGGGCGCTCTTCATCATCATCCTCGGCCTCACGCTCCTCGTTTTTCGCTCATCAAGCGCGTGGGTCTACTACGAGGCGGAGGTGCGGAAATGAGCGGGCAAGCACAGGCAGCGATCCTTGGAAGCCCTTCGAGAGCGAGGCGCCGGCGGCGCACCGCGAAGCTCGCGGTCCGGTTGGTTTCATACCTCGTCGTGACCGCAGGCGCGGCGGTGCTCCTCGTGCCGTTCTTCTGGATGGTGTCGAGCTCCCTCAAGGAGCTGAAAGATGTGTTCGCCTACCCGCCGGCGTGGCTGCCCATCCCCCCGCAGTGGCACAACTACCTCGACGCCTGGCGCGCCGTCCCGTTCGGGCGGTATCTTGCGAACACGATCTTCGTGACGGTCCTCGGGATGTTCGCGGAGCTTACAAGCTGCACCCTCGTGGCGTACGGATTCGCGCGGTACTCCTTCCCAGGGAGGAACGCGCTCTTCTTCATACTCCTCTCCACCATGATGCTGCCCTACCATGTGACGCTGATCCCGACCTACATGATCTGGCGGAACCTGGGTCTCCTCAACACCTTCGACCCACTGGTCCTGCCTGCGTGGACGGCGTGGGGTCCGTTCTACGTGTTCCTGCTGAGACAGTTCTTCCTGGGCATACCGCGTGACCTGGAGGAGGCCGCGAGGATCGACGGCGCCAATGTGCTCCAGACCTTCGGCCACGTGATGCTGCCACAGATAAAGCCCGCCATCCTGGCGGTGGCGGTGTTCGCTTTCCGGGGCTACTGGAACAACTTCCTCGGGCCCCTCATCTACCTGAACGACATGGGCAAGTACACGCTGACGCTCGGCATGTATCTATTCATGGGCGGGGTGAACGAGGCGCCCCAGTGGCACTGGCTCATGGCCATGTCCACGGTGCTCGCCCTGCCGATGCTCGTAACGTTCTTCCTGGCACAGCGCTACTTCATCGAGGGGATATCGCTGACCGGCCTGAAAGGATAGCCAAAGGATAGCCAGCCACCACATGCAGGGGGGCTGCAGCCGGCGGCGATCGCAACACGCACCGCGCGGCGCGGCGATCGGCGCAAGGCCATGTGCCATGTGCTCTGATGCCGTGACAACGCCCAAGGCGCACGCGCGGATGCACCAAGACATGGGTGATGCGGAGGTATGAGGATGAACGAGTTTGTTTGCGGCGTCAACTACTGGCCGAGGGGAACCGGCGTGCACATGTGGAAAGAGTGGAACGCATCCTCCATCGAGGCGGAGTTCAGGCAGATGGCGGAGCTGTCCCTGAACGCATGCAGGATTTTCCTCCTCTGGCAGGACTTCCAGCCACACCCGGAGACCGTGTCGGAGGAGGCCATGGCCAGGTTCGATGAGCTCGTGAAGATCGCGCGGCGTCATGGCGTGCGACTCATACCCACGTTCTTCACGGGCCACATGAGCGGCGAGAACTGGGACGTGCCATGGCGGCGCGACCGCGACCCTTACGCCGACCCCGGCATGCTGCGGGCCCAGGTCAGGCTCGTGGGCGAGTTCGCCCGGCGCTACCGCGACGAGCACGCCATCCTCTTCTGGGACCTCGCCAACGAGCCTGACGTCTTCGCCATGCCCCCCTCCGTGGACGCCGCCTGGCTGTGGGCGCGCGTGCTCTACCGTGAGATCAAGGCGCACGACCCCGTCCACCAGGTGACGTTGGGCACCCACGCATGGTCGCTCTTCACCCCCGGGCCGTTCCGCCTGCGCGATGTCGCGGAGGTGAGCGATTTCCTCTGCATGCACCCGTATCCTTCCTACACGCAACTGTGTCCCGAGCCGCTCGACAGCGTTCGGAGCAGTCATTTCGTGCCGTTCGCATGCAGGCTCACGGAGGGGCTCGGCGGCAAGAGGGTCCTGCTCGAAGAGTTCGGGTCCACGACGCAGATGGACGCGGAAGACGTCGAGGCCCGCTTCTTCTCAGCCGCCCTCTACAGCGCCCTTGCAAACGGCGCAACGGGCGCGCTCGCCTGGTGCTTCGGGGATTTCGAGAGGCAGGACCGCCTGCCCTACGACTCCACGCCCTACGAGGTCGGCTTCGGCGTAACCGCCGCGGACGGACGCGTCAAGGCAAAAGGCGAGGCGCTCGCGTCCTTCGCACGAACCGTGCGGGCCGCGCGGATGGGAGAGCTAGAGCCGGCCGCGGCCCGAGCGGCCATAGTCGTCCCCAGGCGTTACTACGATAACCCCGACCCCGAGAACGGGCCGGAGCGAAATGCGGCGGTCCTCTTCGCCTCATACATCCTGGCGAAGCGGGCCGGGATCAATGTGGACCTCCTAGCCGTGGACAGGCTCCAGGACGCCGCCCGCTCCTACCGGGCGATCTTCGTGCCCTGCGCCACGCGGCGCGGGACGCTGAACGTGTCAGACTTCGCGGCGTTGAGAGCGTTCGTGGAGTCCGGCGGGACGCTTTACTGCTCGTACGACGGCCTCGCCGTGGACGGGATGGAGGATCTCTTCGGCGCAAGCATCATCGGCTCGAGCCTTCCACGGGAGGACACGTGGACCGTGGAAATGCCCGGGGCGATGGCCGCGGGCGCGCCGCCGCCCGCACGGGAGGCGCCGGGGCCTGAACATGGCGGCGGACGCGAACGCATCGCCGTGTCGGGTCCGGTGCCGAGGCCCGCGCCTGCCCTCCTCGGGAGAAAACACCTGAACATTGTCGGCCGAGGAACCGACGGTGCGCCAAGTGATCGCGAGCTTCGCAGGAGCCTCATCACATACGAATACGGGCGTGGGAAGACGGTGTTTGTGGCGTTTCCACTCGAGCTCTACCTCGCCATGACCCCGTATGCCTTCGAGGCAGGACAGGACCCATATCACGACATCTATGCGCACGTGGCGCGCCTCGGCGGCATTCAGGGCATACAGCAACAGCACAGCCCCGCCGTGGAGGTCAGGGAGTTCGCGTCGCCAGAACGGAAGGCCTTCGTGGTTGTGAACCACGAGCCGTCGGAGCAGGCGGTCCGGATCGCCATCCCGGCGGAGGACGCTCGGCGCTGCGCCTGGTCCTGGCGCCGGAACGCGCCCCTCCCCTCGGACTACGGCGCGCTCCAGCTCACGCTCGGTCCATCTGAAGGGGACATCGTGGAGATGTCGTGATGGGCGAGCCAGATGAGGATCTCCACAGGGCCAAGACGAAGCCTCACGCGCTCGTCCTTCACTACGAGGCGGTCGCTGCCGATCCCGCCCATTCCCGGGACCTCCCCGGCGCATACCCTGCCGTCGCACACCCGGCACACCCGGCAGATGCCGTCCATCCTCTCCTTTGCGCGCCTGCGTACCTCCGAAAGCTCGAGATCCCGGTCGGCCTGGACGATTTCACGCGACCCTCCTGTTCCACAGGATACACGTACGGTACACGCAGGCAATGCGCACGGCCACTTCATTCTCCGCCATACCCCGGCATTCCTGCGTGCCCTGCATGGCCCGTAGCCGGCTTTCGCACCTGTCCGCGTCTGCTCAACGCTTCATTGCGCCTTCGCCGCCCGCCGCCTCGGCACCGCCCGAAGCGCTGCGGGGCCGAGCACGGAACGGTGGATCTTGTGCTCAGGCAGGCCACCGAGGCTTCGCAGGACGTCCCCCCTCCGTGATGGCGCAGGCCTCCTCGAGGGTCTTGCCCATGGCAAGCTCCTGAGAGGGGTCTCAGATCATCCCGACGCCGTCTGCATCCGGTATCTGCCCAACGTTACGCGGGTTGAAGAAAAAGCGTGCTGAAGAAATGGCGCGTATCGGGAGGCCCGGGAACGATGGAGGAGGCCTGGTCGGACGCCTTGCGCTCTTGCGACGCGTCCCCGGGCCGGGACGGCTACTCCCGCTCCCGCTCCCGCTCCCACCCCCGGCCATGGCGACCCCAGGGCATGTTGCCGGAACCGTGACCGTCCTCGTCGGTGCGATGAACCTCGCCAGCCCCACACTGTGGACAGGTCATGTCGATCCCACGCTGACCGGTGCCAAAGGGCACCTCGAACTCGTGGCCGCAGGCCCGGCACTGGAACGTGCGCGAGGCGAGACGGTAGGTGCCGCCTTGCACACGAATGGCCATGCCTTCGACCAGGGCCCTTGCGATCTTCTCCCTTGCAGACACGAGAACCCTCTGGAAGGTCGGCCGCGAGACCTGCATCCTTTCGGCGCACTCCTCCTGCTCGAGTCCCTCGAGGTCTTTCAGGCGGACGGCTTCCAGTTCCTCGACGGTCAGCACCTCTTCCCGGAGCCCGCGCATGGGAACGCCGGCGGGCTTGAATACAGTCACCTCGGGTAGGAACTCCACTCGCCTGCACTTGGGCGGCCGTGGCATGCTACCAACTCCCATCCAGGCCGTTGTCTCTCGAGACGACACGCAGGGTCTTACCGTGGGACTCGAGCGGCCCACGTACATTATACACCACGAAAGGAAGCCGAAAACGGGCAGAGGCGCATCGGGGCGCCATCTCCCCAGCCCAGTGCCGGTAGTGCTCCAGCGGAGTTGCGGCCGTTTCTGAGGTTACACCCGCGATCATGGCCGACCGTGGTCCCCGCTATGGTCGTCCCTGTTGTCATACGCAAGGGCCAGGGCCTCCCGGCTCACCGTGTCGTAGTAGCCCGCCAGTACCGCGGTGAAATCGGTGTCAAGGGCCCCGCGGCCTGTCCCTCCAATCCCCGGCTTCCCGAGGCGCTTCAGGATAGCGCCCGGCACCGCCGGACCTTTCACGGAGATTGGGACGGCCTCGAACCTGCGGGCATCGCCGCTCCAGAACGCCCGCGCCGACGCGTAAAGCGCCCGCAGCGCCGCCCGGCCGTCTTCCTCATGATCCTCGTGCGCGGCACCGCTCGGGCCGCCGCCGCGTGAACGCCGTCTCCCGCGGCCGCGCGCCGTGACGTCGCCCGACCGCGGCGCCGCCACGTCCGAGCGGTCCCTGGATGGCTCGTCCGCCCCCGGGCACGCAACCGGCACCCGCTTCTCCCGGAGGGCCGTCACCAGCTCATCGCGGCTGCGCCCGCGCAGCAGGAAGAGCAGGAACGGGTCGCGGTCGAACTCCTGGCCCAGCACGTAGTAGACCGCCGCCACGTGCTTGCAAGGGTTCGCCCAGTCCGGGCACGAGCAGGTCGTGATGATGTCGCGGCTCGAGGCCGGGAACAGCCCCACCTTCGACTGGGCGAGGGCCTCCTCGATGTTCTCGGGCATCTCTCCCGCCAGAAGGCGCGCCGCGAATACGGCCTGCTTCGCCATGGCGGACGTCACCCTCTGCCACTCGGCGTCGTCAAGCGGCTTCACTCTGATGGTCACCTTGTAGGGCCTGGGCCGCGACCCCCGCACCTTCGCCCTGACCTCGCCCGGCGCCACCACGACATCCAGCACGTGACCGTAGCGTGCGTATGACCTGCCCCGCTGGAGGCGGTTCGACCAGCCGAACGACTCCAGCATGGAGATCCACCGTTTCGCCCACCAGCTCTCTCCGAACTCGCTCTTTCGCGCCACCAGTCTTCAGTCCTCCCCATGTCCTTGGCCGCCATGTCATGCGCCGCCGCGAATCCCCGGCGCGCCTGTCCCCGGTCGCAAGACGCGCCACCCTCACCCTCTGGCCACCCCGCCCGCTAATCCCCGTCGGAGTCCGCGTCCGCCAGGGCCTCCCCGCGGAGGAGCAGGAGATCGCGCAGCTCGTCCGCGGACATCTCGGTGATCCAGTCCTCACCAGTACCGATCACGTTGTCAGCCAGGAACTTCTTGCTCTCGATCATCCCATCGATGCGTTCCTCGAGCGTGCCGGAGCAAATGAACTTGTACACCTGCACCTTCTGGGTCTGCCCTATGCGGAACACTCTGTCGGTGGCCTGGTTCTCCACGGCCGGGTTCCACCACCTGTCGAAGTGGAACACGTAGTTGGCCCGCGTCAGATTGAGCCCGAACCCCCCGGCCTTGAGCGACAGGACAAACACCGGCGGCCCGTCGGGGTCGGCCTGGAACCTTTGGACCATCTCGTCGCGCGCCTTCTGTGGCACCCCGCCATGGAGGAACACCACCTCGCGACCGAGGGCGCCGCGAAGGTAGTCGCGCAGCATCGCACCCATCTCGGCGAACTGCGAGAAGACGAGCGCCCGGTTCCCCTCGGCCACCACCTCGTCGAGCATTTCGACCAGCCGTGCGAGCTTGCCTGAGCGCCCGTCCAGGGCGCTCCTGTCGCGCAGGAACTGGGCGGGGTGGTTGCACACCTGCTTCAGTTTGAGCAGCGCCGCAAGGATCGCCCCCCGCCGCTCCATGCCCGACGTCCCTTCGATTCGCTCGAGCATGTCCTTCACGACGGCCTCGTACAGCGTGGCCTGTTCCCTCGTGAGGGTGCAGTACACCTTCATCTCCTGCTTCTCGGGAAGGTCCTGGATGACGCGCGGGTCCGTCTTGAGCCGGCGCAAGATGAACGGCCCAACGAGGCGGCGCAGCCGCTCCGCCCTTTCCTGGTCGCGATAGCGCTCGATGGGAAGCGCGAACTTCCTCCGGAAGTCGGCCGCCGGGCCGAGGTAGCCCGGGTTGAGGAAGTCCATGATGGACCACAGCTCCGACAGGCGGTTCTCGATGGGTGTGCCTGTGAGGGCCGCTCTGAAACCCGCCTTCAGCCTGCGGACGCTCCGGCTCTGTCTCGTGCCCGGGTTCTTGATGTTCTGCGCCTCGTCCAGCACGATCCCGTGCCAGTCAAGGCCACGGAGATGCTTCTCGTCGCGATACACGAGGGAGTAGGTCGTGATGACCACGTCGTGCGCCGCCGCCTCCGCCGCGAATCGGGCGCCCGAAAGCCTGTCCACCCCGTGGTGGACCATCACCCGGAGGGACGGAGCGAACCGCTCCAGCTCGCGGCGCCAGTTGCCCACCACCGACGTGGGACAAACGAGGAGCACGGGGGCGCCCAGCGCCCCATCCTCCTTCGCGCGCAGGACGAGCGCGATTACCTGGATGGTCTTCCCAAGCCCCATGTCGTCGGCGAGGCACGCACCGATGCCCCATTCCTTCAGGAAGGACAGCCACGAGTAGCCCCTCACCTGGTAAGGCCTCAGGCTTCCTGCAAACTCACGAGGGGCCGGGAGTTCCTGAATCCTCTCGCCGCCGTCGGAGAATCGCTGGATCAGGCCGGCCACCCAGCCGTCGGCATCCACGCCCACCACCGGGAGTCCCAACTCGCCGTCGCCTGACCCGGCCTGGAGGGCCGTGGCGAGCGCCTGGCCCAGGGTCGCAGTCCCCGCCTTCCTGCGCTTATCCCAGAACTCGATGGCCGCATCCACGTCCTCGGGGCGGATCTCGACCCACTCGCCCCTCACCCGGACGAGCGGGACCTTGAGGGCCACGAGGCGCCGGAACTCGTCCTTGCCCATGACCTGGTCGCCGAGGGCGACCTGCCAGTCGTATTCGACGAGGCTGTCAAGGCCGAAACGGGACTCGCCCGGGGCCGCGCCTGGCGCTGACGACGCCGACGACGCCATAGACGCCATGGACGCGCCGCGCACCCTCAGGCGAACGCCAAGTCGGGCAGCCCTGCCCTTCGTGCGGTCCCACCACGGCGGCGCGAGGATGCCGAACCCGCTCTCTTCTAGCAGCGGCGCCACCTCGCGCAGAAAGGAGTACGCCTCGGCCGTCGTTAGGTAGCACGCCTCGGGCCTGGCCAGCTTGAGACTGTCCTCTATCGCGGGGAACACGCGCGAGGCACGTCCGAGGTCAGCGAGCAGCCTCTCCTGCGGGTTCTCGAACCGGCGGCCCAGGAACTCGAGCGCCCGCCCTTTCTCCCGCCACACTTTGGCGGCAGGGACCACAAGGCTCGGATCATCGACTGCCTGAAGCAGGTACTCTACGACCCAGATGTCGTCGCCCGGCGATGGTTCCTGCGATGACGGCTCCTCGCGGCGTCCTCGCCTGAGGGGGAGGGGCCGGCCGGCAGCCGGACCACGGTCGGCGCGGGCATTGCCAGAGTTTGCGTGCATGGCGCCAGTCTCGGCGGCCTCGTCAATCCCGCCAATCCCGCCTGTCTCACCAGCCTCGCCGGTCCCGGCAGGCGCGCTGTCAGCGTGGCCTGCATTCAGAGCAGGCCTCGCACATCCTGTGTCCTCAGGCGGCACCAGCCGGAAGCAGGTGCGGAACGCCCCTGCGGGCGTGCCCTGGCCGATCTCCCCAAGCCACTCCCATATCGCCCTGTGAAAAGCCTCAACATCGTGAGCGGGTCCCTCGACAACAGGGCGCTTCTCGCCCAGGGCGCGCAGCCACGCCATTGGCGGGTTACCCGAGGCTGCAAGCTTCAGCGCCACCTCCGCCAGCCAGAGATCTCCGCCCTCGAGCATGCTTTCGGTGCGCCGGCGGCGCTCGCGCGAAAGCCAGAGCCGCGCGGTCTCGTCGACGGTCGTGTCAAAGAAGCTTCGAAGGAGGCCGTCGCCGGACGGAAGCATCCTGACCATGGCCTCGGGCGCGGCGGCCTCTTCCATCTGGGCGCGGTCGATGCACTCAGAGGCCAGGAGCGCCCTGCATATGCCGGGCATCGACTCCGCAAGCTCCCGGACGCGCGCAAGGTCAGCGGGGAGGTCGAGCGCCAGGCGCCAGCCCGCTCGCATCCTGGCCTTCGTCGTGTCCCCCTCCGCGCGAACGACCATGAGGCCGCTTGCGGTTCCGGCTCGGGCGCTGCCTGCCGCGCCGAACCTGAAGCGGGCAACAGGTGCCGCCCCAACTCCGGAGCTGCTCGCCGCGCCCGTGCTGGTCGCTGTGCTAAACCCCGTCCCTGGCCGTGTCCCCGGTCCTGTGAATGATCTCACGCGGCACTCGTCTCCGTCAGGGAGCGCCACGACGCACGGCACCAGCCTCTGCCTGGCGAGAAACTCGAGCGTGAGCTTCGCAGCCCGCATCCAGAACCGGAAGTCAGGCGCCAAAACGATGTGAACCCCGTCAGCACCCAGGCACAAGTCGCAGTCTTCGGGGATGACCGCCAGGAGCCTCGCGGCATCGGCGCCCGACAACGAGACGCCGCTTATCTGGTAGATCCCGACGGATCCGACGGACCCGAGTGACCCGAGTGACCCAACAGACTCGACGGACCCAACGCCCAAGTTTTCCCCCGCAGTCCCCGCTGCCGCCGCGATTCGCGTCGCTTCCGCGGCTTTTGCTGCCCCTGCAGCTTCGTCCCCGTCCTGGTCCCCGTCAGGCAGGACCTCCCGGAGCAGCAGCGGTGACGGCTCGGGTCGGCCGTCCTGCGACGGAAGGAGCGCAAGCGTCTTTGCAGCTCTGGTGCGGGGCACTTCGCGCGCTCCATGAAGCCCCGCCCGTAGCCACGGCCCGCCCGAGGCGGCCATCACATCGCCAGGGTCTCTACTGGTACCGTCAGCGCCGCCCATGTCACACAGGTCGCTGGCGTTACCCTGGTCCCCGCCGTCATGGGCGAGCTGCGCGAGCGCGAGCAAAGCCCCCGCAACCTCGTCGCGCGTCGCCTGGAACGGGTGGCGGGGATACGGTCCCCTGGCGCCCCGGCCCTTTGGCTTTCGGCCCAGACGTTCGGCTGACTCCCCCCATATGAAAAGGCGCCCATCAAAACGAGGCGCACTGCCGGGGCCGGAGCGCTCATCAAAGTCCGAGCCAGGAGCGCCCCCGGCGCCCGACGAAACCCAGCTAGCATGCAGAATCACAGCCTGTCACCATCCGCCCACAACCATAGCATATCCCCGGCAGGCTGACAAGGGGCAGGCGATGGGAGGTTCGTTTCTGTCGCTCAGAAGAGCTGCGGCGTCCGACTCGATGACCCCTCGGCGGCTCGACGGCCGCTCTCTGCGTGCTCCGCGTGTTCCGCGCGGCGAGCCTACGCCAGCGGCGCCGGCAAACCCTTCAGCCCGCGCCAGAGCGGGACGGGGATGAGGTCCCTGTGCGCATCGAGGAACGCGTCGAGCAGCTCCTCAGCCACAGCAGGTGAAGGGACCTGCGGATCGAGGTCCAGGGCCTCGAGGGCCTTCGCGCGCGACCCCTCCACCGCCGCTTCGGCGGCCAGCATCTGGATGGTTCCCTCGCGGTGGAGGAAGCTCATGATTCCGCGCGGAAGCTGCTGGGTCCTTATGCCGTGCACCCCCGACGGCGTCGCCACCGCAGGGACCTCGACGATCATCTCGTCCGGGAGCCCCGGTATCCTGCCATCGTTCCGGATGTTGGCGTTCGGCAGGAACGTGGGCCGGCCGAGGAAGACCCCCGCAATGATGTTGCTGGGAGGGTTGTCGCCGAAGACGCCCCACACGAGATCTCTCACGTCGGCGATGAACCTTTCCTCCCCGTAACTTCCATCCACCAGGCCTGTGAGCCGCTGCCTCCACCTCTCCACGTAGGCGATGCGCCTTTCGAAGTTGTAGCCCCGGCATCCGACGTACTCGTGGGCGTAGTGGATGTACTCGCCATAGTGCTCGTCGTTCTCATGGGGCCAGAGGCCATAAGTCTCGTAGAGGTGCAGTCCCAGGGGCTGCCACCCGGTCGTCCTTGCAGCCTCAACCAGCGCCGGGTAAAGGTCCTGGCCCGTTTTGCGGTCGCGCAAGGTCGTAACCCAGACAGCGTGGTTGATGCCTGCCCCTTCAACGTATATGCGGTCGCCGGGAAGCCCGAGCAGCTTTCCGACGTGGTTCTGTCTGAAGTCCCACAGCCCGTCGCAATAGCCGATGACACTGAGTCCTGTAAACTGGCCCGCCGCATAAGCGAGGCGGTCTTCGGGGTTCGTCAGGATAATGACGGTTGCGCCGGGCGAGATCCTCTCCACATCCCTGCAGACGTCCAGCACCAGCGGAGCGGTCCGGAGCGTGTGCGATAGGCCGGCAGGCCCCCGGTTTTCCCCGAGGGTGTGTTTGATCCCGAACCGCAGCGGGATCTCCCAGTCAAGCCGCCAACGCCCGAGACGGCCCTGCTCGGCGGAGATCAGCACGGCGTCGGCTCCCTGCAGGACCTCCGTCCTATCCACCGCCGCCTCGATTCGGATGTCTACATTCAGCGTGGCCCGCATCTTGTGGGCCACCGCCTCCATGAGTGACAGCGCTGATGAGTCGATGTCCACGAGAGATAGCGTCCCCCCTGACGGGTACGCGTTCGACATGAGGTCGAAGAGCATGGCAGGCCCAAAGCTTGAACTCCCGGCGCCAATCACGACGACTTTCGGCATTCCGTAGGACACTACCGCTTTGCCACTCCTTTCCAGCACAGAGCGGAATAATGCCAATGGAGGTTCACAAGGCCATAGGCTTCTACATGCGGGTACGGATTCCTGCCAGGTGGCTGGACCTCAAAAAGACCGGCGACACGGCTGCTACTGCCGGTGCGCCTCCGCAAGGTGCGGAGCGTAGGTCGCCTCTCTCAGCAGGATCCACGCAACGGAGACCACGGGAAGCGTCCAGCAGAGGAACGCATACGGAAGGTACGCGGCAGGCGACACGCCGAGGAGCGCCGGCATACGGACGAACGCCGCCTCCCGAACCGCGGACGACGCGGCCGGCCCAACCAGGGCATGGAGCGTGGTCGCCCCAACAGGTGCGATGCCGCACTCATCAGACGTGCGGGGCACGAAAGAAGAATCGCCGGACGGGAGGAATTAGTGACGGCAAGTGGAAACGGATGTAGCGAACCATGACAACGTTGGTCATGCACGTGAGGTTCCTGTCAGGGGGCTTTGAGTTGAGCGCCACGATAAGAGACGTAGCAAGGCGGGCAGGGGTATCCATCAAGACCGTATCGCGAGTGCTGAACGGCAGACTGCAGGTGACCGAGGACACCCGGCAACGCGTCATGGCAGCCATCAGTGCCCTTGATTCCCACCCGAACGCTGCCGCGCGACGTCGCGGTCATTGGCTTCGACGACATACAGCTCGCAAGCTTCACTGGCCCGCCGCTCACGGCCTTCCGAATGTCCAAGCAAGATCGGCAGGGGGGTTACGTCGATCCTGGGAGGTGAGACAGGCACGGCCGGGATCAGGTTTGGCATCCTGAGGTTCGAAGAACGAGGCGCGCCGCAAGCGCGCCGACCCCGGAGTGCAGCACCGCGAGCCCCTGGAAAAGCGGCGGTAATCCAGGAACCCACACTGAGCTACTATCTGCAAGACGGAAACGGAGGAACTGCCATGATGTCCCGTAACAGTGACCTGAAGGCACGAGCAAGAGAACTCCTGAAGGGGTTCAAGGGCGATGGCTACGCTTTCGGCCTCGGCGTGCTCGACAAGGTGGGCGAGTTCGCCTCCAAGTTCGGCAAGAGCGCGCTGGTGGTAGCCAACCACGGCGATTGGTTCAAGTCTGTGGTGGAGCCGGTCATAGAGTCCCTCAAGAGGCGCGGGGTGACCCTCGCAGGCGACCGGATCGTCCCCGACGCCGCGCCGAACGCGCCGCGAGAGGACGTGTACCGCATCACCACGTACATCCTGCAATTCAAGCCCGATTGCCTCATCGCAGTAGGTGGCGGGAGCACGATCGATGCCGTGAAGGCCGCGAACGTCCTCGCGAGCCTGGGCCGGTATGAGCCCGAGATAGACCCCTACTTCGGAACCGGGCAGGTGACCGCGGCCCTCGCGAAGACCGGTGCGAGGCTCCTCCCGATGGTGGCGGTGGAGAGCGCCGCAAGCTCGGGGGCGCACCTCACCAAGTACTCCAACGTAACTGACCCCGTGGCAGGGCAGAAGAAGCTCATCGTTGACGAGGCGATAGTGCCGCAGCGAGCGGTGTTCGACTACCGGGTCACGAGGACGATGCCGAAGGGAATGACTCTCGACGGCGCTTTCGATGGGATAGCCCACTGCCTCGAGGTGTTCTACGGCATCCCCGAGGACAAGTATGACCTCGCACAAGAGCTCGCGGAGGTCGGGATAGAGCTTGCCGTGGCGAACCTGGAGACAGTCATGGCAGACCCGACGAGCGATGAAGGCCGGGAGGCGTTGGGGCTTGCCACCGACCTCGGTGGGTACGCGATCATGGTGGGGGGCACAAATGGGGCGCACCTCACCAGCTTCTCGCTGGTGGACATCACGAGCCACGGGCGGGCGTGCGCGGTGATGAACCCGTACTACACGGTGTTCTTCGCCCCGGCCGTGGAGAGACAGCTCCGCGTGGTGGGCGACATCTACAGGCGCCACGGCTACATCGGCGCCAACCTCGACCGGCTCTCCGGGCGCGAGCTTGGCCTCGCGGTCGCCGAAGGCATGGTGCACCTCAGCCGCAAAGTGGGCTTCCCCGCCACGCTCGCGGAGATCCCGGGCTTTACCGACGAGCACATCGAGCGGGCGATGAAGGCGGCAAAGGACCCGCAGCTCGACATGAAGCTCAAGAACATGCCCGTGCCGCTTGACGCCTCGCTCGTCGAGGAGTACATGAGGCCCATCCTCCTCGCCGCCAAGACCGGCGACTTCGGCCTCATCAAGAACATGAAGTAGATTCCGCCCGTTAAGCCGGGCACCCTGATGTTTCAGCGCCCCCGCAGCACGAGCGCTACGGGGGCGCTGATTTCTGACTCAGCAGGCTCGGCCGGATACCGCCGCAGCCCTGAGGAGGCCTGCGGTCACCATGCCGCGAGCCTTCGAACCCGGCTCGACCGGAGCTTTCCTTCGCGGTCGAGGGACAGGCGCACGTTTCTTGCCTGCCGATCGAAGCGGTGGGCCTGGTGACCCACTTGAACCTGCACGTGCTCCCAGACCAGTCTTGCCGTGACCTTTGAGCCGGGTGGAACCCTCACCGACGTCTTCACGCCGGCCTGAGATCCAAGCTCGCCGACAACGACATCGCCGCCCGCCTCCACCACCCCGCCCCTGCAGCTGCCAACAATGACCACTCCCGCCCCGGCCAGAATGCGCGTGTTGTAACAGCCGCTACCCACCACTCTGACCGCGCCGGTGCTCGCCAGCGTGGAATTGAGCGCGTACCCGACCACGAGGTCGGTGCCCCCGCCGTCGTGTGGCCCGAACTCTGCCTCCATGTCCTGGGCGGCTGCGGCCAGCAGCCTGAGTGAGTTCACGTCCTTCACCGTCATGGGAGAGAAGACCAGCGCTGTCTCCAACTGGCGGCAGAGCCCCGAGAGATCCTCATCCCACATTTCAGGTGGCAAAAGCTTGACAGCCTGCTCGAGCACCCGCACCAGAGACGGAAGATCCCGGAACTTCCGTTCCAGGAGGAGGCGCAACAGCGGCCCCGGGCCGTCCCGGAGGTCGGCCTGGCGAAAGGCCGGATGCAGCTGCACCTGGTCGATGGCGGCCAATAGATCACCCAACCGGCTCTGTATGTTGCGCAGCACGGAAGCCACCTCGCGGGCGGCGGAGGACGTGCCGCCGGCGGTCACTTCCGAGGAAAAGACATTGCCGGAGATGAGAACCCCGCCACCTGCGCGGACGGTGGCGCCGGCCACATATCCACGGATGATGACGTTACCGCCCGCTCTGACCGTCATCCCTTCCAGGACGTTCCCCGTGATGTGGACATCTCCCCGGAAAGCAATGTTCCCTGACTCTATGCCGACATCATGATCGACTGCAAGGACCTCTCGAACCGCCAGGTACACACCCTCACCCTGCCGACCCGCGACAGGGCGACCGGAGCGGACGGCAACCGCCTCCATGCCGCCGGCGCTCAGGACGACCCCCCTTCCCACCACGATCTCCATGCTTCTGGCTGGCGGGGGCGGGACCAGCCTGCCAAAGACGTCTCGTCCCGGTTTCCCCGGTGTCGGCGGCACCTTTCGGGCCAGCACAGTTCCAGGCTCTATTGAGGTGAACTGGAACCGCTCGCGGAAATCGACACGATCCTGTTCATTCGTCTTGCTCAGCGGCCTTCTGGCCTCTGGCCAGAACAGGATCTCCACCCTGCCGTCCACGCCGGCCTCCGGCGGCACACCCCCAGCAACAGTCAGCTCCCTCTCGTCAGCGCACCGGGCTATTTCTCGGCATGCAACTTCGTCGATACCGAACACGATTCCACGCTGCTGCATGGTCTCCAGGATCTGCTTCAGGGAAGCAGGAGGCAGGTACTCCCTGCTCTCTTCGGCGGCAAGCTCTAGAATGGGCGCCGGTGGCAGGTCGCGGATGGCGCGCCTCGTGACAGTGCGCGGGCTTATCCTGAGAGCGGCTGCCATGTCGTCGTCGCTCACCTTTAGCTCCCATTTCCCCGCGACGGTCTCGTCTGCACCACGCACTTCCACGGAGTCAGCGATCGTGACCACAGTAGGATCGCCACAGCGGCGCCCGTTGACATACAACTCCACGCCCGGGCCGGGTTTGAGCACAGGGTACGGACCGCCTGGTTCGTGCCTCACATATACCTGACCCCCCGTCACCCAGGCCACAGGCCCTGTCGCCTCACCGCCATCATTTGCTGAAGCGATCGCAGAGGGATCCGACATCGATGACACCATCTTCATTCCGCCCGGCTCTCAGGGAAGAGGTCTCCCAGAATGTGGAAGAAGCCGACCAGCGCCATGCTTTCGCGGATCTCGACGGGGATGTTGGTTACACTCAGCACTTGCCCCCGGGATGCCAGCTTTCTCGCGACGTTGAGCAACATGCCCATCCCGGAGGAGTCCATGAAGGCGAGACCCGAGAGGTCAACTTCCACCGTCCTCGTATGCTGGGTCTCTATCTGTTCCTGCAAGTCGTCGACATTACTGAAGTCGAGCTCGCCCGAGACTCGCAGGATCGTCCTACTGTCAAGTTGCTCTCTCTGAACCTCCAAGCCTGGCACCGCCCTCCTTGACCTTTATCTTAAGAACCGCCAGGGTGATGTCATCCCGCTGTTCCTGGCCGTCGGTAAATGAGAATAACCGGCTCAGTATGGCGTCCCGGATCTCCGTTGCCCGCAGGGCAACGGACTCCTCCACCGCGTGCTGCAGCCGCTCTTTTCCGAACTTCTCTCCAGGAGGGTTCCGGGCCTCCACAAGACCATCGGTATAGAGCACCACAACGTTCCCTGGTGCCAGCCGGGCAGTTTCGGCCACCGGTGCCGGGCAATTCTCGGAGAGCCCCAAAGCCTGCCCTGCACCTCCAAAGTATGTGGCGTGTCCGTTACTGTAGATCAGGGGCGGACAGTGACCGGCGTTGGTGCACGCCAGGCTCCTCGCCCCCGGTTCGAAGCTGAGAAGGCAAAAGGTGGCAAACGCGCCTGCACGGCGCAGCTCCTCCCCGACAACCTGGTTTAGAACGTTCATGATACCACAGTGTCGTTCCTCGTAGCACAATACCGAGCGAAACGCGCTGCGCAGGCTGAGGCTGAGAAGAGCAGCCCGGAGGCCCTTGCCCATCACATCTGCCATGCACATGAAAAGCGCGCCGGACCGCGCAACCCTCGCGTCAAAGTAATCGCCCCCGATGGCCCCGGCCGGGATGCTCGCCCCGTCGATGTCGGCCCCTTCGAGCTGAGGAAGGCACTTCGGCGTCAGGAGGTCTTGAAGATCCTGTAGCGTGCTGAGATCAGACTGGAAGCCTACCGCCGTCGCCATCTTATGAAAAGCCCCCTCCCGTCAGCCCTACCAATTCGAATACTTCTGAAATCTCGTCAGACAGGTTGATCATGGTTACGCGCCCCCCGCGCTCACGCCAGGCCCTGTGGATCCGCACAAGCGAGTACATTCCTGTGGAATCCACGAAATCCACCAGAGAAAAGTCGAGCACCAGCTCTGTCTCGGTCCCTGTTCCCGGCCCCGTCCCGGCACCCGGGAGAGCAGCCTCCTCGAGCGCGGTAGCGCCTTCCATGTCCAGGTCTCCAGCCATGGCGATCAGGCGGGTGCCATCAGCCGACGATACGCGCAGGGTCAACATGACACCCTCTCCCTCTTTTCCGTGTCTCCCTCGAGGGCGAACTCCAGGATGAGGCTGGTACCGTGCAGCCCTGTGGCAAGGTATACGCGGTCACTGTAGTAGAGCATCAGGGTGAAACCGCTGCCAAGAGATTCCTTTGTGGAGTAGTGCTGCATGAGAATCGCCCTGGGTAACTCCGAGAGCTTGATGCCTGGTCCTGAATCCTCGACGATCACCTGCAGCCAGCCGCCCACCCGCTTCACGGCCCACCTGCCGCGCCCCGCGTGCTTGACCGCGTTCGTCAGCGCCTCTGACAGGCACAGGAGAACAGCGCGTTTTCTGGAGAAAGGCAGCAGGTCCAGGCTGGTGGCAACCGCCCGGCGCGCACACGGGATGCCCATTGCATCAACCGCGTCCCCCGAGGCGAGAGACTCCCCACCGGAGATCATCTCCCGTATGCCGCTTAGCTCGACAAGGCGTAGACGGCCTCCGGTCACGGCGAAGATGGCTTCCCGGTATGCCTCCTTCTGCGGGCTGCCAGAGTCGAATTCCTGGCGGCTGAGGACCCTCAGGCAAGCATCCACCACATCGGCATCAAAGGAGGTGCCCCGGTGCCGCAGGATCTCCCGGCGCGCCTCGTCGATGCCGAGGGCCGGCCGGTATGGCCGGTGGGAGGCCATAGCGTCGACGACATCAGCCACGCCGACGATCCTCGCCTCGAGCGAGATCTCCTCGCCAGACACGCCGGAGGGATACCCTGAACCATCCATCCGCTCGTGGTGCTGAAGGGCGATCTCGGCGATCGGCCACGGCGAGTCTATCCCTCTCAGCACCCTGTGCCCGGCCTCGACGTGGGTTCTCATTATGCTGAACTCGCTCTCGGTCAACCGCCCCGGCTTGCTGAGGATCTCCGATGGTATGAATACCTTCCCGATATCATGAAGCAGGGCGCCCACCCGGATCCCCTCCACCCGATCCTCGGGAAGGCCCATCTCCTTCCCTATGGCGCAGGCAAGCCTGCTCACGCCCCGTTGATGACCTGCCGTGTACGGATCCTTCGTCTCGCATATCAGGGTCATGGTGTCAACCATGCTGTACAGGCTTTTCTGCGATCTTTCGAAGCTCTCCTCGAGTTGCCCCTGTATCCGCTTGAGTTCAGTGATATCGGTGGCGATGTAGATGACCTTCACAAGGCGGCCCTCGCGGTTGAACATGGGGGTGCAGGAAACCAGGGACACGCCGCCGAAGAGGTCGACTTCCATGTCCACCCTCGCGTGGAGGCCAGATGCCAACAGGTGCCTCATCGGGCACCGCTCAGGGGGAGCGCTCATCCCGTGAACGACCAGGCAACAGGAGCGGCCGACGATCTCCTCCTTGCGCCTGCCTATCGCTGCCACTCCTGCACGGTTGACGGCCAGCACCCGGAAGTCGGGGTCAAGGATCATCGCCGGGTCCGAGATCGACTGGAATATGTCCTCCCAATCCTGCTGCCAGCGCTCGATCTCCTCCCTGGCGCGCCGCCGTTCGGCAGCATCGCGGATCTCGCGGCGGATGGCTGGGACAAACCGCGAGAGGTTGCCCTTTGTTATGTAGTCATGGGCGCCCGCCTTCATGACTTCCACGGCAACGTCCTCGCCGACCTTGCCCGAAATCATGATGAACGGGGCATCGATCTGCCGCCTCCTTACGATCTCCAGGGCCTCCATGCCGCCGAACCCTGGTATCACGTAGTCGGCTATTATGACGTCCCATGCCTGCCTGTCCAGGGCGGCATTCAGAGCCGCGGCTGTGTCGACTCGCTCGTGCACTGGGTCATAACCGCCGCGCCGCAGCTCGCGGAGGAGGAGCATCGTGTCGTCGTCCGAGTCGTCCACGACGAGAACGCGCAACGCGTCGCCCACCTGGATCCCCCCCATCACCTGGGTAGTGGCTCGTTCAGGAGCAGCCAGTACATGCCGAGCTGCCGGATGGCCTCCATGAAGTGGGTGAAATCCACCGGCTTGCGGACATAGCTGTTGGCGCCAAGGCTATACCCCTCGATGACGTCCCGCTCCTCGTTGGACGACGTGAGAATGACCACCGGCACCAGCCTGGTCTTCTCATCCGCCCTCATGCGCCGCAGCACCTCGAGGCCGCCCACCTTGGGCAGTTTCAAGTCGAGAAGCACCACCTGCGGCATTGGGTGCGGGTCGGGGCTCGTGGGGTCGCCCGCGCTCGCGAGGTAATCCAGCGCCTCCTGTCCATCCCGCGCCACGACCACCTCGTTCAGGACGTTGCTCTTCTTCAGCGCCCGCAGCGTGAGCGTCACATCGTCAGGGTTATCCTCCACCAGCAGAATCGTCTTCGCTATCGTCGCACCTCCCCCCTGCAGATCCAAGAGTGAAGTAGAACGTCGCCCCCTTTTCAACCGCGCCCTCGGCCCAGATCGTGCCGCTGTGGCGATGAATGATACGCGAGACGGTGGCAAGCCCGATACCTATCCCCTCGAACTCGGAAGATCCGTGCAGACGGGAGAACGGGGTGAAGAGCTTGTCGACATAGGCCATGTCGAACCCGGCTCCGTCATCCCTTACGAAGTACACCCGCTCTCCGTCATCTCCGGTGGCCCCGAACTCTATCCGAGCATGTTCATGCCTGGCGGTGTACTTCCACGCGTTGCCCAGGAGGTTCTCCATGACCACTTGCAAGAGCCGGGCATCGCCCCAGGCGTATACGTCGTCCATGATGGTGAAATCGACATGGCGTTCCGGTTCCGCCTGCTTCAGGTCGGATGCGATCGTCCAGGCCATGGCGCTCAGGTTCACCGCCACGCGGTGCATCTCGCTTCGCGTGATTCGTGCCAGGCCCAGCAGGCCGTCGATGAGCTGGGACATGCGGTTACAGGCCGCCATGATGCGGCTGAAGTACTCCTTGCCCTGGTCATCGAGCCTGTCCGCATAATCCTCCATGATCGCCTGGCTGAACCCGTTTATGCTCCGTAGCGGGGCACGCAGGTCGTGCGAGACCGAATAGCTGAACGCCTCGAGTTCCATGTTGGCCGCAGCCAACGCCTCGTTGACCCGCATCAGGGTGGCATTGGCCTCCTGAAAGCCCCGATGCGTCATCTCGAAGGGGGACAAGCACTCCGTGAAGAGGTCGGCGGCAAGCCTGATCGCCCCCGCGACGTCGCGGCGGGAGCGCGCGCCTTCGAGGGTCTCAACCAGGACCTGGTGGTGGATGGCCGCGAGATCCAATAGAGCCACCTTGTCCACGATGGCCTTGCGGCCAATCTCGTAAGCGCGGCTCAGCGCGGCCTCACCTGCGCCTTCCAGGTAATCCTGCAGGGTCAATCGGTACGCCTGTTCCAGTTCATCGGAGGAGCCGGCCATCTCCGTCCTCCTCATCATCCAACGTGGCGCGCCACCAGTACTAGCGCGTCATCGGTGACCTTACGGTGCCGGGCAAGTATCCTCTCGGCGATCCGCGCCGGCGGGTCATCGAGCGGTGAGTCCCGCACGAAGTCGCCGTCGATGCCGTCGGTGGCGAGGATCAGCGTGTCGCCTGGCACGACAGGAAGCTTCGATGGGCGCAATGACGGTAGCCTGAAGCCAACCACACCGCCGCGCAAGAACAGGTGCTCGCGCGGCCTGGTTCCATCGCGCTGCCCCGACACCAGCACGCCCTGGACGTTGCCAACCCCAAGCCACGTCAGGGTGTAATCGGATGCCTCGAAGAACACGATGCTCACGGCCGCCCCCCGCGTTTTCGCGATCGTCGAGTGGCAGTGCCTGATCGCATCCGCGACCGACTGCATGGTAGCAGCCTCCAGGGCTCTCACGGCGGCCCTTGCGGCAGCGGCTGCCTCGCAGCCGTGACCGAGCCCGTCCACCACCGCCACCAGGGTGCCCACAGCTGACGATCTGACCAGGTATGCATCGCCAGACTCTGTTTCTCCGGGAAGCGCCCCGGAAGCGACCGCCCACTCAAGTGCCGGCGGGCCGGTAAGGCCGGTCTTCATGCGATCGTCTCCACTTCCTCATCGTGATGGTGGTCCCTTTGCCGACCGCCGACACGATCTCGAACTCGTCCATCATTCGCTTCGCTCCCGGGAGGCCCAGGCCCAGACTCTTGCTGGTCGAGTAGCCATCTTGCATCGCCTTCTCCACGTCAGCGATGCCCGGACCTTCGTCCCGCGCGATGACGACGATCCCCTCTCTCTCGCCGTCTCGCACGACGTCGAGGATGATCTCACCGCAGCCGGCGTACACGACAATGTTGCGAGCCACCTCTGAGATGGCAGTCGCGATGAGGGCCAGATCGCTGCCGCGGAAGCCCAGTGGCTCTGCGAGCACTCTGCCCTTCTGGCGGGCAGTCACGATATCAGCATCCGTGCGGACGCTGATGCGAAGTTCACCTGCCATGGACGTACTCTCCCCGGTCACCCGTCTTTGCCGTTCCCCAACAGTTCAAGGCCCTCTTCCACATCGAGGGCAGTCCGGATGCCCGCGAGATCCAGGCCGAGCTGCACCATGGCGAAGGCAACCTCGGGCTGGATGCCCACGATCACAGTCTCCGCACCACGAAACCTGATCGCGCTGGCCAGACTCCGTAACGCCCGGCAGGCAAACGAATCCATCACGTCCAGCGCGGTGACGTCCACGATGACCCCCCGCGAATGGAACAACCCCACCTGGGTAAGGAGGTTTTCACTCAGTTGAAGCAGATCCGCGTCTGCAAGCGAATCCTGGACCGAAGCTATCAGATAGTCGCCTTGCTTCAGGATTGGCACTCGCATGGCTGACCTGGCGAGCCCCCTTCCGGCGGAAATCTCACCTACGTAGTAGTCGCCTTCAGGCCAAGCAGACGGTCGGCTTCCTCTAGGCCGCCCTGGAGGTCGCAGACGGTACGAAGCCTGGACAGGTCCACGCCGATGGCCACGAGTGTCTGCGCAGCCTCCGGGGATATGCCGGTGACCAGCACGGTTGCGCCCAGAAGCTGTGCAGCCTCCACGGTCTGCACGAGATGGTTGGCGACCTTCGAGTCCACTGACGCTACGCCGGTGATATCCATGATCACTACCCTGGCCCGGTTGGCGCGGATGGCATACAGCAACTGCTCGGTGAGCTGCCGCGCCCGGTGCGTGTCGAGCACGCCGATTATCGGCAGGATAAGGAGGCGATCCCGTACTCGCAGCGCCGGAGTGGAAAGCTCGCGGATGGCCTCCTGCTGCTGGCGCACGACCTTCTCCCGCTCCTCGACGAGGGCGCTCGCGACTATACACAGGATCCGGTCGGCCACAGGCACGTAGATGTCCAGCACCTTCGTCAGCTTCGCCATGTCCCTGTACGAGGCAGTCAGGTGTCGCGAGAGGACCTCACGCAGTCTGAGAAAGCCCTCGAGAACCCGGTCAGGCGTCACTCTTGCAGGCGCGCTGCGCTCCGCTATGAGTGTCGCGTAAGCCTGAATGCCGTCATATCGACCGGTCTCGACGGCATCAACCAACGCATCGTAGACGGTCTCGGACGCGGTCTGGATGCCGTCCCGGGACAGGCCCACCTTCAGCCCCTTTGCCGCCATCTCCTCCACCCATCGTTGTCGCAGCTCGTCCCGCCTATCGCGCAGATGCGCAGCCAGTTCTCTCCGTAATTCATCGCCAGCCTGTCCAGCAACCCCACTGACAGCCGCGTCATGATTGTCGCCGCTGCTTCCGCCCATCGCCCGTTTCCCCCCTCCAGTGTGGTCTTTAGAATATTCGTCATCATCGTGGGAATTCCCTTCTGCAACGTCGATTCATCGTGCACTAGATCCTGGCCCCCTGCACGCGCTCGTGCATTCCGTACAGCCTCCTCGCACACAGGGAACACAACCTGGCCCATAGCTCGAACCTCAGCTTGCATCATTGCTCAACTTTCAGCGAGCCTGCCCCCGGAGGGAACCCTGCCTGCTACATGCCACCTGGCAGGGGCGGTGAGCGATAGGTGGTAGGTGGTAGGTGGTAGGTGATAGGTGATAGGTGATATGTGGTAGGTGGTAGGCGATATGTGGTCGCAGCATTCAGACGCCCGATTTTGCGGAGTTCGTCATCTGCCTGACACGAACCCACGAGGACCCCAGGATGACCTGGAGCCCTCGTGACATGGCGGTCTCGTACCTGGAAACGCGTCTCAGCGCTTGCAAACGTCGCCTCTCGGACCAAATCCTGTTATGACAAGTGCCCAGACCTTATGGTCCATCTGCAGGAGCATCCGCCACCGGCCAACCCGCACGCTCCTGCCGTCACCGGATGCTTCGCCGGAGTCGGAGGATCGACCCTGGCCTCGACAGGTGCCACCGGACGTTGCTGTGCACGCCCAGCGAAAACCTCTCCCGCGCCGTATCGCGGCCTGCGCCGAGCTGAAAACAATGGCGCGCCTGGCAGGAATCGAACCTGCGACCCACTGCTTAGAAGGCAGTTGCTCTATCCCCTGAGCTACAGGCGCGCGACACTCTCACATATACGTCATGTGTTCTTTGAACCCGCCCGGCCGCCGGTCCCGGCTATCGACCGCGGACAGGGCCCACCGGGACAGAGCGCCGGTGTACGCGCGCACGCCACCAACCGGAGAAAGCAAGGGCTCGCGGCGCGTCGTACGCTACTGTTATGTTACCATATCCCCCGCACGCTTGCAAGGCCGGCGAGCGCCCTGCGCAGGCGCGCCGTCGCGGGGGACCTGCCCCGGCCCCTCTCGGCGATCCGTCTCTCCCACGACCCGAAGAGCACGGTGAACGCCGTCGTCATGGCCAGGTAAAACAGCCCCGCCGCAAAGAATATCTCCAGCGGTCGGAAGGTCGTGGCGATCATCTGTTGCGCCGCCCGCATGAGGTCCACCATTGCGATCGTGGACACGAGCGACGAGTCCTTCAGACGCGCGATGACCTCATTACCCATGGGCGGGATGATCCTCGGGACGGCCTGGGGCAGGATGATCCATCGCATCGCCTGCATGTAGCTCATGCCGAGGGACCTGGCCGCTTCCATCTGGCCGCGCTCGATGGAGAGAATGCCGCCGCGCAGGATCTCTGCGATGTACGCGGCAGCGTTGAGCGTCATCCCGACTGCCGCCGCGGGGAACGGATCCAGCGTGACGCCCACCTGCGGCAGCCCGTAGTAGATGAGAAACAGTTGCATGAGAAGCGGCGTTCCCCTGACCGACCACGTGTACAGCGATGCGGGCCCTCGAAGCAGGGGCTGCCGGGACAGACGCGCCAGCGCGATCGGGAGGCCCAGCGCCGTCCCGAGCACCACCGCAAGGCAGGTCAGCTCCATCGTCATCGCGGCGCCTCTCGTAAGGATCGGGACCAATCTTACTATGAGCATGACATCCATGATATGCTCGCTCCCTCAGGACGTTCTCCGCGCCGCCCCACGGTAGCCGGACAAACCCGCCCCAGGCGACCATGCGACTGCCGGCCGCGCGCCCCTGTGCTGATTTATCGCGGCTGGATGGCATCACCACGACGCGGCCGCTGGGCCGGCGGCCAGCCGCCGCCGGTTGGCCCCCGGATGCGACTTGCCGCCGGCCCTCGTCAGCGTCCATGACAGACGCGCATGCTGCAGCCCCCGCCTCCGCGGTCAGGCACGTGATGCCGTGGGCCTGTGGCCTGTGGCCTGCGGCCTGTGGACGTTCAGTGCCGCACCACTGCACCGCCACGGGCGGATCTGCCGCACGAGCCGCGAGATCCGCAAGTCCTACGCTACAGAAGCCTCGCGCTCCGCAGGCCCCGGGGAGGGAAAGGCACGCGGGCCGAGCTGCGACCGCCGCCTTGCCCGCGGCGGCCGCGAAGCTCGAGGCCCTGCAGAACCAGTCAGCGCTTCGATACGTCGACTCCGAACCACTTCTTCGAAATGGCCGCGTACGTGCCGTCCGCCTTGATAGCTTCGAGGGCCGCGCACACTGCCTCGCGCAGGGCCCTGTCCGCCTTGCGGAAGGCAATGCCGACCTCCTCCTCGGACAGCCGCTCCGCCAGCACGCGGTATACGCCGGGCCGCCTCGCTATGTAGTACCGGCCCACGAACTCGTCCACCACCACGGCCTGCACCCTGCCAATGGCAAGGTCGGTGAAGGCGTCGGTGAACTGCCCGTATAGCTTGAGGTCCTTGATGCCTGCGAGTTTCCTCGCCGCTTCCTCGCCTGTGCTCCCGAGCTGGCTGCCCACGACCTTGCCGGCGAGATCGGCGGCGCTGTTTATGGACTTGTCCTTATCCCTGACGGCTATGATCTGCGCACCCCAGATGTAGGGCGGGCTGAAGTCCATCTTCTTCGCGCGCTCCACGGTGATTGTCATGGAAGACAGGATCATGTCGAACTTCCCGGACTCAAGCGCGAGGATCACCCCATCCCACCCGGTTGGGACCCATTCGATGGCGACACCCAGCCGGCGGCCGATCTCATCGGCGAGATCCACGTCGAACCCGATGAGCTTGCCCTGCTCGTCCCGGTATTCCATGGGCGGGAACGCGTCGTCAACCCCGATCCTGAGGACCCCGGCAGCCTTCACTCTAGCAAGCGAATCATCCCCCGCAGCAGCCGCGGCTCCACCGAGAGCGAGTGCGGCAGTGAGCATCGCGAGCAATACGATTTGTCCGAGCTTCTTCGCACCTTCTCCGAACTTCTTTACGTTCATCGCAAGTACCTCCTCGTTCTTCTCCAGACTCTTACCCCGAAAATGGACGATCCGTTTTCATGCTTTCGATGGTGCTGGGCGACACCCGCCCTGGGGAACTGCTCTGCTTTCGTTTCGGCGTCTCTGCTGTTCTGCTCAGGCCTTCAGCGAAAAAGAAAACCTCCCGTCCCGCAAGGGACGAGAGGCGATCTCCCGTGGTCCCACCCTAATTGGTTACGACTAGTAACCCGCTCATTCACTGGTACGGCCTGGCGCCGCGGGTTCCGCGAGTCGCCCTCGCGCGCGACACGTCTGTGCGACGCTCGCAACGCTCGCGACGCTGTGCACACCGTAGACTCCTGGCTTATACCTCCTCGCACTAACGGGCGAGACCCGTCAGAGCCTACTCCCGCGCCGTGCCGCCGGGTGCGCTGGCTTCCGTACGTCATCGGACCGGTTTCGGTCTGCGCTCGGGGGTGTGGTTCGACCGGCGCGCCATGCCAGGCTTCCACCGTCCCCGGCTCTCTAGGACGACGCGTCCTGTCTACTCTTCCCCGTCATCGCTTTCTCCGAGCTTTTCCGCTGTCACCTGCACCACCCTGTGCATCCCATGCCTGCGCAGGCCATTTCCGCCAGGATGTGTGTGTTTATGCATACTCTAGCACGGCCCGGGCGCCGTGTCAAGCACCAATTTGCGCTCTCGTTCGAGTGCTTTTCCGCGAGGCAACGGGTCCGCCTTATCCCCAGCCCTGAAGGGCGGGGCTTGCGGCGGCTGAATTCCGGTCAACTGACCCGCGCGTCCGGCCTTCCCGCGACCAGGACAGCCGCCTGATGCGGACCGAGATGCTCCAGTTTCACGTGGCCGTCCACAACCGGATATGTCCGCCCCGTCATCGCATCCGAGAACGCCTGGGCATTGCAGGCCGCTGGGTGCGGAGCCGGGGCCAGGTCCAGCGTGACCTGCCTTTCGCCAGCGCACACCGCGACCACCACTGTTTCGTTCCCGCATGTCCGCGAGAAGGCGAAAGCCCGGGTGGGGTCGTCCACAAGGAGCCAGCGCATATCTCCGCGCCGGAGTGCCGCGCTGCCGCGCCGCAGCCGGATGAGCCCGCGGTAAAGCCCCAGCAGCTCGCGGTCCTGCAGGCGCTCGTCCCAAATCATGGTGCCGCGGCACCCCGGGTCCTTCCCGCCAATCATTCCGACCTCGTCCCCGTAGTACACGATGGGCACCCCGGGGTACGTCATCTGGAACACGACCGCCGGGATCATGCGGCGCCTGTCCCCCTCGAACGCCGTGAGCACGCGCTCCGTATCGTGGCTGCCAAGGAGGTTGAGGAGCGCCGCGCTGGCCTGGGCCGGGTAGTCAGCCTTAAGCTTCTCCAGGCTCGCCACAAGCTCAGACGTGGACGTCTTCCGCCTCGCAAAGAAGTCGAGCACCGCGTCGCGGAACACGTAGTTCATGACAGCGTCGAACTCGTCCCCGGCTAGCCACGGCGCGCCGTTGCGCCAGATCTCCCCCACGATGTATGCGTCGGGGTTCATGCCCTTGACATGCTCGCGGAACACCTTCCAGAAGGAGTGGTCCACCTCGTTCGGCACGTCCAGGCGCCACCCGTCGATGCCGACCTCCTTCATCCAGAAAGTGACAACGTCCAGGATGTAGCGGCGCACCTCGGGGTTGTCCATGTTCAGCTTGGGCAGGTCCGCAAACCCCCACCATGCCTCATAGGTGGGCTTTGGATGGCGGCGGACCGGGAAGTCGTGGATGTAGTACCAGTTGACATAACGTGACGCGGGGCCTTTCTCCATGATGTCCTGGAAGGCCCAAAACTCGTCGCCCGTGTGGTTGAACACGCCGTCGAGAATCACCCTGATGCCTGCTGCATGGAGCGCGTCCACGAGCTCGCGGAACTTGGCGAGGTCGCCAAAGGAATCGTCCACGCGCAGGTAGTCGGCGGTGTCATACTTGTGGTTGGACACGGACTCGAAGATCGGGTTGAACCATACAGCCGTGATCCCAAGCTCCGCGAGATAAGGGATCTTGTCGATGACTCCCTGGAAGTCTCCACCGAAGAAGCTATCGCGGGTCGGCGCCTCGCCCCATGGGCGAGCCCCGACGGGATCGTTGGCGGGGTCACCGTTGGCGAACCTGTCAGGAAATATCTGATAAAACACGGCATCGTGGACCCACTCGGGCGTCGTGAAAACCCGGAACGTCGAGACGTCCAACACGTACCAGTCGTCCGGATCCGGTTCTACCACGAAGTCCCCTGTCGGCGTGTGCCACACCGTCGGAGCTGAGACACCGCCGCAGCCCGCCATCGCCCCGTCCTTCAGCTTCAAACGAAACCTGTAGAAAAACGCGCCGCCCGAGACCGGGATCTCCGCGCGATACTGGGTGAAGCCTCCTTCGCTTGCGTGAGGCTCCATGGCCGCGCTCGTGCGCGTCCTCCCCTCGGAACCTGACCCGAATTCGAGCACGACGCCCTCCACGTCGCCAGACTTCGCCCGAACCCTGATCGCCACGGTGTCCTCGTCCGGGCGCTCCACGTAAGGCGTGTTCTGCTCATGCCATACTCCCTCGAGCGTTATCCTCGCCGCCTCGGCCGCCCCGTCCAGCCGTCCACCCTGCTTCCGACGGCGGCCCGCCGCCCCCGGAACCCCCATGCCAAGACTGTCGTCAGGAGCCTCCTCGTGAAATGCTTCCAGCGTCATCCCCTCCACCTGCACTTTCCCGCGTAGCGCCCCGTCCTTCCTGGGGCCACGTCCATCAGTATCCCCATCCCCGCAGAAGCAGCCACTGCCGCATGGTCGCACGGGCTACGCAAGCCCAAGCGCAGGGACAACCGACACGAACCGGGCCCGCCCGGGCCGCGCCATGCACCTCAAGGTCGCCACACCCCAGCACCCCCGATGGCGGCCCTGACGGAGCGACCGTGCCGCCTTCCATCGGGGCTGCCTTCGTTGCGTGGCGCGCCACGCACTGCATCTTATGCTCAGCAAAGGGGAGCGTCCTCCCGCTCGAACGGAGGTCAGTCGTACGCCTGGCCGATCAGGCCGGTGTTTCAGCCCGTCTTTCGAGCGCGTGGAGGTTAGCCACCACCTGCCGCGCCCCGCGCGTCCCCGAGGGGCCGAGATATGATGTCCCCTCGTCCAGAACGATGAAAGGCGGGTCCATGCCAGGCAGTCCCGCGCTGCCGAGTTCCACGAGGCCCTGCAAACCAACGCCATGCTTCGACGGGTACACCTCCGATTCCTGCGCCAGCGCTCTTGTCGAAACTTCGGGCCGGGACGCCCCCGGCGGGAACCGCTGGTTCGCAGCCGGAAACCCGCACCCGCCTGGTCCATGACGAAATGTGGACCTCGGCCCTGTCATCGGCGGCAGAAGACCGCCGGCACAGCGATGCCAGAGGCTGGATGCCCGACGCAGCAGGCGAGCCGTGCCAGGCCCGGACTCGTTTTCACCAGGGCTGGCGCTCCTCCCGCTTCGCTTGGCGGCGCGGGCGCCCCGCCTCACAACGATCCGGGCTTGTGCAAGGCTATGCGCCGGACATCGCGGGCCTCTGGCATCGCTCGGGCCATCGCCCCTCACGGGTGGCGCCACTTGAGGACGGGCGACGGCCCCGGTAGCCACGGTACCCTGTCCTAATACTACTCTGTTGCGTATGAGGCTCTTGGTAGCGCCGCCACTCGAGCTGACGGCTGACGCACGTCACGGGTTCTTCGTTAAGCGCTCCCCACGTCATCATTGAGGGCCATCGGGTGACGTACCTCACTGGTCACGGCCCTACCAGTTCCCAACGTCACACGTGCCAGGGGACGCGTGACCTACGTCACTCGTCAGGCTC
>JASEJE010000029.1 GCA_030024085.1 Bacillota bacterium | reverse complement strand
GCCGTCCCCGGAGTGCAACACCGGCAACCCTGGACAGGACTCACCCGCTGAAAAGGAGCGCGAACTTGTGGCCATCTACCTAGACCGGTACCGGTACCGGCCCGACGGCGGAAACCCTACGCCCGTTTCGCCTCGAGGTCTTTGAGCCCCATGTCGGGGTACTCGATTCTTGCGTGGAATATCCCTGTCAGCACGCGCACGAAGGCCCGCGCGACCCCGTCCAGGTCTTTGAGCGTCAGGTTACACTCATCGAACTGCCCGTCTGCAAGCCTTTCCCTTATTATCTTCCGCACGAGCCCCTCGATTCGGCCGGGCGTCGGCTTCGCCAGCGAGCGCACGGCCGCCTCGACCGAGTCGGCCAGCATCACTATGGCGGACTCCTTGGTCTGCGGCTTGGGGCCGGGATAGCGGAAGTCCTTCTCGTCCACGGTTTCCTCGCGCCCGCCGTCTGTCGCCTTGTGGTAGAAATACGGCACCAGGCTCGTCCCGTGGTGCTCCCGGATGATGTCGATGATGGATTCCGGGAGCCTGTGCCGAAGCCCCATCTCGACCCCGTCCTTCACATGGGACGTTATGACGAGAGTGCTCAAGGTGGGAGCTATCTTGTCGTGCGGGTTGTCCTGCATGAGCTGGTTCTCCACGAAGAAGTAGGGGCGTTTCATCTTGCCCACGTCGTGGTAGTACGATCCCACGCGCACGAGGAGCGAGTCGGCCCCCACGGCCTCAGCAGCCGCCTCGGCCAGGTTGCCCACGATTATGCTGTGGTGATAGGTCCCCGGCGCTTCCACCAGGAGCCTCCTGAGTAGCGGCTGCGTGGGGTTGGACAGCTCCAGCAGCTTGACGGAGGACGTTATGCGGAACACATTCTCGAAGAACGGCAGGAATCCAATGGTCACCACCGTCGATAACACGCCGTTTATGGCGCCGAGATACCAGAACCGTGAAATCGAGGGGTCGCCTCCCGTGGGGCCCATGGCCGCGATCAGCACCGCGCCCGCGGCGCCGACCACGGCGCCAGCGCGCATGAGGTCAGATCTCTCGGATATCTTGGTTACGCAGAACGTACCAACGAGACCTGAAACCGCGGCTACCGTAGCCACAGAAAACGACCCGCCGCCGATCACGCCTGTCAGGGCGCCGAATACCATGGCAGAGAGAGCGGACAGCCTCGCGTCCACGAGCACCGCTATGAGCATGGTCCCGAGGCTCACGGGGACGAGGAAGCCGGCACCAGGCCACGGAATGGAGCATATCACCGCAGCTGACAGCGCGATCATCACGACGACCGTGCCAAGGAGGAGCAACAGCTTCGCGCTGTAGAACACGTCGCGCCTGTGAAGGTACAGATACATCCCGATCACGGCGACGAGCACGGCAACGAGGACGATGATGCTGCCGATCATGAATGGGTCGAATCTCGGCGCGAGAAGCCCGAGGTCCTGCAAGATCGCGATGTGATCCTCGGTGGCGATCTCGCCCCGCCTCAGCACGACCTGGCCCTTGAGGATCATCACCGGCTTGACCTGCCGCATGGCCGCCTCGCGCGCCCTCTCCACCTTGCCGGGGTTAAGGACCAGGTTGGGGCTTATCTGACTTGTGACGACCTCGGTGACGGCCTTTGCGGTTGCGCCTGGCAGGCCGAGCGACCGCACGGCGTCCGCGGCGCGATTCGTCGCAGCGTCGAGCGTCTCCTTGCTGACTCGCATCTCCCTCATGATCCTGCCCACGACCGCCTTGGCGCCGGTTCGCGCCGCATCGAAGTCCTGCGGAGAGAGGACCATGAGCGCCTCTATGGTCTCCCGCGAGAGCTTCGTGCCGAAATCCCTTGCAGCTCTGCCGGCGAACCGCGACACAGCGTCATCGATGTTCGCGCTCCGCCAGGCGGCCTGACCGTCCACGCCGTTCACGCCATGCTGCACCACGCCCAGCTTACGCCGCTCGTCCGCAATGGCGTCGAACATGAGGTCTACGGTATCCTCGGCACTGATGCTCGCGGCAAGGCTGATGTCGTAGTTTGCAGGCGACGCGTTGGCTTCCTTTATCGCCTCCCTCGCCGCATCCTCACGCAGACGCTCGGTGGCCGGGCGGTTGACGATGTCGCGCGACGCCTCCACATCAACCCTGCTGGGCTGGCCCACTTCGAGGTCAACTCTCCCGGGCACGAGGACTGTAGAGAGGATCACGACCAGCGCGATGGTGACGCCCACCGCCACCAGGGCACGGTGAAGCACGGGATCAGACCACAATCCGGCCATCCTCTCGGCCGCAGCCGGCGCGTTTGCGGCGGGCTTTCCCATCGGACCAGGCATGCATCTCCCCCCTATGCTTCTTCCTTCTCATGTTCGTATCTTTCGTATGCCCTGATGACCTTCTGGACGAGCTCGTTGCGGACCACATCCCGGTCGGTGAGGTACACGAACTCGACCCCTTCCACGCCCCGCAGGATGTGCTGGACCTCCTCCAGGCCCGAGAACTTCCGGCTGGGGAGGTCGGTCTGGGTGAGGTCCCCGGTCACGACCACCCTCGAGCCGAACCCCATCCTGGTCAGGAACATCTTCATCTGCTCGTGCGTGGTGTTCTGCGCCTCGTCCAGGATGATGAAGGAATCATCGAGAGTCCGCCCGCGCATGTACGCAAGAGGCGCTATCTCGATGATGCCCCTCTCCATGTGTTTCCTGAAGGTATCGACGCCCACGATGTCGTATATGGCGTCATAAAGTGGCCTCAGGTAAGGGTCGACCTTCTCCTGGAGGTCGCCCGGCAGGAAGCCCAGTTTCTCACCGGCCTCGACCACAGGGCGAGTCAGCGCGATCCGCGATACCTCCTTGTTCTTGAGCGCGGCGATGGCCATCGCCATGGCCAGATAGGTCTTGCCCGTGCCAGCCGGGCCGATGGCGAAGACTATCCCTGACCTCCTCATGGCCTCGATATACCGTTTCTGGCCCAGGGTCTTGGGGCATATCCGCCTCCCCCTCGTGGTAACCTGGACAACGTCGCTCATGACGTCCACGAGGCTTGTCCCACTGTCCTCTCTCACCATCTCTATGGCGTACCTGATGTCGCCCGATGTGAGCCGATGCCCGGCCCTCACGAGCTCCAGGAGCTCCGCGAGCACCTGGCGCGCCCGTGCCACCCTTGACGGGTCACCATCGATGGCCACATCATCCCCGCGAGACGATATGATGACGCCAAGCTCCTTCTCGACGAGCCGAAGCGTCTCGTCCCGCCTTCCGAACAGGGCCATGGCCTCCTGAACATCCCGAAGCGGCAGCTTTTCAGGAGCGGTCTGGACGTTCAATTCCCCGCTCTTGCCTCCTCTCCCTCGCTATGTCCTCGCAAGTCTCTACCGTCATTGTGAAGGTAAGCACTCCGCCTTGAGAGTACCTGACATCTTCCCTCTCGTCAAGGACCCGGGCGCCTCGCGGAACTCGCGCCTCGAGCGCCGAACGCGCCCTTCCGCGGGCTTTTGCCAGCACCTCTTCCTTGTCGAGAACCTCGGCGCTGCGCACGACCTCACGGTAGGTCGTGACCTCCAGCGCGATGGATGTGCTGGAGCCGCCACGGATGGGCAGCGCGTACGACCTCTGCTCCTCCTCACAGTCGGCGAAAGGGGCCGTCTTGGGGCCCAGCACGAGGGTCAGACCGCCCACTGTGAAGCGGTGGGATCGGGCCACCCTGCCGGTCTCGGTGACATGCTCCATGACCAGCCTGCACATTTCGGAGTGGGCGCGCCACACCCTTCCCAGGACTATCCCGCGGGCGTTGACTACCTCGGCCTCCCTGGACTCGCCGTCTCCCGGGCGGACGATCATGCCCGCTATGAGCACCTGTCCCTTTGTGACGGTGTCGCCCTCGTTCACGAGGGGCTCCCCCGAGAGCACGATCATGTTGGTGATGAGCGCGTCCTCGGCGGCAACCACGTCGACTACCCCGGGCCGCACCTCAGGCAGGGTCTTCTCCACCATCTCGATGGTCACCATCGTGCCCCTGATGTGGACAGCGGCCCACGCAAGGTCCGGAAACTCCGCCAGAATGGTCCTTGAGACCTCTCCAGGGTCGATAGACCTCTTCAGCGCTCCAGGTCGCACACCCTGCCTTGCGGCCAGCTCGAGGACCGCCTCGGGCCTTGTTCGTTCGAACCCCGTGACGTCAACGAACCACACGAACGACGAGAAAGCATACAGTGCAACAGAAAAGAGGATTGCACCGGCGACGAGGCCCCTTCGCCTGGCGAGCCTTCTTACGAGGAAGGGCACGCCCACTTTCCCCTCGATTCGCCCCCGGCAATCCGTCTCCTTCAGTATCGGTCCGAGAGAGGGAAGATCGCGAAGATAGGCCCTTGCGACGAGCGACCAGTCGTCGACCCTGGTTATATCCCAGAGCTCTATCCCTCGCGCCAGGGCCGTGTTCACGAACCTCTCAAGGGCTCTTCCCTTGACCCGTATTATAACATACCCCTTGATGTAAGACCACACGTCCGCCAGAGCCACGGACCGCCCCTCCCCCCGGGGCCGCCGCCTGGCCCCAAACCTGGTGGCTCGCCCAGATCCGGCCGGCCGGCGAGCGCAGGCTTCATCCTGAGAGTGAGATGCGCTGTATGTGCCCCTCGATGGCCACTTCGGCTCTCGTGATCCTGGCAATCGACAGGCCCTTTCCTTCCACTGCGATCTCGCCTCTGGACGTCGCCAGCCTGACTATCTGTTGCCTGTACTCGAGAATGCCCTGGTGGTTCTCGACGACGAGTTGCACGTTGCCGACGAGGACGAGCCTCGGCATGTCGAGGAGGACGTTCTTCGGAATCTCAAAAACGTCGGCGAGCCTTTCTTCCATGCGGCCAGTCATGCCGTCCCTGTCGTCAGCGTGCACCGCGCCTCCGGCCTTTCCAGCCAGGCTATCCGCGGCATCCGCCGGGCCTGCCCGCACCACCGGTGCGAGGCGTGCCCGGGCGCGCCCGACCGCGGAAACCGCCCCGGCTAGCACTATCGCACTACTCAAGTGTATTCTTGCAGGCAGGGCAAGTTGCTCCTAAGTATGGCGCCATAAGTTCGCGCCATCTTCCCTGACGGTGTTGGGGTTGCCGGTGCTTGCTAGGGCGGGGCGCCTGGAATTTGGCTAGCCCGCGCGCCAAATTCGAACGCATCTCACCGCACGCGCCGTCCCCGGAGGGCAACACCGGCAACCCTGGACAGGACTCACCCGCTGAAAAGTAGCGCGAACTTGTGGCCATCTACTTAGGTCCCGCCACAAAACAGTGGCGCCCGGCCGGAGCCGGGCGCTTGCGCGTTTCCTGTGTTCAGGCGTTTCTCTGGGTGCAGGTTTTGAAGACAATCGCCAACTGTGAGTTCACAAGTCCATGCCGGTTTGGGAGAGGCTTCCGGGTTGCCGGTGCTTGCACGACGGGGCGCTTCCGATTTGGCAACCCTGAACGCCAAATCCAACGAGGCGTACCGCAAGCGCGCAGTCCTCGGAGTGCAACACCGGCAACGCCTGGCAAAGTGGCGGTGATCTCTGAATCCGCACTTAGAGCCTTATACTACGTCTGAGGGCACGGGGAGGGCCCAGCACCTCAGCCAGGACCACTGCGCGCATGAGATCTGCCTGGTTGAAATCACCGATGAGTTCCGCTGCGTCTCGTGCCCGCGGCAGGTCGCGCCGCCGCCCCTCACGACCCTCCGGCGACGCGACGGCACGGCGGCGGGAAGACGCGGGCCAGCGGCGCGGTCCCTCGCCCGTCCACGCCCCGGCCTCGGCCCATTCCAGGCTGAGACCTTCTTCCGACAGCCACTCCTCCGACATCGGGCGACGTGCATCGCGCCCTCTTCCCGTCTCAGCCGGCCGTCGATGTCCCGGGTACGCTGCGACGGGACCTCCGGCGGTTCCGGGTTCCGGCCCGGGTTCAAGCGCGCGGTCCGGCTCGATGCGGACATCCTGCTGGGCCGTGGGCGTCACAGGACCGACCGCGGGGCCCTCCGGCACGCCGGCGCCGGTCCCCGGCGCCTGCAGCGGCGGTACCCTGGGCCAGGGGGCACCCGCACCCCTGGTCTTCCCCTGGCGTCCCTTCGACACGGCCGCTATGACCACGGCAGCCATATAGAGCAGAAACAGAAGCCCGAAGAGGGCATCCATCAGAGCATCACTTCTTCTTCTCTTCTTCCGTGGGCGACGCATCGACGGGTTCCCGCGGTTCGCCGACGCCCGCTATGGACTGCCTCATGCGCGTGTCGGCCAGCACATTCTGTAACTGGTAGTAGTCGAGCACGCCCAGCTTCCCTGAACGGAGCGCGTCGGCAAGGGCCCTCGGCACCTCGGCCTCCGCCTGAACCACGCGCGCGCGCATCTCCTGGACCTGCGCTTTCATCTCCTGTTCGCGCGCGAGCGCCGCGAACCTCCGCTCGGCCGCCTTTGCCTGGGCGATGTTCTTGTCGGCCTCCGCCTGGTCCATCTGGAGCTGAGCACCGATGTTCCTTCCGACGTCCACGTCGGCTATGTCGATGGAGAGGATCTCGAAGGCGGTGCCCGCGTCGAGGCCCTTGCTCAGCACGGTGCGGGAGATCTTGTCGGGGTTCTCCAGCACCTCCTTGTGGCTCTCGGCCGAGCCCACGGTTGTCACCACGCCCTCGCCAACCCTCGCGATGATGGTGGCCTCGCCCGCGCCGCCGACGAGCCTGTCGATGTTGGCCCGCACCGTCACCCGGGCCTTGGCCTTGAGCTCGATGCCGTCCTTTGCGACCGCGGCCACCACGGGCGTCTCGATGACCTTGGGGTTCACGCTCATCTGGACGGCCTCGAGGACGTTCCTGCCCGCAAGGTCTATGGCGCAGCCTCGCTCGAAGGACAGGTTGATCTCCGCTCGCTGGGCCGCGATGAGCGCATCAACGACACGGTCGACGTTGCCCCCGGCAAGGAAGTGCGCCTCCAGCTTGTCCACGCTCACCTGAAGGCCGGCCTTCACCGCCTTGATGAGCGGCAGGATGATCCGCCCCGGCGGAACCCGGCGCAGGCGCATCCCTACCAGGGTGAAGATGCCCACGTGCACCCCGGCCGCCCACGCGGATATCCAGAGACCCACCGGCACGAAGTTCAGCAGGATGAGTAGACCGACGATGATGAAGACAGGCAGGACCAGAAACGCGTAAGCCGCTCCCATTTCCATTACCTCCCGGTTGTTTTCTGGCAGCCCAGTGCCGCCCGGAAAAGCCACAGTCAAGTGCTGGTTCACATATCACGCGAGCCTGGCGGAAGCTTCCAGGCTACCATCGTTGCACCCCGGGGCCGGCGCGCTCGCAGCGCGCAGCGAAAGCCTCCAACCCCATACCCGGCGCTACTCTCCCTCCTCGTGGACGCGCACCACGAGGCGCGGCCCATCGACGTTCACGACCTCCACGACGGCGCCCTTCGGAATGAAGTCCCCCTCCGACACTGCATCGAGCCTTGCGTCATCGACGAGGACGGTGCCGCTCGGCCGCATGACGGTCAGGGTTTTTCCTACCCGGCCCAGGTATGCCTGACGCCCGGGCGTCGCGACGTAACCCTCGCGGGCGCCCTCGCTCGTTCTCAGAATGAACCGTCCGAGCGCAGGCGATCTCCCCAGGTACTTGAACGCCGTCGCAACGATGAACGCAGTGACCACGAGAGAGAATGAAATCACGAATGCAGCCTCGCGCACGTCCCTGAAGCTCAGGACCAGCGAGGCGAATATCGCCACGATCCCGCCTATGCCTGCGATGCCGAACCCGGGTATGAGGAAAGCCTCTGCCATGAGCAGGATGAAGCCCAGGATGAAGAGGCCCGCGACCTCCCATCCTGCGATGCCTGCGATCATCCTGCCGCCGAAGAAGAGCGCGAGCGCCGCCACCCCGGCCGTGCCCGGCACCCCCCAACCAGGCGAGGTGACCTCGAAGAGGAGACCGAGGAAGCCAATGATCAGCAGCATGGAGCTTACAGTGGGCTCCGTGAGGAAGCGCGCCACCTTTTCAGCCCAGTTCTGGCGCACGTCGACCAGACGTGCGTCGGAGAAGCCGAACTCCCGCAGCACCTCCCGCCTGGTTCCCGCCACGAGATCGATGAAGCCGATCTCCTTTGCCTGCTGCGCCGTGAGGGTCAGGAGCTTTCCGGACCCTATGAGACCCTCTATGACTACATCAGCATCGACCATGGCCGCAGCAACCTCGGGGTCGCGTCCTCTGGTCTCGGCGGTCGCCTCGAACTCCCCGCGCAGCGCGGAGATGGTTTTCTCCTCCTTGGGGATCGTCTCGGCAGCGCCGATGCTCGCACCGGGGGCCATCGCGATCTTCTCGGCAGCGAGCGTGACGAGCGCCCCGGCCGACCACGCCCTCCCTTTCACGAAGGCCACGGAAGGCACCCCGAGGTCGAAGATGAGATCGCGTATCTCGGTAGCGGCGTCAACACGGCCTCCGAAGGTATCGACCTCGATCAACACGGCCGCGGCCCGCGCACCCTCCGCAGCGTCGATCCCTCTCTTCAGGTACGCCGCAAGGCCCGGCTCGATGGGTCCCTCTATGCTGAGCACATATACGGTTCTGTCGCCCGGAGCCTGCTGCGAGCGCGCGCGGTCCGCCGCAAACGCGAGCGCAAATCCACTCGCAACCGCCAGGGCCAGAAGAACCACGACGATCCGATGGGAAACGCGCCTCATTTCAACCCCCCGCTCTATCCCGGTAGCCTGCCGCCGGGTGCATACAAACGATGCCCGACGAGAGTCGGGCATCATCGACTGTCTAGTGGCTGTATTAGCGGAACTTACGCTTGCGTGCAGCCTCCGACTTCTTCTTGCGCCGCACGCTCGGCTTCTCATAATGCTCGTGCTTCCGAAACTCAGAGAACACTCCCGACCTCTGGCACTCCCGCTTGAACCTGCGGAGCGCGCTATCGAGGGATTCGTTTTTTCCGACACGTACCTCCGACATCCGATCTCCCTCCCTCCGCAACCACGATCTCAACCCGACGGTGCTGCGACCTGTACGAAACCAGCCTGTGGTGGCGGAGTGCAGTCGGGCACTCGCCGAAAAGACCTACGCCCGATTATACCCCAGCGCTCGATCACGTGTCAATCTGGAACCTGGCCCATCGCAGACTGCGGCCGCCCGGGTCTGGCCAGGCGCCGCCCGGACCCGGCCTGATGCCATATCACCCCGGAGGCCACCCGAACCGCCTCCCCCCGAGAAGGTGGATATGAATATGGAACACGCTCTGGCCCGCCTTCTCGCCGCAGTTGCCCACCACCCGGAAGCCGTCGGTGACCCCGAGCTCAGAGGCAAGGCTCGACGCGACGACGAACGTGTGTCCCATCAGGTCCTCGTCGCTCCCGGTCAGATCGGCCAGGGACCCGATGTGCCGCTTCGGAATGACCAATACATGCACCGGCGCCTGGGGGTTGATGTCTCGAAAGGCGAGCACCCGGTCGTCCTCGAACAGAACGTCGGCATGGACCTCACGTCTTGCGATCCTGCAGAACAGACAGTCCCGTTCCACCGCGTCGGTGCGGGAAAGGCCATCGGTCCCGGTTGCATCCATGGCTGCCCCTCCTCCACAACTCTCTGCAGAGTACATTACTTCTCCCTCGACCCCTCCGATCCTTCCTCCCGGGCCTCCAGACGCGAAACTCGTGCAGCGAGGACGCCGTCGGGCTCCGCGGCGACCACGGACACGGGTACGAGCTCGCCGCCTGCGCCGGGGCCTCCAGGAAACCGGACCCTCACGTAGGTGCTCCCGAAGCCGTGCAGGAACCCGTCGCCCGGGTCCTCCTCCTCCACCAGCACCTCCTCGCGCGTCCCCACCAGGCTCCGGTGGAACTCGAACGCAAGCTCCCGGCCGAGGCTTATCATGGCCTCACTCCGCACGCGCCTGGTGGTGGCGTCCACCTGCCCCTGCATACGGGCGGCCCGGGTGCCGGGCCGGGGTGAGTATGCGAACACGTGCATCCTGGAGAAGCCCACGCGCCTTGCGAACTCGCAAGACCGCATGAATCTCTCTTCAGTCTCCCCGGGGAAGCCCACCATGATGTCAGTGGTGATGCCACAGGGTCGGATCTGCTCACGGATCCGGTGGATGAGACGCTCATAATCGGACGTGCGGTACTTCCTGTTCATCATCTCGAGAGTCTCATCGTCACCGCTCTGAAGGGGGATGTGGAAGTGCTTCGCCACCTTCGGAAGGTCGGACACCACCCGTATGAGACGTTCATTGACATCCAGGGGTTCCACCGAACTCAGCCGCACGCGCCCGAGGCCCCTCGTCTCGTGGACGCGCTCGACCAGCCACGCGAGATCCGGCCGGACGCCCCCCGCCGCCCCGGGCAAGTCCCTCCCGTACGCCCCGAGGTGGATGCCGGTCAGGACGATCTCCCTGTGGCCGACCTCGACGAACCTACGGACCTCCGCAAGGACGTCCTTGGGGTCCCTGCTCCTGGACGCCCCGCGCGCGTAAGGAACCCTGCAATATGAGCAGAACTCGTCGCACCCCTCCTGGACCTTGACGAACCCGCGCGTTCGCGTCTCGGGCCGAGCGCATGGAAGCTCCTCGAACCTGCCGCCGGGCCGGCGCACGCTCACCTCCACGATGGGGCCTTCGCCGCGCCTCGCCCTCTCGACGAGGTCCACGACCATCCCTCTCTCACCGATGCCTGCCACCACATCGACGCCGGGAATGGCCGCAACCTCCTCCGGGGCGACCTGCGCATAGCATCCCACGACCGCGACGACGGCCGACGGGCATCTCCGCTTCGCCCGGCGAATCGCCTGCCTCGACTTCTTCTCACTCATGCTCGTGACAGTGCACGTATTGATGCAGTACACGTCGGCCGGGGAGTCGAAGTCCACTATATCGTAGCCCCGCTCACGAAACAGCCTCATCAAGCTCCCGGTGTCATACTGGTTCACCTTGCACCCAAGGGTATGGAAGGCGCATCTCGGCGGCTTCTGAGGCAACTAGCCCATCTCCCCGGCCTCGTAAAGAATGATGGAGCTTACCACGAGCCCTGCCGTCTCCGTGCGGAGGATCCGCGGACCGAGGCTGCAGGTGACCGCGCCGCGCCCCACGGCCTCGTCCACCTCGTCTGCGGAGAAGCCGCCCTCCGGCCCGATGAAAACCAGGACGTTGCCGACGCCGGCGCGTTCGCGCAGCACGTCCCGGATGCCCCGGGATCTCTCCAGCTCCCACAGGAGCAGGATTAGGCGATCTCCATCGCGTGCATTGCCAGCGCCCGCATCGAAGGCTACCTGCTCGAGCGACTCGCGAAAACTCATGATGTCGAGCACATCGGGTATCCGCTGCCGCCCGGATTGCTTTGCGGCCTCGCGCGCAACCCGCCTCCACCGGTCAACGCGGCGCCTTACCCCCGGCTGGTCCGGCCGTGCCACGGTGCGGTCGGTCACTACAGGCACGAACCGGCTTACGCCGAGCTCGGTGTTCTTCCTCACGATCTCGTCCATCTTGTCGCCTTTCGGGAGTCCCTGAAGGACAGTAATGAATACAGAGGGCTCGCGGCACGCAACGCTGCCCTCTGTCAGCATCACCATCACCTCGTCATCGTCCACGCTCACGATGCGGCCTCGACGCTCCGCCCCGGCGCCGTCCACCGCCTCGATCTCGTCTCCGGGCCCGAGCCTGAGGACGCGCACGATGTGGCGGGCATCCTGACCGGCTATGGCGATGATGGCCCCGTCCGCGGCCTGGCCTGGGACGAAGAACCTGGGACGTCCCCGCTCACGCGTGTCGTTCCCACGCATCGCGGACCTTCTTGAAGAAACCTTTCGGCTCATCGTCAGCTTTGTGCGCACCCCGTAGCTTCGCAAGCTCCCGGATAAGCTCCTTCTCCCTGTCGCTGAGCCTCGTGGGCGTCACCACTTTCACCCTGACGTACTGGTCTCCCCGCGGGCCGCCGTGCACGTCGGGAATCCCCTTGCCCCGCAGGCGAAAGGCCGTGCCCGTCTGAGTGCCCTCCGGGATGTGGAGCGACGCCCGGCCTTCGATAGCGGGCAGCTCTATGTCATCGCCGAGAGCCGCCTGCCACACGCTTATCGGGATATCGCAGACTATATCGTTCCCCTCACGCTGGAAGATCTCGTGCGGTCTCACGGTGATGAACACGAAAAGGTCCCCCGGCGGCCCACCGCGCACCCCGGCCTCGCCCTCCCCGGAGACTCGCACGCGCATTCCGGAGTCTACCCCGGCCGGGATCTTTACTTTAATCTTCTTGCGCTTGCGGACCCTGCCCCGGCCCTGGCACGTCTGGCACGGCGATTCGACCACCCTGCCCTCTCCGCCACACCGCGGACATGTGGTGATGCTGGTGAACCTGCCGAAGGCGGTGGTACGCACCTGGGTCGTCTGGCCGCGGCCACCGCACACCGGGCACGTCACAGGCGACGTGCCCGGCTTCGCTCCTGTGCCGCCACAGGTAGAGCACGCCTCCAGTCGCACCACCTCGATATCCCTCTCGAGGCCCGAAGCGGCCTCCTCCAGCGAGATCTCGAGATCGTAGCGCAGATCGGCGCCCCTCTCGGGGCCCGGCCTCGCCGCCCGCGTGCCGCCGAAGCCTCCGCCGAAGAACATGTCAAAGATGCTGTCGAAGGACGAGCCGAGATCGCCGAAGTCCCAGCCGCCCATGCCGCCGGGCCCGGCCGTCGGGCCTTCCGCGGCATGGCCGAACTGGTCGTAGCGTCGGCGCTTCTCCGCATCCGAGAGCACCTCGTATGCCTCGTTTATCTCCTTGAACTTCTCCTCGGCGGAGGGGTCTTCTTTGTTCATGTCCGGGTGGTATTTGCGCGCAAGCTTCCGGAAGGCTTTCTTGATTTCCTCCTGGCTTGCGCCCTTATCCACACCCAGGATCTCATAGTAGTCGCGCTTTGCCAATTCTCACACCCCTGGGCGAGCGGCGCGCACGCCGCAACATGCGGGGTTACTCGTCTTTGACCTCTTTATACTCGGCGTCAACCACATCGTCGCGTCCGCCTGGCCTGGTTCCACCGGCGCTGCCCCGGGAGCCGCCTGCCCCGGTCGCCCCGTCACCTGCAGCACCGGCTCCGCCTGCGGCGCCCGCTCCGCCGGCACCGGCCGCTCCGGCCGCCCCGGCGCGGCTGTACATGGCCGTTGTCACCTCGTGCAGCGCGCTGAGGAGGTCCTCCTTGCGCGCCTTGATGGTTGCTATGTCCTTGCCCGCAAGCGCGGAGCGCAGGTCGTCCCGCGCCCGCTCGACCTTAGCCGCCTGCTCGCCTGATATCTTGTCCCTGTGCTCCTTGAGCGTCTTTTCGGCCGTGTACACCAGGGAGTCGGCCTCGTTACGGAGTTCGACCTCCTCGCGCTTGCGCCTGTCCTCATCAGCGTGGGCCTCCGCCTCCTTCACCATCCGCTCGATGTCCTCGCGGGCCACTCCGCTCGAGGACGTTATGGTGATCTTCTGCTCCCTGCCCGTGCCGAGGTCCTTAGCTGACACGTGGACTATGCCGTTCACGTCGATATCGAACGCCACCTCGATCTGCGGTATCCCGCGCGGCGCAGGCGGTATTCCCGTGAGCTGGAACCTCCCGAGGGACACGTTGTCCGCCGCCATGGGTCGCTCGCCCTGGAGCACGTTGATCTCCACGGTCGTCTGGTTGTCCGCCGCCGTGGAGAATACCTGCTTCTTGGTGGTGGGAATGGTCGTGTTGCGCTCTATCAGCTTCGTGAACACGCCGCCGAGCGTCTCGATGCCGAGCGACAGCGGGGTCACGTCGAGGAGCAGCACATCGTGGACCTCGCCTGCGAGCACCCCGGCCTGGATGGCAGCGCCAAGCGCCACCACTTCGTCAGGGTTCACGCCCTTGTGGGGTTCCTTGCCGATGAGATCCCTGATGGCCTTCTGCACTGCAGGCATGCGCGTTTGCCCGCCGACGAGGATCACCTTGTCGATGTCCCCGGGCTCGAGCCCGGCGTCCGCGAGAGCCCTGCGCGTGGGGCCGAGGGTCTTTTCGATGAGATCCTGCGTGAGTTCCTCCAGCTTCGCCCTGGAGAGCGTCATATCCAGATGCAACGGCTGGCCCTTCGAGTCGGCCGCGACGAACGGCAGGCTTATGCTGGCCGTGAGAAGCCCGGACAGCTCCACCTTGGCCTTTTCCGCCGCCTCGGTCAGCCGCTGCAGGGCTACCCTGTCTTTACGCAGGTCCATGCCGTGCTGCTTCGCGAACTCCTCCGCGACATAGTCCACGATCCTTCTATCGAAGTCGTCGCCGCCCAGGAGGTTGTTGCCGGAGGTCGCCTTGACCTCGAACACGCCGTCTCCGAGTTCCAGGATGGAGACATCGAAGGTGCCGCCGCCCAGGTCGAACACGAGGATCGTGTGATCCTGACCCTTGTCGAGCCCGTACGCCAGTGCGGCCGCGGTGGGTTCGTTGATGATCCTGAGGACCTCGAGGCCCGCGATCTTCCCGGCGTCCTTGGTGGCCTGTCTCTGAGAGTCGGTGAAGTATGCGGGAACCGTGATGACGGCCTTTTCGATCTTCTCGCCCAGGTACGCCTCGGCGTCCTCCTTGAGCTTGCGCAGGATCATGGCGGATATCTCCTGCGGCGTGTACTCCTTGTCGTCTATCGTCACCCTGTGGGTCGTCCCCATCTTCCTCTTGATGGACAGGACCGTCCTCTCAGGATTCACCACTGCCTGTCTCTTGGCGACCTGTCCGACCATGCGCTCCCCCGTCTTGGAGAACGCCACCACTGATGGAGTGAGCCGTGACCCTTCGGCGTTCGGGATGACCCTGGCCTCTCCGCCTTCCATCACGGCGATGACTGAGTTGGTGGTTCCGAGGTCTATTCCTACCACCCGTGACATCGTCTTACCCCCTCGTCTTCTGCTATATCCCGGAAGCGCCGAGCACCACACCTTCACGATATCGGCGCCACTTCTCTTCCGTCGCCCCGAACCCTGGCGCCACCGCGGCGACCAATGGTCAGCCGGCGCTTACCTTGCTCACTATTCACCGGCCCCGGCATCGCCGTTTCCCGGCTGTCCGCGCCCGTCGGGTTCCTGGTCTCCTCCGGCACCATATGCAGCCTCCTCGGGCTCCGCGGTCGGCCTGCACGCAACGGTGACGAGCGCGGGCCTGATGACGCGATCCTTCGATGCGTAACCTCGCTGGACCTCATCCAGAACGGTGCCTTCCTCCACTTCTGCGGTCGGCACGCGCAGTATGGCCTCGTGCCTCATGGGGTCGTACGGTTCCCCCGAGGCCGAGATCGGCGTTATGCCCTCTCTCTCGAGGCACTCCAGAAACTTGTTCATCACGAGACCCAGGCCTTGCGTTGTACTATCGTCGGCCCCGCTGCTCCTCGCATGCTTTGTTGCCCGCTCCAGGCTGTCGAGGGCTGGGAGCATGTTCTTGACGAACGCCTCCACGACGACCGCGCGGATCTCCGCCTGTTCGCGCGCCACACGCTTCTTCAGGTTCTCCAGGTCAGCCTGGGCGCGTTGCCAGCCCGCGAGGTACTTCTCCTTGAGGGCTATCTCCTGACGAAGCTCGGCTTCGAGATCCACCTGGGCCGCGGAGGCCTCCTGCGTGCCTTCCGCTTGCTCGGCGGCGGGTTCGCCGCCCTGAGCCCCACAAGCCTCCTCGCTCACGTGTCTGCCTCCTTCGATTCACCCACGTTATCCTCTCTCTTTTTCACTATCCTGTCAATCCTCAGCACCGCCTCGCCGACCTCGGCCGCCGCCCTCAACGCGTATACCTTCACCAGGGTGGGGTCCACGACCCCGAGGGCGACCATGTCGGCTATCTCACCCGTATCGCAGTTCACGGCGAGGCTGTCGTCGCCCGTATCTCCCTGGGCCGCGATCACTTCTTCGACCTTCTCGAGCGGGTTATAGCCGGCGTTCTGCACGATCTGGGCCAGCGGGCGGCGAAGCGCCGCCATGACGCAGTCGACGCCGTAGGCCGTCATGCCCTTCACCTCTTGTCTCACAGCGAGAAGGCGCCTTGCGGCCGCGATCTCGGCCGCGCCGCCGCCTGGAACGACCCCGCCTGCCACCGCAGCCTGGACCGCCGAGACGGCGTCATGGGCGATGCGCTCGCGCTCCCCAACGACGTCGCTCGTCGCGGCACCCACCACAATCGTGGCCATGGGCTTGCCGCGCCCGCCCACGACGCGGATCTCCGACAGCTTCTCGTCCTCATACACCCTGTCGGCCGCCCCAACGACCTTCTCGATCTCGTCCGGGGGCCTGGCAAGCCAGGCGCGCTTCACAGGACGGGCGCCGGTGTGCTCAGCCACTCGCAGGAGGTCCCGCCAGGACACCCTTGTAGCCACCAGGACCCCTGCGTCTGTCAGGATATCCTCGGCGATGTCCGACGTCCCGCGGTCCACGAGAATCACGTTGACCCCGCACGCCACGAGCCGTCTCAAGTTGCGCTCGAATTCATCCTGCAGCGCAAGGTGTCTTTCAATTCCGAGCTCAGTAGCGAGCGCTTCTGCATCGAGTTTCTCAGGTTCCAGGGCGTCATCGAGTATCAGGATCCTTGCGGGGGCCGCCCCCCCGGGCATGTGCCTGTTCTGCCTGCCGCGCTTCACTATGACGCCCATGAAGACCTCACTCTTCGCGCCTTCCTGGGCCACGATGGCGTCCCGCAGTCGGAAGGCGGGGTCGAGGAGGCTCGCCTTGCCCACGAGTCTCGCGGCCTCCACCGCGAGCATGGCTATGTCCTCATGGCCCCTTCCCGCCGTGTGCGCCACGCGGAGGAGAAGCGGATCATCGGGTCCACGCAGCGGCCGCGACGACTCCTCCAGCGCATCAAGGGCGGCCTTCGCGGCGAGTCTCACTCCCTCTATGAGGCGCGGAACGGGCACGCCCTCGGCCACCACGTCGAGGCCCGCCTGCACGATGGCGCTCGCCATGATGGTGGCGGTTGTGGTGCCGTCGCCGATCTCCTCCTGCTGCGCCCTGGCGACGTTTATAAGCATCCTCGCCGCCGGATGGGTGGCCTCCATCCGTTCAAGTATCGTGCAGCCATCGTTGGTCACCACCACGTCCCCGAAGCGGTCCACAAGCATGGTATCCAGCCCCTTGGGACCGATGGTTCCCTCGACAGCAGACGCGACCGCCCGGAGTGCGGCGGCGTTGGAGACGAGTGCCGCCAATCTCTCGCTTCCCCCGGTCTCAGTCGACTTCCGCGCCTCGCTCAAGAAGACCCCTCTCTCCCCCGAAACAGTTTGATGGGGCTAAGCTGACCTTAACCCCATGCGCCGGAAAAACGCCGATGGCACCCGGTAGCCGTCGGGATCTTTCACGTGACGAGGATCCTCGTCAGAACATCGCCAAGGTTCTCCGCGACTAGTTCAACCAGAGCCACGACACGCGAGTAATGCATGCGTGTCGGGCCCACCACGCCCAGCGCACCCATACGCACGCCCCGCACCTCATACGGAGCGCTCACCATGCTGCACATGCCCATGCTGGGATGGCCCGCTTCGCGGCCGATGGTCACCGTCACGCCGCCCACCTCAGCCGCACCTGAGAGCAGGCTACGCAGAGCGTCGTCTTCGGCAAAAAACTCCAGCACGCTCCTGGCTTTCAGGATGTCCTGAAACTCCGGCTGCTCGAGGAGGTTGACCTGGCCATCGCTGTATATCTGCTCCTCGTGGCGGTTTTCGAGAAAACGTGCAATGGCCTCGATGGCGGCATCGACGAGGGTGTTGTAATCGTCCAGCTCCTCCTTGATCTCGCGTAGCAACGACGAGCCTATGTGAGACAGCGACAGACCAGCGAGGCGCAAGTTCAGAAACTCCGCGATGTTCGCAAGCTGCTCCCTCGTGAGCGTGCGAGACGTCGCTATCAAGTGCGTGCGCACGAAACCGGGGTCGATGATGAGAACGACCAGCACGGTCTGGCCGTCGACCGGCATGAGTTCGATCCTCCGGAACACGCCCGCCCTGGAGATCGGGGAGAGCACAAACGCAGCGTACCTCGACAGGTATGCGAGTATCCTCGCGGTCTCCTCGACTATGAGGTCGATCTCGCGCCGCCTTTCCGCCAGGGCGCGTCTGATGCGCGCCCTCTCCTCCTCGGAGACGGGTTTCCGCTTCATGATGAAATCCACGTAGAACCGGTAACCTTTCTCCGACGGGATGCGCCCTGCTGACGTGTGAGGCTGCTCGAGGTAACCAGACTCCTCGAGGTCCGCCATCTCGTTCCTGATGGTTGCGGGGCTGACCCCCAGGTTGTACCTGCGCGCGATCGTGCGCGACCCCACCGGCTCAGCGGTGCTGATGTAATCGTCGGTGACTGCTTCCAGTATCCGCTTTTTTCTGGCGTCCATCACCGGCTGGAAGCCCATGGCGGATCCTCCTCCGTTAGCACTCGCACGGCCAGAGTGCTAAACTTCCCGCGATAAACATACCACCCTGTTTCGGCCTTTGTCAAGCGCGTTTTCTCCGGTCTTCTCCGCGCGCTTTCTCCGCTTTTCCGCGTGGCGCGCGGACCAATCCAGCCCACGCCTGCCAACCCCGACCCACTGTCAGATTGCGGCAAGCCCCCCCGAGCCCGGGCTCAGAATGCCCACAGGAACAGCGCTGCGAGCCCGGCGATGGCGACGACCTGAGTGAGGACGCCCCACGGGAATGCGAGACGTCCGTGGCCCAGAAAGCCGCTATGGCTCGGAAAGACCAGGCGAAGGCGGCCGTGCGGCCTGTACGCGCCCGGGAACAGGAAGGCGGCCGCAACCTCGATGTCGGGTAAGGCCCCACCGACCCCGCCGGCCACAGCGCGGACGTCGGCCCCCGCCATCAGGATGACCAGGGCCACGAGCCCCGCGCAGGCGACGTCAATCACCCCCTGCCACGCCCGGCCGTAATCCGAGTGGGGCACAGCGTCGAGCACGGCGTGGCTCACGAGCCCCGCGCAGGCAGCGCCGAGCGGGCCGGGCATTGACGCTCCCACGATGGCGCCGGCGAGAAAGTGGGTGATGCAATACACTGCGACTTCCCGCCTCCTCAAGTCATTCAGGTCGTATCCACTCTTCGAGGACCCTTTTCGACGCAGGGCGCGCCCCCTCCTGCCTTCCGCCCGCTGCGTGCCTGCGCTGTGACTGTGGGTCGGTCCGCGGCGGCGGTTGCATCTGCGACCGTTGCGGCTGCGCCTGGGATTGGGATTGGGACTGGGATTGGGATTGGGGCCGCTGCTGCTGCTGCTGAGACTGCAGATGGGTCTCGGACCTCGGCGACTTGCCTCCGGCACCCTGATCGTCGGGTCGCCGCGCCCGGAGCCGTGAACTCGCTTCGTTCAGGGCTGAGACCAGCGTCGAGGCGACCAGCCTTGCAACCGCGACCGCCCGACGGGCCATCTTGCGGGAAACCGCCGATGTCTCCATCACGGCCCGTCGGGCAGTGGCCACCTCGTGGCCGAGGTCCACGCGATACGCGGCGCCGAGCAGGGTGACCCGGTAGATGCGTTCTCCAAGCCTCTGGATGTTCACAGACGACACAGGCATGTCCACCCCGACGAGGTCGTGCTGCGCCCGTTCCGCAATATGCAGCCCGCAAGCGGTGAGGGCAACGAAGAGAACGACGCACAGAGGCCAGGCGGCCACCCGGGCGGCGTCCGCGTACCTCATCGCTGGATGTCCCCCAGCACGGATACGATGACGTCCGCGAGGCAAAGCGCGGAAGCCTCCGCCTCCTGCCTCGTGTTCTGCTCGCAGCCGATCTCGAGGATGACCGCCCTGTTGTGGACGTGCTGGTTCCACCTGGCGTCGTCGCGGACGTTGATGCCCCGCGAAAGTCCCGGGTACATCTCATCTATCTTCGCGTTGAGATAATACGCGAACGCCAGGTTCTCGCGCCAGTTCGGGTGGGGGAGCCCGAAGCGGTCAGTGGTTACCACAATGAACACGCGCGCCGCCTTTCGGCCGCTTATCTCCACCGTGGGCGCGCCCGAAAGGCGCATCGTGCCGGCGTCCCTGTGCACGTCGAATACCATCTCCACCGTGGGGTGTTTCTGAAGGGCCTCGGACACGGTCTTGTAGGAATTGATGTACGCCTCCCTCCAGACCGGATAGTCATGGACCTTGCGCGAATGCACGACGGGGATGTTGTATTTCTCCTCAAGGGCTTTCGCGAGCACATCGCCCACGGTGATGACCCCTTCGTCACTGCCCCAGACATGATCCGCTCCTGAGGTCAGCCGGTACGCTTCAGAACTGTGCGAATGATAGATGAACACAAGAGGTTTGTCCCCCCACCCGCTGGTCGGGATCCGGTGCTCTTGCGGCGAAGGCCTGGCAGGCAGCGGACGTGGAATCACAACCGGCGGCAGCGGTTCCTGCGGCGGGCGGACGCGGTCCGCCGGAGAGTGTTCCATCGTGCTCCCCTCGTCGGGAAAGCCAACCCCGCCCCGCGGCGGGATCACAGGGGCTTCAGCCCCGCGATTGGCGCCCGCCTCCCTCGCAGCTGCGGAGGTGGCCTTCTCGGATGTTCGAAACCCAGGTATGCCTATGGTCAGAAACGTCGCCGGATCCTGGAGGTCAGCCCTGGAGAGGGCAAGCACCATGGACCGCAGCCCCTGCGACGGTGGCTCCGGGACAAGCGCATCGCTCCTGCGTACCCCCGCGAACATCGGAATCGCGCTCTCCACGAGCCCGTGGGGCGCGATGGCGCTGACGAACGCTCCGGTTACCCCCGCGAGCCGGTCTTCTCCCTCGACAAGGAACCCGCTGAATACCGGGAGAACCCCGCCATCGGCCGGCGCGCTCCCAAGCTCCAGAAAGCCGGCCACGCCCATACCCAGGCCAGCCAGCAAGATTGCAGAGTACAGGAAAGCAGGACCCCACAGCTTCGCCGCGCCCGCCCGCCGGTCAGCCAGCATGCCGCCCCGCATGCGCCTTCGGCGGCGCCAGGCCAACCTTCGGTTTCTCCACGCAGACCTCAACACAACCCCACCCTCCTGGCCGCAGGGCTTGCCTGTCCAGTCGGTCCAGAGCGATCCCTGCCTGCTCAACTCATCTATATGAGCGGGGCGTGGAGTTTAGACTACGAGAGATAGGCGAGGATCTTGTCCCAGTCCATCGACGGGTGGAGAGCGGCGTTGAGGCCGCCGGCGACGACGGTGGCGAGGTCCTCCACGAGGTCGTCGACTTCCTTGGGGGTGACGACGAGAGTCCCGAAGTACGGTGCGAGCACCTGCCTGAGGAACTGCCGCCTCTCGGGCGCGCCCGGCGCACCCGACCCGCCCTGCCGCGGTCCGCCGCCGGGCACAGGTGCCTGGCGCTGCATGAACTCCATGGCGTCGAGAGCGATGGTCTCCGCGGCTACCACGGTGGGCACTCCGACGGCAATCACAGGCACGCCCAGGCTCTCCCTGGTGATCCCGAGACGTTTGTTGCCCACACCGGACCCCGGCCTGATCCCTGTATCGCCCATCTGGATGGTCGTCCCCAGTCGGCTCGTGGACATAGAGGCGAGGGCGTCCACCACCACGACAAGGTCCGGCCTGACGTTGCTCACGATCCCACGGATTATCTCGCCTGTCTCGATCCCCGTCAAGCCCAGCACTCCCGGGGCGATCGCGCATACCGGCCGCATTCCGCCCCGGAGTTCCGGAGGGACGAGACCGTGGAGATGCCGGGTCACGGTGAGGTACTCCACCGTGCGCGGCCCGAGGGCGTCGGGGGTGGCCTGCCAGTTGCCGAGGCCCGCCACGAGCACCGTTGCGTTAGGCGCGAGAGGGGCAAGCCGTAGGAACTCGCGGGCGAAGGTCTGGGCGAGCTCCTCCTGGACTTCCTTACTGCTACTGCGAAGATGTGGGGACTCTATCGTGATGTAGTTGCCCCGGACTTTCCCAAGAGCCCTCTCGGCCTCTTCGGTAAGGACCTTGACGCGGGTTACGGTTGCGTACCGGGTCCTTTCAGATTCCGAGAGGACGCCCGGAAGCTCGGCGCCGGTGCTACGTGACAGCAGCTCGCGCGCCTCAATCGCGAGGTCCGTTCTTACACCGAAGCTATCCCAGAGAACATCCCGGGACCCACCCCCGGGCTTTTCAACGCCTCCGCCAGGGATGCGAAGGCCGCCACCCCTGCTCGAACGCACGCTACGCCTGCCGGATAAGCGCACCCGTCATCACCCTCCATTTGCGACAGCTTTGGCAGCCACGAACTCACTGCCTGGTTTGAACCGGCACCAGCAGGTCGACGGCCCCCACGGCGATGCCGGTGAGAAGCGCACCGGTCAAGGGCACGGTCATGCCGGGGACGAGGAACTGCGTAAGGTAGACACCGGACCCGCCCGCGATGAACCCCACGAGCGCGCGGCCTAGTGGTCCCGGCCGGTGTACGAAAAGGCCCTCGGCGAGGTACCCGGACGTCGCCGCGACGAGGGCCGCGGGTATCGCCCCGGAGAAGCCACCGGCGGCGAAGCCGGGCATCACATAACTCAGGCTCAACACGACGACGGTGCACGCGAGGAACCTCGTCGCAGCCCCGAACAGCACCGCTTTGACCTCCGCGTCCGTGCCGGCAGAATGTGTGCAGCCGAGGGCGTAAGCCCTGTCTGCAACCTATTCTGCCCATCGGCACCTGCCGGTATCCCGGGAATGACCGATTCCCGGCGCCGCGACGCGAAAGCGTGTTGCAGTCGAAGGCGGGTCATGGTAGAATTGGTTTCGTGATCGGCCAAGTTGCAAGGGGGTTGAAGTGTTTGCCTAACATCAAGTCGGCGGAGAAGAGAGTCCGGGTGGCCCGGGTGCGCACCCTGCGGAATGCGTCAACAAGATCGTCTGTCAAGACCGCTGTCAAGAAGTACGAGGCCCAGATCGGGCAGGGTGACGCTTCGGCGGCCGAGGCCGCCCTGCGGAAGGCTATGAGCGCCATAGACAAGGCGGCCAAGAAGGGCGTCATCCACAAGAACCAGGCGGCGCGACGAAAGTCCCGCCTCGCGAAGAAGCTCGTTGCCCTTGCGGGGGCGCAGGGTGCACCGGCGGCCCAGCAATGAAGCGAGGGTTAGCGATTTCGGGACATCGGCCGGCTGCCAAGTCAGCGGATGCGGTCGCGGCACTGTGCCAGCGCCGACGCGGTGTCATGCCCGTCAGGGCCTGGCTGCGTCGTCCCCTGACCTGTAAGTACACAGGTGCACAATGAGCCTCTCCAGCACTACTTCCTCTGTGGCACCGGAAGTCTTGAGATCCACGTCGGCCTGGGCGAGGGCAGCGAACGCGTCCTCGATCTCCTCGATCTCGAAGTTTCTCGCCTGGGCAAGGCATTTCCGCACCACGAAGTCCTGCAGCCGAGTGACGGCGACGATCTTTTGCACGGTCGCGCCTTCGGCCTGCAGGGCTTTTGTCTGGAGGACGAGACGAATCTGCCGGGCGATCATGGCGAGGATGCGGACGGGCACCTCTCCGAAACCGAGCAGCCTGCGGACGGCCGCAACGGCTTTGGCGGTGTTCCTCTCCCCCACGGCGTCCACCAGGTCGAAGATGCCGAGGGCAGGTTCGCCTGTAGACGCCGCCTTCACGTCATCGAGCGTGACCTGCCTTCCCCCGCCGGCGCCTGTGCCTGCCCCCGTGCCGCCGCCCCGCGACCCCGTCCCCACTGCGATCCCAGCGTAATCGCACGCCTTCTCGAAACCCTGGGCAAGCCTGGCGATGCTCGTGCCGAGCGCCTGCACGAGGTATTCGCGGGCCTCGGGACGGACGTCGATGCCAAGTTCCCTCGCGTGCGCGGCAAGCCAAGCCACCGCCTCGTTCTCGTAGAGGCGCCTGTACCGCACCACCCGCCCCAGCCCTGCAATGGCCTTGCATGGGCCGCTTCTCTCGTCGACGCTGGTTGCGATGAGGACCACGCGGCTCGTCCGGGGCATCCTCTGAAGCGCGCCCACAAGGGATCTCTGCTGGTCGGCGGATATCTCGTCGAACCCGCGGAAGACGACCACGCGCCTTTCAGCGAACGCCGGAGGCGACATGATCGCGGACGCCACGGATGCGACGTCTGCCTCGCCCGCCCGGAAGACGGCGTAGTTGAAGTCTCGCGTGTCCGGCTCGAGGCTTGCGTCGACTATCCTCTTCGCTGATGCGTCACGGAGGTACTCCTCCTCGCCATACAGCAGGTAAACCTGCTTCAGCCTGCCGGTGCGTATGTCGTTTGCAACTTCGCCGGCGCTTGAGGCCATCCTGTCATATCGCTCCCCGGTAGGGACCAGGCGCGCCTCGTCAGCTCTTCAGGCCCGTGCGCGCGATTCCCTGGATGAACTGTCTCTGGACGAAGAAGAATCCGATCACTACAGGCATTATAGCCATCGTGGACGCCGCCATCAACAGGGTCGGCACGGTGCCGTGCTCCTGCATGAACGTGGACAGCCCCACCTGGATAGTGCGCATCCTGTCGGTGTTCGTGACGATGAGGGGCCAGAGGAAGGCGTTCCAGCTCCCGATGAACGTGAACAGGCCGCACGTGATGAACACGGGCCGGGAAAGCGGCGCCATGACCCTCCAGAGATAGCCGAAACGGGTACACCCGTCGATCTGGGCGGCGTCGTAGAGCTCCTTCGGTATCGTCTGAAAGAACTGCCTCATAAGGAATATGCTGAACACGCTTCCAAGCCACGGCACGATGAGGGCGTAGTAAGTATCGATCCAGTTCAGCTTGAACAGAAGCACGTAGTTGGGCACCAGTGTCATCTGGTCTGGTATCATCATCGTGCCCAGGAAGAGCGTGAAGATGACCTCCCGCCCGAAGAAGTTCATGGTGGCGAAGGCGTAGGCGGCCAGCGCCGAGAACGCGAGCTGGCCGATGGTGGTGGCCGTCGCCACGAAGGCGCTGTTGAAGAAGTACCTCGCGAACGGGGCCTCGTTCCACGCGTCCACGTAGTTCGACCATACGAGGCGCGAAGGTATCCACCTGATAGGGACGGTGAATACCTCACTATAGTCCTTGAGCGACGTGGAGAGCATCCAGGCGAACGGCGCAAGCATGATGACGGCCCCTGCCAGGAGAAGAGCGTGGATGCCCACGGACCGAAGGAGGCGGGCGGGCAGTGTTCCGGGTCTATGATGGGTTCTGACGTGGTTCATCTTATCAAAGCCCCCTTCTCACTGGTAGTGAACCCGCGAGCCGATGTACTTCCGCTGCAGCAGGGTGAGGACGAAGATTATGACGAAGAGCGCGTATGCCATCGCCGACGCGTAGCCCATCTTGAAGTCCTCGAATCCGATCTTGTACAGGTAGTACACAACCACGAGCGTGCTCTTGAGTGGGCCGCCCCTCGTCATGACGTATACCTGGCTGAACACCTGGAACGAGCCGATGACCGATATGATGAGGACGAAGAATGTGGTCGGCGACAGAAGCGGCCAGGTGATGTGCCTGAAAATGGACCAGCCCCTCGCGCCGTCTATCTGCGCGGCCTCGTAATACTCGGTGGAAATGTTCTGGAGCCCCGCGAGGAATATCACGACGTTGTACCCGAGCCCCTTCCAGATGCTCATAAGGATTATGCAAGGCATGGCCCATTTCGGGTCGAGGAGCCACGACTGGATGGGAAGCCCCAGCTTGTCCAGGAAGCCGTTGAGCAACCCGGAGTAATCAGGATGGTATATCCAGAACCAGATTATGGCCACTGCGTTTGCAGCGGTGATGACTGGCAGGAAATACACCGTGCGGTACCAGGCGAGCCCCCTGATCTTCTGGTTCAGAAGGATCGCCACCAGCAGCGCAGCTGCCATCGAGGTCGGAACGGTGCCCACAACGTAGTACACCGTGTTCAGAAGCGACGTCACGAAGTCGGAGTCCTGAAGGAGCGCGGCATAGTTTGCAATCCCCACGAAAGCAGGATTCGGGCTTATGTAGTTCCAGTCCAGGAGGCTGACGTAGAATGCATAGAACACGGGCGCAAAGTGAAAGATCACGAGTACCGCGGTGGCAGGTAGCAGGTAGAGGTAGGCCGTGAACGTCTCCTTCAGATACCTGCGCCGTCTGGCCGCGTCGTTTGCTTGAGTCTTGTGAGCCAGCACCTGAAAGCACCACCTTCAAAATACGGCCCGGCGAATCGGTCGCCCGGGGCTTGCAGCGGCTATACTCCGGTCACTGTGACAGGAGCCATGCGACCAGATTCACCATGAACTCCTCGTTCCCGAGATCGGGACGAAGATCGTAGACCGAGTATACAGGCGCGCCCATTGCCACGACCCGCCCCTTTCCTACACGCTCAGAGGCACACACGACAGGCCGGGACGCATAGAGATGGCACGGCCCTTTCCCGTTAGTATCGGCGCTTCGCGTATCATCGCCTCCGACCGCGAGGACCACGAGGCCCTCACGCCCGACGAGCGCGCCGAACCCGTCACTTGCGATGGAGCATGCCTGCATCATGCGGATGGGTAGCGCCAGCCTCCCAAGGGTTTTCTCGCCCTCCGGGGTCAGGCTGCACGCAACGGTTGAGCTTACCTTCGAGCCTTCCTCTTGCTGAACCTCGTCGTCGGAGAACCTCATCGACGAGCCGACGGCTGTCAGAATCGCGTTGAGCTGGGATACGCTCCGCGACGGGTCCGACGCATCCGAAGACCCGGCGAGGACAAGCGAACCTCCAGCGTCCACGAACTTGCGCATGGCAGCGAGCTCGGATTCGTCGAACGTCGTGGGCGTCAGGGAGATCCCTGGCTCAGGGTTGGCTACAACGAGGGCCGACGCCCCTTCGAGGGAGTCAGGAGTTATCCTCCCCTGGTTCAGCACGCCCTCACACCCCGCGCCGGCCAGCACATCCAGAAACCGCCTTGCAAACCCGCTCGAGCGGTTGTTGTGGCCCTCGTCGACAACGACCTTCGGAAGGGTTTCCGGCAGTACCCGCACGGGAAGCGAGTAGACGTTTCCTGTGTATGCGAGCATGGACGGGTCGACCACCGCGGCGCTCACAGTGACATCGCCGCTCACCGGGCACGCCCACTCGAGCGAGATGGGCACGGTCGCGCCCGGTTCCAGATCAGTTTTCACCGCTCCTATAGGCAGCCTCACCTTCCCCGCTGCCGCCGCGAACTCGACGATGGCCCCCTGCACGGGCTTGGCTCCCAGGTTCACGACCTCGCCCCGAAGGTACCCTTTCGCGCCCTTCTTGGCCAAGGGGACGTCGAACCGGAGATCGACGATCATGAGATCAGACGGGCTCTTGACCCAGATGGGACTCGTCACGATCACATCGCCGTCCGTCTGTTCGATGCGCAGGTAGTACCAGTTGTACCCCTGGTTCGGCGCGAGCGTAAACGACCTCCGGAAAGGTCGGTCGGGCCCGCCCTCATCGCCGGAACCCTCGAGCGTCATGATCGTTGCCCCGCCAGTCGACCGGAGGTCCACCTCGTGCACGGTATCGCCCGGGTCGGGGTCGGATATGTCGATCTCGAACTCCACCTCGCCGATGAGCAGCACCTCCCCCATCCACCTGCCGTTCCCCATGAACTTGACCTGGACGTTCCTGTCCTCGGTAGAGTACGTACGCATGGCCCGAAGGGCCTCCATCAGGTCTTCCCGCGTGAGTGCCCGCGCCACCACCCCTGTTCTCGTGTCCGCCGCAGTGCCCCAGTCGGCCCTGTGATTGTCCTGGCTGTTGATGGCGCCCACCTGCCACCCGCGGTCTAGAGCGCGGATGTACGATGCCTCATAGAATGTGTTCCTGGGGTATGGGCCTGAGCCCACCTCGAGAAGTCGTATCGTCCTGTTGCCTCCGAGGGAGTACTTGAAGTCGTCCCAGTTCCCCTGTTCATTCCTGCCGGGGTGGTTGAAGCTGGCGATGCCGCCTTTGCCCTCCATCCAGGCCACAAGGTCGTCGAAGCCTATCTGGACGTCGCGCGAGCAGGGCTCCGGGGCCTCGATGACGGATATGTGTCCGGCGCCGTGCGTCCATTCGGTGCCCCTGAACGCCACGAACCTTCCGGGCTCCGTAAACCGCTTCGCGGCCTCTGTGAGGGCCTCCCAGTGATGCGGGTTCTCGAACATGTAGTACCCGTGCTCTGTGATCCCGAGGAAATCGAGGCCTGCCACATCTCTGGCGTATGGGTACGCTTCGACGGGTGTGAGCACCCCATCGGAATACGACGTGTGCGAGTGAATCTGACCGAAATAGAAGCTCCACCCTGTTTCCTCGGCAAAGGCACGGCCAGAGACAACCATGAGCACCAGGAGGACACATATGATGGCCTGCCACAAGCCCTTTCTTCCGCGCAGCATGGGTGCACCTCCTCCCTCGGAATACACGGGACGGGGGTCCGGGGCGACGCAGGCACGGCCGCCCCGGACCGTTCCTCCAGGCAACTTGCGCCTTGGCCACGTCAAGCGTGGGTTGGGCGGTGGCGCCTCTTCTCCAGGGTCTCACGGTGTTGCAAGCAGGGGACGGTGCCCTTGCAGCCCGCCTCGCAAGACCGGCGCCTGAGGCCGACGGGATCGAATGCGTTCCGATAAAGGGCGACCTATTTCGCAAGGAGGGCGTTGGTCTTCGCGGCGGCCTTGTCCAGCGCTTCCTTAGGGGTCGCCTTCAGGAGGAACGCTTCCTCGACGGCCTGGCTGATGATCTCTCGAATGTCCTGCCACTCCGCGATATTGGGGTCGGTGACAGCGTACTGGAGGGCGTCCAGGCTGGCAGCGTTCCTCGGGTTCGCGGCCATCCAGTCCTTCATCGCCTGCAAGTGGAGAGCTGATCTCCTCACCGGGATGTAGCCGGTCTCGATAGCCCAGTGCGCTGTCTGAGTCGCGTTCGTGAGCCATTTCATGAACTTCCACGCGGCCTGCTGCTCTTCGGGGCTGGCGGAGGCGAACATGACGAGATCGGTGCCCGCCACAGGGGCCGCCGGGCCTCTCTTGTAGGGTATCGGACCAATGCCCCACTCGAACTTGCCGCCGACAGCCTTGTCGGTGTACGAGTAGCTCGCCGATGTTGCGAAGTAGCCACACGTCTTGCCGGCTCCGAAGTCGGCGTCGGCATAGCCCGGTATGTAATAGGCGACTTTGTACTTGTGGAGCATGTCGACCATGAACTGAAGGGCCTCGACGCCTTCAGGCCCGTTAAACACGGCCTTCTTGCCGCTCTCGTCGATATAGCGACCGCCGTTGGTGAAAAGCATGTTCGCGAAGTAGTCGACGTTCGGCCTGAGCACGATTCCGTAGCGGGTGACCTTGCCATCCTTCACGACGGTCGTTGCTTTCGAGGCGGCGAGGAGATCCTCCCACGTCTTGGGCGGCTTGAGGCCGGCCTCCTTCAGGGCCGTGAGGTTGTAGATGTATATTGCGACGCTCTTGTTGAACGGAAGGGTGTACATCTTCCCGTCAAAGGTGCAGCCGACGCGAAGCTGCGGCCAGAAGTCCTCTATCTCATCCTTCGAGAGCCCGCCGGGGCCTGCGAAGAAGTCCTCAACCGGCTTCACGGCGCCGGACTTCACGTACTCGGCTACCCAGTTCCCGTACGCCTGCGCCATCGTGGGAGGCTTTTTCGCCGCGAGCGCGGCCATTATCTTCTGGTTGAGGGCGCTGTAATTGCCCTGGTACTCAGCTTTCACGATGATGTCCGGGTTCTGCTTCTGGAACTCTGCGACAAGCTCGTCCACGGTCTTGCCCAGGGCCGATCCCATTCCGTGCCAGAACGTTATGGTCACCTTGGAGCCCGCCGACACAGGCGCTATCCCTGCGAAGAGCATAGCGAGGATGCTCATGGTCACAATGCCAACAATCGCTCGTTTCAACTGGCTCCCCTGACGTGCCATGCCGAAAGCGCGCACACCAGGGAGTCCCCCCTTTCGTGCTTGACTCGAGTTGCTCGGTGGTCGATTCCCCAGTTGTCCTCCGGTCATCGTTCTACCTCGCAATCACCGCCATACACCACAGGACGCGGTGCATGCACGCTCCGCGCCATCGTGAAACCTCGCGCTCACCCCCTTTTCCAAGGATTTGGCGCGACCCGGCTGGAGCAGGAGACCATCGGGTTTCCGCCGTGGCTCCTGTTCGCTTCCACACGCTTGGTACGTGCAGGATGTTAATAATTCTACCCGCGAGGCCCCATTCCTTCCAGAAGCCGACCTTTTTCGCCGCAATCTGGTACAGCCCCTCTCACTGTGAACAGACGAACCCGATCGTCTCGCCCCCTGGCGGTCACCGCCCCGTGGGTGTCAGTACGAAACACACGCGCCCCGGACCGCGCCAGTGACTCGATGGTGTCTCCGGCCGGGTGCCCGAACGTGTTGGGACCTACGGGTATCACCGCCCAGTCCGGTGATATGGCCTCAAGCACGCCCGGTGGGCAGGCCCCTCGCGCCCCATGGTGCGGCACCTTGAGGACGTCCGCGTCCAGGCTGATTCCTCTCTTCGTGAGCGCCTCCAGGACCTCTGGGCCCGCGTCTCCTGTGAACAGCACCTCCAAACCCTGAAACGTGACCATCATCACGATGGACAGGTCGTTCAGGTCGTGTTCCCGGGGACCCGCGCCGGGCGGCGGCGGGTGAAGAACGGAAATGGTGACCCCGTCCCCCATACTCACCTGTCCTCCACCTACCACCTCGACGACAGGCACACCCCTTTCGCGAGCAACGGCCACAAGGCGCCTGTCGAGATCGGGCCTGATCTCCTCTGGCACTGGAGGTTTCAGAACCACCTCCACCCTGAGACGCTGGATCACCTCAAGAAGCCCGCCCACATGGTCCTGGTGGGGGTGGGTGACGACCACTACGTCGAGGCGGTTCACGCCCCGACGCAGCAGGTAGGGCACGACCACCTCCGCCCCGGGGTCTGGCCCAGGCCCCGCTGTGCCTCCGCCATCCACCAGGATGGTACGGCCTGACGGGCTCCGGATGAATGCGGAGTCGCCCTGTCCGACCGACAGGAACACGACCTCGAGCACGCCCGGCCGGAGCACGGCAACCCACACGACCGCCGCGGCGGCAGCAGGCCCGAGTATATCGAGGCGCCGCCGCATCGTTCCGAGCGCTCGTCTCACCGGTCGCGGTGCGCCTGTCGCGAGCAACAGGCCATAGGTGCCCAGGACCGCCCACACCGGCGGGCGCGCCACCGTGAACGACCCAAAGGGCAGCCTGGCAAAGAGATCGATCACTCTCTCCAGCGCGAGCAGCACCAGGGAATTGGCGCTGTTGAGTGCGGCAGCGGCCGGGAGATGAACGACTCCCACGACACCCGCCGCAAACCCTGTTGTCACGGCTATGCCTGCAAGGGCAAGACAGGGGATGTTGGCGATGACCGCAACCGGCGTGACGCGGCCGAAGTACCATGCCCCAAGTGGTGTCACCCCGACGTGTGCTGCCAGAGACGCCGAGAAGGGTTCGGCCACGGGTGCCGGAAGTGGCCGGAGCGCCTGCCTCAGCCGAGCGGAGAGGTGGAGGATGCTGAAAACGGCCGCAAACGACATCTGGGCGCCCGGATCGAACATCACCAGGGGGTTCTGGATCACCATGAGAAGACCGGCAAGATAGAGGAATCCTCTGGCGTTCCCCTTTCGACGCACGAGCGAGCAGGCGCCGGCACATGACAGCATGATCGCCGCCCGCACCACAGATGGGCGCATTCCACAGGCCATGGCATAAACCCAGACGGCGACGAGACAGGGTGCAAGAAGAGCAGGCCCGCTCAGGCGCAATCCACCGAGAAGCCCGTAAACAACCGCCGCGACCAGCCCGACGTGCAGGCCTGATACGGCAAAGAGGTGAGATGTGCCGGTGGCCTGGAGGCTGTCGCTCATCTCCGGCGGCGCGGTGCCGAAGAGCATGCCGGAGAGGATGGCCGCCTGGTTTTCGGGCAACGTGGCCCGGGTGATTGCGGTCACGTGGTCGCGGAGCGCGCCGGCCAGACCAGAGGGCACCCCGGGTTGTCCAATGGACAGCAGGTCAATGTCATCGGGGGTGCGAACGTACAGGGTTCCTGATATCCCCCGGCAACCCATGACGACGCGCATGTCGGGCTCGCCGGGGTTCGCCGGAGGGCGAGGAAGATAGAACCGCCCGGCCGCCCGCACCCGCCCGCCTGAAACGAGCGGGGACCGGCCCGGGTCGTGGCCCTCCGCAACGATGAGCACCCTCACCCCGGCCGCAGCCGTATCGCCGTTTGCCGATTCCAGCTTCACGATTGCACGCAGGCGGCCATCGGAAGCCGCCTCCGGAATGCCGACGACCACCCCGACCAGCACAACCCTGCGGGAAGAGGCGAGCCTCCCGAGGGACTGGTCGCAGGGCCGACGCGAAAGCTGGAGCTTCATGGAGGCTGCACCTGCCAGGAAGACGAAAGCCCATACAGCTAGACTTCGAGGATCGGGACCGACCCGCCGTCTCCCGGCCATGCGCCACATCTCGAGCACGGCGACGACCGCAAGGAGCGCCACCGGGCCCAGTACACACGTGGCTCCCCATGCCTTCATTATCGCCCCGCCGGTCCCGAACAGGGCCAGGGCACACAGAAGAACAGTCTCTCCCCCCATAGGCGGTCGGCCTCCGTCTGACAGCGCAACGACCCGGCGCAACCCGGGCAGATGAGGGATGGTCCGGTCGCCCGGATGCTCTCCAGGCCGTCCCGGCAGCTCAGTAGACGGTGATGAGGTCTTTCAACGCCTCGTATTTTGCCGGCCCGATGCCGGACACGTTCATGAGATCCTCAGGCCTCTCGAATCTGCCCCTCGTGTTCCGATGCTCGATGATCCTCCCTGCAAGCGCCAGCCCTATGCCAGGGAGAGAATCCAGCTCGGCAAGGCCCGCTGTGTTTATGTTGACGCGCGTTTGCACCCCGGCCTTCGTATCGCATGCATCGCCACCTTGAGATGACGCCCCGCCTCCGGGTCGCGGAGACGCACTTCCGACGCCGGCAGCGGCGCGAGATGAGGATGCCGGGTCTGGCTCGGGCCCTTTCGCCTGCCTTGCCGGAATGTAAACCTGCGCCGCATCAGAGAGCACTGCGGCCATGTTCACGAGTTCCATGCATGCCCCGGGTGCCAGGCCTCCTGCCAACCGAACGGCATCCGCCACACGCGACCCCGCGGGAAGGGTGTAAACGCCCGGAGTCATCACGGCCCCGCAGACATGCACGGTCACCTGCCCCCCAGCCAGGGACCTTCCGGCAGGCTCCTGCCTCTCCGCGGCCTCGGCTCGCTCGCCCCCGGACGACGGCCCCGGGCCAGCGGTCACCACGACCTCGCCGGCTCCCGGACGTCTTGCCGCGAGGAGAACGCCCCCGACGCCGAACGCGACGATCAGCACGGACGCGACGAACCTCTGGCGCCTCGACAGATCGAACATGAAACCCACCTCCCCACCATTCTCTGGTTGCGCCTCAGGAGGTTCAATTCACGGAGCACATTTCCTGTCGTGGCAGACTAACCCATAGCGACGATTTCCGGGCGAAAGACGAAGATGCCCCCCGTCCCGAGGGGCGGGGGGCATCTTGCCGACATCACACAAGTTAGCGCTCAGTCAGTATGATGACAAAAAATGGTGGAGACGATGGGAATCGAACCCACGACCTCGTGAATGCCATTCACGCGCTCTCCCAACTGAGCTACGTCCCCAGACACATCGTCCCGTATTTGGTTACTCGTTGCTGTCAACTGCGATTATAGCAGACCCTCCCGCGCAAGTCAAGGTCAGGTCGACCCGCTCGACCCGCGGACCTCGCGAACCTCGCCGCCAGCCTCACCGGGGCGTTCCCCGGCACGGCTCTCCACTACGCGGGCGCCTCTGTAAAGGCGCTCAAGGTCATAATACTCTCGCTCTCGAGCGTGGAATACGTGAACCACGGTGTCGGCATAATCGAGTATGATCCACCCGGCCTCGACGGCGCCCTCCCTGTGCCGGGGAAGCACATCCCGTTCCTTGAGCTCGTGCAGCACCGCGTCGGCGATGGCTTTGACCTGCGTGCGCGATGTCCCGCTCGCGATGACGAAGTAGTCTGCGATGATCGTCAGGTCCTGGACGTCGAGGACCACCACGTCTTCGGCCTTCTTGTCCTCGGCAGCAGCACGGGCTATCTCTGCAATGGATAGTGGATCTATGCCTGCCTGCCCTCCATTCGTATCAACGCCATCGAGGAACGCCGGAAACGAACTCTAATACCTTTGCTGGCGGGGCCTCGCCTCGTTGACGATGATCTGCCTGCCGCCGAGGTCGGTCCCGTTCATGGCTGCCACCACGCGCTCGACATCCTCGTCGTCAACTTCCACGAACCCGAACCCACGCGACCTTCCCGTCTCCCTGTCAGTGATCACTCTAGTGCTCTTGACGTCCGCTACTGCCCTGAACGCCTCGTTCAGGTCTTCCTCGGTCACCCCCCAGGGCAGGTTTCCCACATACAAGGTTTTCGTCACTTCATACCACCTCCGGCTCATTATGAAAGAAAAACCAAGGTTGCAAGATACCTTGGTTCTCCATCCGCACACTCTATTCAGATCGTGGTGCGGCCATCCGCTTCCCAGCATCTGGCCGCCGTGCTGCGTATCGGCTCTGACTGCCCCGATCGGACTCCGCCTACGGAAAGACCTGAACCACGGAACCCCGCCAAACACGAACGCAAACAGGCTCGAGTTTTCAGTTGGGCTCGCACACTTTGACCCGCGTGCGCAAGTCGCAGTCTTACGGCAACCTGCCTGACCTCCAGCTTCTGGATTCTCCAGACTCCTGCATTTCCCTGTATGTTATTATACCACCAGGGCTGCCATATGTAAACGGCCGCAAGCCCCGCGCGGGAAAAAACTCCCTGTGCCAACCGGGTACTACAAATAAAGACCAGCCTTTCGTATGTAGTTTTCCACGCTTTCCGGGAGAAGGTAACGAATCGGGTCCCCCTGTCTGACTCGGGCTCTGATATCCGTGGACGATATGGCCAGAGCCGGCACCTCGACCACGAAGATCCCGTGCGTGGAGACGGCCCGGGCGCGCTCGAGTTCCGCCTCGAGGCGGGTCGTGCAGTATCCCGGCCTTGTTGCAACTATGAAGGCGCACATTCGCAGGAGCTCTTGGGCGTCTTTCCATGTGAGTATCTCCACCGCCGCGTCCGCCCCGGTGATGAAGAACAGCTGGGTGCCGGGCCGGCACCTCGTCCGAAACTCACTGATCGTGTCCACGGTGTACGACGGCCCGGGCCGATCCATCTCGATCCTGGACACCTCGAAGTGCGGGTTCGTCGCGGTCGCGAGCACCGTCATCATGTAGCGGTCCCTGCCAGGCGATATCTCCACCCCGTGCTTATGGGGAGGGACTCCGGAAGGCACGAAGACGACCACGTCAAGATGGAACTTGACCCTGGCCACCTCCGCCGTGACCAGGTGCCCGTAGTGGATCGGGTCGAACGTGCCGCCCATGATGCCGAGTCTACGGGCTTCCGCCACGTCTCTCTTGAAGGACGCGTTGTCAGACGCCACAATCAAGCCTCCCGCGCTAACCTTCTCGCGGACACGCAAGTCCGGCCACAGCCAGGACCAGCTCACGCACGCCCTCGCCGGTTACGGCGGAAATAGGGTAGACCTCGAACCCGCGGGCCCGCAGCGCATCCCGGACCTCGTCGAGCCTGGCCTGTGCATCCGGCACATCTACCTTGTTCAGCGCCACGATTGTGGGACGCTCGGCAAGCTCTGGACTGTAAAGGCGAAGTTCGCTTGCGACCACCTCGAAATCGTGGAGTGGGTCCCTGTCGAGAGCCGCGAGGTCCAGGACATGCACAAGAACCCTCGTGCGCTCAACGTGCCGGAGGAACTCATGGCCGAGGCCGGCCCCGGCGTGGGCGCCCTCGATGAGCCCGGGGATGTCCGCCACCACGAAACTCGCGCCGTCCCCGGCATCGACCACACCGAGATTGGGGACGAGCGTGGTGAAGGGGTAATCCGCTATCTTCGGCCTCGCAGCGGATATCCTCGATATGAGCGTGGACTTGCCCACATTCGGAAGGCCCACGAGGCCGACGTCTGCGAGCAGCTTGAGTTCGAGTTCGAGCCACCGTTCCTCGCCGGCCGTGCCAGGCTGGGCGTAGCGTGGAGCCTGCCGCGTCGCCGTGGCGAAGCGGGCATTGCCTCTACCGCCCCTGCCGCCCCTCGCAACCACGGCGGACTGCCCCGACGATACCAGGTCTGCAAGGACATCCCTTGTAGCGGCGTCCAGCACCACCGTGCCCGGGGGCACCCGTATGACCTCGTTCGCACCGTTCTTTCCGTGCTTGTCGGCTCCAGCGCCAGGCCGGCCGTTCTCTGCCCTGTAGTGCGTCTTGTGGCGCAGGTCAATGAGAGTGCGCATGGAGTCGTTTGCTTCCACCACCACGTCGCCACCGTCACCGCCGTCGCCGCCGTCGGGGCCTCCAGCAGGGACGTACTTCTCGCGGCGGAAACTCACGGCCCCCTTTCCGCCATCCCCTGCCTTTACGAATATCCTCGCAGTATCCACAAACATGCGGCTCACCTCGGGCGTATCTTTCCCCCGCACGCCGCGGGGCAGACAGAGAGGGGCCTCATCCTTGACGCTGCTATGTTCGACGCCGTCAGGGTTTCCCCTGCCGGCCGCCTGGTGACACGTCCGAACGCCTTCCTCGTGCCGGAGCGGCCATCGCAGCTGTGGGCATGGACTCACACAAATGCCAGATGCCGCCCCCGAAGAAACGAGACGGGCCCGGAGGAGATCAGGATTCCGTGCAAAAGCCCCCCGCAGGCCTTTCAAAACACCTGCGGAGGGCTACATATGCACCGCTCCACCCGAAGACTCCGGGAGCACGCCGCAAGCACGCCGTCCTCGGAGGGCAACACCGACAACCCCCGAACAAGTGGCGGCGATTTCTGAACCCGCACTTAGGAGATGCTAGGAGCCTGCGACTTCCGCCGGGTACACGCTGACGCGCTTCCCGTCCCTGCCGCACCGTTCGAACGCCACCCGACCACTCGCCGTGGCGTAGAGGGTGTCATCCGAACCCACGCCGACATTCACCCCCGGGCGGATCCTTGTGCCGCGCTGCCGCACAAGGATGCTCCCGGCCGGGACGAACTCGCCGGCGTGTTCCTTCACGCCAAGCCTCTTTGACCTCGAGTCACGACCGTTCCTTGAGCTACCAACGCCTTTCTTGTGAGCCATCCATCACACCTCCCCGCCGTCAGAAGGGTTCGCGGGCACATCCGCGCCGGCCTCCGGCGCCCCGGCCTCCGCCACAGGAGCCTCCCTCTGGATGCTCTGCACGCGCACTTCCGTAAAGGGCTGCCTGTGGCCATAGCGCCTTCTGTAGTTCTTCTTCGCCTTATACTTGAACACCAGTAGCTTGCGGGACTTGCCCTCAGAGACTACCCTGGCGATAACCTTCGCGCCAGGGACATATGGCGTCCCAACCCTGACGTCTCCATCACCGGCTGTGACCATCAGCACCCGGTCGAACTCAACGGTCCTGTCCGCACCCGGGGCCAGCTTCTCCACGCGGAGGACATCCCCCTCTTGCACCCGATACTGCTTGCCGCCTGTCTCGATCACCGCATACATGTTGCCTTTCGCGTCTCCTCTCGCTCGGACTCGCCGGGGCCAGGCACGCGGGGCTTCCTGCTCCGCGTTTTCATCAGGGGCCTGCCCCGTGCGGCATGGCGACACGCGCCCACAGTGCGAAGTTTACCACAACCCGACAACCCGTGTCAAATTCCGCCGTTTCCCGTCCCGGCCTGCAACCCCATGCCTGTCTCGCCGGTACCGGGCGGGCCGCCGCCCGCGATGTCGCGAGGCTTCGCCCGCGCATAAGTTCGGAACACCTTCGCGATCTCCACCTTGACCCTCTTGCCCACAAGCTTTCCGGCCCCGTCGATGTCCACGATGTATCCGTCGATACGCGTGATCCCGTTGCTCGGGTTCGATGCGTGCGGCTCCTGCACCTCGACCTCAAGGATGTCGCCCACACTCACAGGCAACGCGCGCTTCTCAACTTCCTCCCTCGTTCCCGTGGCGACCACGTCCATGTCCTCGATGTGGAGGGCAGGGTTGCCCTTGACGTAGATGACCTTCCCAGTCTCCTGCTCGATCCTGGAGAGGTTGCTCCCGCCCTGGCCTATGAGAAGCGCCGCCACACTGGGATGCAGCGACACCAGCATAGCCTCCTCGGCCTGCCTCGCCGCCATGCGCCTTATTTCCTTCTCCGCCCGGAGAGCCAGCGTCTCTTCTGACAGTACATGGCCACGGCCGTCACAGTACGGGCACGGTCGCGAGAGAACGTCCTCCAGGCCGGGACGAGTCTTCTTTCTCGTCATCTCCAGGAGGCCGAGGTGGGTGAACCCCAGCACCGTGGCGCGCGTCTTGTCCTTTTTCAGCTCCTCCTCGAGTCTTCTTATCACCTGCTGGCGCGCGTCCTCGGAGTCCATATCAATGAAATCGATTATGATGATTCCTCCGATGTTCCTGAGCCTGAGCTGGTGGGCGATCTCCGTTGCAGCCTCCAGGTTCGTCTTGAGGACCGTATCCTGCAGGTTGGTGGTGCCGATGAACCTGCCGGTGTTGACATCGATGCTGGTAAGAGCCTCGGTGCGGTCGAACACCAGGTACCCCCCGCACGAAAGCCACACCCTGTGCCTCAGCGCCTTCTCGATCTCCTCTTCGATGGCGTAGTGGTCGAAGATCGGCTCCTCTTCCGCATAGTACTTGAGCTTGCCCTTGAGCTGCGGGGACATGATGTTCAGAAGATCCTTGGCCTTCTCGAACTCGTGGGCGTCGTCCACGATGAACTGGTCCACGTCCTCCGAGAGCAGGTCCCTCATTATCCTGTAGATGAGATCGTAGTCGCGATGCAGCAGGGCCGGGGCCGGTGCGCGGCGGGCCTTCATCTTGATGCGGCGCCACAGCTTCACGAGAAACCCGATCTCCTGAGATATCTCCTTCTCGTCCTTCCCCTCCGCGGCCGTGCGGACGATGACCCCGCAGCCGCGAGGCTTGGCCCTGGCTGCGATTTTCTTGAGCCGGGAGCGCTCCTCGTCATTGGAGATCCGCCTGCTCACTCCCACGTAGTCCACGGTCGGCATGAGCACCACATTCCGGCCGGGGAGAGTCACCTGGGTCACCACCCGGGCGCCCTTGGTCCCGATGGGTTCTTTTGTGATCTGGACTATTATCTGCTGCCCTTCCTTGAGGACGTCCCTTATCGAGAGGGCCTTCAAATCCTCCACGTCGAGGTCGTCGAACCGCCCCTCTCTCGCCTTCAGCGCGTCTTCCACGTACAGAAATGCGTTGCGTTCGAGTCCCACGTCGACGAAGGCGGCCTGCATGCCAGGGAGCACGTTTTCCACACGGCCCTTGTAAATGTTCCCGACGTATCTCTGGTGAGCCTGTCTTTCGATCTGGATCTCCACCAGGTGCCCATCCTCTATCACAGCAGCCCGGCTTTCAACCGGCCGCACGTTCACCACTATTTCCTTGGACATCCGTTTTCACTCCTCAAAACAAGTCCCCTGTGGGGAAGACCCGGTCGGGCACGGCGCCCCGCCGGGGCACTGTAAGTAGATCGCCACAAATTCGCGCTACTTTTCAGCGCGCAGGTCGTCGCCAGGG
>JASEJE010000028.1 GCA_030024085.1 Bacillota bacterium | reverse complement strand
GCCCAGGCCAGGCACTATGTAGCCGTGGGAGTTCAGGCGCTCGTCTATGGCCGCAGTAAAGATGTCCACGTCGGGGTGGTGCTCCTGCACCATCTTGATGCCCTCGGGCGCGGCGATGAGCACCATCAGCTTGATGTTGACGGCGCCCCGCTCCTTGAGAAACCTTATCGCCGCGGTGGCGGACCCGCCCGTCGCCAGCATCGGGTCAACGACTATGAGGTCGCGCTCGGACACGTCCGGCGGAAGCTTGCAGTAGTAATCGACGGGTTTCAGGGTCTCCGGGTCACGGTAGATGCCGATGTGCCCGACCTTCGCAGCGGGTATCAGTTTCAGCATGCCGTCGACCATGCCAAGGCCCGCCCTGAGGATCGCGATGATGCCGACCTTCTTCCCGGCGATCACCTTGGTCCTGGCCGAGCCTATCGGCGTTTCGACCTCGGCATCCTCGAGCGGGAAGTCGCGTGTAACCTCGTAGGCCATGAGGGTCGCAACCTCGCTCACGAGGTCCCGAAAGTCTTTGGAGCCGGTGTTCTTGTCCCTGATGAACGTGAGTTTGTGCTGAATGAGAGGATGGTCGATGAGGTGGACCCTGGACATTCTCACTTCCCCTTTCCCGCTTCTCCCAGCGCGATCTTCTCCACGCGTCGGGCATGCCGCCCGCCCGCAAAGCCTGTCTCCAGGAATATTCTGACGATGTCGCGTGCGAGCTCGAGCCGGATGATCCTTGCCCCAAGGGCGAGCACGTTCGCGTCGTTGTGCTCGCGGGCGAGCCTCGCGCTCTCGACGTCTCCCGCAAGCGCCGCGCGCACGCCTGGCACCTTGTTGGCCACGATGGACATGCCTATGCCTGTCCCACATATGAGGACGCCTCTCTCGAACCGCCCGGACGCGACGTCCTTCGCCACGCGGTAACCTATGTCAGGGTAATCCACAGGGTCGCAAGACGGCGCCCCGAAGTCCTCGATCTCGTGCCCGAGGGATTTCACGTACTCCTTGAGGCTCTCTTTCATCTCGAAGCCGGCATGGTCGCTGCCGATGGCAACTCTCACTGGCGCAGCATCTCCTTGTCCTCTTTACATGTTTACATGGCTTGTTCTTCCCAATTTCTTACTCTATCGAGAGCATGCTAAGGTGCGGCCCGTTTTGCGCCGCTACATGGGGCCACCGGGGCAGGTCCGCGATACACGGTTCTACTTCACCATGGGAGGTTCCTCCGACCCTGTGCAGTTTTTTGTAGACATCTCCCTGATTCGCCTTATCGCACCATCGATGGCCCTTTTGATGTTGTCGGCGGTGGCGCGGTACACCTCGATGGACCCTCCAAACGGGTCGTGTGTGTCGGGGCCGAGCTCGGCCGCAAGGCCCGCGAACTCGTTGAGCGTGAAGACCTTGCCCTCCAGCGACGGGTGCCGGCCGAGCACAACCCGCTTGTGAGCGGACGTCATCACGAGGACGAGGTCGGCGCTCTCAACCACATGCTCCCTCAGGAGGCGCGCGCGGTGCGACGAGATGTCGAGACCACGCTCCATCATGACGGCCATGGCATTCTCGGAGGCCGGGTCGCCCTCGCGCGCGAAAAGCCCGGCCGATTCCACGACGACGCCGTCGGCCTGCCCGCCGAACTCGTCGGCAAGGGCCTTGCGCAGCATCGCCTCGGCCATGGCGCTTCTGCACGTGTTCCCGCTGCATACAACCACGATCCGTTTCGGCAGCGCCACACCCGCCATCTCCTATCGTGTCACCTTACGACAAGCTCGAGCGTCGTCCCGCAACTCCTGCCGTCGGACCCACTCCCCAACGTGAGCATAGCCCACGCGCTATCCCGGATCAACCCCCGTCCCCATATGAGCGCGAATGATGCGGCCGCCGGAGGCGCGGCGCAGCCGGTTCATGATGGCAAAGCCCAGGCCCGCCTGGTCGAACCCCTCGGCGAACACCACGTCGACCCCGTCCGCATCGAACAGGCGCAGCGTTGCAAAGAGGGCGGCCGCCACCGTCGCGAGATCCCGTCTCGACCCCGCAACCCGCACCACGTCGGCTTGCCCCCTGTAAAGCCCCTCCGTTTCGCACGAGCACATCACCCCGGCCGTCTCGCCTGTGGCGTGGCGGGCCTGGATCTCGCGGAGTATCCGGCCGGCGACCTGGTCCGGCTCGCCCTCCACAAGGACTACAGGCGTCTTCGGAGCGTAATGAGTGTATTTCATCCCGGGCGACGGGACCGGTCCCTCGAGACGAGCGGCGGACTCTGCCGATAGCACCGACACCTCGCCCAGCACATCCCGCAGCTCTTCGACGGTGACCCCGCCGGGACGCAGAACCCCTGGAGGTGTTGAGGTGGTATCGAGCACAGTGGACTCAACGCCGACCGTCGTGGGCCCGCCATCGAGGACCATCTCGATCTTGCCGGCGAGATCGGCGATCACATGGTCTGCCGACGTGGGACTCGGCCTGCCCGAGACGTTGGCACTCGGTGCGGCGATCGGGACGCCCGACTCCGCTATCAGGGTGAGGGCGATGATGTTGTCCGGCATGCGGACGCCGACGGTGGGAAGGCCTGCCGAGACCACGTCGGGCACCTCGGGCCTTTTCGGCAGCACGAGCGTAAGGGGGCCGGGCCAGAACCTCTCCATGAGCCTGCGCGCGCAGGCCGAAACGTCCAGTGCGACCCGGTGGGCGTCTTCGGGCGCGGCAACGTGCAGTATGAGAGGGTTATCCTGGGGCCGCCCTTTGGCGAGGAATATCCTCTCCACAGCGGCCGCCGAAAGCCCGTCGGCGCCGAGGCCGTACACCGTCTCCGTGGGAAACGCGACGAGGCCTCCGCCCCGGATGACGCCGGCCGCGCGCCTCACCGCGGCAATATCCGGATGCCCGGGGTCGAGGCGTACAACTTCCGTACCTTCGACCATCTGAGAGCCAGGCCTTTCCACCTTGCCCGGCGGCCGCTCAAACCCTCGGTGCGACCCTCACGTCGCGCCCGTTTTCCTAGGGGTTGCCGGTGTTGCACTCTAGGTAGATCGCCACAAGTTCGCGCTACTTTTCAGCGCGCAAGTACTGTCCAGGGTTGCCGGTGTTGCCCTCCGGGGACGGCGCGTGCGGTGAGATGCGTTCGAATTTGGCGCTTAAGGCTAGCCAAATTCCAGGCGCCCCGTCGTACAAGCACCGGCAACCCCAACACCTCCAGGAGAAGTGGCGCAAACTTATGGCGCCATACTTAGAGGCGCCCTTCTCCTCCCGGGCGGCGCGGGCACCTGCGCAGAATGCGGCCTGCAGGCGAGTGGCCCGACTCCGAGGCCCTTCCGTGCAATGGCCGATCCCGGGCGCGTCGGCCAACCGGCCGCGATTGACGAACCCATACCTGGTGTGAACCTTGAGGCCAACACCTGGCCCCCTTTTGGGCTTGCGATTGCCGGCCGCCCCGCCCCCCTTCTCACGCTGCTATGCTGGCGGTTCAAGATTCATGATTCATGAGAAAGACTTCGGTCGCCCGACCGGCAGCAAGGCGCCGCCTCTCTGCGCTCAGCCCGCTGCCTATCGTCGCCGGCGGGCTATGACGACACGCTGAACCCCGGCATAATCCGGAATCGTGTCAACACCGTCATAGCCGAATTCGTCGGTCGCAATCCGCCGCACGGTTGCGGCATGATCATGGCCCACCTCGAGCGCCACGAACCCGTCCGGCGCAAGAAAGGTCCGCGCACCGTCGAGGATCGCCCGGGCGAGGTCGAGGCCCGCCTCGCCCCCAGCGAGAGCCCCGCGCGGCTCCTTTGCAACCTCGGGCGGGAGGTTCGCCATCATCCTGCGCGACAGGTACGGCGGGTTGCTGACCACCGCATCTATCCTGCCCTCGAGGTTCCTGCCTGAAAGCGGCTCAAGGAGGTCCCCCTCGAGGAACTCCATCCTGCCCTCGACCCCGTGACGCCTGGCATTCTCGCGCGCTACGCGAAGCGCCTCCGGGGAGATGTCCACGGCGATGAGGCACGCCCGCCGCACAAACCACGCGATGCTCACCGCAATGGCGCCGCTGCCTGTGCCGATGTCCGCGACGAGGACGGGCGCACCCGCGGTTTGCCCTACCCCTCCCCCGCGCTCACGAAGCCGATCTATCACCGCCTCGACCAGTGTCTCCGTCTCGGGCCTCGGGATGAGCACGTTCTCGTCGACGAGGAATTCAAGTGACATGAACTCTTTCCTGCCTGTTATGTACGCGACAGGCAGTCTCGTGAGCCGCCGCTCCACAGCTGCCTGATACGAGGCGTGTTCCTCCGCGCCCAGCCGCCGCTCGGGGTGGGCGTAGAGGTATTCGCGACGCGCCCCAAGCACGTGCGCCAGCAGCACCTCCGCGTCGAGGCGCGGCGTCGGGATCCCGGCGCCGCGGAGGCGCTCCGTGGCAATGCGAAGCGCGTCCCGCACCGTGGCGATCCCTACGGGCTCAGCCAATTCTCTTCAACCTCTCGCTCTGGTCCACCGTGATGAGGGCGGTGATGATCTCGTCGAGACCGCCCTCGAGGACTTGCCCCAGCTTGTAGAGGGTGAGGTTTATCCTGTGGTCCGTCACCCGGTTCTGCGGAAAGTTGTACGTGCGAATCCGCTCGCTCCGCTCGCCCGTGCCGACCTGCATGCGCCTGGCCTCGTCCACCTCGGCCTTTTGCTCCTGCTGGAGCTTATCGAGAAGGCGGGCGCGAAGCACGCGAAGGGCCTTCTCCTTGTTCTTGAGTTGCGATTTCTCATCCTGGCACGTGACGACCATCCCCGTGGGGGTGTGCGTTATCCTCACTGCCGAGTCGGTGGTATTCACGCTCTGTCCGCCGTGCCCGGTGGACCGGTACACGTCCACACGAAGGTCCTCGGGCCTTATCTCCACCTCGACCTCCTCGGCCTCCGGTAGGACGGCCACGGTGGCGGTGGACGTGTGGATACGCCCGCCAGCCTCGGTAGTGGGGACGCGTTGCACCCTGTGAACGCCGCTCTCATACTTCAGCCTGCTGTACGCGCCCCGCCCCTGTACGGAGAAGATCACCTCTTTGAACCCACCAAGGTCGGTGGGGCTCGAGTTCATGATCTCGGTCAGCCATCCATGCTGCTCCGCGTATCTCGAGTACATCCTGAAGAGGTCCGCGGCAAAAAGGGCAGCCTCCTCGCCGCCCGTGCCCGCCCTGATCTCCATGATGACGTCCTTCTCATCATTGGGATCCCTGGGGAGCAGCAGGATCTTGAGGTCGCGCTCGAGACGGGCCTCCTCAGCCTTGAGCCTCTCGAGCTCCGACTGGAGGAACTCCGAAAGCTCGGCATCGGCGCCGGAACCCATCATCTCCCTGGCCTCCTGCATTTCGGCCCTGGTCTTCTTGTACCGTCTGTATTTCGTGACGATCTCCTCGAGGCTCGCGTGGGCCTTGGCCGACTTCTGGAACCTCTCCTGGTCGGCCACGACCTCGGGATCGGCCAGCATGGCCTCGAGATCCTCGTAGCGCTGTTCGAGCGCATCGAGCCTGTCCAACATCTATCTCACCTCCTCCGGGGGAACGAACGGAATGTGACCGCACGCGTCCAGCCTAGACACCGTCCACCTCAAGCACGTCCTTGAGCGCAGCGATGGCCACCTCGAGCTGCGCATCGTCAGGCTCGCGGGTCGTGAGTCTCTGCAGCCACAGCCCCGGCGCGATGGCAAGCCTCACGAGTCTCGGAGGATTGCGCCTTCCTGCAAGTTTGATCACCTCATATGATACCCCGGTGACCAGCGGCAGAAGCGCAAGCCGCGTGGCTATCCGCACAAGGAGAGACGGCCTTCCGAGAAGAGAGAACATGAGGATCATGACGACCATCACGATGAGCAGAAAGGCCGTGCCGCACCTCGGGTGGAGCGTGCTGTGCCTCCTCGCGTTCTCGACAACGAGGTCCTCGCCGGCCTCGAAGCTGTGGATGACCTTGTGCTCCGCGCCGTGGTACTGAAACACACGCTCGATGTCTTTCAGCCTCGAGACCACCACGATGTAACCCAGGAAGACGAGGATCCGGAGCGCGCCCTCGGCGATGTTCACGCCGACCGCGGTATGAAGCCACCTCTGTATCACCAGGACCGCCACGAGGTTCGGGAGCACTATGAAGAGCGCCACGAACACCGCGAGCGACATGAGGAGGGTAAGAGTGAGCTCCCACGGTTTGAGCTTCTCCTCCTCACCCTCTCCCGCAGCCTGGTCCGCCGAGAACATGAGCGCACGAATGCCCACGACGAGCGTCTCGACGAACGCCACCACCCCTCGCACGAAGGCGAGGCGGAGCACAGGATACTTCGCCGTGAGCGTTCCGATGGGCTGCCGGTTGACGACGACGGCCCGGTCGGGCCGCCTCACAGCTATGGCGACGCTCCGCCTGCCGCGCATCATCACGCCCTCTATGACCGCCTGGCCCCCGTAAAAGAACTCTTCGCTCAAACAGAAAGCGCCTCCTTGCCGGGCACCTCATGGCACCGGCGACATCGGGCCTGGTACGATTCCTTCGCCCCGACAAGCACCACGGGGTCGTCGAAACTCGCGGGCACCCCGTTGATAATCCTCTGGCTTCGCGTGGCGGGCGCCCCGCACACCTCGCACACGGCGTCGAGTTTGGTGACGTGGTCTGCGATGGCCATGATCTTCGCCACCTGGATGAACGGCTCCCCTCGGAAATCCGTGTCAAGCCCTGCCACGATCACGCACACGCCGTTCGCCGCAAGAGTGTCGCACACCCTCACTATCGCCTCGTCGAAGAACTGCGCCTCGTCTATGGCGACCACGTCAGCGGCCCCGGCGCTGCCCCGCAGCACCTCCACCGCCCTCGTTACCAGGATGGCGTCAGCCTTGCCGCCTGCATGGGAGCTGACCTCGCGCGCGCTGTACCTGTCGTCAATGGCCGGCTTGAAAACCTGCACCTTTCGCCCGGCGATCCTGGCCCGCCTGATCCTTCGGATGAGTTCCTCAGTCTTGCCACTGTACATGGGCCCCACTATCGCCTCGATCCGCCCGGGCGCCTTCGGCTTTGCCAACGCGTTTCCCCTCTTCACAAAAACAGAGCCACCCCAGGCTCTGCTTTCGTCTCGAATGGATTCGGTCTGCTACTGGAGACCGTGCCTTCTCTTGAAGCGCTCCACCCTGCCGCCGGTGTCGACTATCCTCTGCTTGCCGGTGAACATCGGGTGGCACTTGGAGCATATCTCGACCCTGAGATCCTTGCGGGTCGAGCCGACCTCGAACTTCTCCCCACATGCGCACGTCACGGTGGTCATGAAGTACTCCGGATGTATTCCCTTCTTCAACCGTCTTCACCTCCTGGACACGCTGCGTCCACGTCAACGCCGTCATTATAGCACAAAGGACCTACCTCATCAATGGGAAGGCGGCTGCGGCTGCGGCTGACCGTGCGGTGGCTGACACGAGAAGACGGGGCTAACGCCGCTGACATGGGAAGGCGCCCAAGTAACGGCCTGGCGGCTGAAGATCGAGACTGAAGATCGAAGAGAGGCTGAGGCCAACCGGCCCAGCCGCTCCAACTGCATCCCTTGCCGTCCTGTTACAGGTCACCGTGATCACCTCAACCCGGAGAACATCGCATTCCTTATGGCTGCGGTGCGAACCTGGTCGAAGTGCTTCTGCGTCAACACGTCGCGGAGGATCCGCTCGTCGCGGGCACCCCGCGAGTCGCGCTGGTTCCTCTCCACCTCGACGGCGATCCTGACGTTACCGACCACGAACATCATTGCTAAAACCTCCTCGTCTGGCTATGTAGTCTGCTGAGGCGCCCTGCACCCGCAGCTTGTTCCTCGGGCGCTGCGGCCCGTGCTTCCCCGGTCCTCGAGGGCTATCTCAGCCCCACGAACATCGTATCCCTTATCGCTTTGGAACGCACCTGGTCGAAGTGCTTTTCGGTCAGCATATCCTGATACATGCGCTCCCGCCGGGACCTCTCGACCTTGTCCCTGCTGTTCTCTATCTCGATGGAGACCCTGATGTTACCAACCATGAATACCATCTCCGGACCCTCCCTGGTGCAGTGTTGCTAGCGGAGGCTTCAGCCTCCCCTGCTTCGCGTGATTTGGTGTCTTCGCGCGCCTTTCCTCCCGGTTCCTCCCAGGAGGCGGCGTACAGCCCCTTCATCCCTTGCATCAGAAGGCCGAGCAACCTCTGGTCCGTCATGTCGATCTACCTCCTCTCGCGAGTCTCCGGCTTGAGTATACCCGCCATCGTTGAACCGTTTCTAAGCGGCGTCTGAACATTTCGTTTCATCCATCGGCCGGCCTGAACAACCTCTGAACGAGTGAACGAGGCCGTGCTCGAGGCAACCTGTCAGACGCCCCCCTCAGACGCTCCTCAGCCGTTCCTCAGCCGTTCCTCAGCCGTTCCTCAGCCGTTCCTCAGCCGCTCCTCAGCCGCTCCTCAGCCGCTCCTCTTCAGCTTGCCGGTGCGCATCGCATGGAGCTCGCCCCAATTGAACACCTTGAGACCAAGGGGTATGAGCACCACCCCGATGGCAAGGAGCAACACGAGATCGCCGCCGATATCGCGGAGCGAGGCGTTCTCGAGCAACGCCGCACGCGCCGCTCTCAAGGTGTAGGTGGCCGGGGACAGCCGCGAGAGTGGCTGAAGCCACCCTGGCAGCACGCTGACCTCGTAGTAGACGCCCGAAACCAGGAGGATCGCGGCCTCCAGGATGTGCGCCGCCTGCGAGCCCTTCTCAGGAGACAGCAGCGGCAGCACCGCAGCCATCAGCCCGACGCCTATGAAGGACAGGCTCGAGAGCAGGAGCACGACTAACGCCGCCCCGAGGTTCGCGCTGCCCAGGTCCAGCTTGAATAGGGCCACCACCGCGAGCATGACCACCACGGTCCTTACAGCTCCGTAGGTCGCAGCGTAGAGGCACACCCCGCCCAGGTATGACAGGCGCTTCATGGGCGCCATGAACGAGTACTCGATCGTCCCCTCCCAGCGCTCCCACTGCACGGACTCTGCCACCTCATGGAAGAGCACCGAGAGGAACCCCCAGAGCAGAGCGCCCACCACCAGGTAGAGCACCCTGTCGCCGCCTCCGCCGGTGGCGGGATTCACACCTATGAACGCTATCGTGAGCGTGTTCACCACCGTGTAGACGAGGAACACGATCTCCCAGCCTATGTATCTCCTGATGAGGTTGAAGTTCCGCTCGACCAGAGCGTAGCTTCTCCTCAGCTCCCTTGCGAGTTCGATCACCCTAATCTCCCTCCTCCGGATGAGACTCCTTGAGCGCCTTTCCGGTGAGCGCGAAGAACACGTCCTCCAGGGTCGCCGCCTCGCCGTCGCCGTTCCTGCCAAGACCCGCCTTGAGGTGCATCGGCGTATCGAGAGCCACGAACCTGCCCTGATCGATGATGGCCACCCTGTCGCACAACCGGTCGGCCTCCTGCATGTCGTGGGTGGTCAGGATCACCGTCGTGTCGTGGGAATCCCTCACCTCGAGCACATAGTCCTGAACCTCCCTCTTCGACACGGGGTCGAGGCCCGTGGTCGGCTCGTCGAGGAGGAGCAGCACCGGGGACGTGAGGAGCGCCCTCGCGACCGCAACCTTCTGCTGCATCCCCCGGGACAGATCCTCGAGCGGCTCGTATGCCTTGTTTTCGCCAAAGCCCAGCCGCTTCAGGATCTCGATGGCGGTCCGCCTCGCCTGGCGGATGTCCACGTCGTACAGTCTCGCGGCGTAGCTCAGGTTCTCCATGGCGGAAAGCTTCTTGAAGAAGGCCGCCTCCACGGAGACGCGGTTTATCAGGCGCCGCACAGCGAACCTCTCGCGCACCACGTCGTGGCCGAACACCCTGATCTCGCCATCGTCCGGGAGGAGCAGCGTGGATATCAGCCTGATGAGCGTGGACTTACCGGATCCGTTGGGCCCCAGGATTCCGAATATCTCGCCCCGCTTCACGCTAAACGTTACGCCCGACACAGCCTCCACCGGCACGCTGCGCGGGAACAGGGTGGCCATCGCCCGGGAGAGGGCCAGCCGCCCACGATGCCTGCCGTTGGTGGCGCCGATGGCGGCACCGTGGCCGTTGACGCCCGGACCCTGCTTTCCGCCGTGGGTGCCGGGCTGCGCGGCATCCTGTCCGCCGGGGTCGCCCGCGGCCGACGCGACGGACCACTCAGTGGAGAGATGCGTCTCGGGCCTCGTTTCTTTCTTCACGCGGAACACTTTCCGTGCACCGATACACTCGAGTGCCGTGTCTTCCATATCGTCCACACCTCGCCTTCAGCGTCCTGCGCCGCAAATCGGGCGCAGAGAATCAAAAAGGAGAACCGGGTTCTCGCCCACGGCTCTCCTTCTCATGGCACGCAGAGATATTCGGTGCCAAACAGAAAGGGTCGTGGGCTTTGCTGCGGCCCACGACCCTACCAGAATCTACCAGCTAACAGGCAGGGTCAGGCCGCGCATGACGAACAACGCCCTCCGAAAGCCCGCACGCGGGCACGAGGGACACTCTAGCGGCAGCGACGGCCATAGCGAGCCGCACCTTGGCAACTCGAGTGCTGATCATCTGCGCGACCTCCCTTCTCTCATCACGGATTTCCCCTCTGGATCTCAAGGGTGGATTTCGCTGTTTCCAGCGTTGCCAGGATCGAGTATAAGATAGACGCCTGCAGATGTCAAGCAAAAACATTTCGCAGGCGTCAAGGAGACTCTTTATTGCGCATGGATCTCCCGGTACCGCCGTCACCTGAGCTGACGCGTGACGTACGTCACACGTCCCTCCCAAGCCGTTCCACACGTCATCATCGGGCGCTGTCCGCTGATGTACATCACGGGTCCGCGCCCCACCCGTTCCACACGTGACCCATGCGAGGGGTAGCGTGACGTGCGTCACTCCGTCAGCCTCTTCCCGTTCCATGCGTCACGCATCCGCGGCCGATCGGTGACGTACATCACCGTTGCCGCCTCAACCGTTCCCTGCGTCATGCTTGAGAGCCATCCAGTGATGTACATCGCCGATCCGTGTCTTACCCGTTCTCTGTGTCACACATGCAACAGGAAGAATGATGTATGTCACTCCCCAAGCTCTTCCCGTTCCATACGTCACGCATCGAAGCCAATTGCTGACGTACATCACTCTTTCCGCCTTACCCGTTCCGTACATCACGGGTCCTCAAGGGACTGTGATCTCATAGGCTGCTAGAAGCACGCTCCAGAACGCCCCGTCGGCAATGCGGCACGAGGAGAATGCCCTGCCTGACGCGGCCTTCGCACGATCAGCCTGGCGATAGCAGGCGGTCTTGGAGCGCTCTTCTAGGGCCAGGAATTGCCCCGACAGACAAGCCCGCCAGGCCCACGAGGCCCACGAGGCCGGGTCGCATTTCGTATCTGACAAAGCAGCATTAGGGAGCCGAAGGCACCCTCGACCGGACAGCTGGACGCGCTGCGTACATGCGCTACATGCCGGCCGGACGCCTGGTGAACCCATCCGGAAACTCGCCCTTGTAGAGGACCATGGCGCTGTACCCCGGGACTGTCACCTTTCCGGCGTAGTAGTTGGGCATGGCTGTAACGGGCGTCACGCCGGCCTCCATGCCCGCCACCACAGCCACCCAGTTCCCTTCGGGCAGGCGGATTGTCTTCTCGTCTTTGTTTCCGTTGTAAATCACGACGATCTCTTTCCAGGTATCGCGGTCGTTCGCGAGCTTGAAGGCCACCATGTTGCTTCCCACAAGGAAGAACGAGAGGCTTCGCCTGACCTCCTCGGCGCTCTTCAGCCTGAAGCTGGGGTGGGCCTTCCGAAGCGCGACAAGACCCCGGTAGTACTCGAAGACCTGCCTGTTCCTGGCCTTGAACGACCAGTCGATGGCGTTCACGGTATCGTCAGCGTTGTAGCTGTTGGCGTTGAAGCCCTTGGTGCGCAGGAACTCCTCACCCTCCTGCATGAACGGAATTCCCTGCGCCGTGAACACGATGGCGTTCCCGAGGAGCGTCATCTTCACCCGGTCCTCCACGCTGTCAGAGGGATTGCTCGCGGAGACGCGATCCCAGAGCGTCATGCCGTCGTGGCATGTGACGTACTGGACTACCTCCTCGGGGCTCGCGGCAAAATCACTGACCGCCCCCTCCACGCCGTCACGGATCGCCTTCTCCTGGCCCCGCACGCCGTTCATGAACCCGCCCTTCGTGTTGTCGTCCCACGGGCCTTTCATCGCGTTGCGAAGGTTATCGTTGAACACGGCGAGGCGGGTGCCCTTCTGGTTCCCCTTGGTGATCTGCTGTTCCGCGGGGAGCGGCGATGATCCCACCAGCCACGGCTCGCCGTAGATCAGGAAATGCGGGTTGATCTCGCGCGCCGCCTTCTCCACGAGTAACATGGTGTCCTTGTCGGTGAGGGCCATCAGGTCGAAGCGCATCCCGTCCAGGTGGAACTCGCGGGTCCAGTACTTCACCGAGTCCAGGATGAACTTGCGAACCATCGGCCGTTCCGACGCGACCTCGTTCCCGCATCCGGAAGCGGCGGCGCGGTTCCCGGCATCATCGAATCTGTAGAAGTAGTCGGGCACGACCTTGTCGAAAATCGAGATGCGGTCGGCGAGCCCCGTGGCATGGGTATGGTTGTACACCACGTCCACCACCACGCCGATGCCATTGCGGTGAAGCGCCTGCACCATCTTCTTGAACTCCACGATCCGCTCCACACCGTTGGGGTTCGTCGCATAGCAGCCCTCGGGGACGTTGTAGAGGACCGGGTCGTAGCCCCAGTTTCGCGAACCCGGGTCGGTCTCGTCGGCGCTCCCGAAATCGTACACGGGGAGCAGATGCACGTGGGTGATCCCGAGTTCCTTGAGGTGATCGAGGCCAGTGGTCACCCCTTCAGGTCCTCGCGTTCCCTCCTGCGCAAGGCCGAGGTACCTGCCGCGCCAGGCAGGCTCGACTCCCGATGTCGGGTGTATCGTCATGTCGCGCACGTGGGCCTCATAGATGACGGCGTCCACGGGGCTTGCGAGGGTTACGGGCGCGTCGCGGTCCCAACCCTCCGGATTCGTGACGGCCGGGTCGAATATGAGGGTCCTCGTGCTGTTGGCGGCGGACGCGCGCGAGTACGGGTCTGGCACAGTCACGGTCGCCGCGGCATGCCTAACCTCATAGACATAGTACTGTCCCTGGTGGTCGCCGGGAAGGCGCGCCTGCCACACGCCCTTCGCCTGCCTGGTCATGGGAATCCTCTCAGCGTCTGTGCCTGTAGCGCTCTTATATAGCAGGACATTCACCGCAAGGGCTGTGGGCGCCCACACCTTGAGCGTGGTGGCCTCCTTAGTGTAGGTGGCGCCGAGGTCGTCCCCATCATAGACATACTCCGGGCCGTCCAGGACCGCGCCGTTCGTCACGGCAGCTTCCCTGTATCCCTCTTTGGCAACGGCATAGGTCTTGAGCGGCGAAAGCGGCCTTGCAGTCCTGATCCTGAAGAGGCTCGCCGGGGCCGCCGCGCCGGTCGCGTCCTCGATCTTGCGGACGACGTTGTTGTTTCCCATGCCTCCCGGATACCACGTTGCCGAGGTGCCGTTCCACGACGTGAACTTGAACTCGGCGCCGAGCTTCACGTCGCCGGGACCGTCGCCCGCGGTCTTTATGAGTTCGTAGCAACCGTCCCTGGGGTTCCACTGCATCTTCCAGTCGGGGTAGGGCCGATACGAGCCGCTTGCAGTGCCGGACCAGTTGTTCATCGCGCCGGAGACGTACACCTCCAGCATGCCGCTTGCGTCGGTGAATTGGAAGTTGCCGGCCTTGCAAACAAACCGAACTCTCTTGCCACCATCGATGAACTCATATCCGCGCGTCGCAGCGGTCGAGGTGGCGACGACCCTCTCGACCGAGGCGATCTCTTGCTCCTCGCCGTCGCACGTGACGCGGAACCCCTCGAACTCCGTGCCCGTGGGCTTCGCCGGCGCGGCGAGCCTCACCGTCAGGAGGTCCTCGCCGTCGAGCGTGGCGCGCATCCCGGGCCGCGGGTCCGGGCGCGTGCTGTACACCTGCCGGTCATCCTGCACAACCCAGATCTCCGCAAGGCCCCCCTGGATATCCACGAAACGGTCGTCGGGAGTGTCTTTTGCCTCCCAGTTGCCCTTTCGAACGATGAATCCAAGCCTCGGATGGCTCCCCTCGAGGGCCACCACGGCCTTCATGCCGTATGAGTCACGCTGGTCGAACTGGTACGACGAGCCCTCCCGGCCGGGGACCCAGATCCAGAGGTTCCAGCCTTCGTAGTCTCCATTGAAACGGTGGTAGTGGATGATGAGCGTGGCCTTCCCGGAGTCGGCCCGAACCCCGGTGGCCACGAGCAGCGTGGCAACGAGACACAGGGCCAATAGCACGCCCAGCAATCTCTGAGTCTTCCTCACGATTCTCCCTCCCTGAACTTGCCCCTGAGGTCGCTTCCATCCACCCAGATCCTGTTCCGCTCGAAAGACACCAGCGACATCGCACCAACCCGTTACCCACGTAGACACAACTACAACGATGTAGTATCGGTGCGTACCACCTCCTCCTTCCTCCCGTTGTCGAGGGTATTATTCTACCGGGTCTGCCGATAACCTTCTCACGCCGGGACAAATCCTCGCCGTAGACACACAGCGCTCGCGGGCGGCAGCCTCATCTCTACCGAGCAGACGCCCGGCAGCGGCGTGGCGACGATTCCGCCAGGAAAGCCACCACGCCGTCGGCTCGTGCTATCGCTTTTCGAGACGGTTCAGGATCTCCCTCGCGGCCACGACGCCTGATGCCGAGGCCTGCATGAGGCCCCGCGTGATGCCGGCGCCGTCGCCTATGGCGAAGAGGTTCTTGACCTGCGTTTCAAGGGAACTGGTCACCGCAAGCCTCGACGAGTAAAACTTCACCTCGACGCCGTAAAGGAGCGTATTGCGGCCGTATACGCCCGGTGCCACGACATCGAGCGCTTTCAGCATCTCCATGATGCTCACGAGATGCCTGTAAGGAAACACCAGGCTGAGGTCGCCCGGTGTGGCGTCCTCGAGCGTCGGCACACAGGTGCCCTTGGCCATCCGCTCCTTCGTGGACCTGTGCCCTGCCAGGAGATCTCCCAGCCTCTGCACGATCACGCCGCCGCCGAGGAGGTTCGCGAGGCCCGCGACATATTTGCCGTATGCTATCGGGTCCTTGAACGGCTCGGTAAACGTCTTGCTGACCAGGAGCGCGAAGTTGGTGTTCTCGGTCTTTCTCTCGAAGTGCGTATGGCCGTTCACGGTGATGAGACCGTCGGAACTCTCGGTGACCACCTCACCGTAGGGGCACATGCAGAAGGTGCGCACCTTGTCGTCGAAGGAGCGCGAGTGGTAGATGAGCTTCGACTCGTAGGCCACGTCCGTCAGAGGCTCTGCCACCACCGCCGGGAGTTCGACCCGTACGCCGATGTCCACCGGGTTTATGGCTGTGGAAAGCCCCAGCCTGCGCGCCTCCTGGACAAGCCACTCCGCGCCTTCCCGGCCGGGGGCGACGATCACGTAGTCGCCCAGGATGGTGCGGCCTTTCGAGGTCTCGACGCCGATGACCCTGCCATCTTCAACGAGGATCCTGGTGGCGCTCTCGCGAAGCGCGATCTCGGCGTGTTCGGCCAGGTGGCTCTTCATGCCTTCCAGGACGTCCTTGGTCTTGCCGGTGCCGAGATGCCTGATCTTCGCGGGGATGAACTTCATCTCCGCGAGCAGGGCCTTGCGCTCCAGCTCGTGCAGGGCTTCCTCGTCCCCGCCGTACACCTTCGTCGGCGCGCCGAACCCGAGGTAGATGCCGTCCACATAATCGATGAGATCTTTCAGCCTCTGGTCACTTACATAGACGTCGAGCATCCCGCCGACCTGTGTCGACAGGGTGAGCTTTCCGTCGCTGAACGCCCCCGCGCCGCCCCAGCCCGATACGATGCTGCACGGCTCGCACCTGCGGCACGCGCTCTTGCCCTCGTTCGATGGGCATACCCTGGCCTCGAGGTCGGGCCCCTTTTCGACTATGATGATGCTGATGCGTCCGTCAGCGGCCCGGGCAAGCTCGAGCGCCGAGAAGATGCCGGCAGGGCCGGCACCAACGATTATCACGTCATAGCGACCTTGTTTCGTTCCGCCTGTCACGCCATGAACCTCTCCTTCGTCTCTGCTGTGCTACTTTTTGCCCTGAGTGCCGGTTCAGAAATCACCGCCACTTTTCCAGGGGTCGCCGGTGTTGCACGCCGGCGACGGCGCGCTTGCGGCGGGCCTCGTTAGGTTTGGAATTCGGGCTTGCCAAACCGAGAGCGCCCCGTCGTGCAAGCACGGGCAACCCGCAAGCTTCTCCCGAACCGGCATGGATCTATGAACTTACACTCAGGTTGCTGGCTTCGTGGCGAACTCGAGCACCCGGGAGGTCGCGGTATTGCCCGCCTCATCCCGCGAGAACACCCTGAACCTGTACGTCGTCGATGGCTGCAAATCCTTCAGCCTGACGTGGTGAAGCATGGTCATGTCCCTGTCCCGGGCTACCATCGACTCCCCGTCCCTCGCCTTCTTGGCCGCGTACTCGACGGCTGAGTCGGAGTCCTCGTCGGTGGCCCAGACGATGTCCGCGGTGGTCGCAGCGAGCTTCGCCACGTCGACCCACAGGATCTCCGGTGGAACGGTGTCCAGGACGATCCTGTCGGAAACGGGCGTCGAGGTGTTCCCCGCCCTGTCCTGGAACCGCACGTATACCTTCTTCTCGCCGTCGCCCGACGGGATCTCCCAGTCCTTCGTGAACTGGTACATCGTCCACCTGCTCCACGCGACGCCGTCGTTGCTCATCGACACGTTCATTATGCCGCTGGTGCGGTCGTTCGCCCGCAGGTCGAGCGTAACGCGCGTGCTGTTCGTGCTGCGCGCCCCGTCGTTTATCTCGACGGACCCACGCGGTGGCTCACGGTCGAGTACGATGGACGCCTCGGCGGGTGCCACCAGTATCGCTGGACCCGCACCCGCAACCGCACCGCCGGCCCCACCGGGTGCAGCAGTCGTACCAGACGCCCCGGGTGCACCAGGCGTGCCTGCCACGTAATAGGCGACCCGGATGGGCTTCTTTCCGTCGCCTTCGCCGCGCAGTTTCCACTCTATGATGGGGGACCGCCAGTCGTGCCATCTGAAGACCTCGTCGCCGGCTGCGAGGAAGAACCCCTTGACGGCGACAGGCTGGTCCACGCCCAGAGTGAGCCTCACGTGGGGCGTCGTGGCGTAGGTAGCCCCCTCGTTGACGAAGACCACCCCGCTTATCAGCCGGGCCTCCTCGCTGCGGCCGGCGCCTGTTCCGCCCGCCGCGCCCGCGCCGGCGCCCGAACTCGTGCCTGTGCCTGTGCCTGTGCCCGTGCCCGCGCGCAGAGATTCTCCGCTCCCTGGAAGCGCCTTCTCGACGCTGGCGAAATGGATCGGCATGCCGAAGGACAGCTTCTTGAGATGGGACTCGGCGACCGGGTTCCCAGGGAAGGCCGCGAGCGCCCGCGAGAACATCTCCGCTGCTCCGGCCGAGTCTTTCCCCTCGGATTTCGCTATTCCGAGCAGCGTGTAGACGATGTCAAGGTCTCCCGGCCCCGCGACGTCGATGGCCTGCTCGAACTCCCGGCACGCGTCTTGCATCTTTCCCATGTCGAGCAGCACCTGCCCCAGCGCGACCCTGGCCCGAAGCACGCCGGCTGCGTCGCCCGCCTCGCCGGCGCATCGCAGGCTCTCTCGGAACGCCCCAAGAGCCTCCTCGTTCCAGCCCCTGCCCCAGTACAGGTAACCGAGATAGTCGAAAGCCCTCGCGGCCTCCGGCCCCTTCGGGTCGGCGGCCACCACACGCGAGAACGCCGCCACGGCCTCCTCGAACATCCCTCTTTCCAGGAAGGCGACGCCGGCAGCCATGTCGCTACCAGCGGTCATGTCGCCGCCGCCGGACTTCCCCTGGCCGGCCGTCCCAGCCGTTGCCAGCACCGGCGCGCCCAGCCACCCCCACGCCAGGACGGCCAGCAGGGCAATGCCGGCGCCTGCTGCAGCCAGCACCCGGACGCGCCGGGCACAGCGTACGCTCATACCAGGAGTCATCATGAACACCTCACGGGTAGATTCTGTTGAGTAGCCGCGGGAACGGGATTGTCTCCCGCACGTGATCGAGGCCGCATATCCACGCGACCGTCCGCTCGATCCCGAGGCCGAAACCGGAGTGCGGACAGGACCCATACCGGCGAAGGTCCATGTACCATCTGTATGCCTCAGCCGGGAGCCTGTGCTCCTCAACGCGCCGGGCGAGAAGGTCCGCGTCGTCTATCCTCTGACCCCCGCCGATGATCTCGCCGTACCCCTCGGGCGCGAGGAGGTCCGCCGACAAGCACACGTCGGCCCTGTTCGGATCGGGTTTCATGTAGAAGGCCTTACACACCGTGGGATATCTGTGGACGAATACCGGCCGGTCGAATTCCTCTGCAAGGATGGTCTCGTCGCCCCCGCCGAAGTCGTTGCCCCACTCGAACTCAACTCCGTGGCGCCGCAGGATCTCCACGGCCTCGTCGTAGCTGATACGCGGGAAAGGAGGCTTCACTTTCTCCAGTTTCGAGGTGTCCCGCTCGATCGTGGCCAGATCCTTCGCCCTCTCCTCGAGCACACGCTGCACCACGTAGCTCACCATTTCCTCCTGGAGCCTCATGTCGCCGTCCAGGTCGACCCAGGCCATCTCCGGCTCCACCATCCAGAACTCCATGAGATGCCTTCGCGTCTTGGATTTCTCCGCCCGGAACGTCGGCCCGAAGCAGTACACCTTCCCGAAAGCCATCGCAGCAGCTTCCATGTAGAGCTGGCCGCTCTGCGTGAGATAGGCCCTCGTGTCGAAGTAGTCTGTCTCGAAAAGCGTGGTCGTGCCCTCGCACGCAGACGGCGTGAGGATGGGCGCGTCCACCAGCACAAACTCGCGGTCGTCGAGGAAGTCGCGGATGGCTTTCACGATCTCGTTCCTGACCCGCATGATGGCGACCTGCCTCGGTGTGCGAAGCCAGAGGTGCCTGTGGTCCATCAGGAAGTCCACGCCGTGCTCCTTGAGGGATATGGGGTACTCCTCGGCGATCGAGACAGGCTCCACGGCCGAAACCAGGATCTCATACCCGCCGGGCGCCCTCCGGTCGGCCCTCACAGCGCCCCTCACCACAAGCGACGACTCCTGCGTGAGCCGGTCGCAGGCGGCGAAACCCTCCTCTGGCACCTGGCCCTTCGCCACAACCGCCTGGATGAAGCCTGTCCCATCCCGGACGATCAGAAAGACCACGGACCCGCTGGACCTCTTGTTATAGAGCCAACCGCGGATCTCGACCTCCTTCCCCTCGTGCTCGCCGACATGCGCTATGTACACGGTTTCCACTTGAGTTAACCCACCTCCGCAGGAGACCAGCAATCGGAACCACATCGGGCGCCAGGCCTCTCCTCGCAATGCCTGCCGCATGAAACCCGGGACCGCCCTCCGTCATGGCACCGGTCATATTATACCACCCCTGGAAGGGCACTGCCACGATCAAGACAAGAGCCCGGGTGGCCAAGACCACCCGGGCCTTCCTGCAGGGCGCTCACTTCCCGGTGACGCGAGCGGCCGCAACCGCGCCCGTGCCCGCGTCGGCGTCCGCGTCTGCGCCCGCGCATGCGCAACCCGGCTGGCCGACGCGCGTACAGGCGCACAGGCGCACGGATGCACGGGTGCCCGGACGCACGCGGGGTTGGAGGACGTCGCTCATCCCCCACCCCGTCCCCCGCCCTATGGGATCCTCTGGAGCGACGCGCTGACATAGTATGTCTGCGCGTAGTTGAGCTCGAACCGCCTCGAGTATGTGTAGTAACCCGAAAGGACCAGCGTGACCTCGTGGTTTCCGAGCGGCACGTTCTGGAGGAGCATGGGAGTCCTTCCCCGCTCGACGCCATCCAGGAACACCGTGGCGCCCGAGGGGTAGGTCGACACGTTCACCGCGCCATACTTCACAACCGGCGGCGGCTGCGGTACCGGAGGCTGAGGCACCGGCGCCGGTGGCTGCGGACCTGGGATCGGCGGGAAGCCTCCGCCAACGTAGAAGTATGTATACGCGCTCACCCACGACTGCTGCGGCACGATCTTGATCTTCGCCTGGATCTTCCCGAGGTTGACATTGGCCTCGCCTTCGATGTAAGCCCGTCCGGACTGCACCGACTCCTCGAGGTAAGGTAGAGGCAGTTTCTGGGTTGACGCGAATACGATCAGGTACTCGGTCCCTGAAGGGGGTTCGACCGTCCCAGACAACGTATAGGCCCTGTTGGCCCGGACCCACGAGTCACGCACAAGCCAGCTGAGCTGGCCGGAAGGCAGGATGTCAAGGATGTAGACGTAGCTATCCCGGTTGACCCGATAGTACACGTCGATGAAGTCACCCGGGTAGTAGGTTGACCCCTGGCCCCTGTCGACCCAGATCTCCGCTCTGAACTCCGGGTTCGGGTTCGGGTTGATGAAGAGCCTCACTGGCGGCTCGTCCGCGGCCGCGGCGCCCACCTGCGGCAGCACCGTGACTGCGAGCAACACCAGGCCCAGAACCACCCATTTCCATCGACTCGCTTGCATCGGCCACACTCCTTTCATTTCCCTCACTTACGTTTGTTCTTTCGTCTGTCACTCTTCTTCCACGTCGGTATCGGTCAGGCTATAGTTGGGCGCCTCCCGCGTTATCACGATGTCGTGCGGGTGGCTCTCGCGCAGGCCCGCTCCGGTCATCCTTATGAACTTCGTGTTTGCGTAAAGCTCGGCGATGTTCCGCGCACCACAGTATCCCATCCCTGCGCGCAGCCCGCCAACGAGCTGGTATACGGTGTCAGCGAGCGCCCCCTTGTACGGGACCCGCCCCTCGATGCCCTCCGGCACCAGTTTATGCGCCGGATCTTGAAAGTACCTGTCGCTGGATCCCTGCCTCATTGCTTCGACAGACCCCATCCCGCGATAGACCTTGAAGCTACGCCCCTTATAGATGACACGCTCCCCGGGGCTCTCCTCCGTGCCTGCGAACAGCCGCCCGATCATGACCACGTCGGCCCCGGCGGCGATGGCCTTCGTGATGTCGCCCGAGTACTTGACCCCGCCGTCGGCTATGACCGGCACGCCACGCTCCCTCGCCACCCTGGCGCACTCGAAAATCGCCGTGATCTGCGGCACCCCGATCCCCGCCACCACCCGCGTGGTGCAGATGGACCCCGGGCCGATCCCGACCTTGATGGCGTCTGCCCCGGCCTCTATCAGTGCCCTGGCGCCCTCGGCCGTCGCCACGTTGCCGGCGGCGACGTCCACGTTCTTGAAGCTCGCCTTGAGCGCCCTCACCGTCTCCAGCACCGAGCGCGAGTGCCCGTGCGCGGTGTCAACGACCAGGATATCCGCCCCGGCGTCCACCAGCGCCCCGGCACGAGCGACCGCCCCTGACGGTCCCACGGCGGCCCCTACTCGCAGCCTTCCTCGCTCGTCCTTGGCCGCGTTCGGGAACTGCTTCGTCTTGAGGATGTCCTTTATCGTGATGAGCCCCTTCAGCATGAAGTTCTCGTCGACTATCGGCAGTTTCTCTATCTTGTGGCGCTGCAGGATCGCCTTGGCCTCCTCGAGCGTCGTGCCCATCGGGGCGGTCACCAGGTTCTCCTTAGTCATGACGTTCTCGATGGCCTGGTCGTAGTTGGTTTCGAACCGGAGGTCCCTGTTGGTGAGTATCCCCACCAGCTTTCCGTCTTTTGTGATGGGCACCCCGGAGATGTGGTAGCGCTCCATTATGGCCAGAGCATCCCGTATGAGGTTGTGGGGCTCGAGGAATATCGGGTCCACGATTATACCGTGTTCGGACCGCTTTACTTTGTCCACCTCGCCCGCCTGGCGCTCTATCGACATGTTCTTGTGGATGATGCCGACTCCGCCCTCGCGCGCAATGGCTATGGCGAGCCTCGCCTCGGTCACCGTGTCCATGGCCGCGCTCACGAGCGGGATATTGAGGCGGATCCTCGCGGTCAACTTCGTCGATACATCTACCTCCCCCGGCATCACCTCGGAGTAGGATGGCTCGAGAAGCACATCGTCGAAGGTCAGAGCAACACGCCCGAACTTGTCATCGAAGTCCATGGTGCGATTCCCCCCGGGCTTATATGTTGCTCCAATTGTAGCAAATCCTTCCCCCCGACTCAAGGACGGTTCGCCTTGGGTGGCTCGCCTTATCCTGGTCAGCCTGCGCTACTATTCATAACGATGTCAATGTTCTCTGGTTCCAGGATGCCCAAAAATCGCCCGAAAACCCAGGGACCGCTGGCCTCGAGGCCAACGGTCCCAACCGCCGGGAGCGTTCAATACTTAATTGTGACCTTGTCGCCGACCTGTATCCTCCCGCCTGCCCCCGGGGTGTCTGTCGTCCCTATGGAAAGGAGCTGTTCGACGCTGGTCACGGTGATAGTGGCGATCTCGGTTTTCTCGGCAGAGAGCACCTGCCCGGTGAACGGGTCGGTTATGACCTCACCCAGCCGGTACACGAGCAGTTTCTGCCCAACCTTCACTCCCTGTGCCCGGCCAAGGTTGGTGTATACCTTATCACCCACGACCTTCACCACGTAGCCCTCTACAGGGAAGAGGTGCATTATCTTCCCGATGAGCTGGTCAACGGCCTTGGATGTGGCTTTGCCCAAGATCGTGCCCTGGAAGTTCGCGCTGCCGAAGGCCATTGGCGGCATTCCCTCGAGAGTGAGCGAGATGTTCGCCTGGCTCTCCTTGCCCTGAGCCATGTCGGCCAGCTTGATGCTGCCGGTGTTGGTGTCCACGACGCGCACGTGGATCTCCACAGTCGCCTCGCTCGAGGCGACAGACCCCAGGATCGGAAGAGACACCCTGTTGGTCTGAATGTCGAACTTGGTGACGCTGCCCATTATCATTGCCTGGACACCGAGAAGCTTGCCTATCTGGGCCGCGCTGGACGGATCGACAAGACCTGTCGCCCCAAAACCCTGTTCGTTCATGATCTGCTCGAGGCGCTCGCGCTCTATGACCTCAAACTGACCGGTCTGAACGAGCCTCGTTTCGAACTCGACCCGCATGCCTCTGCCGACGTGCCACTGCGGATAGTTCGTCTGGTCCAGGAAGTCCATGACAGCAATGCGAATCTTGCCCTGTTGGGCCGGCGCCTGCGCCGCCGCAGGCGTCGCCTGCATCCCTGCAGCAAGAAGCAGGATGGTCGCCGCAACCACGGCAGCGGCGACCGCGCGCCTCCCGGTCAAAACGCTCCTTCGTTCACGCATCTTTCATCCCCCAGTCTACAACGCAGTCTTCGACTGTCGTGCCTCATCAGGCTCAATCTCACCATGCCCTATCTCATCACCCTGACCTCTATCTTGTCTCTCGTCACCATCACCACTTCGACCCTGGGGTTTGTCAGGGAGTCGAGCCTTGCCGCGAGGTCGTCGACATTGCCCGTGGTCTGGACGTCTATCACCGCGATGTTGTTCTCGAAAGTCCTGCGGTACACGGCCGTGACCCCGCGCATGTCCTTGAGGGCCTGCATGATCTGGTTCATCTGGGTGTACGAGCACCCGTTCACGATGAGCTGGATCGTGCGCGTGCCGCCCGAAGCCCCGCCGCCGGCGCGCTTGGGAAGCTCCCATATGAGACGCGAGGCCACATCGTCAGCCACCGCCTTTATGGCCTCGAGCCCGGCGACATCCGCCGAAAGCTGCGCCTTCGTGGCTTGTGGCGTCTCGGCCCAGATGATCTGCCCTGTCTGGGTGAGCACGGCCTTGAGAGTCCCGAAAGCCATGCACGACTGGAAGGTGAAATTGCCGGACCTCGTCGAGGTGAGGTACTTGCTGTTCACATCGCCCACGATGACGATGTCCGCGGCGAACCTCTCGCCCAGGGTCATGGCGGCGCTGATGTCGCCCTGCATGGCGCGCTTCGCCGTGTCGCTCGCCTTGATGGCCTCGATCTGCCGCTGGTCCACGAGGTGATAGCGGACGGCCGAGAGCTTTTCGACTATCCTGGTTTCGGCGATCGATGTAACAAGAGGGCTATTGAGGTTCTTCTCGTCCACGAGGACCATTATCGTCGGATTCCCCATCATGTCGATGAGTATGGCAAGGGCCTGCAGGTCTGACCTTACGTCTCCCCTCGCGACTCTCGCCCGGATTTTCACGTGCACAAGGCCATCGGGGGTCTGCCAGTAGTCGCCGACTACCTGGTAGGACTGGACGTATCCTCCGGCCTGGCTGACCACTTTGTCGTAGAACACCACGAAATCCGACATATCAGTGCGGCTCGCAATCGAGACGCCTGCGCCCTGTTCTATGGCGACCCTGTACGCGTCGCGCAGGGCCTCGTCGCGCGCCCGCGCCACATCGCCCCCGACCACGGCGCCGACCCCCTCCGCCACCACCTCAACGGCTTGGGCGGCGACGGGGGCCGGGTGAGCGCCGGCGGCAAGCCCAAGAATCAGAAAGGCGACTATAGCCGCCCAGAGATGTCCCCGCTTCATCGGGGCTCCCCCCTTCGCTGGTCTTCCCGATCGTTCCTCTTCTACGAAAGGGCGCGATGGCGGAATCTGCCGGGTGTGAAGGCGAAGCCCTGCGAAGACCTGGAACGCGCCCCACGCCCTTCGACTCCGCCCCGCGCCATCGCATCACGTCAGTAGGATACGACCACCTTGCATTCCTGGAGCACTGTGGTCATGGTGGTCGTTACTGTGACGACCTCGTTCGGGACTATGATGTCGGTTCCGACGACCCTGACCGCCCTGATGACGTAAGGATTACCGCCGACCCTGTCCTGAAGGTTTTGCTTCGCGGCGATGACGGAGTTTATGTAGCTCGCGAGCCTCGACTGGCATGCATACTCGTATTTGGCAACGGAGACACCGTACACCACCGTGCCGCCCACCGTGACGACCCTGAACACCGCTGGCTTCGGGAACCCGAGGCCGCCGACATCCACGATGAGTCCGGTATAGGGGCTCACGACCGTCGCGGTGGCCACGACCGCGGTCCCAAACTCCTGCCTCATCGTCGCGTATACGGGCACCAGGATGTCCCTGAGGAGCATCTCCATCGTCAGGGTGCAGGTTATGCTCCCATCGGACTCCTCGGTATACGTCTCGCTTCCCGGCACGACCACGGCGTTGTTGATGACCCCCTCGGCTGCCGCGCGCACGTCGTCGTTGACGACCATGAAGTCGCGCATGAGGGTCTCGCTCTGGACCAGGACGCCCTTGGTCGTCTCGAGGAGTTCGCGGTAGCCGGAAACCACAGCCGCGCGCCTGGCAAGCAGCTTGCGCTGGGCGACGGGTTTGCTGGGATCGCCGACGCCCGATGCCTGTATCCGGATTACCCCGTTAGTCCAGTCTATGACCCCGAGACCGACCGTCTGAATGGCAACATTCGTGGTCACCTGGGTCGTCGTGGTTATGACCTGGGCCGACCCCACGAGCGTCGCCATGCCGACCACCATACCAACCACAAGAACCATGACTGCGAGAATCCGCATGTTCTTCATCGCTCATTTCCTCCTTGCTTATTCCGTTACCGTGGCTCTCACGGATAATTGCTGTTCACCGCACAACCTCCTACAGTCCCCGGGACCTCCCTCCTCTCGGTCCGCCACCCAAAACGCCAGCCGAGGCCGGTAACCCAGCAGCCTGCCGCTGGCCCCTCCTGTGTGCCAGGCAAGTCACAAAATGCCAACTCGTTAAACAGTCTATTCGGCAGCCCGGCGGGTTTCCCTCTGGAAACCCATGAAACTATTGTACGCAATGGAACTTAGCTTCCGCTTAATCATTAACGGCGGTAGAGGCAAAAGTACAGCAGCATTCGGAAGATTTTCTTGAAGGAGAATCCTGGGAGACGCCGTCCAGATACAGCAGGGAGATCCGAGAGGCCCCGGCGGGGTTACCGGGGCCTCTCACAGCGTGGGAGCGGTGATGTTGATGTGAAGATGGTTTTAGCTTGCCGCGACCTCGCTGGAGTGAGTCGCCGCGTAGTCAGCGAGTATCCCGGGGATATCCTCGGGCTTCACCCTCGCGAACACGGTCTCGCCGATCATGACCACGGGCGCCAGCGCGCACGCGCCGAGGCACCTTACGGCCTGCAGAGTGAAGAGCCCGTCCTTGCTGGTGCCGCCGATGTCCACCCCAAGCTCTTTCTTCATCGCCTCGAGGCAAGCCGCTGCGCCCCTCACATAGCAGGCGGTGCCGAGGCACACGTTCACGGTCCACTTGCCTTTCGGACGCAGCGAAAACAGCGAGTAGAACGTGGCAACGCCGTATACCTCGCTCTCCGGCACCCCGAGACCCTTTGCGATCCTGGACTGCAAGTCCTCGGGAAGGCAACCGAAGAGCTGCTGGGCCTCGTGGAGCACGGGAATGAGCGACCCCGGGGTGTCCTTGTGTTTGGCGATTATCTCGTCGAGCATCCCATATCTATCATCAGGAGTCTTTCCCTGGCACTTGCAGGTGCCGACACCTTCACCGGGCCTGGACGCAACCTCGAGCCGGGCTCGCTTTTCTTTCGTCTTCGCCGCTGCCATGTCAGATGGCCTCCTTCCTGGCGCCAGTGGCCGGGGCGGCTTCCTCCGCACTCCGGTATGTCGTGTGAAGGAGCCTGTGTGCGACCTCGCTGCCGGGCTTGCCGAGGAACTCATCGTAGAGCCTCCGCACGGCGAGGTTCTCGTGGGACTTGCGGACCTTCATGTGCCCGTCCTCCGCATACAGCGCTGCTGCCCTCTTCGCTGCGATCTCCGGGTCGCACGACCTCGGCTGTCCGCCGCCCTCGACGCACCCGCCAGGGCAGGCCATGATCTCTACGAAGTGGTAAGACGCCTTGCCCTCGCGTATCCTCTGGAGCAGCCTTGCAGCGTTTGCGAGTCCGGAGGCCACCGCGATGCGGACCCCCTGGCCGCCCACGTCGACGGTCGCCTCGCGTATTCCCTCGAGGCCCCGGACTTCCGCGAACTCCACCTTGCCCGCGGGCTTCTTCGCCGCGACCTCGGAGACGGTGCGCAGCGCCGCCTCCATCACGCCTCCCGTCGCGCCGAAGATGGTCCCCGCGCCTGTGGAGATGCCGAGGGGAGCATCGAACTCGCCGTCAGGCAGGTTCGCGAAGTCTATCCCTGCGGCCTTTATCATGCGGGCAAGCTCCCTGGTGGTGATGGCCACATCGACGTCGCGCACGCCCGAAGCGTTCATCTCGGGCCGGGCCGCCTCGTATTTCTTGGCAGTGCACGGCATGACCGAGACGCTGAATACCCTTTCCGGAGCGACCCCTGCCTTCCTGGCATAGTAGGTCTTTATGACGGCCCCCATCATCTGCTGCGGTGACTTGCACGATGAGACGTTCCCGAGGAAATCCGGGAAGAACGTCTCGCAGAACCTCACCCAGCCGGGGCTGCACGAGGTTATGAGAGGGAGCTTTCCTCTGGACTTGATGCGCTCTAAAAGCTCGTGGCCTTCCTCCATGATCGTGAGGTCCGCCGCGAACTGAGTGTCGAACACGGCGTCGAATCCGAGCCGGTGGAGCGCCGTGGCAAGCTTCCCGGTGACGGCGGTGCCTGCAGGAATGCCGAATTCCTCGCCGATGGCGGCGCGCACGGCCGGCGCGACCTGCACGACCACGTGGAGGTCGGAGTCGGCTATTGCATCTAGCACGCGCTCCCATTCCTCTTTCTCGCTTATGGCTCCCACAGGGCACACCTTTGCGCACTGGCCGCACGAGACGCACTTCGACTCTGCGAGCCCGTGCTCGAACATGGGCGTCACGCATGACCGGGTGCCGCGATACGCGAACCCGAGCACTCCCACGGCCTGCACCTCGTTACAAACCTTCACGCAGCGGCCGCACAGGACGCACTTGTCCGGCTCACGCACCAGCGCCGCGCTGGAGGCGTCAGGCTCGCTGTGGACCTTCTCCCTGCGGAACCTCGCGTTACGTATCCCGAGACGCATGGCGAGGTCCTGGAGCTCGCACCGCCCGTTTCTCTCGCACTTCAAGCAGTCGTGAGGATGAGCGGCGAGCAGGAGCTCGAGCACGGTGCGGCGCGCCTCGCGCACCGCGGGGGTGTTCGTGTGCACCACCATGCCGTCAGCCACGGGCGTCACGCACGACGCCGGGAGCGTCCTTGCCCCCTCGATCTCTACGACGCACACCCTGCAGGAGCCTATGCGCCCAACTGCCGGGTGGTAGCACAGCGTCGGTATGTCTCGACCCGCACGCCGCGCGGCGTCGAGCACGGTCTCTCCCTCATACGCCTCTACCTCGCGCCCATCTATGGTGAGCCTCAACGCCTTCGCCGGCGCGGCAGCCTGTGGAGGTGCGGGCGTGGTCGCCGGTGCGGCGGAGGCCGTGGTTGGCTTATCTTGCGGCTTTGTCTGTGGCAGGATTGCGCTCATTCCCTTCACCTCCGCGATACCGCCTGGAAGCGGCAGGCGCTCGCGCACGCGCCGCATCCCTGGCACCTGTCAGCATCGATAGCGTAGACCTTGCGCTTCCGCGCGCGGCTGATGGCTTCCTCGCCGGCCGCCTTCGCCACAGCCTCCTCGGCTTCCACAGCTACGGGGGCGATCGCGCCGACCGGGCATGCCTTCGCGCAGAGACCGCATCCTCTGCACCTGTCCGCATCTATGTGGTAGCGCACAAGGGCCGTGCAGACCCCCGCGGGGCATCTCTTCTCGTGGATATGTGCCTCATACTCGTCCCTGAAATGCCTGATTGTGCTGAGCACGGGGTTCGGGGCGGTTTGGCCGAGCCCGCAGAGGGCCGTGTTCTTTATCGTCTTGCCGAGGGATTCGAGGGTCTCGATGTCCCCTGGCTGGCCCTTGCCCTCGGTGATGCGGGTGAGGATGTCCAGCATGACCTTGGTGCCTTCCCTGCATGGGACGCACTTGCCACAGGACTCGTCCTGGGTGAACTGCAGGAAGAACCTGGCGATGTCCACCATGCAGGTGTCCTCGTCCATGATGATGAGGCCGCCCGACCCCATCATGGCGCCAAGCTTCACCAGGGTGTCGTACTCCATCGGGGTGTCGAGGAAGGCCGCGGGGATGCAGCCACCCGAAGGGCCGCCGGTCTGGGCGGCCTTGAACGCCTTGCCGCCGGGTATACCGCCGCCGATGTCGTACACGATCTCCCGGAGCGTGGTGCCCATGGGCACCTCCACAAGCCCGGTGTTGTTGATCTTGCCGGCGAGCGCGAACACCTTCGTGCCCTTGCTCTTCTCAGTGCCGATGCTCGCGAACCACTCGGGACCGCGGAGGATGATGGGCGGGATGTTCGCCAGCGTCTCGACGTTGTTGATGACCGTCGGCTTCCTCCACAGGCCCTCGTTCGCCGGGAACGGCGGCTTGGGCCTGGGCATGCCGCGCTTGCCCTCAACCGATGCCAGAAGAGCCGTCTCCTCGCCGCAGACAAAAGCTCCTGCTCCCACCCTGATCTCGAGGTCGAAATCGAACCCCGACCCGAAGAGGTTCTCGCCCAGCACGCCGAACTCCCGCGCCTGGCGGATCGCGTGCGAAAGGCGCGCCACGGCCAGCGGGTACTCCGCCCGCACGTACACGTAGCCCTGGTTCGCGCCGATTGCATAGCCCGCTATCGCCATGGCCTCGATCACGCTGTGCGGGTCGCCCTCGAGCACGCTTCTATCCATGAACGCGCCCGGGTCCCCCTCGTCGGCGTTGCAGACCACGTATTTCTGGTCGGACCTGACGCGCGATGCGAACTCCCACTTGAGGCCCGTCGGGAAACCCGCCCCGCCGCGCCCGCGAAGGCCCGACCTCTTGACGATGTCGATGACCTCCCTGGGCTCCATGTCGGTGAGCACCCGCGCAAGGGCCTCGTACCCGTCGCGCGCTACATACTCGTTGATGTTCTCGGGGTCTATGACCCCGCAGTTACGAAGGACTATCTTGACCTGTTTCTTGAAGAAGTCGATGCCAGCCAGGGTCGGCGCCGCTTCCCCGTTAGGACGCTTGTGGAGAAGCCGCTCCACCGGCCTGCCTTTCACTATGTGCTCGCGCACGATGTCCGGGACGTCCTCGGGCCTGACCCTTTGATAGAACGTGCCCTCGGGATATACCACGATGACCGGGCCGAGGTCGCACGACCCTATGCAGCCGGTCTGGACCACCTTGACCTCGCCCAGGACACCCTCGGCCGTAAGGCCGTTCATGAGGGCTTCGTAAACCGCCTGGCAACCGGAGGACACGCACCCGGCCCCGGCACACACCAGGATGTGCGCACGGCAAAACGGGCTCATCTCTCGCTCACTCCCCACCCACCTTAATTCTCGTCGAACCTTGCCTCCATGCGAGCCTCGCGCATCTGGCGCTCCAGGCGCGCCGCGCGCTTGAACCAGGTGCCATCGGGGTAAGGAAGCCCGTAATCCTGCACGGTCTTCTCATACTCGGCCCGAAGGTCCTCATCCATGTCGTGGGTTGGATCACGCCGCGCTGCCTCTTCCTTGAGGGACACCGCTGACATGCCAATTCCTCCTTTGTGCTTTGCTTCACAATCGGTGGCCACTTTTCGGCGCCTCTCCTCGCAGCTTCACACGCCTTCCCGGCGCAGTCGCCGCTGCCTGGCGCCGTCGTGTTCCGCCACCGATCGTTTTCGTCCCACGGAGGAAAGCAAGTCGCGTGCCAACCCGCGGCCTCAAAAGAAAAAGCCCGCCGGGACCGCCTGAAAGTGACGTCCCGCGCGGGTTTCAACCGCTCCCCGGGCCTGGGCTGCAGATCCTCGCAAGGTCCGGCTGTCCAAAATGGTGGCTTAGGCGTCCAAATTCTTGGCGCCAGCTCGCCGCCGGGCGGCGCGTCCGGTCATCCCCAATCTCTTCATCATCTCGTTGAGCGTGGTCCGCTTGATCCCCAGGATCTCCGCGGCCCTCGCCTGCACCCCGCCGGCCCGCTCAAGGGCCCTCGAGATCAGCTCGCGCTTGTAGGAGTCCACAGCCTCGTCGAACTCCATCTCCCCACCTGCAGCGTCCACCGCGGCGCCTCCCGCCGCGCCTTCGGAGGCGTTCTGCATGCCACGTCCCGTCCCCTTTCGGGCGATCTCCTCCGGAAAGTCGTCCAGGGAGAGCTCGTTGCCTTCGGCCAGCACCACCGCCCGCTCCACGGCGTTCTCGAGCTCCCGCACGTTGCCTGGCCAGTCGTACGACGAAAGCGCCGCCATGGCCTCGGGCGAGAAGCTCATGGCCCCCTTGAGGAGGCTCGCCGCGTACTTCCGGGCGAAGTGCTTTGCGAGAAGGGGTATGTCCTCGCGCCGCTCGCGCAAGGGAGGAAGGTGCACCGTGATGACGTTCAGGCGGTAGTACAGGTCGCGCCTGAAATCCCCGCGTTCTATGGCATCTTCGAGGTCCTTGTTGGTGGCGACAACGACCCGCACGTCCACGCGCCTCACCGAGGTTTCCCCAACCCGGATGAACTCCCTGCTCTGGAGGAACCGGAGCAGCTTCGCCTGGAGCGCGAGGCTCACGTCTCCGATCTCGTCCAGGAACACCGTTCCGCCCTCGGCCTCTTCAAAGAGGCCGCGCTTGGTGGAGACCGCGCCCGTAAACGCCCCGCGGGCGTGCCCGAAAAGCTCGCTCTCGAGGAGGGTTTCGGGCAGGGCGGCGCAGTTTATGCTGATGAAGGGCTTCGCCGCTCGCAGGCTCTGGCGATGGATCTCGCGGGCGATGAGGTCCTTGCCGGTTCCACTTTCTCCCCGGATGAGCACGGTTGCGTCGGTCTTCGCCACCTTCTCCACCAGCCTGAAGACGGCCTGCATCTTCCCGCTTGCGCCGACGATATCGGCCGACCTCTCCCTGATGGACTGGAGCTCGCGCCGGAGCCTGCGGTTCTCGAGGGCGATCTCCCGCCGCTCCAGTGCCTTTCTCACCACGAGCCTGACCTCGTCCACCTTGAACGGCTTCGGCAGGTAGTCGAAGGCGCCCGCTTTCATGGCCTCCACCGCGTTCTGGACGGTGGAGTAGCCGGTGATGACCACGACCGGGGTATCGGGCAGCGAGCGCCTGGCCTCCTCGAGGACTTCCATGCCGCCGATGCCCGGCATCATGAGATCCGTCACGATGACGTCGATGTCATCCTCGGACCTGATCTCCTCGAGGGCACGCTCGCCGCTCGAGGCCAGGACCACGCGATGCCCGTCCTGGCCGAGGACAAGCTGCAGGAACTCGCACATCTTCTCTTCGTCGTCCACCACCAGCACAGTGCCGCCAGCCAACGGATATCACGCCTCCCCCGCACAGGACGGCAGGGTGATGGTGAACGTCGTGCCCTTGCCGACCTCGCTTTGAACTCTGATGGATCCGCCGTGCTTCTCGACTATGCCGAAGCTCACCGAAAGCCCGAGGCCTGTGCCCTTTCCCACTTCCTTCGTGGTGAAGAACGGGTTGAAGATTCGGCCGAGGTTTTCCTCCGGGATCCCGCACCCGGTGTCGGCGACCACGATCTCCACGGCTCCGGCGCCTGCCCTTGTGGACATTGTAAGGAGTCCGCCGCTGGGCATCGCCTGAATCGCGTTGAGCACCATGTTGAGCAGCACCTGCTGCAACTCGCCCGCCTCGATGGGGGCCTCGGGGTCGGTGTCGTCCAGGCTCAGGCGGACCTCGACGCCCTTGTGGGCCATCTGCCCGCCGAAGATCTTGAGCGTCCTTTCGATCGCCTCGTTGACCTTACACTTCCCCGAAGGCGATGCGCCAGGCCGCGCGAAGCTGAGAAGGCTTCGGACTATCTCGGCGATCCTGTCCGCCTCCTCCGCGATGGTCTTGAGGTGCGACGCACCGGGGCCGTCGGGACCGACCGTGCCGGCCAGTATCTCAGTGTATCCTGATATGAGTGTGAGCGGGGTGTTGATCTCGTGCGCAACGCCAGCAGCGAGTTGACCGAGCGCGGCCAGCCTGTCTGACTGGATGAGCTGGGTTTCGAGCCTGCGCCTCTCGGTGATGTCCTGACTGAGAAGCACGGCTCCGTACACGTCGCCACTGGAGTTCTTGAGCGGGCTCACTTTCAGGTTGACGACGACCTTGTCCCTGACGTCGCGGGCGTCGGTGGCCATGCCGGCCCCGGAGCCGGCTCTGGGGACGGCCCCGTCACCCATCCCCAGATGATAGATGACCTCCCCGATCTCTGTGGGCATCCCGCGCCTGATGGCTTGCTCGAAGGCATGCCTGCAGGCAGGGGTATCGAGCGCAGGCAGGACCTCGAATATCTTGCGCCCGATGGCTCCCTTCGACGCCTGGCGGCTCACCCGGCCGCCGGCATCGTTGAAGCTGGTGACGATCATGTTGCGGTCCACCACCACGATACCCTCGGTGATGCTCTGGACGATGTCCTCGTGGTACGCCTTCAGGTCAGCAAGCTGCCTGTTGTGGACCTCGAGCTGCTTTATGAGGTACGGAAGGCACATCTTGTTCTCGGCAAGGCCCTGGAACACAGCGATGGCCTTCTCGCGGCACGTGTTGTAGCCGCACGCCCCGCAGTTGAGTTCGTCCTCCGGCCTGGTCTTGTCGAGTTCCCGCAGTATGCGCCGGATGTCGTCGTCGCTGGGCGTGGGAAGCGGCACCCTTCGCGACCTGAATGAGCGCCTGGCCTCGATCCCGGGAAACGAGGGGCACGACGCGGTAATGGCCGGGGCAGGGACCGCGGCCGGGGCAGGGACCGCCGCGGCGGTCTCCCGGGTCGGCTCGTCCTCCGTTCGCCTCGCGAAGTCCACTGCGACCCGCCTCCTACCATACCCGAGAAGCGGGCTCGTGATCATGGGACCATTTATGCACCCCTCGCAGAAGAGCATATCGACGAACTCTGGGCACTCGCGCCCGCGGCGCAGGGCCTCGAGGAACTCGATGCAGTTGTCCTTGCCCTCCACGGTGATGATGTCGTTCTCCAGCATGTCCGACTGCAGCGCGGCACTGCGGAGAAGCCCTCCGGCCACCGGGTACAGCCTGCCGAGGTGAGCGCCGGGCCGGTCGAAGGACGCGTCGGGAAGCGCGTCCACGTCAACGGTCAGGCCGTCGAGCAGCGCCCGGAGCTCGGCAAAGGTCAGCACGGCATCGACCGCATCGGCAACCTCCGCGTCCGCAGCCTCGCTTTTCTTGGCGACGCAAGGGCCGATGAACACCGTGCGCGCCCCGGGGTGGGTGCGCTTTATCATCCTGCCTGCAGCCACCATGGGCGACACCACCGGGGCAAGCCTGTCCAGAAGCTCCGGGAACCTCGCCTCGACGAGGTTCACCACGGCGGGGCACGGTGTCGAGATGACGCCGCGACGGCCTTCCTTTTCAATCAGCCTGATATACTCCTGCGTGACGCGCTCGGCCCCCCACGCGACCTCGTACACGCCGATGAACCCGGCCCGCCGGAGGGCCTCAACCACCTGCCCGGGACGGAACTCCCCCGCGAACTCCACCACGAAGGACGGCGCCAGCATGGCGTAAGCGGCCCCGGAGCGGAGCGCTTCCCCGACTGCTGACAGGTCCTCCTTGATGTGCTTGGCGTGCTGGGCGCAGACGCGCACGCAGTAGCCGCAGGCGATGCAGAGGTCCTCCATCACGGTCGCCTGGCCGTCCTCGACCTTGATGGCTTTTACAGGGCAGTTGCGCACGCACGCGTAGCAGCCCCTGCACTTGCCCTTTATGGTTGTGACGACGTTCACGAATGCCGCCCTCCCATCGGCGGATCTCGGACCACAGCCATTATACCATAAGCATCCCTGCTGTTCCCTGTTGCGCTGGCGCGCGAAGTTGTCCAAAGTTATAATGGGCATGGGGAGGAGAGCGCGGTGCTCTGCACGAAGCAGACCGAAGCGGAGGAAGGCTTATGACGAAGAAAGTGCTTGTGGTTGACGACGAGGCCCCAATCCTGGAGCTGGTCCGGTTCAACCTCGAGAAGGAAGGCTTCTCGGTCCTCACGGCCACCGACGGCGAAGAGGGCCTCGAACGCGCGCGGAGCGAGTCCCCCGACCTCGTGATCCTCGATCTCATGCTCCCCGGGATCGACGGCATCGAGGTGTGCCGGCAGCTTCGCCGCGAGACGAGCGTGCCGGTCCTCATGCTCACGGCGAAGACAGAGGAGTTCGACAGGGTGCTGGGACTATCGGTGGGGGCTGACGACTACGTCACGAAGCCGTTCAGCCCGCGCGAGCTCGTCGCGAGGGTCAAAGCGCTCTTGCGTCGGCGCGAGATGGACCTCGAGGAAACGAAAGCGCGCGATGCTTCAGGCCGCATCCACGTGGGCGACCTCGTGATAGACACCGCGCGGTTCGAGGTGGAGGTCAGGGGAGCGCGGACCGAGCTTACGCCGAAGGAGTTCGAGCTCCTGCGCGTCCTCGTGGCAAACCGGGGCAAGGTGCTTACCAGGGACTTCCTCCTGGAAAAGGCCTGGGGATACGAGTACGGCGGGGACACCCGCACCGTGGACGTGCACGTGAGGCGCCTGCGCCAGAAGATCGAGGAGGACGACTCGCGCCCCACGTACATCCAGACGGTCCACGGGGTAGGCTACAGGTTCAGGGAGGACGTCTGAGTAGATTGCCACCAGTTCGCGCTGCTTCTCAGCGCGCAGGTCCTCGCCAGGGCTGCCGGTGTCGCCCTCCGGGGACGGCGCGTAGCGGCGCGGACTCATGGCGCCATGGTTAGGCCCTGAGCACGATACGGAATGCCGCTTTGGAGCAGCAATGCAGACTCGAGGAGGTGGGGATCCCGCAATGGTCCTGGGGTACCGGAAGAGGCTGACTCTCACATACCTCCTCGTGATCCTTTCGGCACTGGTCCTGATCGGGGTGTACCTCACCCGGGCCATCCAGGGCTACTTCATCGCCCGGCTCGACGACGAGATGGAGGCCAAGACTTTCCTCGTCTCCGAGCTGGTGCGCCAGGGTCTCGAGGAGGAGCGCGACGTAACCGCCATGGACGCGCTCACCGACCGCATCGGCCGCGAGATCGGCCTACGAGTGACAGTGATCAGCCCTAGCGGGGTGGTGCTCGGAGACTCCGAGGAGGAACCGAGAACCATGGAAAACCACGCCACCCGTCCTGAGGTGTTGGAGTCGCTGAAGACCGGCACCGGTATGGCAGTGCGCTACAGCACCACTCTTGGCGCCCGGCTGAGATACGTCGCCATGCCCGTCACGTCCGCCGACGGCGACAGGGTCGTGGGGTTCGTGAGGCTCGCGATACCGCTTTCCGAGGTGGACCAGCTCGTCAGCATCATCCGGCGATTCATCCTCCACGCGAGCGCAGTCGCCGCCCTGACGGCGGTGGCCCTTAGCGTGCTCCTGGCGAGGAACGTCGGCAGCCCCTTGCGCGACATGGCCGACGCGGCGCGCGAGATAGCCCGCGGCGACTTCGGGCGCAAGATCCGCGTGGCCAGCCGCGACGAGCTGGGGCAGCTCGGGGACGCCTTCAACTACATGGCGGCCGAACTCGAGCACAACATCACCGAGCTATCCGAACGCAAGAACCGGATGGAGACCATCCTCGCGGCCATGGCCGACGGGGTCATAGCGGTGGACCCGTCAGGAAGGATTCTCCTCGTAAACCGCGCCGCCTGCGAGATGCTGGGCATCTCCGAGGAGCGCGCGCGCGGCAGGTACGTGCTGGAGGCCGTGCGCAACCACGATCTTGCGGAGTCGCTGGAGTCCGCAAGACGCGGCGAGGCCGACACCCGCGAGATAAGGCTGAGGAGCCCGCGACAGGCGTACGTTGGGGTGCTCTCGGCGCCCATATTCGAAAAGGAGAAGGACTCGATGGAAGGCGCAGTGGCTGTGCTGCACGACGTGACCGAGCTGCGACGGCTGGAGCAGATCCGCACCGATTTCGTGTCCAACGTGTCGCACGAGCTTCGCACGCCCGTCACGTCCATAAAGGGGTTCGTGGACACCTTGCTCGACGGGGCGATGGAGGACAGGGAAACTCTGAGGAGGTTCCTCGGGATAATCAGCCACGAGACGGACCGGCTGACCCAGATCATCTCCGATCTTCTGGAGCTGTCGAGGCTCGAGTCCAAGGGCACCGGGATGCGAAAGAACCCGGTGTCGCTGCGGGCTGTGGTGGACGCCGCGCTGGGGATAGTCCATGACAAGGCGCAACAACGAGACATCGACATCACGGTGGACATCGACCCCGCCTTCCCGCCGGTCGCGGCGGACGAGGCCCTGCTCGTCCAGGTTTTTGTGAACCTCCTGGACAACGCCGTGAAATACACGCCTGAAGGAGGGCACGTGAGGGTCAGCGCGTGCCGGGTTGACGGCGCAACGCGCGTGGACGTCAGCGACACCGGCATCGGGATTGGCCCGGAGCACCTGCCCAGGATATTCGAGAGGTTCTACCGGATAGACAAGGCCCGATCGCGGCAGCTCGGAGGCACAGGGCTCGGCCTATCCATCGTGAAGCACATCGTCGAGCGCCACGGCGGCCAGGTGTCGGTGGCAAGCGTGCCGGGGGAGGGGTCGACGTTCTCATTCACGTTGCCTGACGCATGAGAATGCGTGACGATGCGTGCTCACTTAACATGGATTTAACATGGCAGCAACAACTCTTAACGAAGGCACAATACACGGGCAACACCGCTATGTCAGAATCGGATGTGTGGCAGCGAGGAAGCTCATGGAGCGAAAGGGAGGGCGTCCTGTGATCGCAAGGCCCGTCACGCAGGCCGCGCCGCGCGCGACCGAGGCAACCGAAACAGGACCAGGCGCGGGCCGCGCGCCGAGGCATGCCGGCGCGCAGGGCCCGAAGATAGAGACCTCGGCGCTGGATTTGTTTTACGGTCCGTTTCGCGCACTGAAGGACATATCCATCTCCATCGAGGAGCAGAAGATAACGGCGCTCATCGGACCGTCGGGCTGTGGCAAGTCGACGTTCCTGCGCACTCTCAATCGCATGAACGACATCATCCCTGGCGTGAGGATCGAAGGGCGGGTCGTCATCGATGGACAGGACATTTATGGGCCCGCGGTCGACCTGGTGGAACTCCGCAAGCGAGTCGGCATGGTGTTTCAGCGGCCGAATCCTTTCCCGATGTCCGTGTTCGACAACGTGGCCTACGGCCCGAGGATCCACGGGCTTGCGACACGGGCTACCCTGCCTGACATCGTGGAGCGGAGCCTCAGGGCCGCGGCGCTCTGGGACGAGGTGAAGGACAGGCTGAAAGACTCGGCGCTGGGGCTGTCCGGCGGGCAACAGCAGCGTCTGTGCATCGCGAGGGTGCTCGCCGTGGAGCCGGAGGTGCTTCTCATGGACGAGCCGTGCTCTGCCCTCGATCCGATATCCACCGCAAAGATCGAGGACCTGATGATCGACCTCAAGCGCGACTACACAATAGTCATAGTCACCCACAACATGCAGCAGGCCGGGCGCGTCTCGGATAAGACGGGGTTCTTCCTCACGGGAGAACTCATAGAATACGGTGAGACGAAAGACATCTTCGAGCGGCCGCGCGACAAGCGCACTGAGGACTATATAACAGGCAGGTTCGGTTGATGCCGGGGACGCCCAGGGGTGCCCGCTTCAGAGTCAAGGACCCAACCAGAGAAGGAAGTGTTGATGGTGGCAAGACGGGCATACGAACAGGAGCTTCGTGCCGTGAATCAGGATATCCTGATGATGGGAAGCATGGTCGAGGAGGCCGTGCACCTTGCCATCGAGGCCCTCGCCCGGCAGGATGTGGACCTCGCGAGGAAGATCATAGAGGACGACAGGCGCGTGGACGACCTGGAGCTTGCCATCGAGGAGCGGTGCTTGAAGCTCCTCGCATTGCAGCAACCCCTCGCGGGCGACCTGCGCATGATCGCCACGGCCATCTGGGTGATAACCGACCTCGAGCGAATGGGCGACCACGCCGTGAACATATCGGAGATAGCCGTGCGCATCGGGAACCAGCCGCTCATCAAGCCTCTAATCGACATCCCCCGGATGGCAGGGATCGCGGAAGGCATGATCAAGGGGTGCCTCGACGCGTTCGTGGCGCGCGACCCGGAGCTTGCGCGCAAGACCTGCCGGACGGACGACGAGGTCGACAAGATCTACGAGGACCTCTTCGACGAGCTCATGGGCTTCATAGTGAACAGCCCGGACACCCGCACCAGCACCCAGGCAGCGAACCTGCTCTTCGTGGCGAGGTTCCTGGAGCGCGTCGCCGACCACGCCACCAACATCGGCGAGCGGGTCATCTACATGGTAACCGGGCTGCGGGAGAGTTACTGACGAAAGGAAAGGGACCCGCGTCATACGAGCGGGTCCCCTGCGATCCCTGTCAGGGGTCGCTGCTGCCGCTGCTACCGCCTGGCTCTCATCGCCTGGAAACAGTCGGCGCAGTAGACCGGCTTGTCGTTGCGGGGCTTGAACGGAACGGTGGTCTCGGCACCGCAGTTGGAGCAGATGGCCGGGAACATCTCCCGGGGCTCCTGGCGCCCGCCGAAGCGACCGCCGCGGTCGGCCTGCTTCCTCGCAGCCCGGCAGGCCGGGCAGCGACTGGGCTCGTTCTCGAACCCCTTCGATGCGAAGAATTCCTGCTCACTTGCGGTAAAGGTGAACTCCTGTCCGCAGTCCCTGCACACGAGAGTCTTGTCCTGGTACATAGAAAACCTCCTAGATGTAGCCCTAAAGGGCTCTATTTTGCCGTATCCTTTGGGCTACGTGTGGAGGCAAGAACTCCGAATCAGGAGCGGGTCTGCTGGTCCAGTCAACCCTCAGTCTTAGGCTACTAGAGTATACCACTTCCTGGAGGCCGTTACAATACCCGCAAGGAAAATAAAAAAGCCTTCCGGCAGCGACCTACTCTCCCGCACCGTTACCAGTGCAGTACCATCGGCGCTGGAGGGCTTAACTTCTGTGTTCGGAATGGGAACAGGTGTTTCCCCTCCGCCATTGCCACCGGAAGAGCTTATAAGCTTTTCTATTCTCTGATGCGCCCGGAAGGCGGGTGCACCTTGAAAGCTGCACAGTTTCGGGTAACTTTCGTGGGCTTTATAGGTCAAGCCCTCGACCGATTAGTACCGGTAAGCTATAAGGCATTACTGCCCTTACACCACCGGCCTATCAACCAGATCATCTCTCTGGGGTCTTACCGGATTACTCCGTGGGAGATCTAATCTCGGGGCGGGCTTGGCGCTTAGATGCTTTCAGCGCTTATCCCTGCTGCACTTGGCTTCCCAGCTATGCCCCTGGCGGAACAACTGGTACACCCTCGGTGCATCCATCCCGGTCCTCTCGTACTAGGGATAGACC
>JASEJE010000027.1 GCA_030024085.1 Bacillota bacterium | reverse complement strand
CTGGACAGGACTCACCCGCTGAAAAGTAGCGCGAACTTGTGGCGATCTACCTAGACCCGCGCAGGCCTCGACCCAGGCAGGGAAAACGCATCCTGGGTCGAAGATCGCTGCGTTGCACTGAAAGGGAGGCATCTGGATGGCTCGAGCTGACGGGGTCCGCACGGCGGGGTGCGCAGTCATGGACAGCGTGGAGAAGGTGATCGTCGGGAAACGAGACGTGGTGCGCCTTCTGCTCGCCGCGCTCCTGGCCGACGGGGAGGAGGTCGTGGAGGACATCATCCGCAGTGTGCCGGTACCCGTGGAAGGCCCCGCGTGATGGCGCCCACGTGAGAATGCGCGCGATAGTGCGCATGAGAAACTCCGCACCAGAGCGTGCGCACGAGAGCACGCATGAGAGCGTGGGCCCGGGGCAGGCCGGGAAGTGCCTGGTTACGCAGGCACGGGAACGGCTTCGAGCTTGTTCCTGGCTATTCCATAGAGCCCCATATACTCCGCGGCCGACCTGTTCCAGGAGAAGTCGTGGCGCATGGCGTTCTCGACGAGCGCAGTCCACCTGCGCCGGTCCCGGTATACCTCAATCGCCCGTCTCATCGCGTCAAGCAGAGCGTCCGCCGAGTATTCCGCGAACGTGAACCCGTTCCCCACCTGTCTCTCGAGTTCGTAGTTGGTGACGGTGTCCGCAAGGCCGCCAGTGCCTCGAACGATCGGGATCGTGCCGTAGCGCATGGCGATGAGCTGTCCGAGGCCCCCCGGCTCGAACCTGGACGGCATGAGGAACATATCGCACCCCGCGTAGATGCGCTGGGCAAGCACCACGTTGAAGCCGATCTCCACCGCTATCTTGTCAGGATGTCTCTGCCTCAGCGACCGAAAGAGGTTCTCGTAGTGCGGGTCGCCCGTGCCGAGCAGCACGAACTGCAGATCCATGTCCATCATCTCGTCCATGACGTCGGCGATGAGGTCAAGACCCTTCTGGTCGACAAGCCTGGACACCACACCGAGGAGCGGGGCGGTGGACGACGGCAGGTTCATGTCCCGTTGTAGCGCATACTTGTTTTCCTTCTTGTCCTCGATGTTCCCGAGGCCATAGTTCCGATAGATGCGCGCGTCGGTCTCGGGGTTGAACTCGTGGTAGTTGAGACCGTTCATGATGCCGTGCAGGTCCTTGGAGCGGGCCCGCAGCACCCCCTCCATCCGCTGCCCATACTCCGGGGTCTGGATCTCCTTGGCATACGTCTTGCTCACCGTGTTGATGACGTCCGCGTAGAGGATGCCCGCCTTCATGAAGCTCACGTCGCCGTAGAATTCGACGCGCTCCGGAGTGAAGTACTCATCCCCGAGGCCCAGGAGGTGCAAGGTCTCTCTGGGGTAGTTGCCCTGGTACTGGAGGTTGTGGACGGTGAAAACGGTGGCTATCCCCTGGTAGAGCGGGTCGTGCGAGTACTGCTCGCGCAGGAGCAACGGCACCGGCCCGGTCTGCCAGTCGTTGCAGTGGATGATGTGCGGCGCCCATCCCAGATGGCGGATCATCTCCAGTATCGCCCTGGAGAAGAACGCAAACCTCTCGGCCTCGTCGAAGTACATGTACATGTTGTCTCTGTCGAAGTAGTGATAGTTGTCGATGAAGTAGACAGGGACCAGCTTCTCGGCGCCGTTGAGCCGGGCCCGTATCACCCCCTCACGCAAGATGGCGGTGACCTTGCGCCATCCCACCCACACCGGGAAATCGCCGATTGTTCTGACATCCGTGATCCCCCTGTACCGGGGCATCACCACACGCACGTCGTTGCCCATGGCAGCCAGCGCCTTCGGAAGCGATCCCGCCACGTCGGCCAGGCCCCCGGTCTTCGCAAATGGCGCGACCTCAGGAGAGGCCACGAGGATCCTGTATGTCTCATCGAGCTCCTGAACCGTCACTTCTCAAGTGCCCCTTCCTCCAGGCCCCGCTCGGCCGCCCTGGCGGCACGCTCGTCCACGAGCAATGTCGTGACCCTCGCTTCGTCGTCAGTCTCCAGCACGCTCTCGGGCGCACACTCGCGTAGCGACGCCGCAGCGGACTCGGGGGCCGTGGGATTGATGTAGTACCCTGTGCCGAGCTCGAACCCCGCCAGGATCGCCAGTCGCGGAACGAGCTCGAGGTGCCAGTGATAGTATGCTCCAAAATCGCCTGTCCATGGACTCGTGTGCCAGATGAGGTTGTACGGGAGGACCTCGAACGCAAGCTCGAACCGCCTCACGGTGCGACGCAGGACCCCTGCAAGATCCGCAAGCTCAGCCCCGCCGATGTCCTCGAACCTGGCACCGTGCGCCCTGGGGACGATCCAGGTTTCGAAGGGAAGCCTGGCAGCGTAAGGACAAAACACCAGGAAGTGGTCGGACTTCTCGATGACCCGCTCCGCCACATCGATCTCAGCCCTGACGATATCACAGTAGAGGCACTTCCCGGTCTTATCATAGTGCTCACGGGCGGCGGCGAGTTCCTCCTCTACGACGGCGGGCACGATGGGTGTGGCGATGAGCTGGCAATGGGTGTGCTCGAGCGACGCCCCGCCGATGCGGCCCCAGTTCTTGAACACCTGAAGGTAACGCAGCCTGTGGTCGCCGGCAAGCGCCCTCGCCCGTGCCACCATAGCCTCCAGGACATCTTCCATCTGGCTCTGGGAATGAGTGCCGAAAGTCGAGTCATGGTCAGGCGACTCCACCAGGACCTCGTGAACGCCGACGGCAGGCAGGTGCTCGTACAGCCCGTCGGGGCCGTCAACCCCGTGGGTGCCGCCGTCCCCCCCACCATCGCCCGTCGCGTCACCGGCGTCGAGGGTAAGCGCCGGGAACTTGTTGGGCACCACGCGCACCGACCAGCCCTTGTCGTTGGGGGCGTCGGCGTCTCTACCGAGCGCCAGCACCTCCGGAGGGGTCATATGTTCGTTACCGTAACAGAACGGGCACACGCCGCCCTTTCGCTCGTCCCGCGAGACGCGGAAATCGGAAGGGCGACGGCTTCGCTCTGTCGCTATCACCACCCACGATCGAGAAGCAGGATCCCGTCTCAGCTCTGGCATCGTATGCCTCCTCGCGCGCAAGGAACATGCGGCCCGCCCGGGTGCCCGGCCTCGTACGCCGCTGGTCGCGGGGCTGGCGCCGAGGCCCTGTGACCTCGCCGCTCAACCAGCCCGAACGGCCGCCTGGTTACGTTTTAGCGTTCCTTGCCCTGGCGAGGATGATACATGGACCGAAAGACTCGTAGCCCCCCGTCATCCCCTGTCAAAATAGATGCTCTTGCCTGTTGCGGATAGCGGTATCCCCACCGCCACGTCGGCGTCGATGAGCCCCATGCGCCTTGCCGCCACGCCCACTCGATACATGATCCTGTTGTCAACGTTATGAATGGACGCGGTCTTGACGGCGGAGCCCATGGCGATCCCGAGGTCCATGAGCCTCCAGGCACAGAAGGGCCCGGCGAATTCCGTGCCTTCGTGAAGACGGGCGAGGCCGGCGCACGTGTCATTCCCGCACGCGCCGCAGTTCAGCCCCGTCACCTGGGCCCCCTTCAGGCCGATGAGCACGCACGCGTCGCTTGCCGCCACGTTGGCGCCGTCACGATCGAAGTTTCTCTTGCCGGACTCCTTGCCGTGTTCCACCATGGCCTGTGCGAGACGGCTGAGCGCATCGCCCTCCACCACCGACGTGACGATGAAATCTCTCCCCGCCGCCTTCGGGGCGGTTCTGGCCGCAAGACACATGAGATCCGCAACGACTCTTACTGCATCCTTCACTTTGCCCACCTCCGGCCAGAGTATTCCACACGTGCCCTGGAATTCCTCGTCGGGGTCTGCACGTTTGCCGGGTAGGGCTGAATCCCGGCGCCAGGAATGTGCCATCCTATGCATGATGACACAGGCGGCGAGCCGCCAGAATGTGGGCTCAGAGGTTGCCGCCATTCTCCCAGCAGGCTCGCGGTGCTGCACGCCGGGGACGGCGCGCTCACGGCACGCCTCGTTGGATTTGGCGCTTGAGGCCAGCCGAATCGGAGGCGCCCCGTCGGGCAGGCACCACACCCCGGCGGTCTCGACCAGACCGGTACGGCTTCATGAGCCCACGCTCAGGCAGCAGATCTGCCGCCCGATGATGCATGGAGGTGAGGACAATGACTGTAGGCCAGAAGGTTCATCAGTGCTTGACCCAGCTCGAAAGCGTGGCCGCGGATTTCCGCAGCTTCGCCCTGGACACCCAGGATCAGAACGCGCAAAAGCTGTACGCGCAGCTCTCGGAGACCCTGCACAACCAGGTCATAAACCCGCTCAAGTCGCGGGTGAATTACATCGAGGCGCAGGAACCCCAGTACAAGGTCTATCAGCAGGCGATGCAGCAGGGGCAGCAACCCGAACCCAGGCAGCCGGAACAGCAACACTGAGTGGGAACCCGGAGATGACCGCCACTTCCAGCCAGTTCTACAGGAGTCGCCGGTGTCGTGCAGTTAACTCAGCGCCCCTGACGAGGCGCACTGACCAGGCCCGGCACCGGTGACTCGAACCCGCTGCAGGGGTAATGCAGGCGCAAGGCCTCACTCCGAGCCGCCGGCACCCCTGACAGGGCGCATCACAGCACATCATATGCCATGCCTGCGGAGCATAGTTAGATTGTGAGCAGGCCAAGGGGGCCCGCCGGATGCGGGCGAGTGAGAGGGGCAGCAAGATGGCCCTTCGAGCGGGATTCCTTCGAGCACTCACATGCGGCCTCCTGGTCGCCGGCTGTATCGCGCTCTGTCTCGGCCTGACCCTGCTCGTGTCCATACGCGAGCAGCGGCACGCCCCCCTGGATGCGCGCGGCACGCCCGGCGGCGCCTGGGGCGAAGCTACTCTACGCGCCTCATGTGGATCGGTAACCATAACTGCACCCTCCCGCGAAGCGGTGCACACAACAGTAAACCACAGCCTCGGAAGAGTCCCCGTGGCAGTGGTTCTCGGGCTCGATCTACAGGAGTTCGACTACTACGAATCCATCGACAGCCGGTCTGAGTCAGGCGGTCCCCCTACGGAAGTGCCCGTGCATCTCTCGGCGATGGTCCGCAAACCCTACAACGGCACGTTTACCATACGACTCAAGCACTTCGCTGGAAGCCCACGCACCTTCACTGTCAGATGGCTCGCCATTGCGCTTGATCGCCTGGCCGCTGCCGCCGCGCCGACCGTCGTCGCAGAGCCGCGACCTGGCGGCTCTACGGCCGCGCAACCCTCCCTGCTAATACTACTTTGTCAGATATGAAATGCCACCCGGCCTCGTGGGCCTGGCGGGCTTGTCTGGCATGGCGACTCCTGGCCCTGGTGGTCCTTGACCGTGCACTTCCTGGAGCACCCGTGATGTACGGAACGGGTAAGGCGGGAGTAGTGATATGCGTCAGCAGTTGGATTCGACGCGTGACGCAGAGAACGCGTAATGCCCGGACCAGTGATGTACATCAGTCGATCGTTCCCAATGATGACGTAGGGAACGGCTCAGGAGGCACCAGTGACGTACGTCACTGGTGCCGCTCCGACGAGTGACGTATGGAACGCTTGGTGGAGAACCCGTGACGCAGGGAACGGGTAAGGCGGGAACGATGACGCACGTCACCGTTTGGCTTCAGATGCGTGAGGTACGGAACGGGAAGAGCCTGACGAGTGACGTACGTCATCCATCCCCTCGCATGTGTGACGGAGGGAACGGGTAAGGCCGGGACCAGTGATGTACGTCACTCGACAGCCCTCACTGATGACGTAGGGAACGCTTAACGAAAAACCCGTGACGTACGTCAGCTGTCGGCTCAAGCGACGGCAGTACCAGGAAATCCACACGTAACAGAGTAGAATTAGAAGGCCGCTCCAGAACGCCCCGTTTCCAATGAGGCCACGACGTAAACATCACATCTGCGTGGCCTTTCGCCACGCGTCGTATCAGCAACCCGACGTTCTGGAGCTGCAATCATACGTGTGCCTATTGACTTTTCGAGTTTCGGACCTGACCGAACGCCCGGAACCGCATGAAATCTAGATCCCCGATCCCGGAAATCCCCTCTGTGTGCCTTGTGACTGTCGAACTCGGGAGGGGTGACAGATGCACGCCACCAGAAAAAGCAAAGTGAGCGCGAAGCCTACGAATCCTTGTTGTCCTTCAGGGGTTTTTCGAAGCCTGGCAGATGCCCGGCGTTGGCGCGCAGAATGTCTTCAAGGAGCGACCTCGCGATAGCTGCGCCAGGCACCAGGGGGTGCGCAAGAAGGGCGAGATATGCCACACCCGCGTCACCCTTCACTGCCGCCTCCACAGTCAGCCGTTCGTATGCCTTGACATGCTGCACGAGGCCCCGGATGGAGTCGGGTAGAGGCCCCTGAGCCACGGGGTGCGCTCCCGTCCCGTTCACCAGGCAGTTCGTCTCGACCACGGCGTCGTCCGGAAGGTCGGGCACCGCCCCCCGCGACGGCACGTTCAGCACGTGCACCTCGTCCCTGTCGTTGTAGATGGCCGAGACACATGCGAGCGCCGCCTCCGAATACCACGCCCCGCCCCTCTGTGAAAGCTCGGCGGGCTTCTCCGAGAGGCCCGGGTCGGCGTACCGCTTGAAGAGCTCCTTCTCGATGGCCATGACCTGGTCCGCGCGGGTGCCGCGCCCCTCCTGGATCTGCCTTTTCTCGTCCTCCACAAGGGCGTCATGGAAGTAGTAGTAGCGCAGATAGTAGGACGGGATCATGCCGAGCGCGTCCAGGAGCCCCGGGGCGTCCGCGGCGCCCCCGACGCCTCCCGCGTGCTCGAACTCGCGCCTTACGAGGTCGTGCGAGAGGATGGCTCGGGTCACATCCGTGCCGTTCACGGTCACCCTGCGCGCCCAGCTGAGGTGGTTCAGGCCTACGAACTCTACCTTCACGCTGCGAGGATCTATGCCGAGACGTGCGGCGATCATCCTCTGCATGCTCATGGGGACGTTGCACAGACCGATGCACCGGGCGCCGGTGTGCCGGGTCACGGCCTCCGTCACGATCCCCGAAGGGTTGGTAAAGTTGATGAGCCACGCGTCCGGGGCGAGGCGCTCCACGTCGCGAGCGATGTCGAGGGCGACCGGAATGGTCCGAAGGGCCTTGGCGAACCCGCCGGGACCTGTGGTCTCCTGGCCGATGATGTTGTATTTGAGCGGGATGCGCTCGTCCTGGGCGCGCGCCGCAAGCCCCCCGACCCGGAACTGTGTCACCACGAAGTCCGCGCCGGAGATGGCCCTCTCCCTGTCGAAGCCCGCGGTCACTTCAATGTCCAGCCCCGCCCGCTGGATCATCCGCCGGGTGAGGCCGGCGATGATGTCCAGCTTCTCGCGGCTATCGGGGATGTCCGCGAGGGCAATGCGTTTCACTGGAAGCTCATCCGCCCTGCGAATGACCCCGTCCACGAGTTCGGGCGTGTAGCTCGAGCCCCCGCCTATGACCGCGAGCTTGAGACCACCTGAGCATACCCGTCCTGGTGGCATCAGTATCCCTCCGTGTCCACGTTGAAGTGGAGAAGCAGCGTGGGGAGCACCTTCAGGGCCTCAGCCCGCGCAAAGCCCCGGCCCTTCGCAAGTTCCCGCGCCTTCATGTCCAGGTACATGGAGATCATCGTCCAGCCCTCTGGGAACTGGCTCGCATGCATCCTTACGGCCTCCATCTTCTTGCCCCAGGTTCTGTCCACGTTGATCCAGGTGTTCGGCCTCGTGGTGCAGTAAAACCCGACGGACGGGACAGCGTGTGGAGGCGCATCCGGCTCCGAGCTCGCGTGGGGGAAACCCGCCAGTATGCACGCGCCTGCCGTGGCGAGGCCTGTCAGGCGGTGGTCCCTGTGGGCCTCGTACGGGAGCCACGGGTCGGGAACGAGGACGGCATCGGGCTTCACGGTTCGCACGATGCCCATGATCCTTGCGGTGAGCTCACGCTCTTCAGGGACGTCACCGTCGTGATACCCGAGCCACAGAAGCCGGGACACTCCAAGGTGCCGGGCCGAGCGCTCTGCTTCACCCCGCCGGATCTCCGCCAGTTTCTCCGGGCTCGTCGATGGGTCCTGTGTGCCTATGCACCCGTCGGTCACGGTGAGGTAGACGACCTCGACGCCGAGGCTGGCAAGCCACGCCAGGGTGCCGCCCGCGCCGATCTCGTTGTCGTCGGGATGAGGCTGGACGGCCAGCACCCGCTTTGCCGTCTCGAGTCTCGGAACGCCTAGAAAGTCCTTGAGACCCATGAGACCACCCCCGCTCAGTGCTTGGGAATCCGCGTGGAGGCGCGTTCATGCGCCGGCGAAATGTCTGTAGATCTCCAGGGAGATCCTGCGGATGGCGTCCTCCCCGTCGCGAGGACGCGGAAGCTCCTTCGTAAGGATGGTGACGACGTAGTCGCGGCCCGGGACGTACACTATCCCGGCGTCATGGCGGACCCGCGACACCGACCCGGTCTTGTGGGCGACCTCCAGGCGAGGCATCTCTCCTGCCAGGAGTTCATCCTCATCGCCCGGCACGGGAAGGAGGGCGGGAATGAGATCGTTGTACTGTTGCTGCTTCATGATCCCGACCATCTGGCGGCATGCCCAGGCAGAGACCACCTGCTCCCTGGCGATCTTCTCCAGAAGGCCCGTGACGTCCCGAGGGGTTATGGAGTTGGGCACGGGCCTTGCGACCGGCACCGTCATGAACTTGCGGCGAACGACGATGCCAGGAAACCCGAGATCTCGCATGGTCTGGTTCACCCTGTCCGCACCGACCATGTCCATGAGCAGGTTGGATGCGGTGTTGTCGCTCACCACTATCATGAGACGCACGAGATCGATGATGGGAAGCTCGATACCGGGGGACAGCACCTGCAGGACGCCTGACCCCCCGACCTTGTCGGTCTCGGCGAGCCTGAGCCGGGTTTCGAGGCGGAGGAGGCCCTCCTCGGCCTGCCTGAATACCTCGACCATGATGGCGATCTTGATGACGCTGGCCGCGTTGAACGGCTCGTCTGGATTGAGAAAAACCTCCTCACCGGTGTGAAGGCTTCGCGCCGCGACACCGAAGACCCCCCCGGAAGATGCCGCAATCTCAGCCACTTTGGCCTGGATGCCGGACGTCACTGGCATACCCCTCCCTCTTGCGCGTAACAACGCCGGCCGCGCCTCACCGTCAACCGCGAACCCGCCGGCCCGCCGCAAGCGTGCACCTGCGGGCAGAAGTGAACCTGCCGCCAGGCCGGGGACGCCTATACATGGAGTTCCACGATGTCCCGGTCGTGGAGGATATAGTCGCGCGGCACTGACTGCCCGTCGAACCTCGCAGACCCCCATATCCTGGCGCTCTTCAGCTTCGACGGGAAGTCCCGGTGGACCGCTGCGGCCATGTCCACGACGCTGCTCCCTCTCTTCAGGACGAACGGCTGGCCCATGTCTGGCGGCTTTCCTGGCACCTTCGTATAAATCCGGATGATCCCGAGCAGATCGAACACTCGCCGCCGGAGGGTCTCCACGTTCTCTCGCGAGGCCACCGACACAGGGACCATCTCGAGGGCCGGTGGCACGTATTCCTTGAGTATCTCCAGGTTGTCGCGGGATCGGGGTAAGTCGATCTTGGTTGCCGCAACCATGCAACCGGTGAGCGTGTGCCCTCGAACCCCCGCTGCCATCTCGCAGTCGTCTCGGAGGATTCGTTTCTCCCGGAGATGCCTGAGAACGCCTTCGAGCTGATCCAGGCAGTCATCGGACGAGACGTCGACGACGATGAGGAGCGCGTCGGCGTTGCGGAGAGCGCCGCTCATCCCGGCCGGCATCTCCTCCTCGGTCACCGGGGGCATATCCACAAGCTGTATCCAGATGTCCTCGAACTGCATCATCCCGGCCAGCGGCAGGGCTGTGGAGAACGGGTACTCGGCAACCGTCACCTTGGCCCTTGTCAGAGCGCCCACGATGGCCGACTTGCCGGAGTTCGGAAACCCCACGAGGACCACCTGCCCCGCGCCATGTCTTTCTATGAGGAACGGGTCCTGGCGGCCGGTCTTCGCCTTCCGCTCACCCTCCTCCCGCAGCTTCGACAGGCGTCGCTTTATGTCGGCCTGGAGCTTCTCGGTGCCCTTGTGCTTCGGAATGACGGCGAGCATTTCCTCGAGCGCAGCGATCTTCTCGGCAGTGGTCTTCGCTTCCTTGAAGGCCTGCTCGGCCTCGAGATACTGCGGTGTGAGGTTTGCTGGCATCAGCTCTCACTCGTCCTCATACTCATACATAGGTATTGCCTGGATAGGCAGGATCACATGGCCCGCCGGCCCCTATCATTTTACCATGCGTATACCGTCCCTGCCACGGTTTTCGCGGCAGCTGCTTTCGCGGCAGCCCGCAAGCGAACCTACCGACGCAGACGAAGCGACCGGCCGTGGGACCATGAGACTACGACAGGGACGACAGAGCCGGACACCGGAACTGGACGATAGACCGGACCTCAGGAGACTGTAACTGGACGAAGGACTGGTCGACATGAAGTTGCCCGCGATGGAATCTTGCGTTATAATCGGGCACGTGGGAAAGAGGACCGGCATGGCGACCGCGTCTTTCGGGAGATTCATGAGGGATCTGCAGGGTGCCGTCGCACGCCTTGCCGGCAGGATGGCAGCGGGCATCGGCAGGTCCTGGCTCCCAGACTCCTGGCTCCCAGACGCGGATGACGCCGGACGCGCGAGGGGGAGAGTTATGTACACAGACAGCGCCACGCAGCCGCCCAGGGTGGCCTACTTCTGCATGGAATTCGGGCTCCACGAGGATCTCCGCATCTACGCAGGCGGTCTTGGGATTCTGGCGGGCGACTACTTGAAGTCGGCATGCGATCTCAGTCTGCCTGTGGTGGGAATCGGCATACTCTGGAGGCAGGGGTATACGAAACAACTCATTGGCGAGGATGGAAGGCCGTTCGACGCGTACCCCTGTCACTCGTACGATTTCCTCAAGGACACACGAAAGACCGTGACCGTGAAGATTCGCGGCCGCGACGTCGTGTGCAAGATCTGGATGGTTGATAGTTACGGAAACGCTCCGCTGTACCTCCTCGACACGAATGTCCCAGGCAATGAGGATAGGTGGATCACGGGTCAGCTCTACGGATGGTTCGGTGAGGAGCGCGTCGCCCAGGAGATGGTGCTGGGAATAGGCGGGGTCAGGGCGCTCCGGGCCCTCGGCATAGATGTGGACGTATATCATTTCAATGACGGCCATCCGGTCTTTGCGGCCGTGGAACTCATCCGCGAGAAGATGTCGCGCGGTGCGAGCTTTGACAGGGCGCTTGACGCGACGCGCCTGGAGATAGTCTTCACCACCCATACACCGGTGAAGGAGGGCAACGAGTCGCACAGGCACGATCTCCTGCGCTACATGGGGGCGTACAACGGCCTTTCGAAGGAGCAGATGGTTCAGATCGGCGGCGACCCGTTCAACATGACCGTTGCAGGTCTTCGTCTTTCGCGCATCTCCAACGCTGTAGCGGAGTTGCACTGTGAGACGGCTAACAGGATGTGGCAGGATGTCGCGGGCAGGGCGCCCATCATCCCGGTCACCAACGGCGTCCACCCGGGCACCTGGCAGGACGAGACCGTGCGCAGAGCCTGCGACTCAGGAGGAGACCTGTGGGGCGCGCACATGCAGGCGAAGACGGCGCTCCTCGCCGAAATCGAGGCCAGGTGCGGCGTCGCTCTGAGGCCGGACAGCATCGTCGTGGGGTTTGCGAGGCGCGCGGCGCCGTACAAGCGCAGCGACCTCATTTTCCGCCGGCCGGACATCATCGAGCCATATCTCAAGAGCGGCAGGCTGCAACTGGTATTCGCCGGTAAGGCGCATCCCCTCGATGATGTGGGCCATGACATCGTGGCAAACCTCGTGAGAATGACGAAGCGATACCCGGGGAGCGTGGCGTTCCTGCAGGATTACGACATGAAGGTCGGACGCCTCATGACGCGGGGATGCGACGTGTGGCTCAACAACCCCGTACGGCCCATGGAGGCGAGCGGCACGTCCGGCATGAAGGCCGCCATGAACGGCGTGCTCAACGTGAGTGTGCTCGACGGCTGGTGGCCTGAGGCGTGTCGGCACGCTGAGAACGGCTGGCAGTTCGGTGACGGATACGAGGGGCCCGGGCAGGACGACCACGACCTTGACGCTCTCTACAAGGTGTTGCTCGGCGAGGTCCTGCCGACTTACTACGAGAACCGTGAGAAGTGGGTGGAGATGATGAAAGCGAGCATAGCCTCGACGGCCGAGAAGTTCTCCTCCCACCGGATGCTCCAGGAATACTACAGCCGCCTCTACATTCCAGTCGCGGCATCCAGGCAGGTCGCAGCTTCGTCCGCAGGTTGTTGACGGCCCTCTCAGGTGCCGGTTCGAGGGATCGACGATGGACCGACGGATCAGGGGATCGATGATTGGTCGAAGATAGGGCGAAGATGATGGGTCGAATACCGAAGGCGGCGCGCGCGCAGCCCGCCGCCTTGTCTTTCCGCGGGGCGTTTCCCGCGCTCGCGCGATTAGCCTGGAAGGGATGCACGCTCCTCAGTGTGTACGTTCACTCCCTGGATGAGGCGGCAGCCACGAACACCCGGTCCTTACCCTGCCCCTTGGCGCGGTAAAGAGCGGAATCGGCCAGCGAGAGAAGACGTGACACGTCGTCCGGGGCGTAAGCCGCAGCGCAGCCGATGCTCACGCTGATGTGTACGCCCTCGGGAAACGAAGTCGAACGGACAGCATTGCGGATGCGCTCGGCGATCTGAAACGACTCCGCGAGCGGCGTGCGCCAGAGGACCACCACGAACTCCTCTCCGCCCCACCTTGCCGCCACATCGTCCTCACGCACGAAATCACGGAGCAGCGTCCCTATTGTACGCAGCACCCTATCGCCCGTGTCGTGGCCATAGGTGTCGTTGACACGTTTGAAGTCGTCAATGTCCACGAAGAGCACGGAGACCGGGAACCTGTCTTTCCGCAGCATGATGTCGAGGGACCTCTCGAGGCCCTCCCGGTTGGCGAGCGCCGTGAGGGCGTCTGTCGTCGCCTTCCTCACCTCCTCCCTGTAGGCGTTCACGAGGTAGAATTGCTGCCAGAGAGCGTAGATTGCGGATAGGAACAGAAAACCTGCTATGGGGCCTCCCGTCTGCACGAGGTGCACGAGGAGCACCGAGAAGAAATAGTAGCTTGGCACGAAGGCCTTCAGGCTTCTTGCGAGCGCCCGGCCCAGCCTCAGGTGGAAGGTAATCGCCGGATCGCGCAGGTACCTGTGAAGCGTGTGGGCTGCTGTGAAAACCGCATGAAAGGTGAGAACGATGACGAGGCCATGGACGAGGCCCTGGGGCGATACTGGATGGTCGAGCCGACACGTCCCCCAGAGGAGGATCGCAACGCCTCTTGCGGCTGCGGCGGCAAGGGCTATGTGCCCGATGTTGAAGGCGATCCGCGAAACGCTGCGGCCCTTGCAGACGCCGTTCCATATCATGGACGACACCACTAGCGGCGCAAGCCCGGCGAGGCCGGTTGTGGCCAGGGCGGCGATGGTTATGGGGTAGCCCGGTATGAACGCGACGTCAGGGAGCAGGAGAACACCCTTGTCCGCAAAGAAGAGGTGCGCGAGGGACCAGAACGTGACGAGCAGCCAGTCCTGGTCGAGACCCCGCACGGCCGCGGCATGGACGAGAATCGCCGCACCGAGGATGCCTGTTCCCCACTCGTAGGCCCGAAGGCCCCGTTCTTGGTCCACCTGGATCCCCCCGCTCGGCCATCGACCGGTCGAACGCCGGCCGGCAGGTGCGCCGGCGCCTGTCCCCCTTGTCCAGATTGTACCACACATGGGGGGAGTATGCCAGATCGCAGTGGCCGGGATCCAGGGCAGGGAGTCCAGGTTCGAGGACAGTGAGCCGGACCTGGACTCCTGGTGCTAAAGGCAACCTTTCGCTGCGCGCGGCTGCGCGGTCAATCCGCTGTGCCCGGCACAGGCGACCGCAACCTTCGTCGCCTTGCAAGCGCCAGAAACTTGCCCACCTCCACGATAACGAGGAGTGCCACAGCGAGGCCGAACACCATGAGCCACTCGCCGGCCGAGAGGGGCACGACCCCAAGGAGCCTGCGCACCGAGGGCACGACTACCGCCCCGATGGCCAGAACGAAGCCGCCCGCCACCGAAACCAGAAGCGGCTTGTTGGCGAGAAGATGGCCTGCGTGGAATATGCTCCTCCGCATGCTCCGATACGCGAACACGTACACGAGCGATATGATCGCGAGCGTCGCAAAGGACAGGGTCCGCGCCAACGGGAGCTCGCGATGGACCAGCCAGTAGTGGCCGAACATGGCAAGACACCCTGCCGCCGCCGTGATGCTGATGGCGGCGATGAGGCCGATGCCGAGGCGCCCGAGGATCGGCTCGGAGAGCGGTTTGGGCCTCTCGCGCATGATACCATCCTCTGCAGGCTCGAAGCCCAGCACGATATCCACGGGGCCGTCACAGATGAGGTGGATCCACAGAATCTGCGCCACCACCAGGGGCGCCGCCCATCGCATGACCATCGCGCCGAAGATGAGCAGTATCTCCGCGAACGAGTTGGACAGCGTATAGGACACTACCTTCTTGATGTTGTCGAAAACCACGCGGCCTTCCTCGACCGCGGCGACTATGGTCTTGAAGTTGCTGTCCAGGAGGATGAGGTCGGCGGTCTCCTTGGCGACGTCTGTGGCACCACCCACAACTACTCCTATGTTGGACTTCTTGAGCGCCGGGGCGTCGTTCACCCCGTCGCCCACCATGGCGACCACCTCGCCCGCATCCTGGAGCGCGGCGACTATCTTGAGCTTCTGGTGCGGTGGGATCCGCGCGAACACAACGATGTCGCGCACGCGGCGGGCAAGTTCGTTCTCGCTCATGGCCTCGAGCGTCTTCCCGTCCACGACGGCGTCCGCCGTAACCTCGAGGCCGAGGTGCCTGGCCACGTGCATAGCCGTGCGCTCGTAATCGCCGGTGATGATCTTCACCCTGATCCCCGCATCGCGGCATGTCCGGATGGCCCCGGCCACTTCTTCGCGGATGGGGTCCTCGATGCCCACGAGGCCCACCCACGTGTAGCCTCCCAGACCATCCGGACGCGCTGGACCAGCCATGCCCGACGGCGCAGCCGAAGCAGCCGGATCTGCCGGATCTGCCGGATCCCCTGGATCCGCCGGACCGGCTGGTCCGGCCGGGGCAGTCGCGGCGGTCGCAGCGGTCCCGGCGGTCACGGCGGCGCCTTCCCTGACTGCGAGGCCGAGCACTTTCAGCCCCTGGTCGGCCCAGGATTCCACCGTGCGGGCGATCTCTTTCCTGCGATCTGGCGCAAGGTCGCACATGGCGGCGACCACCTCCGGCGCCCCTTTCACGAAGGCCACGGGCTTTCCGTCAATCGTGTTCACGGTCCGCATGAACCTGGTCTCGCTGGAGAACGGCTCCTCATCGATGCGCTCTGCACGCCTGGCGAACGCCTCCGGGTCCTCGATGCCGTTTTCACGCGCAAACTCCCACAGGGCCACCTCGAGCGAGTCCTCGAGGTTGTTGCAGAGCACGAGCGCCTGGACGGCCCGCTCGGGGAGGTCAAACTCGGTGCGCGTGACCGCCATGACGCCTTTTGTGAGGGTGCCGGTCTTATCGGTGCAGATGGTGGTCACTGATCCCAGGGTCTCCACGGCCAGGAGCTTTTTCACAAGGCCATTCCGTTTCAGGATCCTTCGCATGCCGATAACGAGTATGATGGTGACGGCGATCAGGAGCCCCTCGGGAATGGCCGCGATTGCAAGGATAATCGCCACGCGCACCATCTCCAGCGCAGGCTTGCCTGTGAGGAGACCGATGAGAAAGATCGCTATGGTGACGCCGATCACTATTCTGGTGAGCGTGCGGCTGAAAACGGCCAGCCTGACCTGCAGGGGCGTTGCTCGCTCCTCTGTCTCTGAAAGGCTCGTGGCGATCTTCCCCAGCTCGGTATTCTTCCCAGTCCGCGTGACCTCGATGATCCCCCGACCCGAGAGCACCGTGGTGCCCATGTAGACTTCATTCCGGCCGGGTGCCTCTCCCTTGATGATGGGTTCGCTCTCGCCCGTCAGGATGGCCTCGTTCACGGACATCTTCACGCTTTCGAGTACCCGGCCGTCCGCCGGGACTTTGTCGCCGGCGGCCAGGATCGCCACATCCCCCGGGACGAGGTCGCGGACCTCGACTTCCCGCCGCTCTCCAGATCTGACCACAGTCACGACCGGCTTGACCAGCTTCTGGAGGCCCTCGTAGGTGCGCCTGGCCTGGTACTCCTGAACGAATCCAAGCACGGCATCGAAGACCACGACAGCCATGATGATGAGGAAATCGCTATACTCCCTGAGAATCAGGGACACGAGGCCCGCTCCAAGGATCACATACACGAGCGGGCTCGTGAATTGCGATAGAAAGATGGCGAGCCTCGACGGCCCCTTGCGCGACGGGAGGACGTTCGGCCCATACGTCTTCCGGCGCTCCTCCACCTCGCCGTCGGAAAGCCCGTCGAAAGGACCCCAGTATGCCTCAAGATTCTGCACCGCCATGGTCTTCGCTCCTTCTTCCGAGATAACACGTTACCCGAGTACTATTCTGGCGAAGCGCGCCCCGCTTGGGGCGCCGTCCTCGGGTGCGACACCGGCAACCCGGGAGCCTCCGGAAAACGGGGAGGAATCGACGAACCCTCACTCAGTCTCCGAAGATGGCCTTGTGCTCTTCCGGGCTCAGCACCGGCCATAGTTCTTTCCCCAGCCTCTCGGACACCCGCTGGGTAAACATCTCCTGCCAGATGTACTGCCGGGCAATGAATACGATGTGGCGGTTGCCGGTCCAGACCGCCGTATCGTCGGCGCCCGTCCCACCCACGAGCGCATGGGAGCCGTCAGCGACCACGACTATGTTCTGGCCGAGTTGCTGGAACGCGCTCTCAGCCTGCGGGTGCCGCACGGTCTGGCCGAAGTCGAGCTCAGCGTCACCGGAGACGAGCACCCGCACCCGAACGCCCCTCTCGTGCGCCGCGCGGAGCAGGGGCACCAGATCCAGGAGAGTCCGGTCGCTTGCGGCCAGCAGCAGCTCATCCCGGGCATTTGCTATCATGTCCCTGGCGCGGCCGAGTATAGCGTCCCTCCCCTCGAGGTTCCACGCCTGCTCCAGGGGAACGAGCGCCTCGTAACGGGACAGGCTCTCGTGCGCAGCGTCGATAGCGTTCTCGTAGATGTGACGCATGCCGTCAAGGAGAGCGCTCACGGGCACCGGCGCGTAACGGGTGGTGTCGCCCTGAGGCAGCGTGAGAACGGCCCCCCGGTTGACCAGCCGGCCGAGGGCCTCGTACACCATGGACCTCGGGATCCCGGCCTCTTTGCTTATCTGGTACCCTGTGGCAGGGCTGGTCCGTAGCAAGGCAGTATACGTCTTTGCCTCGTATTCCGTGAAGCCCAGGGCGACCAGGGCATTTACAGCGTCCAGTCACCTCACCCCTTCTGGCCACGTAGTTCTATTGGCAACCACGTGGTTCGTTATCGAAACACTATACGCAGTCTAGATCGAACTCAGGTTCATGTCAATGCCCAAGATCAAGCCGCGCAAGCTGGTGGGGTGGGTCGCGATGTCGTCTGCACCCATGCTGCCTGCGGGCACGGCGGGGTGGACCGCCGGCGATCGCTATGCCTCAAGCGAGCCTCGCATGGCCCGGCGCAGCGGCGAACGAGGCTGTCGTTCTGAAGACAGAGAGCCGCAGTCGTCCGGCACCGCACGACCACGACCGTCAACGGCCGCCACCGGCAACTCTGGCGAGGACCTGCGCGCCGAAAAGCAGCGCGAATTTGTGGCGATCTACTTACACGACCGCCCAGATGCCCACCGCCGCAAGCAGGCCCATCACACCCCCGAACACGAACGTCGCCTGGGGTCCGAAGAGGTTCCAGAGCAGCCCTGCGAGGAGCGAGGCCGGCAAAAGGCCGATGCCGACCAGCGTCGCATGGAGACCGATGGTTGTCGCTCTCAGGTCCAGCGGCGCGATGTCCGCCACGAGGGCCTTTTCGATACCCTCCGTGAACGCGATGTATGCCCCATAGAGAGCGAAGAGCACCAACACGTGCCACGATGCTTTCGCAAGGGCGAAGCCCAGGTAAACCAGGCCGTACATTGCGTATCCAGCCACGAGGAGCGTCTTGCGGCCTATCATGTCAGAGAGCCGCCCGGCGGGATATGAAAGCACCGAGTAAACCATGTTATACAGGAAATACACGAGAAGCACCGCCGCCGGGCCGAAGCCGAGGTTCCCGGCGCGCAGAAGGAGGAACTGGTTGGACGAGTTGCCAAGCGCGAAAAGGAACACCACAATGAGAAAACCCCGGAGCCGGCGGTCCAGCTTCGACCACTGAAAGGACGGCAGCCCCTTGCGTCTTGCCACCCGAACTGGGGTCCCTGTGTTGGGTCCGGTCCCGTTCCGGACACCAGCACTGCCCACCGCATCAGGGGCAGCCCCGGCACCGGCACCGATATTGGCAGCGACAGTGGCATCGGCATCGGCAGCGGTGGTGGTGGCGGCGGCGGTGGTAACGGAAGCGGTAGTGGTGGCGGTGGCGACGTCGCCATGTGCGTCGCCGTCGCCGCAACCGTCGGTGCATGTCTCCCCTGCCCTCGTCCTGGTTTCTCGCGCGAAGAACAGCGCGCCCACGCCCAGAAAGGCCGGGACCATGGCCCACAGGAACACGCGCGAGTAGTCGCCCTTATAGGTAGTGATGAAGTAGTACGCGAGGAGCACCCCGGCCGCCGCGCCAAGGGTGTCCATGGCCCTGTGAAGCCCGTAGGCGCGTCCTCGCGTCCCAGGGGTGGAGGAGTCCGCGATCAGGGCGTCGCGGGGCGCCGTGCGGATGCCCTTGCCGAACCTGTCGATGATCCTGGCCGCGAGAACCGCAGGCCACGAGCCGGCAACGTAGAGGACCACCTTGCCCACGGTGGACGAACCGTAGCCGAGGATGGCGAGGGGCTTCTTCCGTCCGAAGAGGTCGGCCAGGTACCCGGAAAACACCTTCAACAGGCTCGCCAGACTCTCCGCTATGCCCTCGATGAGGCCGATGACGGCCGGGCTCGCGCCGAGTCGGGTCGTGAGGAAAAGAGGTAGCAAAGGATAGACCATCTCGGTGCTGATGTCGGTGAGCAGGCTCACGATGCCAAGAATGATTACGTTGAACATGCCGGACCCCCCTTTGGATGATCAGTGCTCGTGGCTATGGCGGCGGAACACCTCGCGCTCGAACTCCTCCATGCGCGCCCTGCACTCCTCCACCTTGCGGACCACCTCATCGCTCAGCGCGCCCTTGAAGAAATCGCGGGCCTTTGCCTTCTCCGCCCAGCGGTCGATGTATGCAAGATCGCCCTCATTCTCTTCGATCTCGGCGAAAGTGAACTTACCCTTCGCAGTCTCAGCGGCAAGTTCCTCCAGGAGTCCGCGGCACTGCTCGAGTATCTCGCGGTACTCCTGGTCGCTCTGGGCACGAAACCTCTCCACGAGTTCAGTCGCGTCACGCGACTCCGTCACAGTGCGGAAGAGGAATGCCTCCGCACCCATTTCGCGTATCTCCTCCGCAAGGCGAATCACGGCTCGCTCGATCTCGGGACGCGCGGGAAAGACGCTCACAGCCTGCTGGATATAGAGGCCGCCCAGCTCACGCACCTTACGCCACACCCTGACCCTCGCGGTTGAAGGCTCCACCGGTGCGCGGTACACCAAGACCAGCCATCGGGCTTCTACCACGCCCTCCCCGCGTTCGCGCCCGGGTCGGCGACCAGGGGGCGGCCCGTGCTCCGGCCCATGTCTGTGTTCCCGCTCCTGTTCCCCTCCCTGCTCCTGCTCCTCGTCCTGCTCCTCGTCCCGGTCCGCCGCTCGCTCCAGCTCCAGCTCCCGTTTCCGCTCCTGTCCGCGCTCTTGCTCTCTCGCTCGCTCTCGCTCCTGAGACCCGTCGGACACTATCCCGCCCTCTTTCCGTGCAACAGATGTTTCACCGGTCCTATTGTAACAGCCGTTGCAGCTAGACGCAACATCTGATAGGGAAACATGGACGCCCTTATCATCATTCTGGCCCAGTGGGGTGACACTATACTGGAATCATAGCGCGAAAGGACGGAGACGCAGGATGGCCAGTGCGGTGGGTGGTCATCATCCGAAGGGGCGCAGGAGGGCGTGGTTTCTCATCGGGACGGCGGTTGCGGCAGCTGCGCTCGCGGGCGCAAGGCTTGCGCCGGACGTGTGGCCGGGACAGGCAACTCCGCCGAGGCGGCCGGCCTCAAGGGTCATCGTCTCTGCTCTCAACGAGATCTTCGACGCACGTGCCGCAGCCCTTGTAAAGGGCGACCCGTCGCTCATCGAGGCGCTCTATGAGACCGGCGGCCCGGCAACGGCCCGGAAGGCCCTGGAACATGAAGCCCGGAAGCTTCGATACGTGCAGGCCTGGGCCTCGAAGCGCAGGGTCACGATTACGGGGGCAGACACACACCTCCAGGTCAAGTCGGTCGCCCTGGGGCGCGACGTCGCCAGCACCGTGGTGTGGCAGAGCCTCAACGTGAGGTATAGGCCCTCGGCGCGCCCGGCGGCAGCCGACACCGCCTTCGGCATCCGGACCCGCCACAACATGACGCTCGTCCAAAAGGGCGGAAAGTGGGTCGTCCGCGCCGACGAATACACCGATCCCCTCGGCGAGGACACCCTTGCGCCCGAGGTCGCGCCCGCGGCATGGCTCGAGCCTGCAGACTCGGTCGATTTCGTATACCCTCCAGACGACCCGGACGCCCTGCCTCCCGAGGCCGCAGCAGCCCGTTCCCCTGGCAGCACCATGCGGGGTCGGCAATACGACCGTGCGAGAGCCGTGGCCTACGCTGACAGGTACTGCGGGGTCAAGGTGGCGGCTGGCAGGGAGTCCGGGTACAACCCCCTCTACCGCGACTACACCGACATGGGAGGCGACTGCACCAACTTCGTCTCGCAGGTACTCGGAGACAGCAAGGCCGGGGGGCTCCCACACGACTCCGCCTGGCACTATGACTATAGCTCACCGAAAGGGGGAAGCAGGGCGTGGGTGGAGACAGACGCCTTCGCCGCGCACCTTACGAGCAGCGGCATGGCGCGCCTCCTGGCCCGGGGATCCTTCAGGGACGTACAGGCTCCGACACCGAGGTTCCCGAGAGGCGCCGTCGGAGAGCTCGAGCCCGGCGACATCATCGCCTACGAGGAGAAGGGCGAGATACAGCATTTCGCCGTGATCACGGCCAAGGACCCGTCAGGGTATGTCCTGGTAAACACCCACACCGCCGACCGCCACCGCGTGCCATGGGACCTCGGCTGGGATCGAAACACCATCTTCTGGGCCTTCAAGGTAGTGCGTTGATCAACTAAGAGCCCACGCAGTATCGGAATTTGCGGCATGGGATGGTTCATCTGCTGAATGTCCGCGCCTCGGGCCAGCGAATATCGGAGACCCCGAAGCCCTATCGCGCATGCCCCGATCCCGGAGCCTTCGGCAGACCGCCGGCGTCCTGCAAGTCTGCACCCATAGCCGCCCGGACTTCGCGAAAAACGGTCTCCCTGATCTCCTCGAGCGCCGATGGGCTTTCGGCCTCGAACCTGAGCACGAGGACGGGCTGGGTGTTGGAGGCCCGCACCAGCCCCCACCCGTGTGCGAACCGGATCCGCGCCCCGTCCACGCAGTTGACCTGATGCGTTCGGCCGAACACGGCCGCCACGCGCTCCACCACCGCCTTCTTGGCGGTCTCGGGGCAGTCCACGCGGATCTCGGGCGTGTTGTACATCCTCGGCAGCGTCCTCACGAGGTCGTCGAGAGAGCGGCCTGAGCGGGACAGGAGATCCAGGAGCCGCGCCCCCGCATATATGGCGTCGTCGTACCCGTAATACCTGTCGGCGAAGAACAGGTGGCCGCTCATCTCGCCGGAGAGAAGCGCGCCTTCCTCTTTGAGCTTGGCTTTGATGAGGGAGTGGCCGACCTTCCACATGATAGGCACGCCCCCAGCCTTCCTGACCTCGTCGAAGAGCGCCTCCGAGCACTTCACCTCGCCGATGATCTTCGCCCCCGGGCGCGTCGCGAGGACGTCCCTGGCGAACAGGATGAGCATCTGGTCGCCCCACAGGATGGTGCCATCCGCGGCCACCACGCCGATGCGGTCGGCATCCCCGTCGAACGCTATGCCCAGCTCAGCGCCGGTTCTGCGAACCTCGGCAATGAGGCCCTGGAGGTTCGCAGGGATGGTGGGGTCGGGGTGATGGTGCGGAAACGCACCGTCCGGCTCGGAGTACAGGCCTGCGACATCATGGCCGAGGCTCCTGTAAAGATCGAGAGCGACGATGTTGCCCGTCCCGTTTCCTGCGTCCACTACGACCTTCACCCGGCGGCGGGCCGCGGCCCCGTCTTGCCCTCCCGCCCCGGCCCCGTCCCTGGTCGCGGCCCGTCCCCTGCTCATGTCACCGGCGAGATCCTCCGAGATGGTCCTGACATAAGCGTCGTTGACCGACATGGCAAGGTACGCGCCCGCGCCGGTGACGAAGTCACTCTCGAGCATGATCCTCCTTACGTCGTGGATGGCGTCGCCGTATATGGTCGTCCTGCCGAGGCACACCTTGAAGCCGTTCTCGTCGGGGGGGTTGTGGCTTCCGGTGATCATGACGCCGCCGCCGACGTCGAGGTTGAAGAGGGAAAAGTAGAGAACCGGCGTTGGCACGAGCCCGATGTCGAGGACGTCCACGCCGCTTTCCACGAGGCCACAGGCCATCTCGTCGCGGAACACAGGCGAACTTGTGCGCGCGTCTCGTCCGAGAGACACCTTCCCCACCCCGTGGCGCCGGTAGAACGTCCCGAGCGCCCGTCCCAGCCGGTGGACGAACTCGGGTGATAGCTCCTTCCCCACCACCCCGCGGATGTCGTATTCGCGGAATACGTGGTCCACCGCCAGCGGCGGCCCCCCAGGGCCGGGTCCACCAGGGTCGGCGACACCTCCGTCGTAGTGGCCTGCTTTCACCTTCAAACACTCACTTCCTCTCCAACCCGGGTCTGCGGGTCCAGTCCATGTCTCCGGGTCCAGTCCATGTCTCCGGGTCCAGTCCATGTCTCCGGGTTCCAATGCGGGTCGCAGGAACCACGACTCCCGAGGGATCCCACGGGACCCCGAGGGATGCTTGGTCGCGCGTGTTCCAGAGCCCGCTACCGGCTGTCAGCTCTCGGCTCTCGGCGGTCTGCCGTTGGCTATCGGCTGTCGGCCGTTGGCTGTCGGTGCCCGGCACTGAGGGGGTAGCGTAGGCGACTCGCGAAAACGTAGCACGGGCAACCAAAGGCCTGCTGGCGGACGTGTGCGACTTCCGAAGTCACACCGGGCCCGAGTAGCCGGGGTTCCTCCGTACACAGTATAGCGCCGTCACGCGCTCATGGTGTATTCCACCGTGTTCTCTTTGACACGTTGGCCCGTTGTCCTTCCCCCGCCCGTTTACACGTCCAGTAATTCGCGTGGCGTAGAGCCGCCAACAGTACGTGATCCATCACCGGAGAGTTCGCCAACCGCAGGCTGATGCGCCAGTTGCCAATCCGCCAGTGCGTGGACGTTTTGCATGATGTGAACTGGCCAGCCACCGGCTGACTGGCCGGTTGCCAGTTCGCCGGTGGGTGGATGTTTGGTGTCATGCAAACACGCTGGTAGATGGACGTTTCAAGATGACCCCATCTCCCGCGAATCTTGACAAGACCTTCACATTCGTCTCGCAGGATCTTGAAACAGGCAAGTTACAATGGATTCGAAAGGAGGTGCCGGAGAATGATCCGGACAAGGATACACAACACACTCATCGCGGGCGTGCTCGCGTTTGCGGTGGCCCTGACAGGCGTTGCGGGCGCGGCCTTCGCACAGGAAACCGCGGCGCCCCAGCAGCCCGCAGCAACGGGCATAGCGCCGACGACCCCCGCGAACCCGTGGTTCGGTGGTGCCCAGAGGACGCCACTCGTGACGAAGATCGCAGACATCCTCGGGATGAAGGTGGAAGACCTCGTCGCGGCGAGACAGCAAGGCAAGTCCTTCGTTGACATCGCGAAGGAAAGAGGCGTAAGCGAGGCCCAGCTCCTGGAGACCCTCATGGCCCAGGCCAAGGCCTACGTTGACAGCCTCGTCGCAAGCGGCAGGATGACCCAGGCCCAGGCTGAGCAGGTGCTCACGAACGTGCGGACCAACCTTCAGGCGGCCATCACCCGGACCGCCGTCGGCCCGCAGGGAGCAGGCCTCAGGATAGGCCGCAGTCCCAGCGCAGGTCGGCGCGGTGGCGCCGGCGTCGGCGCAGGGTTCGGCGCAGCTTACCGTCGGGGATGGGAGCGCGGGTTCAAGCGTGGCTTCAGAGCGGGCATGGGGCTCGGACAGGGTCCCGCTGACTGTCCGTTCTGGCAGCAGACCCAAACCCAAACCCAGACTCAGACTCAGAACTAAGTAGATCGCCACAAGTTCGCGCCACTCTTGTGCGGGTGTCCTGTTCAGGGTTGCCGGTGTTGCCCTCCGGGGACGGCGCGCTTGCGGCGCGCCTCGTTCGAATTTGGCGCGCGGGCTAGCCAAATTCTCGACGCCCCGTCGTGCAAGCACCGGCAACCCCAGCACCGTCAGCGAAGATGGCACAAACTTATGGCGCCATACTTAAGCTCGGCACTGGACGCAGCACTGGGACACCGCCAGCTGGGCGCAGGTACATTGAGGCGTACGGTCTACCAGCGAAGAAAGGTGGCAGTCCCCCAGGGTGCGAGCGGCCTCGAACCTCCATTGGGGCAGGCTCACACCGGATCATCTCCTCGCAAGGGAAGGTCTTCGGGCCTTCCCTTGCAACTTTGGGCATTATCGGGCACAATGATCCTGATGCCTGGTTCCCGTATGTGGGATTTGACAAACCGCGTCAAATTGCGAGTTGGGATCGCTCAGAAGACCGCAGAACCACCAAGCGGCGATCTTCTGCGAATCCACGAGGCCAAGGGCCATCGGTAATCGGGATGCGGCATGTTCCGCCTGCGAAACCTGGGCCGGGCTGGGCTGACGGTTCCGGACGCGCCGATTGTGACGGGTCGCCCGACGGGCAGCGAAGCTCGCCCGGGCGAGGCGGATCGGCTTGAAAGCAGAGGGGGGCGGCATGTGGACCGACCGCGCATACTCGTGATAGACGATGAAGCCGCAATTGGCACAATGGTCAGGGACTACCTCGATGCCCAGGGCTACCGGGTGGACTGGGCCCCCGACGGGCCTTCCGGCCTCGACACATTCCGCAGGGCGCGCCCGGACCTCATCGTCCTCGATCTCATGCTTCCTGGCAAGAGCGGGCTCGATATCTGCCGCGAGATCAGGGCCGAAAGCGACGTCCCGGTCATCATGCTCACAGCGAAGTCAGAGGAGGTCGATCGCGTCGTGGGGCTGGAGCTCGGCGCAGATGACTACGTCACGAAGCCATTCAGCCTCCGCGAACTAGCGGCCCGCGTGCGGGCAGTCCTTCGAAGGGCCGACAAGGACGCCGCCGGCCAGAAGAACACCGTTCTCGAGGTCGGCGATGTCGTCATCGACACCGACCGCCACGAGGTCCAGGTGGCCGGTCGCCCCGTGGTGCTCACGCCAACAGAATTCGCCATCTTGAGTTTCCTCGCCGAGCGCCCGGGGAGGGTCGCGAGTCGCTTGCAGCTCGTCAACGCCGCGCTCGGGGAGGCGTACGCCGGATATGAGCGGTCTATCGATACGCACGTCAGCAACCTGCGAAAGAAGATAGAGGAGGATCCATCCAGCCCCAGGCGGCTCGTCACGGTGTACGGCCTGGGTTACAAGCTCGCGGAACCCGGCGAGCGGCACCAGGGGTGAATTCATGCATGATCGCTGCGATGCGCTGCGTCTGCACCTCATGGTGACGCGGCCGCGCGGGGAGGGAGCGGCGTGATGACCATCGGACGCAGGATCTCCATAGCATTTGCAGCCGTCGCCGTCTGCGGCGCTCTTCTTACCGCGGTCGTGGCGAACACGGCGACTCGCTCGGTTTTCGACTGGTACGTCGGGCGGATCACGATAGCCCGGGCTGAGCAGTGGCGCGATCTCTTCGCCGCCTACTACGGCCAGAAAGGCTCCTGGTCCGGCGTCCAGGCCCTCCTGCAGGCGGCTGGGCCAGGGCCGGAACGCGGTAGGGGCTTCGGCAGGCGATGGGCGGGCGCCCCGGCAGCGGAGGCCAGGGGCGAGCGGGTGGTGCTCGCCGACGAGACCGGCATGGTCGTGGCGGATTCCGAAGGCACGGCCACCGGTTCGTTCCTGGGTGAGGAAGCGGCCAGGTTCTCCCTGCCCGTCGTCGTGGACGATCGACGCGTCGGCACCGTGGCCCTGGTGACCCCGCTTCAGAGGGGGCTCGTGACCCTGGAGGCTGAGTTCCTGCGCCGCGTGACGGTTTCGACCGTCCTCGGGGCGCTGCTTGCCGCCCTCCTCGGGGTTGCGCTCGCGTCCACCTTCTCGCGGCAGATCTCCACGCCCCTCGCTGAACTTGCACGAGCCGCGCGCCGGATAGCCAGGCGCGACTTCAGCGGGAAGGTTGCACTCGAGCCTGAGGGGGAAATCGGGGACGTGGCAAAGGCCTTCAACCTCATGCAGGACAGCCTCAAGGCCAGCGAAGACGTCCGGCATAAGCTCATGGCCGACGTGGCGCACGAGCTCCGCACACCCCTAGCGGTGTTGCGCGGAAACCTCGAATCCCTGCAGGAGGGCGTGGCCGAACCCACCCCTGAGATGTTCGTCTCCCTGCACGACGAGGTGATTCGCCTGTCCAGGATCGTGCAGGACCTCCTGAACCTCGGGCAGATGGAGTCAGGGGGCTTTCCTCTCCACCTCGTGCCCACATGTATTGGCGACGTCGTTGCGCGCGTGGCCGCAGTCTTCGGCCCGGAGGCTGACTCGCGCGGGATCCGGCTCGAGACGACCGCCGACCCCGACCTCCCGCAGGTCCAGGCGGACCCGGATCGCATAGCCCAGGTGCTCGTGAACCTCCTCGCCAACGCCATGCGCCACACGCCCGACGGGGGCGCCGTCACCGTGTCCGCCCGCCGCCAGGGTCACGACGAAGGCGGGTGGGTCGCCGTGTCCGTCCGGGACACGGGGCCGGGGATAGCCGAGAAGGACATCCCGCACGTATTCGACAGGTTCTACCGGACGGACGAAGCCCGCGACCGCGCTGCAGGCGGTGCGGGCCTCGGTCTTGCCATCGCGAAGGGCATCGTGGAGGCCCACGGCGGCCGTATATGGGCCGACAGTGCGCCCGGCCAGGGCGCCACCTTCACCTTTACCCTCCCCGTCGCGCGCTGACCCCGCGCCCCGGCGGCTTGCCATGCACAGCGCCGGGCCAAGGAGCAACGTACACGGGAAGGTGCCGGGACCCGACGGAACGGGCTGGCACCTTCCACGGTCGTGTGTTGCTTCGTCCATTACATCCCACGCGGCAGTTGTCGCTTTCTTCCGGAGCGACGTCTGCGAGCGGCGCGCCGTCGCTGCTCATGCTGTCCCGGCGGCGGCGGCGAGGGCCGCTGCAGGGGCTGCTACTGCTCCTGCAGGGGATCTGAAGGCTCCGGCTGCTCCGTCGGGTGCGCCGGCTCCGCCGGCTCTACCGGCTGCGCCGTTCGCGTCCCTTCCTGCGGCCGTGGCAGTGGATGCACAGGCTGCTGCTGGCGCGGCGGGAACCAGGGCCTGTTGGTGCCGAACCTCGTATCCAGGACGGCCCCGAGGCCGATGACCGCTACCGCGATGCTCACGAGGAACCCGGCCGCAGGGATCCAGCTCAGCAGGGCCATGATGAGCGCGCCCACGAGGACCTTGGCGAGGATCGACATGTTCGCGTTCGCGAGCCTCGCCACTTTGTCGCCCACGACCACCGAGATGGCCGCATGGCCGAGCGCCCCGGCCGCCACATAGAACAGTATCCACACCGGCACCAGCGGGATGCCTATGAGCGTGATCGCAAGGAGTATCATGCCGGGCACGAATAGCAGCCACGCCACGAGCCCGATGAGCGCGGCCCGCCCGAGTCTCGTCTCAATCGCGGCCCCCACGGCAGCTGCATTGTTCGGCCAGATCGCCACGATGACTAGCGCCAGCACCAGCGCGCCCACGAGGCGTGCGAGCCACATGAAGCCGAAGGACGCCCACGGCATGTGCCACGCCCCCCGGTGCATCGGCCACGTGATGCCGCGAAAGTCGAACCTGAACGGGACCCCGCCGCTCGTGACCGAGCCACCCACGACCGCGCCGGGAGACCTCTGCACCGACCCTCCGATGCTCGCCACATCCCCGCCGACCCTCGCGTTATCGCTGAGAATCACCGTGGATCCAACCGATACCACGTCGCCGTCCACCTCGCCGTTGACCTCGACCACCGACCCGATGGAAACGGCGTCCCCTGTCACGCGCCCGTCCACGGTGACCCTGTCGCCCAGGGAGACCACGCCGCCTTCAACGACCTCGTCTGCCTGCACGTGAACCGGGCCGCCGAACACAACGGAGCCCCCGGTTCGTCTCTCCTCAGCGGACGCTGACCCGACAAAGCCCCCCAGCACGACCGCGGCTGCCAGGACCAGCACCACCGCGACCGCCGCGAACCCCTTCCTCTGCCGTGACACGATCGATCCCACTTTGATGCCCATTTTCAACACTCCTCACATGTTCTCTTGGGAGCCAGCACCGCGCCTTGCATCAGGGTAGCGGGCTGGCGACTGGCGACTCTACGCACGTCAGTGTACGCGACCGCGAACAGATCTGCGCAGCGGCGGCTTACTTTGGGACCGCCTTGCCGGGACCTGCGCGATCTACCCCGGACGTGCGCAATCTACGCGAGACCCGCGCCATCTGCCCGAGAGCTGCGCTGTCTCCCGGAGGCCTGCGCCACCGGCCAGGACCTGCCGCACTGGCCAGAGACCCACCGCAGCGGCCGAAGACCTGCGAGATCAGGCGCCCCCTCAGGCGCCTCCTCAGCCGACAGGCCTTGCCTCCTCCCACCCCGATCTCGCGAGGAGTGTCACGAGGAGCAGGCCCATGCCCAGGGTGAAGGCCAAGAGGGCCAGCATCGGCCCTCCACCGACATCGAAGAGCACTGACGACACCAGGCTCCAGAACCGGATGATGCCCACAAGGCCGTCGAGGGCGAGGTCGGCCAGGGTGTTCACGGCCACCGCGGCCGGGCGCAAGAGGAGGCCGGCTATGCGCAATGGCGTCGCAAGGGCTGCGCGGGCATCGAGCATCTGGAACACCACCATGACGCTGGTGGCGAGGACCACCGGGACTGCCGCGGCCGCAAGACCGGCCAGGACCAGCATGTCACGCAGCAGGCTCCCTCTGTGCCAACCGGGCTGGACACGGGCCGCCGGCGCCAGCCGGGCCTCCCCCGCTAGATAGACCGATGGCGCCGGGTGGGGCACCTTGCCCGCCCGGATCGCCGTCATTACGCGCTCGGCAAGCTGGTCCGCACCCAGTGCGGGGGGCATTTCTGGCTCGGCGCGGCCACGGCCGAGGGCTGCCGCGAGCACTGTCATCTCACGCAACGCCCTCCGACACCTGGGGCAAGCTGCCACGTGCTCCCTCACGCCGCCGGGCAGATCATCGGGGATCTCGGGCGCTCCCGTTGCGCCCCTCAGGAAAGGAGCGGTGCTGCCCTCCGCGGGCGCCGCGGGCTCAGACGTCGCCTCGCCTCCGGGCACCTCGCGGCCCAACGTCATCGCGGCCTTTTCAGGGCCGCACTCGCCGCCATCCCGCCTGCGGACCCACTCCTGGTCCGGCTTCAGTCCCGGCTCCGGTGCTGGCCTCGGTGCTGGCCCCCGCTGTGACCTCGACCTGGACCCCGATCTCGACACGGACGTGGGCATGAGCCTGGGCGCGGGCACCAGTGCCCCTCGCACTCGTGCCCCGCGAGTAAAGATGTAGTCATCGAGGATCTCCTGCACCCTGCTGCACTGCACTGCACACTGCCGGATCGCCGCGGTCTGCCCGTTCGTCCGTCGGCCCCTCCCTGCTGGGCCGCGCCACCAGGACCGCGATGATGCCGGCCTTCCTCCCTTCTCGCACAGACGCCCCCGCGCTCATATGCTCATGCTCACGCGCTCACGCGCCTATGGTTCACACGTCGATGTGCCTATGGCTCACACGCCCATGCCTACGCCTCTCCGGCGAGCGCCCCGGATAGCCCTGACAGCTTTGCCCGCAGCATCCTGCGAGCCCGATATAGCCTGTTCTTCACGAGCCCCGGCGAAAGCCCCGTCGCCTCGGCGATCTCATCGTTCTTCATCCCTTCGAAATGGGCCATCACGATGAGGAGCCTGTACTCCGGCTCAAGCTCCCGCACCGCCGCCCTGACCGTAGCTGCGGTCTCAGCACGCTCCGCCTCAAGCGCCGGATCGCCGCCCCCGACATCACCGGATACAAGCCCGCCGACGACGTCGGCTAGGCCAGCCCCTGCCTTACCTCCCTCGGCGACCACGTCGATGGATACGCTCGACGGCGCGGCCTTCCACCGCCGCAGAGCGTCCACGCACAGGTTGGACGCTATCCGGTACAGCCATGATCGAAACGGGTACCTGGGATCGTACCTTGCAAGGTTGGAATAGGCGCGGAGAAAGGTCTCCTGGGCCACGTCCTCGGCAAGCTCCCTCGAGGGGAGCATCCTCGCCGCAAGCCTCAGGACCCCGGGACCGTGCTCTCTCACCAGGTCGGCGAAGGCCTCCCGGTCGCCTGCGAGCACCCTGTCCACCACGGCCGCATCGTCCATGTCCCGATCCCCGCCTCACCCTTCCACTTACTAATACGAAGGTGCCCGGAAATCGTCTGAGGCTACATTGCAGTCTTCGGTCCCGCTGGAGGGACCTGCACGAGGCCGGAGGACGGGGACCATGACAGGCGAGGCGAAGCGCTGCAGAACATGGGTATCATCTATCGCCCGGGGTCTGGCCCGGCCCTGCGCGCTTTCCAAGGGAACTCGACCTCCGATGCCAGCATGCCCGCGAGGATGAGCGCGGCGCCGACCTGCTGGGCGGGGGTCAGCCGCTCGCCGAGGAGAAGCCACCCGAAGACCCCGGCGAATACGGGCTCCGTCGCAAACACGATGGCCACGTGGGTGGGGCTGGTGAAGCGCTGGGCGACGTTCTGGATGAAGAACGCCATCGTGGTCCCGAAGACCGCGAGGAACGCGATGCCCCCGAGGTCACACCACGATACCGGCATCGCCACGTGGTGGCCGAGCCCCAGCACCCGAACGCCGAGGACCACGAAGGCGGCGATGGACACGGTGGCAAGCTGCACCGTCACGAGCAGCGGGACGTCGAACACCGGGGCGAACCTGCCCACCGCCACGATGTGAAGACCGAAGGCCACGGCGCCGACGAGCACGAGGATGTCGCCTATCTCGAAGAGGGGTGCCCCGCCCAGCCTAAGCGTGAGGAGCGCGAGGCCCACGGTGGCGCACGCCACCCCAACGATGGCGGCAGGCTCCGGCGGCCTCTTGAGGATGACGGCTGACAGGACCGGCACGAGCACCACCGAGAGCCCTGTGATGAACCCCGCCTTGGACGCGCTCGTGTGCTCGAGCCCCATGGTCTGGAAGGCGTACCCGATGAACAGCGCAAGCCCAACCAAGGCGCCCGCTCCAGCGAGCCTGGGCGTCATGCGCCTGAGCCTCGGCGCAACCGCCACTACCATGACCACCGCCGCCATGAGAAAGCGCACGGCCACGAGGGCGACGGCGTCGACCCTCGCCACGATATCCTTCACCACGACGAAGGTCGCGCCCCAGATGAGGGTCGTCATAACGAGAGATCCATCGGCGATCCACTGCCGATGGACCGGGTCTGCCCAGAATCTGCCGCGGCCCGAACGCTCACGGATGTCAGGTGTCACGTCCCCGCCTTCCACCTTTCCCAAGTACGGGTTCAGAGATCGACGCCACTTTCCCTTCCGGTTCAGTCCCTGGAAAGCCGCTCCTGGAGGAGCCTGTTCACTGCCTGGGGGTTCGCGCGGCCGCGCGTTTTCCTCATCACCTGGCCGACAAGGAACCCGATGGCCCTGTCCTTGCCTGCGCGCACCTCATCGGCCGCCCTGGAGTTCTCGGCTACGACCTCGTCAACGATCCTCGCAAGCTCGCTCTCGTCGGCTATCTGCACGAGGCCCTTCTCCGCCACCACCTGGTCGGGCGTCTTCCCGGTGGCGAACATCTCCTCGAAGACAGTCTTGGCTATCTTACCGCTGATGGTCCCGTCGTCTATCATATTCAGCATCGCAGCGAGCGCAGTGGGCGCGACACGCGCGTCCCGTATGTCAGTGCCGGTCGCGTTCATGAGCCGCGCAAGCTCGCCGATCACCCAGTTGCTGACGGCTTTCGCATCGCCGCCGTACGCCGCGACCGCCGCCTCGAAGTAGTCGGCGACGTCCTTCGACTCGGTCAGGATGGCCGCGTCGTACGCAGGCAAGCCGTGCTGCCGCATGAAGCGCTCGCGGCGCGCGCCCGGAAGCTCAGGAAGCGTCGCCCGCACCTCGTCAACCCACCCCTCGTCTATCTCGAGGGGGACGAGGTCCGGCTCGGGGAAGTACCTGTAGTCGTCGGCCTCCTCCTTGCGCCTCATGGACACCGTCACCTGGCGGGATTCGTCCCAGTGACGGGTCTCGCGCACGATGCGCTCGCCCGCCCCGAGCGCCTCCGCCTGGCGCCTCGCCTCGTATGCAAGAGCCTTTTCCACGGCCCTGAAGGAGTTGAGGTTCTTGAGCTCGATGGGCGTCCCGAGGACGAACGACCCCTTCGGCCTCACCGAGATGTTCGCATCGCACCGAAGCGAGCCTTCCTCCATCTTGCAGTCGGACACATCCAGATACCGGAGGACGCTCCTCAACATCGAAAGATATGCGTATGCCTCCTCAGGCGATCTGATGTCCGGCTCGCTCACGATCTCGAGGAGCGGCACCCCGGTGCGGTTGTAATCCTCCAGCGAGAAGCTGGACCCCGTGATGGTCCCGCCTTCGTGCACGGACTTCCCGGCGTCTTCCTCCAGATGGACGCGCTTTATGCGCACGCATCTCGCCCCGCCGCCGTCCACAGGGACGTCGATGTGCCCACCGGAGGCAAGCGGCAGGTCGTACTGGGATATCTGGTAGTTCTTCGGGAGGTCGGGGTAGAAGTAGTTCTTCCTGTCGAACTTGGAGAACCCCGCCACTTCGCAGTTCAGCGCGAGGGCCGTCCTGATCCCGAACTCCACCGCCTTGCGGTTGACAACCGGCAGCACCCCGGGAAGCCCCAGGCACACCGGACAGGTGTGGCTGTTCGGCGGGGCGTTGAATGCCGTCGAGCACCCGCAAAACAGCTTGGACTCCGTGGAGAGCTCCACGTGGACCTCGAGTCCGATGGCCGGCTCGAACTGCGATTCGTCGGCGGCGTCGCCGGTCCGCCTGCCAGGCCCGGTGGTTTGGTGCTTTCGCGCCGTCCCGGCTTCCCCGGACATCGTCAAGGTCTCGTCAGGCATGCCGCTCACCTCCCGCTGGAGCGCGCCCGCAGCAGTCGGACGCAGATGCGGATGGAGATGTAGACGTAGATGTAGACGCAGACGCAGGTGCAGATGCCGATGCCGATGCCGATCCGGATGTGGATGTAGCGCGAAGCGCGGGCTTCATCCTGTGGAAGTCCGTCGCCTGCTCGAAGGCGTACGCCACGCGCAGCAAGGTGGCCTCATCATAGTGTTTCCCCAGGATCTGCAGGCCCACGGGCATGCCATCCTCGCCGAACCCGCACGGAATCGATATCCCGGGTATGCCGGCGAGGTTCGCGGTGACGGTGTAGATGTCGGATAGGTACATGGCGAGCGGGTCATCCGTCCTCTCTCCGAGCCTGAACGCCACCGTCGGCGAGGTGGGCGAAACCAGGCAATCGCACTTCTCGAAAGCGCGGTCGAAGTCGCGGGTGATGAGGGTGCGCACCTTGAGCGCCTTGAGATAGTATGCCTCATAATACCCTGCGCTCAGGGTATAGGTGCCCAGCATGATCCTGCGCTTCACCTCGGAGCCGAACCCTTCGCTCCTCGTCTTCGTCATCATCGTCACGGAGTCGGGGCACCCCGGCGCGCGGTAACCGTACCTGACGCCGTCGTAGCGTGCAAGGTTCGAGCTTGCCTCGGCCGGGGCCACGATGTAGTAGGTGGCGAGGGCGTATTCGGAGTGGGGAAGCGACACGTCCGCCAGGATGGCCCCCATGTCCTGGAGCGTCTTGAGGGCCGCACCGGTGGCCGCCATTACACCCGGAGCCATACCCTCGCCGAAGTACTCCTTCGGGACGCCTATCCTCACGCCCCGGACGTCGGGCACGAGCCCTTTCAGGTAGTCGCAGGGTTTGCGGGGCACCGACGTGGAGTCGCGAGGATCGTGGCCGGCGATGACGCCGAGCACCATGGCGCAGTCGCGCACGTCCTTCGTGATGGGGCCGATCTGGTCGAGGGACGAGGCGAACGCGATAAGCCCGTATCTCGACACCAGCCCGTAAGTGGGCTTCAGGCCCACCACGCCGCAGAGCGCGGCCGGCTGCCGCACCGAGCCGCCGGTATCGGACCCCAGGGCCGCGACGGCCTCGTCCGCCGCGACCGCTGCCGTGCTCCCGCCGCTCGACCCACCGGGAACGTGCCCGAGATCCCAGGGATTCCGGGTCGGGAAGAACCCTGAGTTCTCCGTGGACGACCCCATGGCGAACTCGTCCATGTTGGTCTTGCCGACGATTATGGCGCCGGCGCCCTCAAGCCGCTCGACGACTGTGGCGTCGTAGGGCGGGACGAACCCCTTGAGGATCTTCGACGCACAGGTCGTCTCGACCCCCCTCGTGCACATGTTGTCCTTGATGGCAATCGGGACGCCTTCCAGCAGCCTTGCGGGCTCGCCACGGGCAAGCCTCTCGTCGGCTGCGCGCGCCTTCGCAAGCGCCTGCTCGCGCGCGACCGTTACGTATGCGCGCACAGCACCGTCCACTTCGGCTATCTTGCCCAGCACCGCCCGGACGGTCTCCTCGATCCCGACCTCGCGCCGCTCGATCTTCTCTCTAAGCTCGTACGCAGCAAGTTCGTATAGCTCCAACCGTATCCTCCCCTCGCGGACGCGATTACCCACGCTCACTCGGACTCCAGAATCCTGGGCACCCGGAAGAATCCACCCTCCCGGTCCGGCGCGTTCCGGAGCGCCTCCCCAGGATCGAGGGACGGCCGCACCTCGTCGTTCCGCAGCACGTTACGTAGCGGCACGGCGTGGGCCGTCGGGCTTACGTCCTCGGTGTCGAGTTCGTTCAGCTTCTCCACGTACTCCACGATGCGCGAAAGCTGCCTGGCCACACCCGCCTTCTCGGCCTCGTCGAACTCGAGCCGCGCCAGCATGGCCACGTGGTCCACATCTTCCTTGGCGATCTTCAAATCCCATCCCCTCCGAAGACCCCAGGTCAGGTCGCCCGGGATCGTCACCCCGTTGCTACGCCGGCGTTGCTCCGTCCGTATCGCCGGCCCCAGCGCACTCAAGTCGCGAGGGATCATCCCTCGCCCAGGAGCCTTACGAATTCGCGTTCATCCAGGACGGTCACTCCCAGCGCGCGGGCCCTGTCGTGCTTCGAACCGGGATCCGCGCCCACCACCACGTAGTCGGTGTTGCGGCTCACGCTGCTCGAGACCTTGCCGCCTCGCGCGAGCACCGCCTCCTCCGCCTGCTTCCGGGTGAAGCGCTCAAGGGTGCCTGTGAGCACGACCGTCTTGCCTGCAAGAGGGCTTGGCGCCGATGGAGCCGCCCTGCCCGCCTCCTCCATGTTCACCCCCGCCTCGGCGAGCCTCCGCACGATCTCTCGGTTCCGCGGCTCCCTGAAGAAGGCGAGTATGCTTTCGGCGACCTTCGGCCCGACCTCAGGGACGTCTCGCAACTCGTCGTAGGTCGCGGCGGCGAGCCTGCCCATGGTGGCGAAATGCTCCGCGAGGTCGCGCGCCGACCGCTCCCCCACGTGACGGATGCCCAGGGCGAACACGAGCCGATGGAGCGGCCGGCTCTTCGACCTCTTGATGGCCGTAAGGAGGTTCTCAGCGGACTTCTTCCCCATCCTCTCGAGGCTGGCGACGTCGTCGAGCTTGAGGTCGTAGATGTCCGCGACGTCCCGGACGAGGCCGGCATCGAGGAGCTGTGCCACGAGCGAAGGCCCCATCCCCTCGATGTCCATGGCGTCGCGCGAGGCGAAATGGAGTATACCCTCGCGCACCTGCGCCGGGCAAGCCATGCCGCCGACGCATCGCGAAGCCGCCTCCCCTTCGAGCCTCACCACGTCGGCGCCGCACTCGGGGCACTTCGCGGGCATCTCGAACATGCGCTCCGCCCCGGTCCGGCGGTCCGTCACCACCTTCACGACCTCAGGGATCACGTCCCCACCCTTCTCGACGATGACGGTATCGCCGATGCGGATGTCCTTCGCCCTGATTATGTCCTCGTTATGCAGCGTGGCGCGGCTCACCGTGGACCCGGCAAGCTCCACCGGGTCGAGCACGGCCACGGGCGTAAGGGCTCCAGTGCGCCCGACCTGCACGACGATGTCGCGCACGGTCGTCGTGGCCTGACGGGCCGGGAACTTGTAAGCCACCGCCCAGCGTGGCGTGCGCGCCGTGGTTCCCAGCCTTTCCTGCTGGGCGAGGGAGTTCACCTTGACCACGACGCCGTCGATCTCGTAATCGAGAGTGTCGCGCCTCTCTCCCCAGAGGCGGCAGTAGTCCATGACCTCATCGATGGTAGGGCACCGCTTTGTGTTGGGGTTGATCCGGAAGCCCGCCTCCTTGAGGAGGCCGAGGGACTCCAGGTGGGTGGCGAGCGCACCGCCGCCCATGTCGCTCATGTAGCCTACCCCATAGACGAATATGTCAAGCGGGCGGGCCGCAGTCACCTTCGGGTCGAGCTGGCGCAACGACCCCGCCGCAGCGTTACGCGGGTTTGCGAAGAGCGGCTCGCCGGATGCCCGCCGCTCCTCGTTTAGCTTGTGAAACTCGCGGCGGATCATGTAGACCTCGCCCCGGACGTCGATGCTTACGGGCCGGTCGAGGCGAAGCCGCATCGGGATCGAGCGGATGGTCCTGAGGTTGTGCGTCACATCCTCGCCGGTGGTGCCGTCGCCGCGCGTGGCGCCCCGGACGAATCTGCCGTCCTCGTATACCAGGGACACCGCGAGACCATCGATCTTGAGTTCCGCCACATACTCGACAGGCTCTCCACTGAGGGCTTTCCTCACCCTGGCATCGAACGCCCGCAGCTCCTCCACCGAGTACACGTTCGCGAGGCTCATCATGGGTGACCTGTGGACGACGGGCGCGAAGGCCTCGGCAGGCGCCGCGCCCACGCGCTGGGTCGGCGAGTCGGGCGTCACAAGCTCGGGATGCTCCGCCTCGAGCTCGACCAGTTCGCGCATGAGCGCGTCGTACTCGGCATCGGAGACGACCGGATCGTCCAGGACGTAATACCGGTAGTTGTGGAACTCGATCTCCTCGCGTAGCTTGCGAATGCGCTCTTCTGTCGCCCGAAGCTCGTCCACCTCGCCCACCCCGACTCGCCTCCCTTTCCTGTCTTGCGCCTCCTGCGGCTCTTCATTCGTCTGGCGCCGCCTCACGCGCCGTCCCTGGGGTAAAACCAAGACGCTAAGCAGATCGTCAAGAGTTGTCGCTGGTTCTTAAGAGCGCGGGTGCTGTCCGGGGTTGCCGGTGTCGCACCCTCTCTTTGAGTCACCGGCAACCCAAACACCCCCAGAAAACCGGCGAAAACTAACGGCGCCATACTTAGAACGCCGCTCTTACAGCATAGGCTCGATGGGCGCATAGGCCACTGCCAGCCTCTTGACACCCACGGCTGGGAACGCCACGGTCACTATGGCGTTTCTCCCCTCGCCATCGGCGCTCACGACCGTGCCGACCCCCCACTCGCCGTGCTTCACCTTGTCGCCCGGGCGGTACGGGCCGGTCTCCCCACGACCCGCACGACCTCCGCGATCCCCGCGGTCCCCAGGGTTGCCAGGATCCACGGGGGAAGCCGCCTGGTCCACTGACGGTTGCCGCAGCATGGAGGCGCCGCCAGACGAAGACATGAGTCTACCGGAGAGGCCCTGGTGCGACCGCCGGGACAACCGCATCTCGAGGCGTGCCTCGGGATCTGCCTCCGGTGGGATCTCGTCGCCGCCACCGTGCGATCGCCTGCCGCCGCCCGGCGACTCGGACCAGGGCCCGCGCGCGCCGGTGGCCGGCCGCCCACGCCAATCATCACGCCCCGCCCTGGCCTGATCCCCATCTCTGCCGGAAGCACCTCCGCCCCATGCAGGCTCGGCAAGCACCCGCCGCACCGTCCCCCAGCCGAGCCCGGGGCGCCGCGTCACGTTGCGACACAGGTCCTCAGGAACGTCCCCGAGGAACCGGGAAGGTTCGTTTGCCACGACCTCGCCGTAAAGCAGGCGCTGCTGGGCGCGGGTGAAGTACAGCGCCTCCCTGGCCCTGGTTATTCCGACGTAGCACAGGCGCCGCTCCTCCTCGAGTTGCTCTTCATCGTCAAGGGTCCGCGAGTGAGGGAAAAGCCCTTCCTCCATGCCCGCCAGAAACACCACGGGAAACTCCAGGCCCTTCGCCGCATGGAGCGTCATGAGCGTGACGCCCTCCTGCCGCTCATCGAGGAGGTCCACGTCAGTTGCGAGGGTGACCTCTTCGAGGAATGCGGCCAGTCCCCTGTGCTCGCTGTCTCGACTGTCGAACTCCCGCGTCACCGAGAGGAATTCCCTGATGTTCTCGGCCCTCGTTTCCGCCTCGACGGTACGCTCCTCTTTCAGCGCTTGCAGGTACCCGGAGCCGTCTATGAGTCTCTTCGCAATCTCCGAAACCGGCAGCCTGTCCTGCACCTGCGCAAGACCCTGGACAAGCGTGGCAAACTCCGACAGGGCGGCCCTGGTCTTCGAGCTGACTCCGGCAACGGCCCCGTCCGGGTCGTCCAGCGCGAGGAGCAGCGGCACCCCAGCATCCCTGGAGTAGTTCACGTACTTCGCCAGCGTAGCCTCGCCCACCCCGCGCCTGGGCACGTTGACCACCCTCGAAAGGCTCACCCGGTCGTCGGGGTTCAGGATGAGCTTGAGATAGGCGAGGATGTCCTTGATCTCCTTGCGCTCATAGAACTTGAGGCCACCCACGACCTTGTACGGCAGGCCCCTCTCCATGAACGTCTCCTCAAACACCCTGGACTGCGCGTTCGTGCGGTACAGAACCACGAAATCCGCGGGCCGCCGTCCTTTCAGCACGCCCTGTTCGATCTCCGACGCCACGAACGCAGCCTCGTCGCGCTCGTCCCAGGCCTCGTAGTAGATAGCCTCGCGCCCTCGGCCGTTGGTAGTCCAGAGGTTCTTCTCCCTGCGCGACCTGTTCTGCGCTATCACCTGGTTCGCTATGTCCAGTATCACCTGGGTGGACCGGTAGTTCTGCTCCAGCTTGATCACAGTGGCGTCGGGATAGTCGCTCTCGAAATCCAGGATGTTTCGAATGTCTGCCCCGCGCCACTGGTAGATGGATTGGTCTGGGTCGCCGCACACGCAGATGTTGCGGTGGCCGGCGGCAAGCAGGTTTACGAGTTCGTACTGGGCGCGGTTGGTGTCCTGGTACTCGTCCACAAGGATGTACTTGAGTTGTCTCTGATACCATTCGAGCACCGACGGGCACTCTCTGAAGAGGCGCACGGTCTCGACGAGGAGATCGTCGAAATCCAGAGCGTTGCTGTCGCGGAGAACCTTCTGATACACATGATAGATGCGCGCCACCGTCTCCTGCCAGAACCCGCTCGCCTGCCTCTCGAACTCTTCAGGCCCGACGAGTTCGTTCTTGGCTCCGCTCACAGCATTGAGGACGGCCTCAGGCTGGAACCTGGAGTCGTCGAGACCGACCTCACGCAGAGCGCGCCTCATGGCCGACCTCTGGTCAGCCTCGTCGAAGATGGTGAAGCTCCTGGAGATGCCGAGGCTCTCGCTATCGCGCCTTAGCACCCTAGCGCAGAAAGCGTGGAACGTGCTCACCCACACGCTGCGGCTCCACGGGCCCACGAGGCGCGCGACGCGGTCGCGCATCTCGTTGGCGGCCTTGTTCGTGAACGTCACGGCCAGGATGTTGTCGGGGAAAACGCCTTTCTCGCCGATGAGGTAGGCGATGCGGTGAGTGAGCACCCGAGTCTTGCCAGACCCGGCGCCCGCCAATATGAGCAGCGGCCCCTCGGTGTGACAGGCCGCCTGCCGCTGTACGGGATTGAGGTTCTCCAGGATGTCGCCAGTTGCTGCCATCGATCGCCCTCCTGCCAGCATTGTAACGCAACCGGGACCTTTGCACAATCCGTACATCGGGCGAGACTCATGAAGGGGGGTGGGACGCCTAACGAAAAACCCGTGACGTATGTCAGCTGTCAGCTCGGGCGACGGCAGTACCAGGAGATCCATACGTAACGGAGTAGTAGTGGAGGTCCTCGTCTTGCGGTGGCCGGGCGGCCGAGTCTAAGTGTGGGTTCAGAAATCACCGCCACTTTTCCAGGGTTGCCGGTACTGCCCT
>JASEJE010000026.1 GCA_030024085.1 Bacillota bacterium | reverse complement strand
GGGCAACACCGGCAACCCTGGAAAAGTGGCGGTGATTTCTGAACCCACACTTAGGCGGCGGTCCGGGTCCGGGCGGCCCGCACGCCCGCATGTCCCCCGGCAGGTCTGGCAGCACCCCGCGACGCACCTTGCCTCCGCCCTTCTTCACCGGAACCGGGCTTCCTCATCGGCGGCGATCTCCTTCGCGGCCGGCCCCGGCGGGCGGGCCGCATAGCCTGCATGCCTTCTGCGCACACTCGTGATGAGATGACATTCGTCGAGCGCGAAGAGCGAAGGTTCATGACGGGGAACGAGGTCGTGGCGTGGGCGGCTGCCGCCGCCGGCGCCGACATGATGTGCGGCTACCCGATCACGCCGCAGAACGAGATCATGCATACCTGGGCGGTCCTGGCGAAGGAGCATGGCCTGGGCTTCCTTCAGACCGAGGACGAGCTTTCCGCCGGCTTCGCCACAATCGGCGCGGTCATGGCGGGCAGGCGAGCATTCTCGGCCACCGCGGGTCCCGGCAACATCCTCATGCAGGAGCCCATCTCCATGGCGGAGATGATGCGGATCCCTGCGGTCTGGATCATCCAGCAACGGGGCGGTCCGTCCACGGCGACGGTCATATACAGCCAGCAGGAGGTGCGCCTCACGTGCCTCGGCGGCAACGGCGAGGGGCACCGCATCGTCTACTCCACCTCGTCCCACCAGGACCTCTTCGACTACACGATCAAGGCATTCGCCACCGCCTGGCGGACGAGGTTTCCCACCTTCGTTTTGGGCGACGGCTACCAGGCGAAGATGCTCGAGGCGCTCACTCTCTACAACCCCGAGGACCGAGGCCTGCCGCTCGCGACACCGGAGCCTTTCGTTGGAAAGCCCGGGACCCCGGGCCAGGATCGGCTCCCGGCCCACTTCCGTAATACCTTCAGTATCGAGGACGAGCTGTACGAGGTACTCACGCTCAACATCCGCGACTACGAGGAGACGGCCCCCGATCTCGTCGAGTTCGAACAGGACGGGTGCGAGGGCGCTGAGGCTGTGCTGGTGGCCCACGGCATCGTGTCGCGCGCCGCGCGCGAGGCCGCGCAGGCGCTGCGGGCACGGGGCGTCCGGGCCGGGTACTTCAGGCCCATCACCTTGCGGCCGTTTCCTGGGGCGGCACTTGCTGACGCCGTCCGAGGAGCGGGGTGGCTTCTTGTGGTGGAGTCGGCGTACGGCCAGCTCGAGAGCCTGGTCCGCGAGGGGCTGTACGGCCGGGCCACCGTGAACGTGCGCACTTACCTCAGGCCCGGGGTCGGGATCACCGCAGAGGAGATCGTGGACGCAGTCGAGGGCGGCGATGGCCATGCGGGCAGCACCGTGGTTCTGGGACCCCGCGCCGAGGGCCAGGTCGGGGCGGGGTAGCCATCGTGGCGGTAGTGATGCCCGCCGCAGAGCGCCTGACCGCGGCTCAGGCTCGCGCGCGCCGCCTCGGCAGCCGCTACGGACGCTACGGACGCTACGGACGCTACGGACGCTACGGACGCTATGGATACGTCGCCGCAGCCAGTGGCGCGCCCAGATCGTCTCCCGGCCATGAGCGGGTCCACGAGGCTGCACGGTTCGTCCGGCGAAAGGGCGGCGATCTCTAATACTACTTTGTCAGATACGAAATGCCATCCGGCTTCGTGGGCCTAGCGGGCTTATCTGGCAGGGCAACTCCCGGCCTCGGTGGCCCTCAATCGTGCAGTTCCCGGGAGACCCGTGACGTACGGAACGGGAAGAGCCTGACGAGTGACGTACATCATTCTTCCCATTCCATGTGTGACGTAGGGAACGGGTAAGGCTCAGACCAGTGATATACATCAGCGGATGGCTCTCAATGATGACATAAGGAACGGTTGATGAGGGACCCGTGATGTGCGTCACTCGTCCCGCTTCGACGGGTGACGTATGGAACGATTCATAGGGAACCAGTGACGCAGGGAACGGGTGAAGCGGCAACGATGATGTACGTCACCGACTGGCTTCCGATGCGTGACGTACGGAACGGCAAGAGCCTGACGAGTGACGTGCGTCATCCGTCCCCTTGCATGTGTGACGTAGGGAACGGGTAAGGCCGGGACCAGTGATGTACGTCACTCGATAGCCCTCAATGATGACGCAGGGAGCGGTTGAGGAGCGACCCGTGACGTATGTCACCCGTCAGCTCAAGTGACGGTACTATGCGGTACTATCAGGATCTCCATATATGATAGAGCAGTATTAGGCTCACATTGACAGGCCAGCGGGGTGGTGAGAACGTGAGCAATCCCAATCACGAGGACACACGCCGACAACTGCCCGGTAGCGTCACGGGAGAAGCCCGACGCAAAGCCGTGCCCGACGGCGCTCCCGCCGAGACCGCCCTCATGAGACCGGGCCGCATGCCCCGGTCGTGGCGCGCCGAAACCAAGCCCCACCCCTTCTGCCCCGGCTGCGGGCACGGCATCATCCTGCGAGCCCTGGGCGAGGCCGTCGACGACCTTGGCATCGCGGCAAGGACCGTCTACGGCTGCGACATCGGGTGCTCCCTCCTGAGCTGGGACCTCTTTAACCTCGATACAGTGCAGACCCACCACGGGCGCACGATTCCGGTGATCGTCGGGATGAAACGTGCAAGGCCCGATCTCGTGGGCATCGCATATATGGGCGACGGCGGGGCATACGCCATCGGGGCCCAGCACCTCGTGAGCGCCGCCATTCGCAACGAGAAGATCACTGTCATCGTGTGCAACAACACGGTCTACGCGATGACAGGCGGGCAACTCGCGCCCACCACGCTCTCGGGTCAGAAGACGACCACCACCCCTCGCGGCCGCGACCCGCTCGAGACAGGGCTGCCGTTGTCGGGACCGGAACTCGTGACGTGCGTCCGCACCGAAGGCGTGTACGCGGCGCGGGGCACCGTGGCCAACTTTCGCCAGCTCAAGCTCTTTATCAAGCGCGCGCTGGAGAATCAGCTGGCGGGGCGGGGCCTGTCCTTCGTGGAGGCGCTCTCCACGTGCCCCACTAATTGGCGGACCGGGCCGAGGGAGACCTGGCGTTTCCTTGAGCATGAGATGGCCAGGACCTTCGGGGTCGGCGAGATCTCTCCGGGTCGTCCAGGGAGAAGCGACGATGGTACAGACGACGCGACGGGCTGAGTGTGAGTTCACAAATCCATGCCGGTTCGGGAGAAGCCGCCGGGTCGCCGGTGCTTGCACGACGGGGTGCTCTAAGTATGGCGCCATAAGTTTTCGCCACTTTTCTTGAGGGTGTTAGGGTTGCCGGTGGTTGCTAGGGCGGGGCGCCTGGAATTTGGCTGGCCCGTGCGCCAAATTCGAACGAGGCGCGCCGCGAGCGCGCCGTCCCCGGAGTGCAACACCGGCAACCCTGGAGATCCCCTGCACGCTGAAAAGCAGCGCGGATTTCTGGCGATCTACTTAGATTTGGCAAGCCTGAAGGCCGGATCTGGTGCCAGATCCCACGAGGTGTGCCGCAAGCGCGCTGTCCTCGGAGTGCAACACCGGCAACCTCTGGAAAAGCGGCGTTGATTTGTGATCCCGCACTTGGCGAGGCGGTTGTCCTCTCCGACTCGGGCCGGGTTCAGGTATAGGCGCAGGCACCTGCATACGTACACTCACGCGCACAGGCACACGCACAGGCCCGCGCACAGGCTCGGAGGCCCGAGCGCGGACAACGGCAGGAGCGTACGGGCTGGCAAGGGCGAAGGCGGAGACGAAGACGAAGACGAAGACGAAGACGAAGGCGGAGGCGGAAACGGAGACGGGGACGGGGACGGAGGCTATAGCCATGACCGCCGCACGGAAGGGTTCAGGAACGCGAGCAGTCGCAGAAACAAAAGAGGGGGCGGGCGTCAGCACAGCGGTCTCCCAGGACATGAGGATCGCTCTCGCCGGTGAGGGCGGGCAGGGCGTCCAACTCGTGGGCGAGGTGCTGGCGCTGGCGGGGTTCATCGCGGGCCTGCATTCTCTGTACATCCCGAACTTCGGCGTCGAGCAGCGAGGTGGGGTGTCTCTCGCATACGTCCAGATTGCACGCCACCCCATCGGCTCCCCAAAGTTCAGGCACGCCGATGTGCTGGTCGCCCTCAGCGACCGGTCCATCGAGCGGACCAGGTCCCTTGTGGGTCCGGAGACACTGCTCATGTATGACAGCTCCAGCATCCAGCCGCCCGTCATCGAGGACGACGCCATCGGCATACAGGCGTGGGACACCATTACGCCGGAAGCGTTCGCTCACATGACGGGGACGGATCATGGTGCTCGGCAGACCCTGGAACGCGCCGCGCCCTTCGTCGTCGGCCTGCCAGCCGCCGACATCGCAAGGCGCGAGTTCGTCCCGAGGGTGTTCAACGTCATCGTGATGGGCGCCGTGGTTGAGGCCATCGGCATGCTCAGCATGGACACAGTCAAGGAAGCGCTCGATCTCAAGCTGGGCCACAAGTTCAAGGACGACGAGAGGCTGCGAAACCTCAACCATAGAGCGCTCGCGCGCGGGGCGGAGATCATCCGCTGCAAGCGCGACGAGGAGAAAGCCCGCCCTGCGGAGCGGGGGCGGCGCGCAGCCACGGGCACGATAGGGGGTGCCTGTGCAGATGCGGGTGCAGATGTGGGTATAGATACGGGTATAGATACGGGTGTAGATGCGGGTGCAGGTGTTTGTGCAGGTTCTGGCGCAGGTGTGGGCGCAGGAGGGGCACGGGCAGATGCCGCGGGGATGAAAGCCCAGGCAGCCGAACCAGTGCGCCCGGATGCTCCGGTAGAGCCCGTCGGCAAGCCCGACGCAGGTATGTGAGGAAAACCAGCATGGCCAGGATGTTCGCTGCAAAGATATACAGGGTCCCGCGCGGCAGGTGGATCATCTTCCCGGAGCTCTGCAAGGGATGCGGTCTCTGCATAGAAACTTGCCCCAAGGACGTGCTTGACTGGTCAGAGGATCTCGGTGCGTACGGCACGCCGACAGTGAAGGTGGACGCAGCAGGCTGCATCGCGTGTCGCACCTGCGCTGATCACTGCCCGGACTGCGCCATAGATGTCGACATCGGCTTGCGTGGCAGCCCCCTTCGGAACGCGGAATAATCGCCCACGTGTGGGGAGCAAACTAAGCGCGGTCACCCGCGCGACTGACATGAGGTGAAAGGAGGCTGATAGAGTGGCTCAGGAGAGGTTGACCACACAGGAGTTGATGTTCATCGAGGAGCACTTGAGGTCCAGCGCGTCCGTGACGAGACTCCTGGATTACGCCTCGCAGGTGAGCACTGACCCGGAGATCAAGTCGCTGTGCGACCGGCTCGCGAAGGACCACAGGGCCGAGATGAACGCGTACTCGGGGTTCGTCGGGGCTCGCCCGACCCTACAGTAGATCCCGAACACGACCACACAACGAAACTTAAGGGGGGACTCAGCTTGAACATGCCCAACGTCAACGTCCGCAGAGGCGACACCGGGTTCACCGACCGGGACCTCATGCAGGTCATCCTGGACGAGCACAAGCTCTCCATCAGCAGCCTGGCAAAGGGGGCCATCGAGGCGGCCAGCCCCGACCTCCGGCGTCAGATCATGAGCAGCCTTGACACGGATCTGAAACACCAGAAGGAGATCTGGGACCTCATGAACAGGAAGGGCTGGTATCAGCCGGCCATGGCTCAGCCCCAGGACGTGTCGAGGGTCCAGAACTTCGTAAGCACCATGCAGCAGCACGTTTAGTAGCTAACGGCTCTGGGTCGCGACGCCCCACGGGCGTCGTGGCTCAGGCGGGGCTGCCAGTATTCGTGTGGGAGCGCTCCATGGCCCAAGGCTCCGCAGGGCGCGAGCAGGCGCGAGGAGCACACGGTACCGGCAGCCCATTGCACTCTTGCTGCGAGTATGCGAGCACACAAGGGCGGCAACGCGAATGTGGACCAGGCCGTCCGGATTCGCCCAGGCGCAACTCAGCGAGACCCCTGGCTTCCGGTCGGCCGACCACCACGTCCACGGCAGCCGATACCTGTGCCGCCGTCCCTGGAACGTGGGAACGTGCGGGAGCGCGAGCGCCAGGAGCCGCTGGCGAAGCACCAAGTAGATCGCCACAAGTTCGCGCCACTTTTCAGCGGGTGAGTCCTGTCCAGGATCGCCGGTGTTGCCCTCCTGGGACGGCGCGCTTGCGGCGCGCCTCGTTCGAATTTGGCGCTTGAAGCTGGCCAAATTCCAGGCGCCCCACCCCAGCAAGCACCGGCGACCCCAACACCGTCAGGGAAGATGGCGCAAGCTTATGACGCCATACTTGGAGACCTGACGGCAGAGACCTCCACACCTAAACCTGGCTCTCCGACAGCGCCTGCGCAATCCAGGCTTCGAGGGAGCGAAGCGCCACCTCACGGGTCTCGGCCGCAACCTCCACGACAGTCGTGTCGTCACGCGCGCGGATGGCATCGAGGAACGGGTTGGAGTCGGCCTTCAGCACACCGACCACGGGGACGGGGTCGGCGAGCGCGTCCATCACGGCCCGGCGAAATCCGGGCGCGCGAAGCTCGAAGCGGCCAAGCTCGTCCATGACGACGAGCCTGGCAGCGCCCAGGGCGCGCCTGATGGACCGGACTCCAACGCCCTCGAACGCCTCCACGTGGATATCCCAACCTCCACGGCGCGCAGAGGCGATCACCGCGGAGTCGCCTGACATGAGGTCCACGAGACGGAAGGCGCGAAGGCGCCTTCCTTCGAGGACCCTCTCGACGCGGAAGCCCCCGGCCGGCCCGGGAACACGTTCGATGGCAGCGGAGAGGATCGTGGACTTTCCGACATGCCTTGGTCCGGTCAGAAAGAAGTTCCGAGTCATCGCGTCTTGCGTACACCCAACTCGGATAGACGCTTCACCGCCCCGCTACGAAGGAGCGCCTCGCTCACGATAAAGGCGATGGCTCCGCCGGCGAGCGCCGTGAGAAGCTGCGGGGTCTGCATCATCTTCGCGATCGCGGGCTTCACCTCGACCACGAAGCGCACAGCGCTCGAAAGCACCAGGAACTTGAGTACGGAGGCGGCAATGATGCCGACTATCGCGGCGAGCCTCCCGCGTCGCTCGAGCAGGCCGAAGACGATGACGAGCGCAGCGTTGCCCAGGGCGATGAAAGGTACCATCGGCCCGAGCGGGGGCGGCAGGATGCCGCGCCAGAAGGCGATGGCCGGGGTCACCACCCCGATGACCACGCCGCTCCAGATCCCCACGAAGGTCGCGGCGATGTAGAGCATGGTGTTGACGAGCGGCCCGGTGGCATACTGGGGCATCCCCACCATCTGGATGGCAAGGGTGAGCGCCAGCAACACAGCGGTTCGCGTGAGAAACACGACACCTTTGTTCATCTTCACATCGCACCGGTCTTACCCGTTCCGCCCCGCACGTCGATCCTGCGGCAGCTGCTGCATCTGCGTCACCAGATTGCCGCACCGCCGCGTGGCCGCGATGATGCGCTGATGCGCTGATGCTTTGCTGCGTCGCCAGGTCACCACATCGCTATGCGGGGCCGCCTCCCCTGACCGGGCGTTCTCGCTCCCTTCCTGCCGGCCGCGCGCCGTCCGCAACGCCTGCAGCGGCGACCACCGGCGTGAGGAGGCCGTTTGTTTCGCCGTCATTGTGATTCTACGCGCAGCACGCGCTTCCTTCCGGACACGCTCGCGGAAGGTCACGGCGCCGGATAGATCGATGGTTCCCGCGACGACGAGCACAGCAGATGCCCCGGTTCCTCTCGCTATGGTGCTGTGGTTAAGAGAGCGCGTGGGGGGTCAAACTAAGTGAGGTGCAGAACCGCTCCCGACTCTAGGTATGGCGCCATAAGTTTGCGCCGCTTCTCCTCACGGTGTTGGGGTTGCCGGTGCTTGCTAGGGCGGGGCGCCTGGAATTTGGCTAGCCTTGAGCGCCAAATTCGAACGAGGCTCACCGCACGCGCCGTCCCCGGAGGGCTACACCGGCAACCCTTAACAGGACTTGCGCGCTGAAAAGTAACGCGAGTTTGCAGCGGTCTACTTAGGAGGGGCTCGTGGTGATTGCAGGGGGTGTCGAAACCCAGGTGCCTGCCAGACGGGCTGGATTCTGGCGTGGCGCCCCGCCTGGGATGCCGTTCCCGGGTACAACGCCGAGAGCCCAACAGCCGCTTGAACACGGGGAAGAACCAACGAACCCTCAGTCAGGGAACGAACAGGAGGTGTTGTTCAGTGCCGAGTGAGATGCGTCGTCCGATGATGGGTCGCCGGATGCACCGCTTCGGGCCCACGATGATGGGGATGGGCGGCCCGTGCCCGATGTGCGGCGGCACCGGTATGGCACATCGGCGGTACCTCAGCGAGCAGGAGGAGAAAGAATACCTGCAGGATTACCTCAGCGACCTTCAGGCCGAGGTCGAGGGAGTGAGGCGTCGCATTCAGGATCTGGGAGGCGCGGCCACCACCTAAGTGGGGGTGCAGAAATGCACCCGACTTCTGGGAGGGGTTGCCGGTGATTGCACGAGGGGTGTCGAAATCCGGCCACTCGCCCGACGGGCGGGATTTTGGCGAAGCGCGCCCCGCTTGGGGCGCCGTCCCCGAGTGCAACATCGGCAACTACTGGAAGACGGACAGGAACTAACGTACCCTCACTTAGCCGCAGGCAGTATGACCGACAAGCGCGTTTCCACGTTCGGAGTGGCGGCCACCTACATCGGCACGGTTGTGGGCGCGGGGTTTGCCTCGGGGCAGGAAGTGCTCCAGTTCTTCGGGCACTTCGGGATGAAGGGCATCCCGGCCGTGGGCCTGGCCGTCGCTCTGTTTTCGCTATACGGATACTTCATACTGGAACTCGGCAGAAGGCTTGGCGCCAGGTCGCACCTGCCAGTGGTGCGGGAGGCCGGCGGGCGCGTGGTAGGAACCGCGGTCGATGGCGTGATCACGTTCTTCCTCTTCGGTGCGCTCGCGGCCATGACGGCCGGCGCCGGAGCGGTGTTCGACGAGCAGTTCGGCGTGCCCTCGGCCGTCGGAAACGTCCTGCTGGTGGTGGCGGCTCTCCTCACGGTGCTCGCCGGGATCCATGGAGTGGTCACCGCGATAAGCGCAGTGGTGCCCGCGCTCCTCGTTGCAGTGGTGGGCATCGGCATCGCCACGCTCCTACGGACGCCGCTCCACCCCGCCGCCATCCGGGCGCTCGACCCGGCCCGGGCCGCGGTGCCGTCGTGGCCACTCGCCGCAGTGGTGTACGTGTCCTACAACATCGTGCTCGCAGTGGGGGTGCTTGCGCCGCTCGGGGCCATTGCGGCCGGCGGCCCGCGAACGCTCAAGCTCGGGGCGGTGCTTGGGGGGCTCGGGCTCGGCGTCGGGGCGTTCGCGATTGACCTTGCGCTCCTGGCCACGCTTCCGCAGTCCGCGACGCTCCAGGTCCCCATGATATACATCGCCGGCCGATTCCCGGTGCTGGTCCAGGTGGGCTACACCCTGGTCCTGCTCCTCGAGATATACACCACGGCCGTTGGTAACCTCTACGGTTTCGTGGCCCGCATCGCAAAGCCTCGCAGCGCGGCGTTCCGCTGGCTCGTGGTCGCCACGAGCGTGATCGCACTGCTGGCAGGCCGGCTCGGCTTCAGCCGCATTGTGAGGATCCTCTACCCCGCCGTCGGCTACGCCGGCCTTCTCCTGCTGCTGGCGCTCACGTACAGGCTCATCCAGGGGATCCTCAGCGGAAGCCGGCCCGGTGGCGGCACCGTGTAGAACGCCGGCCGTGTCTCACTCTGGATATCCCCCGGTACACCTGCACATCGCGTTGTGTGTAGGTTTTTTGACCGGAAGGTGGATTGCCGCGTCGAACAGCACCTGCTATTGACGGTTCGGCCGGTGCAAGTCCGTGGCATCGGCGCCCGTGCAGTCAGCACGCGCGTCGGAATCGAACCATCACGTTCCAGGGGGCGCTGGATACCCGAATGCCGCGACTATCTCGAAGAACGCGCGTCTGAGGCTTGCGTGCTCCGGGAAGAACAGGGGCTCGCATTCCTGAGGAGTGCGTTCGCCCAGTAGGAGCTTCACCGCAAACGCAAGACAAGTGGGCTCCCCACAGGCTTTGCAGTTCGTCCGCGGCAGCCACCCATAGATCTGGAGCGCCGTCGGCCGCCAGCGGACCCCGTGGACCGGGGTAATCGACCCGCGCCTGTCGTATGTGTCGTTGATGAGGTCCTTCAGCCAGTCTAGCACTTGCCAGGCGTCGGTTGTGTTTTGCACCTTCGACATGGTGATCCGGCGTGGGTAGATGGTTATGAGCCGGAACTCTTTCATGAAGGTCAGGCTTGGCCCGTCCTTGTTGTAGGTGGCATGGTTTATCACTGCGTTGAGGTACGGCAGCACCTCCGCAAGGTCCCGCGACGGTTCCGCATAAAGCCGCACCCTCCCGGGGTCGGTCACGCACGGCTCAATGAACGCAATGTCGATATCCTCAAGGAATGGCAACAGCAGCCCTCCTCTGCCGCGGCCGGCAACCCCGCCGGCAACCAACCAATCGCTGAGAATGGGCGCGGATCGCGCAGATCAGCGCTGATGAGCGGGCGCCGACGCGGAGCAAGTCAGCGTGGAGCGCAGGGATTGGCGCGGATCGGCGCAGGTCGGCGCAAATCGGCGACAATAGACAATCAACTACGATCCGCACGGAGCCGCACCTCACCCAGCCGCCCGCGCGATCCCGGCCAGCGCCTCCACGCAGCGGTCCACGTCGCCTTCGGTGTTGAAGTAGCCAAGGGATATCCTCACCGCGCCGCGCTGGATAGTACCGATAGTTCTGTGGGCGCAGGGAGCGCAGTGCAGGCCGGCCCGGACCATGATGCCGTACTCCCGGTCGAGCCTGCTCGCGACCTCCTCGGCGGGGACGCCACGCACGTTCAGCGACACCACGGCCACCTGGCGGGCGGGATCCCTGGGGCCGTACACCTCCAACCCGGGGATCTCGGAAAGCCCGTCCAGCAGCCTCCGGAGGAGGCCGGCCTCCTTTTCCCTGATGCGCTCGACACCTTCCTCGAGCACGAAGCGCACGCCGGCGCCGAGGCCTGCTATGCCACAGACGTTGAGCGTGCCCGCTTCGAACCGGTCCGGGAGCCACTCCGGCTGGTGCTCCAGCATGGAGTCTCCGCCCGTCCCACCGTCCTTGAGCGGCACGAGATCGAGGCCTCCCCGAATGTACAGGCCGCCCATCCCTGTGGGACCCATAAGCCCCTTGTGTCCGGTGAACGCCACAAGGTCGAGCCCGAGCCTCTCGATGTCGATGGGATGGACCCCCGCAGTCTGGGCGCAATCCACAAGGAGGGGAATCCCCCTGGCCCGGGCGATGGCGGCCGCCTCGGCCACGGGCATAACCGTGCCGGTAACGTTGGAGGCATGGGTCATTACGATTAGTCTGGTGTTGGGGCGCAGGAGCGCCTCCATGTCCGCTGGGTCCAGGGTGCCATCGTGGGCACAGGGCGCCTGGGAAATGGTCACCCCGCGCGTCCTCTCAACCGCCTTGAGGGGGCGCCAGACGGCGTTATGCTCCATGGACGTGGTCACGACGTGATCGCCGGGCGAAAGCAGGCCCTTTATGGCGAGGTTGAGCGACTCGGTGGCATTTGCCGTGAAAACCACCCGTGACACGTCGGCCACGCCCAGGAGGCGCGCCACCGCCTGCCTCGCCCTGAACACGATCTTGTCGGCCTCGAGCGCCTTGCGATACGCCCCCCTGCCGGAGCTGGCGCCAACATTGCGCATGAAGTCGGCCATTGCCTCGATCACGGCTTCCGGCTTCGGGAACGAGGTGGCGGCGTTATCCATGTATATGCCCACGTCGGCCATGGACCCCGCCAGGCCTCCGCCGGAGCCGCGCTCTTGTTCACGATCCTCATCGCCGGGCACACACACGGACTTGCCCCACCTTTCGGTCGAATCAGTCACCAGTCGAGGCCCTCCAGCCTGTGCCGGTTGTCCCGGCAATCCTGCAGCCACTCGCTCCACCAGTAGTGTTCAACGGTGAGCGCTCTTCACCTTCCGGAGATTCGTCTTCCTCGTACGAAGTTCATGCGAGCGCCCCTCACCTGTCGTCCGCAAGTGAGGGTGGAGAAATGCTCTCACGAACTCTCACTTAGTCGGGCTACGCGTGCTCGCGTGCCAGGGTCGCCGCACCTGGCCTGGGCTTCGACGGGAACCACCCGCGCGTGCGCAGGCAGATGCGCACGAGCATGAGCATGAGCATGAGCATGAGCATGACCGGCACCTCGATGAGCACGCCTACCACCGTCGCCAGCGCTGCACCGGAGCCGAGGCCGAAAAGCGTCGCCGCCGTGGCGATGGCCACCTCGAAATGGTTGCTCGCCCCGATCATCGAGGTGGGCGCCGCGTCCTCGTAGGCCAGCCCCAGGACCTTCGACGCCCAGTACCCCAGGCCGAACACGGACATGGTCTGGATGAAGAGCGGTATCGCGATCATCAGGATGACGAGCGGACGCTCGACGATGACGTGACCCTGCAGCATGCACAGGAACATGAGGGTCAGGAGCAGCGCGGTCACGGACACCTGTCCCGTGTAGCGGAGGAACACCGATTCGTACCAGTCCAGCCCCTTCCTCTTGATGAGCTGGGTCCGGGTGGTGAATCCGGCTACCAGGGCGACGCCGACGTAGAACAGGATGGTGTAAAAGAGGGTCAGGAACGGCACCCTGATGTCTGACGCTCCCAGGAGGAAGCTTCCGAGCGGCGCGTAGAGCACCAGCATCGTGAGGGAGTTTATCGCGACCATGACCAGCGTGTGGCCCATGAACCCGTCCGCAAGGTAGCTCCACACCAGCACCATGGCCGTGCACGGAGCGATGCCGAGCAGAATCATCCCGGCGATGTAGGACGTGGCCATGTCCTGCGGGATGAACGGCGCCCAGATGTAGCGCATGAAAACCGTGGCGAAGAACAGCATCGTGAAGGGCTTGATGGCCCAGTTTATGACAAGCGTGGTGAGGACCGGTTTCGGCGCCTTCACCGCCTCAACCACCTCGGAGAAGTCGATCTGCACCATGATGGGGTACATGGCGCAGTCAAGGGGGATCCTGATTCGGAAACCAGCATCGTCCTCAGCAGTATCGTCCTCAAGCAGCGGCCGAGGACGGGCGATGCCCGCGACGTCAGCTTCGGCACCACAGCCGACAGCCGGCGGCCAGACGGCAGTGCCGGCAGAGGCGGCGTCGGCCGTGACACAACTCGCCCCTCGGCACACGTAGGCCTGGGGCACGCGGTCGACGGTGGCCGAGGCAAGGCCAGGCGCGGCGCCCCACAGCCTGTGCAGGTCCGGGACTCCCGCTATACCGCCTCCGAGATCAACCGGTTCAGCTCCTGCACGAGCACCCTGACCCTGTGGTCCGCGACCTTCCGCTCGAGTATTACGTCTGGCGACACCTTCGCCTCCCAGTACAGCTCGTTTGCCGACTCATCCGGGGCGATCCTTGCGCCCTCCAGGGACGCCCCTGCGAACACACCTTTGCTCATGGAGTAGCTGTATATAGCCGCCTTCAGCTCAATGTCGGTCCCTGCCTCTGCATGCCGGCCCACCGGGCCCGCCGCCACCGACATCTCGCCCCCGAGAGTGATCTTGCCTTCCTCGAAGCCTTTGAGACCGCGCTCGTTCGTGATGACCAGGACCAGCGACGTGGACTGAACGCCTATCTGCGGTCCCCACGACAGGCCCGTGATCGTGACGAAGCTGGGGCCATACCAGGTCCCACTGACGGGATCGCGACGGAGGACGAGGCCTTCCCCGTGCCTTGCGCCGAGCATGAGACCTGCCTTGAGGACCGATGGGAAGATGGCGACGCCATGCGCCTTCTTGAGGATGTAGGCCATTGCTTCATAGTCTTCTTGCTGAGACATCTCCCTGAGGACCTGAACAGCCTCGTCGATCCTCTCCGTGGGCGAACTCGCAAGCGCCGTCGCGGCGAGGCCCATCGTCATCAATGCAACGGCGCAGGCGATCATCACAAAGTTCCTCACGAAATTCCTCAGGTATCGCACCATCACGATTCGCTCCCTTCCAGGCGGAGTCGGCTTAAGCGTCGCTTGCGACTTGATTGTATCAGATCGCAAGCCGGATGAAAACGGACGGTCACGCAACACCAGGAAAACCGGAACTCTGGGGACCCCAGGGCACCGAGACGCATTCATCGCCACGCGATTCATATTCCCGAGGGTGCTCTGGAATACTCGTACGGGACCGTAAGAGCGCATCCGGGACCCCCGGTGTGCGTCACAGCGGGCATGCCGCCCCGCTTTCCGCCCGTAGAGTTTGCCCTATACTAGCATATTGCGGCTTGTGAGAGATGAGAAGGTCGTCGAAGTGACAGGAGGAAACCAGCGTGACCGTGTAGCATCCGCCGACATCATCCTATGACGCCAGCGAAGAGCCGGAGGACTCTTTCTTCTCGAGGACATGAACCGCTGGGTCAAGAGCGCAACGCGCCCTGCAACCCGGAGGGCACAGTGAGCAGGACCAACACGAGCATGGCCCCGGAAGCGATCACGCCCACCAGGAAGGGACCTGCGGTCCCCCAACCGGCAAACGCGGCGCTTGCAAGGACAGGCCCCAGCGTCTGGTCGAGGCGAAGCGCGAGGCCGTTGATGGACATGAGAACTCCCGGGGCTGCCGTGAGTTGATGAGACGCTCCAGGTATTCGACCACCGCAGACCCTCAGAACGCCAGCTTTAGAACGCCAGCTTCACCCCGAGGGTTGCCGAGCGGGCGTCACTGAGGCCTCCGAATTCGGTCTCCTCATCGCCGCCCGGAAGCGCAAGCCCAAACCACAGGCTGGTGGACTGGCTCAACTGGTATGTATAACGTGGCATGGCCACGCAGCTCCCGTCGTTTATGCAGTAAATGCCCAACACCTCGAGTTGGTGGTCGTGCGCAGGCTGCCACCGCGCCGTGCCGACCAGGTAGTGCCTTGCCCCGGACTCGCCGGGCGCGAACCGGTATGGCGTCAGGAGCGAGCCATTTGAGTTGTATATGTATTCCGCCATCAAGTAGACATCGCCCGCGTCCCCGAATGTCCTGTCTCCTCCCAGAACGGCCTGCCAGTGCGGCTCGTTGGACGAGAAGGCGATGTGCTTGGGGTCGTCGAGCTCGGGCATTTTGTCAGGCCAGGCATAGCTGCCCTCGCCCCAGAGCGTGTACGGGCCCCAGGTGCAGCTTGCCGCAAGCCCGGCCTTCGTCACTTTCCGGTACGCTGCGTTGGGGTCCACACGCACCCCGGTGGGGTATCCGGTGACAGGATCGGTGACCGGCGCCGTGCTCACCCAGAGCACCGGGTGGTCATCCCATCCCCTGAACCCGCTGAGGTACAGGTCCCAGTTGCCCATCCTGGTCCCGACGCGTGCCGCATACTCGAGACGGTCCGACAGCGACTCCGGCGGCTCGGCGGAGAAGCGCTCAGCCGACACCGTCACCAGATCGGGCGGCAGGCCCTGACGCTGGGCAATCTGATAGGCGACCCCGCGCAGGATCTCCGCCTGCGCATCCCCTGGAACCGGCACCCCCTGCAGCCTGGGGTTCAGCACGGCCACCAGCCCCATGTCCCCCCAGGACGGGTACATCGTTGCGCTCACGGCCGGCACAGGAAGCCTGGCAAGCTCGAGCGCCGCTCCTCCCGCAAGGCCCGCGCCACGCGACGACGACGCGGGATTCGGCATGGGATTCACGTAGCTCGTAGGGTTGAGCCCGTAGGCCGTGCCCCAGCTCACAACCTGCTGGCCGAGTCGCAAGTCGGCGCCACTAAAGTAAAGGTCAACGTATGCTTCGTCGAGGTCCACGAGTTTGCCCGATTCCGACTGGAGATCGTGCTCACCCTTCACCGATATGTAGACGCTTCCGGGCACGGCCCATCCCGCTCCGCCAAGCTCTCCCGACAGCGACAGACGGTAGCTGGCCGTGTTCGCGACGACGCCGTCTCCGTTCAGAGAGATCACGAGATCGTGCTGAACTTCTCCGGACAGCTTGGCCCCGGACTCCTCGCCCCACGCGGTCCCCGTCCACGCAGTGCAAAGCGCCAGCACCGCAAGAAACACCAGGCTGCCGATGACCGCCCATCCGGTCTTCGTGTGCCGCCTCATGATCATTCAACCTCCTCCAAGCAAGATCGCATCCGCCGCCATCGTATTCTCAACCCCGGCCCTGCACCGGCCTGGGTGCGAGACCATCGATTCTCACTCAGCGCCGCCTCAGGTAGCGGACGGTGAAGTATTCATCAGACACAGGCTCCCCCGACATCTCGAGGATCTTGATTATGGTCTTCGTCCCCGCCGCAACGTCGCTCATCTCAATAGTGGAAGGCTCCCACTTGCCTTTGCTGCTCTTCTTCAGGTCCGAGTTTGAGAGAACTTTGCGTATCTTACCATCCCTGTTATAGAACTCGATTTTCAGCGGGATGAACTCGTCCCGCCAGACCCACATCTTGACGAAACCATAGTCGCTTTCACCCGTCGGGGTAAGGCGCAGCACGTAGCAGTTGCGCCCGTCCAGATCCTCATCCCTGAGCCTCTCGGCCTTATAGTCGTCCTTGTACGCCGAGCCGCCGGATATCTCCTCGTACGTGAAGTCCGTCCCCATGAACTTCGAGCGCGTCTCGGTGCCGGCGATTCTCCTCTCCCTGCCCAGGGCGGGCATGAACAGCCAGATCTGGCTCTCCTGGCCGCCGCCGGTTATGCTGAGGAGCTTGGTCCCGGCAACATCGGCCGGCGACAGGTACTCAAGAAGTTGTTTTTCCGTTCCGTCAGCGGCTTTGCTCCGGTAAACCTTGAGCTTGTTGCTTCGCTGCTGGCCGCGCTTGTTCTCCGCGACGAGCTCGATCGTGGCCGAGCCGCTCCCCGTAAGCATAGTCGTGCCCTCGAGCTTGTCCAGGATCTGCTCGGCGGTAAGGTCTGCCGCCCTTACCCGTTCCGGAGCGAGCGGCGCCCATGCCGCTGCGAGCATTACGGCAAGAAGGACGCAGGCCACAATGCCCTTTGACGCCGCCCGTCGCTTTGACGCCACCCGTTGCATCTCACACTGCACCATGAGCCATCACCGCCATCAGACATCACCTTCCTGCGAGGCACTGAATTGTGCCAACAGTCTCATGTGAATTCATATAGACCGGGACGATTTCCCGCCCCTTCCCACTGAACGCGCCGGCGCGGGGCGCGCTGCGCGTCTTGTGCCGAGTGCCGCGCGTATTGCGCCGAATCCCGCATAGCGCACGCGGTCTGCGCTCACCAGCCTCAACACCGCCGGCAGCACCAGGAGCGCCCCGAGTGCGCTCGTGCACATGGTGGCCGCCACAAGGAGGCCGAATAGCGAGATCGCCTTGAAGCTCGAGAACGCCAGGAGCCCGAACCCCAGCGCCAGGGTGGCAGCGTTGAAGAACACGCTTCGTCCGGTGGAACCGACGACGCTCGCGAGCGCCGCCTCTCTCCCCTTTCCGCTCCGCAGCTCCAGGCGGTACCGGCTGAGAACGTGGATCGAGTAGTCGACACCTATCCCGATGCAGACGCCGGATATCATTATCGTGACCACATCAAGAGGTATGTCAGCGAAAGACATGAACCCGAAATTCACGATGACGCTGATGAAGAGCGCCACGAGGCACAGGAGGCCCAGCCACGCAGAGCCCATGATGAGGGCGACGACAGCCCACACACCTGCCATGGAGACAACAAGGCTCTTGATCTGGCTGTCCATGAACCTTTCCATGAGCCGCAGCATCACCTTTGGCAGACCTACCACCGCCGTCCTGACACCGGTGCCGCCGAAGACCTCGTTGGAAACATCCTCGACCGCACCAATCACGCGGTGAAGCTCAGAAGTCGGAAGATTGAGGACTCTCGTGCTCACGAGCGCCTTCTGGAAGTCGTAGCTCACCATCGTATCAAGGCCCGAGCCGCCCTGCATCGTAAAGAGCAGGAGCTCCTGGGCAACGGCCTCCCGGCTGTCTGGGATCGTGTAGTATGCGGGATCGTTACCGTTCAGGGCCTGGTTCACTTCACGGATGAGTCCCGCCACCGAAGTCGGCTCGCTTACCTCGTCCAGGTCCTTGAGCTTATCTTCCAGCTCGACCATACGGTTCAAAACCGCCGGATCCTTGATGCCGTCCGGCTCGCCGGTATCAACGAGCACGGATAGGCCAAGGGTTCCGCCGAAATACTCCTCCACGGCCTTCGTGCCTTGCACAACGGGACTATCCTCCCTGAAGTACTGGAGGAAGTTCGTTTCCACCGCAAGACGGGGGATCCCGGCGGCGAAGGCAGCGGTGATCAGGATCGCTCCCACTATGACGGCCCACGGGTGTGAGATCACGAGCTTCCCAGTTGCGTCGAGCAGCTTCTGGAGAAGAGAGCGGCGGCCGACCTGGTGCACCACGGGCGCCGCACGGTTCTTGTCATCCGCATCACCTGTCCTGTCACCCGCATCGCCTGCACCGTCCGCTGCACCGTCCGCTGGGCCGTCTACTGCGCCGTCCGTCTCACCTAAGTCACCCGCAACACCTACTACGTCCATGGCGTGGTGACCTCGTGCTCGCATCGCAGCTGCCCTGCGCCTTTCGCGTATTGCGAGAACCGACGGGATCCAGGTAAGCGAGATCAGCATGTTGAAAATCATGCCAACCGCGGCAAGCGCGCCGAATTCCCTCACAGGAGGAACGAACGACGTCAGGAAAGACGCAAACCCCACGGCGGTGGTGAGGGTCGTCATGGATATCGGGCTCGTGAGCTCAAGCACGATCTTTACGATGGAGTCTTCGACGTTTGTGCCGGACCTCGTTTCCTCGTGGAAACGGTTGAGGATGTGGATCCCTGCGGCGCTTCCCATGGAGACAAGGATGGTGGGCAACATCATCGACACGATAGTGATGTTGTAACCCAGGGCGGCCATGAGGCCCACGGTCCAGATGACGCTCATCACGATGCCCGCGAGCAGCGCGCCAACATCCGATACGCTCCCGAAACTAAGGTAGAGGGCACCTATCACGACGGCGACCGCGAGAGGGAATAGAAACCTGAGGTCACGGCGCATGTTCCGCGAGGCCCAGTAACCCATGTACGCCTCGCCAACTATGTAGATCTCTTGCCATGGGCTCTCCTCCCGGCGAACGAGGGCCTCTATCTCTCCGGCGAGCTCCTGAGCCCTGGTAGAAGCCATAACGTCGGGCTCGAGGGTTATGAAGATGGCCATAGCCTCGTCGTTCGACGCGACCATGGCGGAGCCCTGTCGGGTGGCCTTGAGGGCTTCCCGGAAGGCCTCCACTTCCTCGGGTGTTTCGGGCACGTGGTCCGCAGCGGGCGCAATCTCGAGGCCGAACTCGTCCCCGCGGACAAGCTCGACATCGAGCGGCGTCATCACCCTGTCTACTCCCGCCATGCCCGAAATGCCGTCGGCCAGGCGGCGCACCTTGGCGAGGGTCTCCGGCGTGAAGACGTCCCCCTTGAGGACGACCATGATGATATCCTGCGAACCGAAATCCTCGACGGTCTCCACGAGCTCCCGGATCACGGGGTCGTCATGAGGAGCAAGCGAGGCAGTATCCGTCTTGAGCTGCACGCGGGGCAGGTAATACGCAAACGCGAGCGTCAGCACACACAGCGTGGCCACAACCCTGCCAGGATGTCTCACAATGGCCCTCACAAGTCCTTCCACAACTATGTACCCCCTGAACCCTCACTTCCGCCCTGCGGCCCGCTTCGTCCGGTCGGGCATCCCCCGTCATCGAGCCGCCGCCCGTTCCGTCGGCCCGACCTCACCCTCGGGGTCCCGCGGGGGAGCCCGAGCAAGCCCCGAGGAAGTTCGCGCTGCCCGCAGCAGGAGCGCGCGCAACCCGTGGGAGGAGTGCGCTCAACCCGTGGGAGGTGTGCGCTCAACCCGTGGGAGGTGTGCGCGTTCCCTACGGACCATTGCAGGCATGCGCGCTGCCGCTTCCCCGGATGATGCCGTGAAGGCAGAGGTCAACCACCTGCGAGACATGCTCGTCTGTAAGCTGCGTGCCCTCTCCTACCGTCAAGCCCACGGCGCCGTGTATGATCATCCCCTCTATGGCATATGAGGCCAGGCGGGGGTCTATGTTTCGGAACTCTCCCTTGCGCGTTCCCTCACGGATGACAGCCTCCACCACAGCCATGAACGCGCGACGCGCCTCTCTGGTCCGCTTGTCAAGCTCTTGCCCGAGCTCGCCAATGTCACCGGACATTACGGTAATGAAGTCTTGCGACTTCCTCAAAACCTCCATTTGAAAGGAAATGGCCTGACGTAGCTTTTCTGTGTAGTTTCGCAGCCCGGCTCCCGCAGCCTCCACACGCTCTTCGAGCGCCCGGGTGAGCTCCTTGAGCCGCTCTTCGATGAGAGCAACGAGGATTTCCTTTTTGCTCGGAAAGTAGAGATAGACTGTGCCCTTTCCGACGCCCGCCGTCTCCGCTATTTCCTCGACAGTGGCCTGATGAAACCCTTTCTTCGAGAATACCTGCTGGGCCGCATCGAGGATGAGGTCGCGCTTTCCTGCTTCTTTCGTTTCGCCGCCGTCAAGTTGGCCTCTCTCCATGTCCACACGGCACTCCCGTCCCTGCGGCTCATTTCGCTCACGATACAGGCCGCAGCCCTAACGTCGCCGGGTACAGACTGACCGGTCAGTCATGCCCTGCACTCGATAAACTACCACGCCCCTGGCGCGGTGTCAAGATCCTGGAAACCTCGTCCGGAAACCACGTATCGCAGCTGATATGCGGTGCCTATGCGGGATGTCGCAACTCGCTGCCACTTGCCCAGAGTTCGGGCTCTTCGCGCCCAGAGTTCGGGCTCTTCGCGGCAGGCGGCACTCGCGCTGAGAAGGCGCTTAAGAAGGCGCTACGGGGCGCAGCAAGAGAGGGAGAGCAAGCCGCTTTGACAGAGCTCTGCCCGCGCGCAGGCAGCGAAGACTCGAGACGAAGCCGCGCGAGCACTGGCAACGTGAGAGTCCTTGGAGAACTGGTGCAGGTTTCTGCGCACGTGCTCAGTAGTACTCCACCCGCACTGTTTTGCCCATGCCCCGGAGGACCTGTGCAAGCTCGTCGACTATCTTGTGTTTCAGTGCAAGGGTCACCGGCACGTCTGGGCTCTGGTGCGCGGGGTTTATGGCCCGCCCCACGATGATGCGAACGCTGTCCGCCTCGAGGAGCACAGATGCGAGGCGGCTTGCGCCGTCCCTCTTCCACGCCACGTCGCGCAGCTTCGCACCGGCTTTGAGCTTCTCCAGCGTGTAGGAGAGCGTGAGCATACCCTCGGTGACGAGGTCTATCCCCTCGATCTCGGCGGTGGGGGGTACACGCCTGTCCTGGGACTTGAGATCGACCGTGATGGGTGTGCCGAGGATACGCGCGACCATGTTGCCCGTGGTACCGCCGCAGACGACCTTCTTGCCGGGCGCCTCCACGAGCTTCCCCACGACCACGGGGTCGTCACTCCGATCCACGGGAGGACCTACCAGCATGGTGAGGGTACGGGGGCGCCTGATGCGAACGGCTACGGCGGTGGCGTCATCCCCAGGCTTGCCGTCGTACAGCTCGCTCGTAACCCTGGCGATCTCCTCGGCGAACTCGTACGCCGTCTCTGCCCACGAAGCCGCGGACTGGACGTAGCTTCCCACCCTGTCCCAGCCCCAGCCGATGTTCCACACCCCGCCGATCCCTGCATGGAGGATGCCGTCGCTCACCATCACTATCCAGTCGCCGTCCTGGACGGAAAAAAGGGCTTCATTGACGACGCGCCCTCCCACGGCGCACTCGGACCTCGGCACGGGCCGCAGGTCGTGGCCGCGCCCGATGAACGCCGGCGGGCTGTCGTACTCGGCGAGGTAGGCCGACCCATCGCGGAAGACCTGGAGGATGCTGAACGTCGAGTAGGCGAGGTGCCGCTTCTCGCACACGGGAAGGGTGCGGGCAAGGGTGTCGATGACGTCCTCGAGCGCAAGCCCACCTTTCAACATCGTGGCGATCATCCTGACGGTGAGGGAGGACAGGATGTTCGCCTTGACCCCGCTCCCGAGCCCGTCTGAGAGGACCACGATGGTGGAGTCAGGCCCCTCGGCCACTTCGACGCTATCGCCGCATAGCTCCTCGCCGTGCTTGTTCAGTTGGCTCGTGGCGACCTCGATATGGAGGTCGCGGACCTTAGTGCGGAGGTCCGCCATTCTGCCTGCCTTCCTCCCGGAAGATGTTCATCAGCCTTGTCAGAAGCACCTTGGTCTCGGCAGTGGTCTCGCCGAGCAGGCCCGCTATCTTCTGCGCGACCTCCATTTGCTTGTCTATCACGCCCTGCGCCTTCTCGAGGGTCTCGGCGCGGAGCTTCTGTAGATGAGCCGCCTGCCTCTTCTCCTCGGTGATGTCCGCGATGACCCCCATCGCGAGCCTCTCTTCAGGCTCGTAGAATATCGTTTGTCTCGTGACGAGGCCGAGCTCAGGGTAGGCGACCTCGACCTGGACGGGGGTCTTGCTGGCGAGGACCTGCCGGAAGCTCGACGGGTCCATGAGTGTAGCGAGCTTTCCGCCAACCGCCTCGTGCCTGGCCCGCCTGAACATCCGCTCCGCAGCGGCATTTAGGTCGCGGATGACTTCGTCTTCATCCACGACGATTATCCCGTACGGCGCGGAGGCCACGAACAGGTTCGCCATGGACTCCGCCCGCTCGCGCATGTACGGGATGCACATCTCCGGGTCGGCCATCCCCTGGAGGACCGCAACGGCCTTGTCGCGGCACGAATCGTAACCGCACGCGCCGCAGTTCAGCTCGTCCTCGGGCCCGTACTTGCCGGTCTTCGCCAGGACAGCCCTGATGGCGTCCTCCTCGGGGACAGGAGTCTCCGGCCGGAGGTTGCGGTAAGACCGCTGCAAGAGATGGCGGGGCAGCGTGATGCGGTTGTGGTCACTATCGTGCCGCTGGCCCAGGCCGGCGCGGGACTTTGCATACGCGAGCACCCGCGCCCTGCGGGTGTATACGTCCTCGCAGGTCGAGTTCATCGGCCCGCCGATGCAGCCTCCCTCACAGGCAAGCATCTCCACCAGGCGGGGTAGCCTGGAGGCTGTTGAAGCGGCGGCACCGTTATCGCCGCCGCCACCATCATCGTGACAGCCACTGCCACCCTCACCGCCCCTGCCGCGCCGGCCCGCCGCCCTGCGGGCGCTTTCGCTGAACCAGCGCAGCACCTCCCGGCAGTTGTCCACGCCCGACACAGACACCACCTCACAGTCGAGCATGTCCGTGCTGAGCAGTGAGGCCTTCAGCATGCCGCCGCCGACAGGGAAGAGGCGCGCAAGATCGGGCGTAGGCCCGTCGAAATCTCCGGGCGCGACCTGGCTCAGGTCTATCCCCTCCCGCTTGAAGAGGCCCGAAAGCTCGTCGAACGTGAGGACGAAGTCCACGGCGTCGTCCAGCCCGGGCACCCTCCGCTCCTCATGCTTCGCGATGCAGGGACCGATAAAGGCGACCTTCACATCGGGCACGAGCTGCTTGAGAAAGCGACCGTGGGCGACCATGGGCGACACCACGGGCGCAAGGTATGTAATCGCCTCGGGGTAATGGCGCTCGATAAGGTTCACCACCGCGGGGCAGGAGCTCGAGATGAGCGGGCCGCCGGTCTCCCGGAAGAGCCTCGCGTGCTCGGCGCTGACAAGCTCCGCACCCACGGCGGTCTCCTGGACGATCTGAAAACCCAGGAGACGAAGGGCCGCCGGGATAACCAGGGGATCGACATCGGGAAAGGCGGACGGGAACGAAGGCGCAAGGCTTGCGGCCACCTTTGCTCCGCCTGCGATCAGCGACCGCAGCCTGTCGAGGTCGCTTGCGACCCTCTTGGCCTTCTGCGGGCAGATGAGGACGCACGTGCCATCGAATATGCACCGCTCCTCGGCGACCCTGGCGTGAAGCTCGTGGGGCGCATCGCCCCGCTCCATCCTGATGGCCTTCACGGGGCACGATCTCAGGCATTTGTAACAGTCCTTGCATTTCGCCTCTATAGTCTCGATCACGCTCACCTTACCACTCTCCCAGCTCCCAGCTCACGCCTCATTTCGCGCACGCCGAAGACTACCCCGGGTCACGTATGAACCTCGCCGTGCTGCGGTCGCTTGAGCTGACAGTTGACGTACGTTACGGTTTTGTCGCTGAGCGTTCCCCATATCATCGTTGAGGGCTACCCGATGACGCACACCACTGGTCAGGGCGACATCTGTTCTCAACGGCACGCGTGCCGGGGGACGCATGCCATGCGTCACACGTCAGGCTCTTCGCGCTCCCCACGTCACGGGTCGGCAGCCAATCGGTGACGTGTATCATCGTTCCCGCCTGACCCGTTCCTTACGTCACGGATCCTCTACAAATCGTTCCATACGTCACGCATTCGCAGCCCACGAGTGACGTGCATCATCGTTGCCGCTTCAGCTGTTCCGCACGTCACTGGTTCTCCCCAAAGCGTTCCACACGTCACGCATTCGCTCCTGATCCGTGACGCACATCACCGCTGCTGCTTCACCCGTTCCCCACGTCATGGGTTCCCCATGAAGTATTCCATCTGTCACCCGCCGAGCCGGGACCAGTGACGCACATCACGCGTTCCTCCTGAGGCGTTCCCCAGGTCATCATTGAGAGCCGTTCAGTGATGTACATCACGGGTCCGAGCCACACCTGTTCTCTGCGTCACGCATCAGATCCAATTGCTGACGCACATCACTCTTCCCGCCCCACCCGTTCTGTACATCAGGAGTCCCCCAGGGAAGCGTCACAGCTTCTTTCGCAACCGCCTTCGATCAGGGGCACAACCTCCTCCTCGAACAGCCGAGGCACATCATCAGGCTTTACGGCAGTAAACACCTTGCCCTCGACCCTCACCGTAACGCCCATGGTACACAGTTCCTGGCAGAACGTGCCCTTGAGCTCCACCTGGCGGGGCGCCCTCCTCTCGATCTCGGCCTCGAATGCCTTGATCACATCAGGGGCGCCTCGCAGGAAGCAGGAGCTACCAACACACACCCAGATCGTCACCACAGGAACGGCACCTCGCATTCCTCGGCCCGGGACCAAGCCGCTCGTCAAGCACGACACGCCGCGCATGTCTCCCGGGGTAGTCGCGGCACGACCTCTTCCATGAAGACGCGCTCCGCGTTCTCAGGGGTAACCCCGGTTACGATCTTGTCGCCCACCTTGATCGAGACTCCGCGGTCACAATGCTCCAGACAGAACGTGGCCTTCAGGTTGACGCGCCCTATGAACTCGTCGCTCTCAGCAAGCCGCGTGAATACGTCGATCACGTCGTACGACCCCCGCAGGTAGCACCCGGTGCCAACGCACACGGAAATGTCGAGAGCTCCCGGTGTCGCACCGTTTATCCTCATGTCGCCGGAGATCCGCCTGCGCGGACCGTAGCTCGTGTGAAGAGCCTCGTGCGCAACCTCGCTGCCGGGCTTGCCGAGGTACTTCTCGTAGAGCCTCGTAACCGCCAGGTTCTCGCTGGGGCTGCGGAGCTGCATCGTCTTATCGCTCCGGTACAGGCCCTTGCCCCTGGATTTCCGCGCCGGTATGTCGTTGGGGTATGGCTGGCCACCGCCTCCGACGCACCCGCCTGGGCAGGCCATGACCTCAACTAGATTGTAACACACTTCTTTCCTGCGCACCGCTTCGACGAGCGCACGGGCGTTCGCAAGGCCGTGGACGACCGCCACGCGGACCTCGGCATCGCCCAGGCGCACCGTCGCCTCGCGCGTCCCCTCGAAGCCGCGGACCTCATAGAAGTCTATCCTGCCGGAATCGACCCCAAGGGAGGCCGCCGCCGTCCTCAGGACTGCCTCGGCCACGCCACCTGTCACGCCGAATATGACCCCGCCGCCGGTCGCAAGGCCGAACGGCTGGTCGAAGCCCTCACCCTCAAGCTCGTCGAAGACGATACCCGCCTGCTTCAGGAGCAGCCCAACCTCGTTCGTGGACAGTACCGCGTCCACGTCGCGAACCCCACCGTCCGACACAAACTCGGGCCTCTTCGCCTCGAACTTCTTGGCCGTGCACGGCATGATCGACACCACGAAGATGTCCTCCGGCCGCACGCCGAGTTCCTTAGAGTAGAAGCGCTTTATGACCGACCCGAACATCTGCTGCGGCGATCTGCACGTAGACAGGTTCGGCAGCATGTCCGGGTAGTACTGCTCCATGAACTTCACCCAGCCAGGGCAGCACGACGTGAACAGGGGGAGGTCCTCCCCCTTCTTGAGCCTGCCCAGGAACTCGTGGCACTCCTCCACAGCGGTCAGGTCAGCCCCGAACACGGTATCGAAGACTTTCGCGAAGCCCAGCTTCCTGAGGGCAGCCACGATCTTGCCGGTTTCGATCTCCCCCGGCTTGCCGCCGAAGACCTCGCCCAGCGCGACACGCACCGCCGGCGCCACCTGCGCCACCACGGTCTTCGTCGGGTCGTGAAGGGCAGACCACACTGCCTCGCCCTCAGGCTTCCCGGTGAGCGCCCCCGTGGGGCACACAGCGACGCACTGACCGCAATACACGCACTCGACCTCGGAGAGCTTGCGTCCGAATGCCGGGCTCACGCACGTGCGGGACCCGCGCCCCGCAAAGTCCAGGACGCCGATGCCCTGGATCTCGGAGCACACCCTCACGCAGTCCCCGCACAGGATACACTTGTTGGGGTCCCGGACAACCGACGGGTTCGAGTCGTCTATGGGAAGCATCTCCTCCCGCTCGCCAAACCTCACCTTCCTTACACCGAGCTGGTACGCAAGGCTCTGCAACTTGCACATGCCGTTCTTCTCGCACGTGGTGCAGTCCCTGTGGTGATCCGCCAGGAGAAGCTCGACCACCATGCGACGCAGCCTCTGCGTCCTCTCGGTGTTCGTGCGAATTACCATGCCATCCGCCGGCGGCGTGGAGCACGCTGCGACGAGTCCCATCCCGTCCACCTCGACGGCGCACATCCGGCACGCCCCGTACACGGACAGCTCAGAGTGGTAACAGAAGGTCGGAAGCTCGATGCCCGCCTTGCGCACCACTTCGAGGATGTTCTTTTCGCCGTTTATCTCAACCTTCTGGCCATCAACAGTCACATGCGGCATAGCCTGGTTCCCTCCTCTACCCCCGTATGGCCCCGAATCTGCACTTCTCGGCGCAGGTCCCGCACTTGATGCACTTCTCCGGGTCGATGGCGTGGGGCTTGCCCCGGTCACCCGAGATCGCGCCGACAGGGCACACCTTCGCGCACAGAGTGCAGCCGCGGCACTTCGACGCGTCGATGGAGTACACGCGTAACGCCTGGCACGCCCCAGCCGGGCAGCGCTTTTGGACGACGTGCGCCTCGTACTCCGGACGGAAGTACCTGAGCGTCGTCAGGACGGGGTTCGGAGCGGTCTTGCCCAGGCCGCACAGGGACCCGTCCTTCACCGCGAGCGCAAGCTCTTGCAGAAGCTTCAGGTCGTCAGGCGTCCCCTTGCCTTCGGTGAGCTTCGTGAGGAGGGCCAGCATCTGCCTTGTGCCCTCCCGGCACGGGACGCACTTTCCACACGACTCGCTCTGCGTGAACTTCATGAAGAACCTGGCGACCTCCACCATGCACGCAGTGTCGTCCATGACCACCATGCCGCCTGACCCGACCATCGCGCCGACCTTTGCGAGCGACTCATAGTCCAGACCAACGTCAAGGTGCTCCTCGCCGAGACAGCCGCCTGACGGCCCTCCTATCTGGACGGCCTTGAACTTCCTGCCGCCCCTTATGCCGCCCCCGACCTCGAAGATGAGGTCGCGCAAGGGGAGACCCATCGGGACCTCGACGAGGCCCGTGTTGGCCACCTGGCCCGCCAGGGCGAACGTCTTCGTGCCCGGGCTGGTTGCGGTTCCGTAGGACCTGAACCAGTCCGGCCCCTTGAGAATGATGGACGGCAGGTTCGCCAGGGTTTCCACGTTGTTTATGACGGTCGGCTTGCCGAAGAGGCCGCACGTCGCCGGGTAGGGCGGTCTCGGGCTCGGCATGCCGCGCCTGCCCTGGATCGAGGAGATTAGCGCCGTCTCCTCGCCGCATACGAACGCCCCGGCGCCCTCCTTGATCGTGATGTCAAACGCAAAGTCGCTCCCCAGGATATTGCGCCCGAGTAGGCCATACTCTCGCGCTTGCGCCACCGCCTTCTTGAGGCGGCTCACAGCGACAGGGTACTCGGCCCTGACGTAGATGAACCCCTCGTCGGCGCCGACGGCGTACGCCGCTATCATCAGCCCCTCTATGACCTTGTGGGGGTCGCCCTCCATGACGCTGCGGTCCATGAAGGCGCCCGGGTCGCCCTCGTCTCCGTTGCAGATCACGTACTTCTTGTCCGACACCGCCGCGCGCGCGAAGGACCACTTGCGTCCGGTCGGGAAGCCGGCGCCGCCGCGGCCCCGAAGGCCTGAGGCGGTCACGATCTCGATCACCTGCTCCGGCGTCATCCCGTCGAGGATGCGCGCGATGGCCTGGTAGCCCCCGTGGGCGATGGCCTCGCGGATGTCCTCGGGATTCATGCGCCCGCAGTTCGCAAGGACCACCCTGACCTGCCTGCGATAGAACGGGATCGAGTCCTCCGTGCGGGCGGGCTCGCCGGTGGACGGGTCGTGGTAGAGAAGCCGCTCGACTACCTCACCCCTGACAAGGGTCGTCTCGACGATTTCCTCTACATCTTCGGGCTTTACTTTGACGTACAGGATACCCTGCGGCTCTATGCGGACGAGCGGGCCCATCTGGCAGAACCCGTGGCAACCGCTAATGGACACGCCAACCGCTGGCGTCGAAACTGCTGACACTGTCGAAGAGCCGGCTATCGTGGAGCCGGCCGTCGCGGCGCCAGCCGCCGCAGGGCTACCCGGCGCAGGGCTACCCGGCGTGGCGCCGGTCGTCGCAGGGTTATCCGTCGCGGTGCTGGCCATCGCGGGATCTGCCGTTCTACCTGTTCCAGGGATCGCGGCTGTTGCGGCGGTCCCGGCACTTGCGGTCGAAGCCACAGCTCCCGGCGTGCTCGTGGAGGCTCCTCCTGCGGAGGTCGATGACGAAGCCGGCTCCATCCCTTCCGCGGCGCTGATGTTCCCTTGGGCCGCGCCTGCGCCGTTGCAGGCATCGCGCGCCATGTCGAGCTCGACCAGAAGACCCTTAGCCCTCACCAGGTCCCTGAGTTTTTCATATACTTTGAGAGAGCCGTTCGCCATGCAGCCCGTCCCGGCGCACACCAGGGCGCGCACCTTCTGGCGACCCAACGCTCTCCTCATCTCATCCGCAAATGACTCAACGTCCTGTCGGGTCTTCAGCACCTCCGACACTCCTAACACCCCTCTCCCGGTACATCAGTTCCTGCAGCCCGAGTAGAATCAGTGGCAACATCGGCATCAGCATCAGCATCAGCATCAGCATCAGCATCAGCATCAGCGCGCCTGCTCCCGTCGCCGGACTTTTCCTTGGCCACAAGCTGGTCGAGGATTATCGAGAGCGCCTCGGGAGTCAGTTGCCCGTATACCTCGCGGTCGTTCACGGTGACCACCGGCGCCAGTCCGCACGCCCCGATGCAGGACACCGTTTCAAGGGTGAACTTGAGGTCATCAGTGGTGTCCTTGGAGTCATCGAGCCCCAGCTTCTCCCGCACCACGTAGCGGAGCTTCTCGGAGCCGCGTACGTGACAGGCAGTCCCGTCGCAGACCTTGATGATATACTTGCCCTTGGGCTTGAGCGAGAACTGCGCATAGAACGTGGCGACCCCGTACACGGTCGCCGGTGGTATCCCGAGCGCCGTCGCGACGTATGTCAGCACCTCCTCAGGGAGATAGCGGTACTCCGCCTGGATCTCCTGGAGGATGGCTATGAGGTTGGACACCCTGCCACCGTGCTTCTCGATGATGCTGTTGACCTTATCGAACCTGCGCTGGAACATCTCGTTCTCTGCCACCGCCATAAACGCTACCTCCAAACTCATTGAGTTCTTTCCAGCCCGCGGCCCGCCTCGCCAGGAAGCCCATGCGAGAGTTTGTGAAATCCTGCACAAAGTCAGGTATGATTCGGCGCACCGCGCGGACTGATGCTCGCCATGCTCGCATCGGTCCGCCGCCTCGCCTAGACGCCAGACGGAGAAACCACCCATACGGCTGCAGCGGGCGAGCCGTCGGGGTTCCGGATTCCGTCCACGTTGTGGATCGAGAAGTGGGCGGCGTCTCCAGGCTCCAATCGGTACCACTTGCCCCCGCTCAGCACCTCGACCGTCCCCTCGAGGACATATATGAAATCGTCTCTCTCATGGGTGTATACAAGGTTCTCCCGCGGATAGCTAGCGTGCGGCCCGAGCGAGACGACGCACGCTTGCATGCGCTTGCTGCGTGATCCGAGGAACGCAAAGAGCTCCACGTTGACGCCCTCGCACTCCGTCACCAGTTTGCGACGGCCGGCTTTCCGCACCACCACCCACTCCTCAGGAAAGTCGTCGTCGGTAAGCACCGACACGCCCGTCCCAAGGATGGTGCCGATACGCTTCAGCGTGGAGAACGACGGAGTTGCCTCGTTCCGCTCGAGCTGGTAGATGAAGCTAGGCGAGATTCCCACCTTCTCTGCAAGAGCCCTTGCACTGAGTCCGGCGTTCGTACGCATCCTCCTGAGTCTTTCTCCGAAGTCCATCAGGCTGTCCCTCCCCACAGCGCTATATGGTGGTTCCTATGTAGGCGCTGTCGCTCACTTAACGAGAAGCTGCGGTGGTCTTTGTAGTGCCTGCCAGCACTACTATATAGCGCTGGTTCACATCTGTCAAGTGCTGCTTTTCGCTACAGCATCCCTCGGGTGAACAAAGTTTGCACAGGGCCGCAAAGCGGTCGGGTCCGGGCATGGCGGTCAGGCGAGCGGCACGGTGGCGCAGGCACGGCACGACGGTATGGTCTTGACACGCCAGCCCATGCTCTGCTATTATCAGAGTGCGCGGCGGGCGTCGCGAAACTCCAGGAAGCGAATACTGCGGGGCTGAGAGCACCACGTGCCCGTAGGCTCCAGTGGTACAAGTGCCGAAGTGGCGGAAATGGCAGACGCGCTAGATTCAGGGTCTAGTGGCCATTACGGCCGTCCGGGTTCAAATCCCGGCTTCGGCACCAGCTATGTACGGGTTTCAAGGATTGAGTGACTTCACCGAGACCGCCGGATGGTGCGAATTCGGTGCAAATTGTTCTAATGGCCAGCTAAGCCGGCTGGCTTTGCCTGTACCTTGCTTCGACGAATTCCCCGGCCCGCGCCTGGATGACTGAGCCCCGGACGATGCAGGCGAACGACGGGACCGTCACGAGCCCGACCGCGAGCATCAGGTTGAAGATCCCCGTGCCCAGGACCCCGTGCGCAGGACACTGACGAGCGCCATGGCCGGCAGCACCGCCGGGAAGGAATAGACGGCATCCATGACCCTCATGATTATGTGATCTGCCCACGACCCGAAGCAACCGACCAGGGCACCCAGGATGCTTCTCAGACCCGCCCCTGTAGCCACGGAAACGACACCCACCATGCCCGACGCCTGGCTCCCGTAGACCAATCGCACCAACAGATCCCGCCCGAAAACGTCCGTGCCGAGCCAGCGGCCGGGTCCCGACGGGAGGAGGCGCTCCGTGAGGCGCATCTGACTGCACCCGTCCGGGAAGATGAGAGGCGCGCTGACACCCGCCATCTCCTTTGCCCGCGCCTTGTTTGCCCGTGCCTGGTTGATCGCCTGAACGCCGCCTGGCCCCGCACTCCGCCCGGCCGTGCGCTTGATCGCTTGCCCGTGGAGACGCGCGACGAGTGTCGTCATGCCCAGGGCAGGCGTTAGCGTTACAGGCGGCCGTTCTGTGATAAGTTCGGTCGCCGGCCTGCGGTTCTCGATGGACTCACCAAGGTCGCCGTAAAGCACGCGCCCGAGATAAAGCAGGTACTGGGCGGCGAGCGGCCTGTCGAGGCCGAGATTGCGGCGCAACGCCTGCACATCTTCTACGCGCGCCTCGGGTCCCAGCATGATACGCGCGGGGTCGCCCGAGCCAGCAATCGGCGTCGCGCTCCAACACGACTCCCTGGTCGAACTGCCATGACACGAACTTGAACGGGTCGGTGCCCACAGGACGCCGCGCGAAGTTGTCTCCCGCGGCAGCGATCACTTCTCTGGGCATGACGCTCAGCGACGGATGCGTGGTCATCTATCTAGAGATAGATCGTGAGTTTATCTGCGCTCAGCTCGTGGAGATGACACAAACCTTACGGCGATAGCTAGGGATCAAGCCGGGGACGGGAACAAAGTGTCAATTTCGGTGTAGCCAACATAGGCTGTACCAGAATCACGGGGTGAAATACCTGGTAACTAAACCTTGAGTGCAGGACCTATCCAGCACTCGTCCAGCTACACCAGGGTTGCCTGTCAAGGTTACACCCCGGGCCCTCAGCAGCGGCGCAACGCGCACACCGCGCCGAGCCTGAGCGGTGAGACTAGGACGAACAAGGCAGGTTTTGGGATGAGAACCACGCGAACGTGCGACAAAATGAAAGCACTCGTCCTCTCCGGGGGAAAGGGAACGAGGCTGCGGCCGCTTACGCACACCATGGCAAAACAGCTCATCCCCCTGGCGAACAGGCCTATCATCCATTTCGTGTTGGGGCAGGTCGCAGCAGCAGGCCTTCGTGACATCGGGATAATCACCTCTCCTGAAACGGGTGAGTGGGTCCGGCAGTCGGTGGGGGATGGTTCCCGCTGGCGGGCTCGGGTCACCTACGTTCTGCAGGACGCGCCCCGCGGACTGGCCCACGCAGTGAAAGCGGCAAGGGGTTTCCTGGAACGCTCCAAGTTCCTCATGTTCCTGGGCGACGACCTGATCCAGGACGGACTCCGGCCGCTCGTGCAGGAGTTCGCATCGGCCGACTATGACGCCATGCTCCTGGTGAAGGAGGTCCCGGACCCGAGGCAGTTTGGGGTGGCGGTGGTCGATGAAGCCGGCCGCGTCCTTCGAGTCGTCGAGAAACCCAAGGACCCGCTGAGCAACCTCGCACTTGTTGGAGTTTACCTCTTCTCTCCTGCCATACACAAGGCCATCGATGCCGTAAAACCGTCATCGCGGGGGGAACTCGAGATCACCGATGCGATACAATGCCTCATCCAACGCGGCGGCAAGGTGCAAGCCAGGGTGCTGGAGGGCTGGTGGCTCGATACGGGCAAGAAAGACGACGTCCTCGAGGCGAACCGGGTTGTGCTGGATGAATACGCGCGACGAGCAGTGGAGGGAAACGTCGACGATAAGAGTCGGATAGTCGGGCGAGTGGAAGTCGCGAAAGGAGCCGAGGTTATACGAAGCACCATCCGCGGGCCTGCAGTCATTGGAGAAGGTGCTACCATCAAAGACTGTTTTGTGGGACCTTTCACGGCCATAGGGCCCGGAAGCCAGTTGGATGGAGTGGCAATCGAGCATTCTGTCGTGCTCGAGTCCTGTAGCCTTCAACACATACCCAGGATCGAGGACAGTCTCATCGGTCGAAACGTCAAGCTTTCCTGCTCGGGTAGCGGCAGGCAAGCGCTCCGGCTGTTTCTTGGAGACGACTCTGAGGTGGCGGTGGTGTAGGCGACTTGCAGGCTTGGGGGGGGAGAGCGCATGGACACGCTGATCGGTGGGGTTCAGGTTCGCAAGCTCAGGTTCATTCCCGACGAGCGTGGCTATCTCATGGAGATGCTGCGCTCCGACTGGCCGGAGTTTGACCGGTTTGGCCAGGGTTACGTAACGGCCTGCTATTCTGGCGCAGTCAAAGCCTGGCATTGTCACAAGGGACAGTGGGACCACCTGGTGTGCGTTTCCGGAATGGCAAAGGTCGTTCTCTACGACCCGAGACAGGAAAGCGCGACACGCGGACGCATAAACGAGTTCCACATGGGGGAACTGAACCCCATGCTCGTGAAAATCCCGCCGCTTGTTTACCACGGGTTCACAGCCGAAGGGGGCGAAAGGGCTCTTGTCGTGAACTTTCCGACTGAGTCATACAACTACAATGAGCCGGACGAATCTTGTCTGCCTTACGATGACCCGAGCGTACCTTACTCGTGGATCTGACTCGTCCGCCGCGCGACATGGGCGGGAAGCGCTTGCGAAGGTGGTGCGAATGTGACGTGAGAATCCTTGTAGCCGGGGCAACAGGAAGGCTCGGTCGCGATATGGTCCTGGAGCTTGCACGCCGCGGTCACGACGTTACAGGCTTGGGTCACCAGGACATGGATGTCTCAAACCTGCAAGCGGTGCGAGAGCGGATCGCCGATCTCCACCCGGAAGCCGTTGTGAACTGTGCTGCGTACACCAGGGCAGACGACGCCGAGAAGGAGAGAGATCTCGCATTCGCCGCAAATGCACTGGGCCCCCGGAACCTTGCGCTCTCGTGCCGGGAAGAGAAGGCGGCACTGCTTCATATCAGCTCGGATTATGTCTTCGACGGGGAGAAAAGCGGCCCCTATGCGATTTGGGACCAGCCTTCGCCCCTCAACGTGTACGGAGTCAGCAAACTGTGGGGGGAGAACTACGTCAGGTCTCTCCTTGCGGAGTATTACCTGGTCCGCACGAGTTGGCTGTTCGGGCCGCACGGAAGGAACTTCGTGGATACCGTGATCGAGATGGGTAGAGACCGGTTCAGCAACGCTGACGTCTGCGTTGTCGCTGACCAGCGTGGTTCACCGACATACACCGTGGACCTTGCGAAGGCCTGCGCTGATCTTCTCGAAACCGGCTGTTTCGGTATTTACCACGTGACAAACCAGGGAGTGGTCACGCGGTACGAATTTGCAAAGACCATATTCCAAAACGTAGGCCTTACGGTCGAGGTACGTGCCACCTCGTCGGAGGCGTTCGCGACGCCGGCCCGGCGCCCAAAGAACTCCGAGTTGGACCCATTTCCGTTGGCTGAGACTATCGGGTACCTCCTTCCGCCGTGGGAAGACGCACTCACGCGGTACCTCGAGCAGAAGACCCTGCAAACGCGGGCTCCGGACCTGCTTGAGTCCCAAGCACCGCCTCACGGTAGGCAGGGAAGGTAGACGAGGACCCCACAGAGACGTTTCCCGAAGTCCATGAAATGCATCCCGGGCGGCATGCGCCCGAGAGGAAGGGTATCAGACGAAATGAAAGTTCTCGTAACAGGCGGCGCGGGGTTCATCGGTTCGAACTTCATAAGGTATGCGCTCACCACCCGCCCGAACTGGCACGTGGTCAACCTGGATAAACTCACTTATGCAGGCAACCTGGATAACCTCGCCGACATTGCAAACGATCCAGCTCGCGCTTCCAGATACTCGTTTGTACATGGAGATATACGCGACAGGGATCTCGTGAACCACGTTTTCGAAACTGAAGGCCCTGACGTGGTAGTCAACTTCGCAGCCGAGAGCCACGTGGACCGAAGCATACTCGACCCGGCGCCCTTCATGGAAACCAACGTGTGCGGGACTCAGGTGCTGCTCGAGGCGGCCAGGCGTCACGAAGTAGGGCGGTTCATCCAGATCTCCACAGACGAGGTTTACGGCTCTCTCGGGCCCGACGATCCTCCGTCTTCCGAGGAGAGTCCCCTCGCGCCGAACAGTCCTTACTCAGCCAGCAAGGCAGGGGCGGACTTGGTGGCCAGAGCCTATTACAGGACCTACGGCACGCCGATCATCATCACGAGGTGCACCAATAACTACGGCCCTTACCAGCATCCGGAGAAGTTCATCCCCACGATGATCCTCAGTGCCGTTCAAAACAGACCCCTCCCGATATACGGCGACGGCCAGGACGTCCGCGACTGGATCCACGTCGAAGACCATTGCAGAGCAATTGCCCTTCTTGTCGAGCACGGACGGATCGGCGAAGTCTACAACATCGGCGCCGCCTGCGAGCGGCGTAACATAGACGTGGCCAGAGCGATCCTGAAGGCTGTGGGCCGGCCGGAAAGCTTGATACGGTTCGTGCCAGACAGGCCAGGGCATGACAGGCGATACGCCGTCAATGCTGAGAAGCTCAGGAAGGAGGTGGAATGGACCCCCCGATACTCGCTCGAAGACGCGATTCCGGTCCTCGTGGGATGGTACCAGGAAACGAGTGGCTATACAGGGGTTCTGGAAGGTCGGCAACTTCGTCGGACAGCCTCGCGAGGAGGTCTGCGTGCGAGGGGATCTGCAATTGATAGCCAAGCTCCAGGCTGGCCGGTGTGATGCCGGTGTGACTTTAGTCCCGATACGTGCATAGGATATATGGGACAAGGAGGAGGGATCGGGATGGTCGGCATGATCCTCATAACGCTCGACTTCTTGCACAATACCAGGGAGTGCATTGCAAGCTTGCAGCGGACGACTTCATATCCATATGTTCTGACCGTGGTGGACAACGCTTCGACTGACGGCACCTGCGACTTCCTGGCGCAGAACGGCATCGAGGTGATCAGGAACCCGTCGCGCGTCCACCTTTCTGTGGCGCTCAACCAGGGTCTGAGGAGGCACCTCGCCCGCCCGGAGGTGGACTGTGTGTGCTGGATCCACAACGACATGCGCTTTTACCCCGGGTGGCTCGAGAACCTCGTGAGGGAGTTTGGATCCGATCCGCGCATCGGCAAACTTGCGCCCTACAACATTCTCAACGAGGGGCGGGCAGACGAAGCGTTTGCGCTGGAGTTCATGGCAGCCCACAGGGGCCGGGCATTTCAGGGCTACGAAGTTCCCTGGCTGATGCCGCGACGCGTAGTGGAGCAAGTAGGCTTTTACGACGAAGGCTACCTGGCCTGCGGCGGTTATGAAGACTGGGACTACAACAACAGGGTGCTTGACGCCGGCTACCTCGTTGCGGTGACCACGGGCAGTGTGGTCTGGCACGAGACGATGGGCACCCGGAGGCATTTCCAGCAGGTTGCCGAGGCCCGCGCCAATGCTCAGAGATACCTCAGCAGATGGGGCCAGTTGGGGCCGCGCATATAGCGTCGTACATCTCTTCTGCCTTGCCGGCGTCTTCGGCGATGGAGAGCTTTGCACCTTCCACGCCGGCGTACCTGCTACTGTGGCCGCTATTGCCGAGGGGCCATCTGGAAGGGTCAGAGAAGCACCTCTCTCGGAGAGCGGCCACCACGGCCTCCCGCACAGCCCTGTCATGTTCAGCCTCCGCAGGGTTGAAGCGCCTTACGTACCGTATGCTCTCGTGCACGACTCTCTCCAACAACCGCTAACTGGTCTATCCCCACGGGTGAGGCGTGCCGCGATGTGAAGTAGGCGGAAGGAGCGGAAGTCACCGGGCCCGCAGTGGGGGCGGCTTTGAGGTGACACGCAAGGACTGCTGCGGCAAGGCCGGGAGGCAGGCCATCTGAACGTACCCTCACTCAGGGCATAACCGACTTTACCCGTGGAGCCGTGAACCTCCGCGTCTTCGACGCCGCGGGTCAAGAGGCAGACTCAGGTGCCACGTTCGCCTTTCCTTAACGGGTCTTGAGGTCATGGTGATCGCTCATACCTGGGTGGAATCGATATTCCTGATAACGCCAGGAAGCTCGCCGAGACTCGCGATGACGGTGATGGAAGGGCCGGTGTTGTCGTCAATCCCTCGTCGGTTGAGCCAGACCCCGTGTAGTCCTGCCTGCGCGGCACCAGCACAATCCGTCTCCAGGCAGTCACCGACGTAGACCACTTCGTTCGGCGAAAACCCCAATTCGGTTATGCATCTTTCGAAAATCTCCGGGGCCGGCTTGGCGATACCTATGTCCCCTGATATCACTATGGAAGCAAAGAACGCAGCAATGCCTGTACAATCGAGTTTCTGTCTCTGCTGTCTGCTCTCTCCGTTCGACACTATGCCAAGGCTGTAGCCCTGCAAGGAGTGGAGACAGGGCAGCACATCATCGTACAGGCGCCAGTTCCTTTCATACTCGGCTAGGTACTTGTTGAAAGTCTCCATGGCCTCTTCCTCTGAGATTACCCTACCCCACCTGCCGAATACGCTCTGCACTCGCCGCAGGCGCTGTTCCATGAACGTAAGCTCGCCCGCGAGATAAAGCTGCATGTGCCGTTCGGCCTCGCCGTGCCAAACCTCGATGAACTCCCGGAGCGGAGCGTCATGGATCACCTGTCGTACCGATCGATAGATGGATTCCAGGGCCGCCCTTTCGGCCCCCAGATGGTCTACCAGCGTTCCGTCAACATCAAAGACAACGGCCTGTACCACTCTTCCACCTCGCACGCAACTCCATCCGAACTGATCAAATGGCACGCTTCACCCTCATCTCATCGGCGTCCTGCACTCTCACTCAGTTCACGTCGCCCATGTATGCAGGACGGCGAGCCTCTGACGATCCCAGATACTGCTTCAGTGCCTTTGGATATAGCCTGTACGCATCGAGACTGTCCAGGTCGAGCCATTCCACGGACACCTGATAGCTATCGGGTTCCGCCCCGTTCCGGGGGATCTGCCCTTCAGGGAGACTACACAGGAACATCAACTCTACCTGATGCACGTCACCATCCCATCGGGCGAACTCATGGTTGGACCCGATGTAGTCACGCACCAGAACCAGATCCCCGACTTCCACTTCGACGCCGATTTCCTCCTTGCACTCCCGTCCTAGAGCGACAGGTAAGGGTTCGCCGGGCTGCTGACCCCCACCCGGGAGCACGTAAAACACCCCCCTGTCGTCCACGTTCTTCGTGGCCAGGAGTCTGCCATTCCGGATAATGATCGCCTTTGCAGAAACCCTGATGATGGCCATGACGACCTCCCGTTCAGCCTTTCATTCTTTCGGCGATGCCGGCGACGCACCGGCAACGGTCAGACGACGAGGATGTCCTGGAGCTCGTGGACTTTGAAGTAGCGGCTCACGGCTCCGTTCGCGCAAAGACGAGGCCGGTCGCGCATAGCTCGGCGGACAGGAGCCATCTTGCTATCCGCCTCGGTGTCTACTCGGTATTCCAGCCTTGGCCCACGCTGTAGCGAAAGCCACGAGTACGCCCACATCACGAGCACCAATCGTCGATGCGGCCCGTGTCAGGGCCCGCTCTCATTGCGGCCAAGGTCTAGTCCCTTCTTCACATCCTCGTAATGACGTTCGATTTCGTGGCGCCTGCGCGCAAGGAGGTAACGGCTCCCGGCTCCGCTACGGTAGGACGGAGTTAAGGGAAAGAGAATACCGCCGATATCAACATACCACATAGTGGACAAGATTGGAAAAGCTAACAGGGAAGACGGCATGACAAGGACCTGGGGCTTCCGTGAGATGGCGTCAAACCCAGATGTGCCGCCGGCCCAAGACAAGCGCGTTGCGATCGGTGGAGTGCTCTTGATCGTTCTCCATCAAGACAATCGTTAGCTGATCTGTCCTGCGTCTTCCAGATCTACTCCCCGACCGGTGAGGTACTGGGTCAGCGCCTCGGTGGTCGGGAAGTGGTTGCCCGCGATGCCGAGGTGCTCCTGGGTCGGGTCGCGCTCTGTGGCCTGTGGCCTAGACCGTGAGCTTCTTCCGAAGCTCGAAGTGCCTCAGGACCAGTAGCCGGTTGAAGCTCATCAGATACTGTCGCGGCCGGAATAGGATAACGCCAGCCATGCCGGAGAGGCGAGGATGTACTATCGAGGTGCCGGCTCCCGCCTCTATCCCGTCAAGACGTAGCCGATGAGCCGGTGTAGCTTACATCGGGGCTGAAGCTCTGGCGACAGCCATGATCCCTACATATTCCATCTTATCCAATACAGATTCTGCCATGAATTAAGCGTTTCGCGACCCTACTCATGGGCTTCGCGGTTTCGCCGCATCCGTCGGGGGTTTCGTCAAAAGTGCTAATACACAATTCATTAGGATATTTGACGAACCTCCTCCCTGGAGCGGCGAAACCCGCGGTGGTTGTTGGGTTTGTCCATACGGGGCCTTAACGAGATCGCGCACATTATGTGATCTGAGGTGGTACATCTAAACCTAAGGGCTCCTTGGAGGAGCCGTGGCTCACGTATGGGACTCTCATGTATGCGATTGCTCTCCCTTCAGCCTTGCAGCTCCCCACAAAAGGGAGCCCAAGGCAGAGCAGAGGCACTCACTCATGTATGAAGTCAGCTTCACGTCGGCGAACTCCAATCGCATTACCAGGATGGCTGGCATCGCTAAGTGAGGGTGCAGAAATGCTCCCGACTTTTGGGAGGGGTTGCCGGTGATTGCACGAGGGGTGTCAAAATCCGGCCACTGGCCAGACGGGCCGGATTTTGGCGAAGCGCGCCCCGCTTGGGGCGCCGTCCCCGAGTGCAACACCGGTAACCCGCCAGATGTTGGCAAACTGGGAGGAACTAACGAACCCTTACTTAGGCGGTATCATAGACCGTTGGCTCTCGCCTCCATCAACGCCTTTCCACAGGGTCAGTTGCTCGCGGTCTGCTCTTGGTCGTGCTGCAACGGGTTTGACTCCCTCGCCCGCGCAATGGCTTGCGTCCGGCTCCGCGCCATCAAGCGAGACGGTCATCCTTCCCGAGGCCGGCCGCGTGCGACCGCCCCCCAGATTGTCGAGTCATGAGTTAGAACGCCGTGCGAGTCCACCAACTTAAGCTCCATCGGTAATCGCGGTGCGTGGCATCCTCCCTACAAAATGGGAGTTACTGTGAAGTAGTGACGTATTACACTCGGAAGGTTTCGACCTTGAGATTGCCCTTTGGCCCGAGGTATACCCTTACGGAATCCACCTCTTTGTCAAAAGTGTGGGAGCGACCGCCAACTTGAACCGCTGTCTCCGGGTAGACCTTAAGAATTCTAACACTAGATTGCTCTGCCACCCTGATCTTCACCTCGCCAGCGGACAGTCCCGGCGAACCCGCTTCCTTGACAAATACACTTCCCAGGGCATATATCTCTCCACCCCGGAAGACACCCTTGACCTCAACCTGCTTCCCCGATCGGAGAGTTGAATGGAAACACCCCTCGTTCGTTACAGTAATGCTGCCGCTGGCCTCCAGGACGCTATTTTGCGCGTAAGAGCAAAGGATGTCTCCCGGCTGGTCTCGCAATGAGTCGAGCAGGTAATCAACTTCCTCTTTCTTCCCGAGGATACTCTTCAGGTCATCGAGGATGGGTTCCGTCCGGCCTACCGGGCCGAGGGTTATACTTCCAATATCCTGGACCAACTCACGGATGGCAGACGGAAATGGTAAGCCCGCCGCTTGAATGGCGGTAGTGTATTCGGTCGCAATCGCGTCAAGCTCTTTTTTCTTTCTCTCGATGAGCAGCCTGACAACCCTGTTGATGTCGCCCTTCTTCAGTCTCACTCGGTTGGAAGGATGCTGCTGGATTTTGGTGGTCTCCTGAATGATCCAGTCGAGGATCTTTTCGAGATCATTCAGTATGGGAGCCAGCCGGCTGTACAACGACTTCAGGCCACCCGCCCGAACTCGAGACCCGATCAAGTTCCCGCGGCACACCACTTTGCCGCCTGCCCGGAGCACAGCGCCGGTTGCATCCCCTATTATAGTGATGTCCCCGTGGGCGCACACCTCCGCTCCTTCTGTAACATTGCCGAGGATCAATAGGTCCCCCCAGAAGTGCACGTTGCCGCTCTTGATGTCTATGTTACCCGAGTGCACCATCAACCGCACAACCCTCAGGTACGGCGCCCAACGACCTTCGAGAACAGGCCTGCCGGCGATGACCGCCACGGCCTTTCGGCCATCTTCGCTGAGCTTCACTCCGTCCTTTGCGCGCAACATGGCTTCCCTGACAGGACGGGGCAGGGCCACCTCTCCGGTTACTTTCTTGCCAGGGGTCCCCGGCGCCGGCGGGTGCAACACCGCCAGCACGTCTCCCTCCTTCACGGAAGGGTAGACGTACCGTTCCCAGTAATCGGCCCTCTCCTCGTCTCCGTATACAATCTCGGTCGGCTTCCAGTTGAACAGGTATTCGACAAAGCCGTTCCGCCCTTCTTGCACAGGCTCACCTCTAGCCACCACTCGTGGAATTCCGTCAGCGGCATCCGCCGCCCGCCGGATCTCCTCATGGTCGAGGCCAAAGGTTACCCCCTTTGCCTTCAGGGCATCTTCGATTTGAGCGGCAGTGATGACTTTGGCCCGCTCCTCATGAGGGCGAGTGAGCAACTGGAGGACGTTCTGGGGATCCTGGTCCACCAGCTCATGGCGAACGGTGAC
>JASEJE010000025.1 GCA_030024085.1 Bacillota bacterium | reverse complement strand
CGGCAACCCTGGCGAGGACCTGCGCGCTGAAAAGTAGCGCGAATCTGTGGCGATCCACCTGGATGAGGCAGAACGGATTGAGGAGGATGGTTGACATGCACCAGGTTCCCGGCGGGGACGCAGGCAGCCACCTGGCTGCAAGAAGGCGTGTCGGAATCACGGAAACGGTGCTCCGCGACGCTCATCAGTCCCTCCTTGCGACCAGGATGAAGACCGACGACATGCTGGCCATAGCTGAGAAGATCGACGAGATAGGCTACTTCTCGCTGGAGGTATGGGGCGGAGCGACATTCGACACATGCCTGCGCTACCTCGATGAGGATCCCTGGGACCGGCTTCGCGCCCTGAAGACGAGAATAAGGAAGACACCACTCCAGATGCTCCTGCGAGGCCAGAATCTGGTGGGATACCACCACTACCCGGACGACGTAGTCGATGCTTTCGTCACGCACGCCATCAGATGCGGAATCGACATCATGCGTATCTTCGACGCCCTCAACGACCTACGGAACATGGCCAAGCCCATGGAGGTCGCGAAAAGGGAGGGTGCGCACGTTCAGGCGTGCGTCGTCTACACGCTGAGCCCTGTTCACGACATCGAGCACTATGTCACCACCGCGAGAGCGCTGGAGGACATGGGCGCCGACTCCATCTGTATCAAGGACATGGCCGGGCTCATCGCGCCATACGCCGCATACGAGCTTGTCGGGCGGCTGAAGGAGACTCTTTCCGTGCCGGTCCAGCTCCATAGCCACTATACCAGCGGGATGGCGTCCATGGCATACCTCAAGGCCGTCGAGGCCGACGTGGACTGCGTGGACACTGCCATATCGGCGCTGGCCCTCGGCTCGAGCCAGCCTCCGACCGAATCGATTGTGGCAGCCCTCCATGGGACGCCGTACGACACGATGCTCGACCTTCGGGCGCTTGCGGAGATAAACGCCCATTTCGTTCGCATCAAGCCCGATTATCAGAAGACGGCTGCTCCGATCGCTGTCAACGCTGAAGCGCTCAGGTGGCAGATTCCCGGGGGCATGCTCTCGAACCTGCGCGCCCAGCTTTCGAGCCAGGGCATGCTCGGCAGGCTCGACGAGGTCCTCGCCGAAGTGCCGAGGGTGCGCGAGGAGATGGGTTACCCCCCGCTCGTCACCCCGATGAGCCAGATCGTGGGCACGCAGGCAGTGCTGAACGTGGCAACGGGCAGGCGGTACAGCGTGAAGTCCCGCGAGATCAAGGACTACGTGCGGGGGCTTTACGGCAGGCCCCCCGCTCCCATCTCGGACGAGGTCCGGAGGATGGTCATCGGCGATGAGGAGGTCATCACGACCAGGCCTGCGGATCTTCTCGAGCCGGAACTCGAGAAAGCGCGCGAGACGGTGAGAGACTATATCGAAAAGGACGAGGACGTCCTGACCTACATCATGTTCCCGGAGGTCGCGATGGACTTCTTCCGGAGGCGCGCGGAGAAGGGTGTGGGGCGTCCCGTCTGAGTATGGCTCCATAAATCTGCGCCACTTCTTCTGACGGTGTCGGGGTTGCCGGTGCTAGCCAAGTGAGGGCGCAGAAGTGCTCGCAACTTTCGGGAGGGGTTGCCGGTGTCGCACTCGGGGACGGCGCCCCAGGCGGGGCGCGCTTCGCCATAATCCGGCCCGTCGGGCGAGTGGCCGGATTCTGACATAGCTCGTGCAATCACCGGCGACCCTGGACTGGACCTGCGCGCGAGAAGCAGCGCGAACCTGTGGCGATCTACTCAGTGCGAAAGGGGCGAGGGCTGGTGTCGAGATCTGCCAGGCGCAGGCCTCTCCACGAGGTGGGACGCGAACTCGTGGCGACCGCCATGGGCCGGGAGCCGGCGGACGTGGTCATCCGCGGCGCGAGGCTGGTCAACGTACACACCGCCGAGATCCAGGACGGCATTGATGTGGCGGTGCGGTCCGGTCGCGTGGCCCTGGTGGGCGACGCCTCGCGGTGTGCTGGGGACAGCACGCGCATCATCGAGGCCGAGGGCCTTTATCTGGTTCCTGGGTTCCTGGATGGACACGTCCATGTGGAGAGTAGTATGGTGACGGTGGGGCAGTTTGCCAGGGCCGTGCTGCCTTGCGGCACGACGGCCATATTCATGGACCCGCACGAGATCGCGAACGTGCTGGGCGTGGAGGGCGTGCGACTCATGCTCGAGGAGGGGCGCGGCCTGCCCCTCAAGGTATTCGCCACGATGCCGTCATGCGTGCCCGCAGCGCCGGGGTTCGAGGATGCTGGTGCGGCCATCGGCGCTGACGACATCCGAGAGGCCATGGCATGGGACGGGGTGGCAGGCCTCGGCGAGATGATGAACTTCCCGGGCGTCCTGGCCGGTGACGAGCTGGTCCATAGAGAGATCGAAGAGACGCTGAAGGCGGGCAAGACCGTCACCGGGCATTACTCAATCCCCGACACCGGGCCAGACCTCTCGGCATACGTGGCTGCAGGGATCTCCTCCGACCACGAGTCCACCCGGCCGGAGGACGCCCTTGCGAAGCTGCGCCTGGGCATGTATGCGAAACTGCGCGAGGGATCGGCGTGGCGCGATATCAAGGCCACCATGAAGAGCTACACCGAGAGGGGCATCGACCCGAGGCACATCGTGCTCGTGACGGACGACGTGCACCCTGATACGCTTATCACCCTCGGACACGTGAACCACGTGGTGAGGCGGGCCATCGAGGAGGGCGTCCCGCCGGTGCGGGCGATCCAGATGGCCACCATAAACGCGGCCGAATGTTTCCGCATGAGCCATGACCTCGGGAGCATCGCCCCGGGGAGGACGGCTGACATCCTGTTCATCCGGGATCTTGCGGATCCGCGTCCTGAGACAGTGATTGCCGACGGCGAGATCGTTGCCGAGGGAGGGCGACTCATCGTCGATATCCCGCCTTTCAGATATCCGGAATCCGCCACGCGCTCCGTGCACCTTGCAAGGCGCGTGGAACCCGGCGACTTCCGCTTGACGGCCTCGGGGGCGGCGCGGCGCGGAGCGGTGCGCGCGCGGGTGATCGAAGTCATCGAGGGAAGCGCCGTGACGAGGCACGTGGACGTCCACCTCCCGGTTGACTCCGGCGACGGCGAGGTCCGGGCGTCGAGCGAGCACGACGTGGCAAAGGTGGCGGTGATAGAGCGTCACATGGCGTCGGGGAGCATGGCCGTGGGCTTCGTGCGCGGCTTCGGACTTGCGGGCGGGGCGGTGGCGTCCACGGTCGCTCACGACAGCCACAACCTTCTCGTGGTGGGCATGGACGACCAGGACATGGCCGTAGCCGCCAACGCCCTCGCCGACGTGGGCGGCGGCATGATCGTCGTCCGGGGAGGCGAGGTGCTCGCCCTGCTGCCGCTTCCCATCGCGGGCCTTGTGTCGGACGAGCCGGTGGAGAAGGTCCAGGCCAGAGTGGAGGAACTTGCGCGAGCCTGGAGGGCGCTGGGCTGCACCATGGCATCGCCTTTCATGACCATGGCGCTCCTTGCCCTCCCAGTGATCCCGGAGCTTCGCATCACGAACAGGGGCATCGTTGATACGCTCGAGTTCAGGTTCGTGGACCTCTTTACAGGTGACTTGAAGTAGACGGGTTCTCATCGGGTCTTCTGCGGCAGATGGGGCGAAGCCGACCACCTTGTGTACGTGGACCGCGCGCACGCCGTCGTGACATCCGCTTCGTGCTCGGCGCTGGTCCGCATAGCAATGCAGCCGGGTGGCCGCTGGCCATCCGGCTCCGTGATTCGCGTCACCAGTCTGCGGTACCGTGCGCCCTCCCGGGCGCCGCGCGTTGCGCGCTGCTACTGCGGCACCTGGAACATCCCCGAGAACTGGCGGCCGAGATGCGCTCCGCCTGCCGATATGGCCACCACCACAAGCCAAAGGACCATGGTCGCTGCAAGAGACTTCGAGGTGCTGACCTTCCATAGCCTGGCCAGGGCCACGGTGCTCAGGATGACATAGATCAGGCCGAACACATTAATGGCGTTGAGTGCGACTCCCCACGGCGTGGCGACCTGTTCCGGGGAAAGCGCCATTCCGAGGCCAAGCGTGACGGTGCGACCGGTAGTGGCAACAGCGATGGCCGCGACAAGGGTGGCGAGCACCTCGGTCACGTTGAGATAGCCCGATATCGCCAGGCTCTGCGAGAACGTGGCTCTGCCGCCGATGAGCGACCCCACGCCCATGAAGACCAGGGCACGGATGGGCCACCAGATGAGAAGGCCGATGATGAGCCCGATTATGCCGCTCGCCACCGTGAGTGCGGGCGGAGGCATGGGGACTCCCGTGGGCGTCATCTCCGGAAGCATATCCAGGGTTGAAGCGATCGCCACGGCCGAAAGGGCCCCACTAATAAGGATGAAGAGTATAGGCCCGCCGACGTCAGGCTTTCGGACTATGTCCTCAAACGTGGCACCCGGGTCGATGAGCACACCCACCATGCGGGCGATGAGTCCTTTCCGAGGTTTCGTGTTATCATCCGTCATTTCAGGCATCTCCCCTTTGCTTCTACTTGGCCGGGACGGGGACGCGGCCTTACATTATGAAGTGTATTTCTTGCGCGGCAAACCTTTTCCTCCATGTTCGACGCAATCCGTAAATCATTCATTCGACGCGAGGGAAGCTCCCTCTGCTCTGGCTTTCGCCGCGCGGGGCCGGGGAGGGTAATGGCGCGGTGAAGGCAAAGAGCATCCATGCGGCGAATGACGTCCAGGTGAATAAGTTCCAAAGGCGCGGCGTCAAAACAGGTTGGGTGCACGGCGCTGTGCGAAGGGAGTGTCCTGGGTTGTCACAAAGGCGGAGAACGATTCTGGTTGCGGTGGGCCTCGTGGCCATTGTGGTCGCGACCATAGTGAGCGGCAAGCTGATGGGTGAGAAGAAGCCCACATACACGGTGGACACGGTCAAGGTCGAGCCGAGGGAATTCCAGGTCACCGTATCTGCGCAGGGCACGGTCGAGCCCATCTCCACGCTCGAGGTGAGGGCGCAGGTGGCTGGGCGCGTGGCCGAGGTCCTGGTGAAGGAGGGCGACGTGGTCCAGGCGGGGCAGGAGATCGTTCGACTCGACCAGTCCGCTCTCCTGGCCCAGCTGCAGCAGGCAAGAGCGGCGGTGGCTTCCGCCGAAGCAGACCTCGCCCAGCTGGGTGAGGCGGGGTCCCAGGGTGTGGGAAAGCCTCTCGAGGTGCAGCAGGCCGAGGCGCAACTTGCCGCAGCCCGGGCCCGGCTTGCCGAGACGAAGCGTGGCTCCTCCGAGGCGCAGGTAGCTCAGGCTCAGGCCGGGCTTACGCAAGCTGATACGGCCTTCGAAGACGCACAGAGGAACCTCGAAGCGATGGAGGCTCTCTACAAGGAGGGGGCCGTCGCGAAAGCCGCGGTTGACGAGGCGAGGGCAAGGCTCGTCAACGCCAGGGCTGCCCTGGATTCGGCGAAGAGGCAATACGAGGCTCTGCTCGCATCTCCCACCCCCGAGCAGCTGGAGATGGCCCAGGCCCAGCTGAAAGAGGCTGAGATCGCCCTGGCAATGGCGCGCGAGCACGAGGCATCCAGGCAGATGGGCAGGCAGGCCGCTCTGGCCCGCCTCAGGCAGGCCAGAGCGAATCTTGATCTCGTCCAGGCGGAGCTTGAGAGGACCTCCATCACCGTCCCCAGCGCCGGAACCGTGATAAGCGTGCCCGTCAAGAGGGGTGCGGTGGTGACCGACGGCGTGCCCGTGGCGACGCTGGCGCAGCCCGGCGGCATGAGGGTCAGGGCGCGGGTCGATGAAACTGATATTGCGGCGGTCGTGGTGGGCCAGCGAGCCACGTTCACGACAGACGCGCTGGCCGGCACCGAGTTCAGCGGCAAAGTGGCCGAGATCTCCCCGACTGCGGCGGCGGACGGCACGATCCCCAGGTTCCAGGTGCTAATCGACGTGGACGGAGAGCCGTCGCAACTTCTTCCGGGAATGAGCGCCGACGTCGATATCGCCACGTATTCGAAGAAGGACGCTCTTGTCGTGCCTCTACAGGCCGTTCTCGAGAAGGACGGGAAGAAGGCGCTGTTCGCGGTGGATCCAGAGAGCTCTACTGTAAAGGAGGTGCACGTCGTCATCCGACGCGAAAGCCTCATGGATGCGGAAGTCGTGGAGGGGATCAGCGCAGGCGATGAGGTGGTGGTCGGAGACGCGACGGTCCTCAAGAAACTCAAGGACGGCGACCGGGTGAAGCGCAGCGAACAGAAAAAAGGTGAAAAGAAGTGATCGTCGTACAGGACGTCGAGAAAGTCTACAGGACGGGCGCCGTGGAGGTGGTCGCGCTCCGCGGGGTGTCCCTCGAGGTCCGGGACGGCGAGTTCGTGTCGATCATGGGCCCATCCGGCTCGGGAAAGTCAACCCTCATGAACATCCTGGGGTGCCTGGACAAACCGACGCGCGGCACCTATCGCCTGGACCGGAATCTCGTGAGCGACCTCTCCGACGATGAGCTTGCCGAGGTCAGAAATAAGAAGATAGGCTTCGTATTCCAGACTTTCAATCTGCTCCCGCGAGCAACGGCCCTGGAAAACGTGGAACTGCCCCTGATATACGCGGGCGTTCCTCTCGGAGAGCGCAGGCGAAGGGCGCTTGAAGCTCTCGAGGCCGTCGGCCTCGGCGAGCGCACGCGACACAGGCCCAGCGAACTCTCCGGAGGCCAGGCCCAGCGTGTTGCCATCGCCAGGGCGCTCGTCACCAGGCCTGCCATCATCCTGGCGGATGAGCCCACGGGCAACCTCGATAGTAAGGCCGGGGAGGAGATCATTCGCATGCTCGAGGGGTTGAACGGGCAGGGGATGACGATCGTGGTTGTCACGCACGACCCCGATGTTGCGGCTCACACCGACCGAGTGATCCGGATACGTGACGGCAGGGTCGTGGACGGGGACGCCGATGGGGAAAAGGAGGCTGAGGAAGAGTGAGCCTCTTCGAGTGTATCAGGCTGGCTCTGGGCAGCTTGCGCGCCAACAAGATGCGGTCGGCCCTGACCCTGCTCGGCATCGTCATCGGAATCGCCTCCGTGATCACGATGATGTCCATGGGCGAGGGCGCAAGGAAGCTCGTGACAGGCGAGTTCGTGGGCATGGGCGCGAACCTCATATTCGTACAGCAGGACTACACCCGCCAGGACGTCATCTGGGGCCACATGAAGCCGCTCACGATCGAGGATGCCGACGCCATACGGAAAGCGTGCTCTGCCGTAACCGATGTCAGCGTCACCAAGGTGGGGCCGGCCACAGTGAAATACGGCACGACCCGTCAGAACGTCAACGCCACATTCACCGACGACGGCCTTTCTTCGACACAGGGCGGGACGATTGCAGAGGGAAGAACCCTCAGTGAAATTGATGTCAGAGCCCGCCGCCCTGTCGCCGTGCTCGGCGGAGGACTTGCCCGAAAGCTGTTCGATGGAGGAAGCGGCGTCGGCGAGAAGGTCAAGATAAACGGGATCTCCTTCGTCGTGGTTGGTGTGATGAAGGAGCAGGGGAGAACGATCTTCGGGGACAATACCGCAGACATGTCGGTATACCTTCCGATAAGCCACGCCCGTCGAATGACCGGGAACGATGACGTTGCCGCGCTCACGGCCGAGGCCGTGGACGTGGCCCATGTCAGGCAGGCGACCGACCAGATCAATGCCGTCCTGGCGCGAAAGTACGGCGAAAACCCGCCGTTCATGGTCATCAGCAGCTCAACGATTCTGAAATCTGCAGAGACCGTCATGAGCATATTCACTGTAATACTTGCCGGCATAGGCAGCATATCGCTGCTGGTCGGCGGCATAGGCGTGATGAACATCATGCTGGTGTCGGTGACCGAGAGAACACGTGAGATCGGTATAAGAAAGGCGGTGGGAGGCAAGAGGGGCGACATCTTGAGACAGTTCATAGTGGAGGCCGTTGCCCTTTGCCTCGTTGGAGGCGCAATCGGGACACTCCTTGGAAGCGGTGGGGCCGCCCTCGTGGCCAAGATCGCCAAATGGCCGACGTACGTGTCGCCGCTTGCGGTGTCCGTCGCATTCCTCTCCGCGACCGTCGTGGGCGTGGTTTTCGGCGTGTACCCTGCATACAAAGCAGCGAACCTCGACCCTATCGAGGCACTTCGGTACGAATAGATACCAGAGGGGATTCTCGCCACCGGTCGCAGGTTCTGGCGATTCATTGCCGGGCATGTCGGTCGATTCCCTCGACGCGGGTACAATTTCCGTCAGGTTCCCCCCATCCCCCTGTGATATCATCCTCGCGGAACGGCCGAGAGCGGTGAGACTCGAAAAGGGGGAACAGCAATGGCAGGACGCACCATGCACCGGATACCCGGCGGCCCTGTGAACCTGTCGGGGGAAGCGGGGCGGACGGCATGCCGCCCTGAGGCAGGCGAGCCCGCGGCACGCAGAGTGTACGTTTCGCGAGCGCAAGCGCGAAGGCGCCGGCTGCAACTTGCGCGGGAGGGCGTCCCTGACAGCACTCGCGGCGGGGCCGGCGGTGGTGGACGAGCCGTCGCTTTCTGGACGGGGGCCTTTTCGCCTGAATCGGTGGTCTCCAGCCTGGTTGGTTTTCTTCTCGGGAGGGCGACCCTCCTGGGCGCAGCCTCACCTTTTGGCATCGCATACCTTGCGCAAGTTGCTTCGTCGCGAAGCGACGCCGTGCTGCTGACCGCCATCGGGGTCTTTCTTGGCATGGCGGGGCCGGTCCTGAACGCGCGCACCATCTGGCCGGTGCTCCCGGTGGTCCTTGTCGTGGCGGCGTGCCGTTCGCTGTCGGACAGGATGAAGGAACGGCCTCTCCTTCTTCCAGGCATCGTCTTCTCGCTTGGGTTTGCGGTTCCCTGGGCAACCAGGGCTCTCATGCGCATGCCGGCATCCCCGTTCCCTGTGGCCATGCTCGAGGCTCTCATCGGCACCCTTGTCGCGGCAATGCTCGCGTGGGGCGCTGGAGCTGGACGCAGGAACCCGGCGCCGTCGAGGCAGGAAGCCATCGGCCTCGAGGAGCTCGCCTCTTTCGGCCTGCTGTGCGCGGGCATAACCATGGGCCTCGCGGGGATCGGGTTTCGCGGGGTGCCCGCGGGCGCGGTGGCGGCCGGGGTTGCGACGATCTCCCTGGCGTATGCGGGGGGTGGGGCCCTTGGGGCGGTGGCGGGGGCCTTGATGGGCCTTGCGTGTGCCATGTCCGGGCAGGGAGGGACACCCGTGGTCGGGGCGTACGCGATCGGCGGGTTCGCTGCGGGGGCGTTCCGCAACCATGGCAAGGTCGCTGCCGCCGGCGGATTCTTCGCGGGCGCAAGCCTTCTCGTATTCCAGGTGACGACGAGCACGGACGTGCCCGCATTCATGGGGCAGCTCGCGGCGTCGGGCATCGTGTTCATGTGTATCCCGCGAAAGTACCTGTACAGGGTCAGGACGCTTGTTCCGTCAAGTCCTGCAAGATCGGCGGATGCAGACGCACATGCGCGCCGTGTGCAGGATCTCCTCTCGCGAAAGCTCCGGGATTTCTCGAGGGTCTTCGATGACCTGTCTTCCATGCTCAGGCAGACCCCCCATGATCCTGATCTGGTGGAGCGCGCCGACGTGGCGTACGTCCTCCACAGGGTGGCGTCGTCGTCGTGCAGCCGATGCCGTTCGTACCTGTTTTGCTGGCAGGATGCTTTTCACAGGACGTTTCGGGACGTGCTCAACCTGGTTGCCCTGGCCGAGCTCAAAGGGAGCGTGGATCCGTCGGAAGTCAAAGGCCAGCTCAGGCGGAGATGCATCGATATCCCGGGCCTGGTGGCCGCGGTGAACGGCACCACCGGGGCGTTCAGGCAGAACCTGACATCCGCAAGGCAGCTTGCGGAGGGACGTCAGATGCTTTCCGGCCAGTTGCAGGGAGTGTCCACCATCTTGCGCGGGCTGGGAGAGGACGTCTGGAGGCGGGTGGAGTTCGAAACATGGTCCGAGGAGCGGATCACAAGGGAGCTTGCACGTTTCGGGCTCGGGGTCTCCGAAGTGAGCGTGGTCGCCGGGAACAGGGGCCGGTTGAACGTAACCATAAAGAAGGGTGCGTGCTGCGGCGATGAAGAGTGCCGGAAGGCCGTGGCTCCCCTGGTGTCCCGGCTACTCGGACGGGACATGGAGGCGTCGAGGATCCGGTGCGGGGCAAGGGGCGGATTCCCCACTTGCGAGGTGCTTCTCTCGCAGGCCCGCGTATATGGGGTGGCTACCGCCGTCAGCATGCTTGCAAGGAATGGCGGGGCTGTGTCGGGGGACACCCATTCCGTGCTCGAGCTGGCCGATGGCAGGATGGTGTTCGTGTTGAGCGATGGCATGGGCGTGGGCGAGGCTGCGGCCGTCGAGAGTTCCACAGCCGTCAGCATGCTGGAAAGGCTCCTGGAGGCAGGCTTCGACGACGAGTTTGCGGTGAAGACTGTGAACCTCATCCTCCTGTTGAGGTCGCCGGGGGAGACGTTTGCCACCCTGGATGTGGTCACCGTGGACCTGGGCACGGGCGACGCTCAGTTCATAAAAGTCGGCTCGCCCCCGAGTTTCATAAGGACCGCAAGGGGCGTGAAGGTGGTCGAGTCGTCGACACTGCCCGCCGGGATATTCGACGCAATAGAGGTGGAGAAGACCCACATGAAACTGGGTGACGGTGACGTCCTCGTGATGGTGAGCGATGGCGTGCTGAACGCCATGGAGCGCCCGGAGGGAAAGGAAGAGTGGGTTGCGTCGGCGCTTTCGCGCCTGTCAGCCGAGCAACCGGATGAGATAGCCCGCCTCGTCCTCGAAAGGGCCCGCCAGTATGGCAGAGGGGGGACGCCGGACGACATGACGGTCCTTGTGGGCCGGGTATATCGCCGAATCGCGGAGAAAAGGGCTGTGGGCAACTCGAGTTCCCCTGATCGCGCTGTCCGGTGGGTCGCGGGGGAGGCGCCGGGAGACAGCCGCGTAGTGGTGCCGCCGGTAAGGGCCAGGGCGTAAGTGGCGCCCCGTTTTCCGCAGGACTCGCGATGGGACGTGAAACGCATGGTATAATGACACTGGAAGGAGTGGGCTCGTCCGGGAGACGGAGGTCAGGCCGCCGTGGCTCGTGCGCCGGGGCGGCGAGGGGCAAGACGTACCGGGGGCCGCTGGTATCGCAGTGGGCGGCGGAACAGGCTTCATCGCGAAGGTGAAGTCCACCATGAAGCGGCACGAGATGACGAAGCCGGGCGACCGGGTGCTGGTCGGCGTGTCAGGCGGGCCGGACTCGGTCGCGCTTCTCCATGTCCTTTGGTCCCTCTCGCAGGAACTTCAGATCTCTCTTCATGTCGGACATCTAAACCACATGTTGCGCGGCGCGGCGGCCGATGAGGACGCCGCGTACGTGCAGGATCTCGCGCGGCGCCTCGGCCTGCCTGTGAGTATCGAGAGCAGCGACGTCGCGGCGCTCGCCCGTGAGAAGCGGATGTCGGTGGAGCTTGCAGCCAGGGAGATCCGCTACGCGTTCTACCGTCGAGTGGCGGGAGCTGCGGGCGCCGCCAAGGTGGCGCTCGGCCACCATGCTGGTGACCAGGCGGAGACCGTCTTGCTGAGGCTGGTGCGGGGCACGGGCACCACGGGGCTTGCAGGGATCCCTCCCGTGCGTCCGCTAGATGATGGGGATTCAGAAATGTTCCCGACTCCATTCTGTCAAGGCCCCCAGCTTGGGGCGCCGTCCCCGAGTGCAACACCGGCAACCCGGCAGCCGCCAGGAAACGTGGAGGAAGTGGCGAGCCCTCGCTCACGGAGCGAAGATGACCCGGATCGCGGCGTGGATCGCACGGGCGGCGCCCATGGTGCAGATGGTACTACGGACTGTGCGGGGTCTCCGGACGGCCCAGGCGGGGCTGGCGCCGCGGATGACTGCGATGGCCGCGGCTGCCCGGTCGTGATCCGCCCGCTCATCGAGGTGACCCGCCAGGAGATCGAGGACTATTGCAGGGACAACGACCTGCGTCCCAGGGTGGACGCGTCCAACCTCACTTCCGTGTATGCGAGAAACAGGGTGAGGCGCGAGCTCATCCCCATGCTCGAGCGCCACTATAATGCGCGTGTAGTTGAGAGCATCGCGAGGACCGCGGAGCTCGTCAGGGATGACGACAGGTTCATCTCTGATGAAGTTCGGCGGAGGATGCACGGGATCGTGCGCGGAATGTCCCCGGGGCGCGTCGTCCTCAGCGTCGAACGCCTTCTGGCTGAACCTTCCGCCATTCAGCGTCGGGTGGTGCGCGAGGCCGTCAGGATTGTCGGGCGAGGCGCCGAGGACATCGAGTTCGAGCACGTGGAGATGGTGCTCGAGCTTGCGCGGAACGGACGCCTGGAGGCAAGCGCAAGCCTGCCCCGGGGGATCCGGGCGAGAAAGGTCCGATGGTCGGCCAGGCCTGCTGGTCCAGCGTTCGCGAGCACGGCGCACGAACCTGGCGGCTCGACGCCTGGGCATGGCCGGGAGCCCGCCCCGGAGTCTGTTCTTGAAATCGGGCCTGGGCTCCAGTTCGGACGTGGGCCCGGTGGCGAGCCGGATGCCCGCCGGGCCGCGCAGGGTGAAAGCCCGCCTGCGCCGATCGAATGCAGGCTGGCCGTGCCCGGTGTTACGCCTGTCCCGGACCTTGGGGTCATCGTAGAAGCGGAGGTGCTCGAGATCGGCGGTGAGGAGGGCGACGCCACCAGCGCCGCCATCGCTCGCGCGGGCGCAGATGAGGCCTACTTCGACCTGGATGCGCTGGGAACGGACCTTGTCGTGCGGAACAGGCGGGCGGGGGACAGGCTCTCCCCGTTCGGCATGGACGGCCGCAAGAAGCTCAAGGAGCTTTTCATCGACGAGAAGGTCCCCAGGAACATGCGGGATCGAGTGCCCGTTATAGTAGCTGGGAGTGAAATCGTGTGGGTCGTCGGGGTCAGGCGGAGCAGCCTCGCCAGGGTGACTCCGTCCACCCGCCGTGTGTTGCGCCTTGTGGTAAGGCGTGTCGACGAGGCGCGTCGGTGAGGCGGCGTGGCGGTGAGGCGGTGAGGCACGTCGGTTGTGATTGGGGGGTCCCTGTGCTATAATGTGCTTGCATATCACGGGCATTTCTGAATCCTGGGTCTTCACCAGGAGACAATATGGTCCCGGCGCCGGCGGGAGTGCGGCACCGGGTGCGTGGTGATGACCAGTGGGAGGAGATCAATTGAACAAAGCGCTACGCACGCTCGGGCTATGGCTCCTGCTCGGCCTCATGACCGTATCCATCGCCAGCAGCTTCTACGGCCAGAAACAGGAGCCGAAGAAGGTCAGCCTGAGCACGTTTATGGAAAGGCTTGACGCAGGCAATGTGTCGCAGCTTCATATCATCGGGGATGACAAGATCGAGGGGAGGTTTACCGACGGCAGCGAGTTCGAGACGTACGTGCCTGACATCAGCCTGGTCACCGACAAGCTGAAAGACGCCCGGGGGCCGCTTGCCCGGATCGAGGTCACCGCTGACCCGAAACCGGCGCCACCGTGGTGGTATACGATTCTGCCCCAGGTGATATCCATCCTCTTCTTCGTGGGCCTGTGGCTCTTCATCCTCAACCAGATGCAGGGAGGCGGCAACAAGGCGCTCTCCTTCGGAAAGAGCAGGGCCAGGTTGCATGTGGAGGACCGGGGCAAGACCACGTTTGCCGATGTGGCCGGGGTTGACGAGGCCAAGGAGGAGCTTGCGGAGATAGTGGAGTTCCTCAAGCACCCCAAGAAGTTCGCTGACCTCGGGGCCCAGATACCCAAGGGCGTATTGCTCGTGGGACCTCCTGGAACCGGAAAGACGCTTCTGGGGCGTGCCATCGCGGGCGAGGCCGGCGTGCCGTTCTTCATCATCAGCGGCTCTGACTTCGTGGAGATGTTCGTGGGCGTCGGCGCCGCGAGGGTGAGGGACCTCTTCGATCAGGCGAAGAAGAACGCCCCGTGCATCGTGTTCATCGACGAGATAGATGCGGTGGGCAGGCAGCGCGGCGCAGGTCTCGGCGGCGGGCACGATGAGAGGGAGCAGACCCTGAACCAGCTCCTCGTGGAGATGGACGGGTTCGAGCCCAACTCCGGCATAATCCTGCTTGCTGCGACCAACAGGCCTGACGTGCTCGACCCAGCGCTTTTGCGGCCGGGCAGGTTCGACCGGCAGGTGGTCGTCGACATGCCGGATCTTCTGGGCAGGGAAGCCATTCTGAGAGTGCACGCGAAGAACAAGCCCCTCGCGCCCGATGTCAACCTGAAGGTGCTTGCTCGGAGGACGCCGGGGTTCACCGGCGCGGACCTGGAAAACCTCCTGAACGAGGCCGCGATACTGGCGGCGCGTCGAGGCAAGCGCAAGGTAACGATGGCCGAGTGCGACGAGGCCATCGATCGTGTGGTGGCGGGTCCGCAGAAGAAGGGCCGGGTTATGAGCGAGCGCGAGAAGAACCTCGTGGCGTTCCATGAGGGTGGGCACGCGCTTGCGGCGAAACTCCTGCCTCACGCGAACCCTGTGCAGAAGGTGTCGATAATCCCGCGCGGCAGGATGGGCGGGTATACGCTGATGCTTCCCGAGGAGGACCGGCACTTCCTGACGAAGTCGGAGATCCTCGACGAGGTCGTGGTGGGCCTTTCTGGCCGCGTGGCTGAGGAGATCATGCTGGGGGAGATATCCACCGGGGCAGAGAACGACCTAAACGGGATCACCAAGGCCGTCCGCAGGATGGTGACGGAATACGGCATGAGCGAGGAGCTCGGCCCGCTTACGTTCGGCAGGAGGCACGAGGACACCGTGTTCCTCGGCCGCGACCTCGCCCACGACCGCGACTACAGCGAGGAGGTGGCAGCCGCCATCGACCGCGAGGTACGGCGGATCGTTGACGACTGTTACGCGAGGGCGAAGGAGATCATCGCCGGCAACAAGGATAAGCTGGTGAGGCTTGCAAACGCACTCAAGGAACGCGAAACCATCGAGGGAGCAGATCTCGACGCTATCCTGTCGGAGGAGGCCCCGTCCGCGGAGGCTGGTGCCGGCGAGGCGGTTCGGCCCGCTGCTGCGGCGACGACCCTGGGCGACGAGGGCGGCGCATCGGAGCAGGCCGGCGGCGCCAAGGGGCGTGTCCCGTCGAGGCCACCGAAGCTGGCGGAAAGCCCGGGCAGGGCTTAGTGACAACCGGGCCAGGCGTTCCCCGCGAAGACGTGAAAGCGGGGGCCTGGCCCGTTTCAATCTCATGGGAGGGTGAGGACCTGTGGCAGAGGTGGTTCGTGCGCCGAGAGGGCGGGAGCTATCGTGCAAGGGATGGCAGCAGGAGGCTGCCATGCGGATGCTCATGAACAACCTTGACCCGGAAGTGGCAGAGCGGCCGGAGGAGCTTGTGGTATACGGCGGCCGCGGCAAGGCCGCACGTAACTGGGAAGCGTTCCACGCCATAGTTGACTCGCTCAGGAGCCTCGATGACGATGAGACTCTCCTGGTGCAGTCGGGCAAGCCTGTCGGGGTGTTCAGGACGCATCGGCTCGCTCCGAGGGTGCTCATCTCCAACGCGATGCTCGTGCCCGCCTGGGCTACCTGGGACAAGTTCTGGGAGCTCGAGGCGAAAGGCCTCACCATGTATGGCCAGATGACGGCCGGAAGCTGGATCTACATAGGCACCCAGGGTATCCTTCAGGGCACCTACGAGACGTTCGGGGAGGCGGCCCGGCAGCAATTCGGCGGCAGCCTCGCCGGAAGGCTCGCCCTCACGGCCGGGCTCGGCGGCATGGGCGGTGCCCAGCCGCTCGCGGTCACCATGAACGGCGGAGTCCTCATTGCCGTGGAAGTGGACGAGGACCGCATCAGGCGTCGGCTCGCGACGAAGTACTGCGACGTAATGGCGCGAAGCATCGACGAGGCGATGGCGCTGGCGCGCGAGGCCCTGGAGAAGCGGGAGGCTCTCTCCATCGCCCTCCTCGGCAACGCTGCCGAGACGCACCCCGAGTTCGTCCGGCGCGGGATCACACCCGACATCGTGACCGACCAGACGTCCGCCCACGACCCGCTGGGCGGGTACATCCCGGCCGGCCTGTCTGTGCAGGAGGCCGCGGAGCTTCGCAAGCGCGACCCGAGGCAGTACATCGACCGCGCCATGAAGTCCATGGCCGTTCAGGTAGAGGCGATGCTCGAGATGAAGCGGCGCGGCGCGGTGGTGTTCGACTACGGTAACAACCTCAGGCAACAGGCTTTCAACGCCGGGGTGAAAGAGGCCTTCAGCTATCCTGGATTCGTGCCCGCCTACATACGGCCGCTTTTCTGTGAAGGCAAGGGACCCTTCCGGTGGGTAGCGCTTTCGGGCGACCCCGAGGACATCTACAAGACCGACGAGGCGGTGCTGCGGGAGTTCCCCGGAAACGAGCACCTTGCCAGGTGGATCAGGATGGCCCGCGAGAAAGTGCAGTTCCAGGGGCTACCCGCCAGGATATGCTGGCTCGGATATGGCGAGAGGGCGAGATTCGGCAGGGCCATAAATGAACTCGTGCGGCGGGGCGAGATCTCGGCGCCTATCGTGATTGGCCGCGACCACCTCGACACGGGATCCGTGGCCTCGCCCAACCGCGAGACCGAGAGCATGCGCGACGGGAGCGATGCCATCGCCGACTGGCCGATCCTGAACGCCTTGCTGAATGCGGTCTCCGGAGCGTCGTGGATCTCGGTCCACCACGGCGGCGGGGTAGGGATAGGATACTCCATACATGCCGGCATGGTGGTGGTCGCCGACGGCAGTGAAGAGGCCGACTGGCGGCTCGAGCGCGTGCTCACGACCGACCCCGGCTCGGGCGTCGTCCGCCACGCCGATGCCGGATACGAGAAGGCCATCGAGACCGCGCGTAAGCACGGGATCAGGATACCGATGCTCCCAGAGGGACGATCGTGACACCCGCCTGACATCGGCGCGTCCCGCCCGAAGCAAGGGAAAGCTGGGTGTGGCGAAAACAAGGGGCCACGTCGAGGCCGGACGAAGAGCGCGATTTCGCCCGGCCTCGTTACGCTGGATCGTTAGGCTGTAAAGGATCCCACCAGCTTTCGGAGGTCCGCTGCCAGCTCTGCGAGGCGACGCGCAGAGCTGGCCATTTCGGCGACTGTTGCCGCCATCTCTTCGGTGGAGGCGGAGACCTGCTCCGCGGAGGCGGCCGTCTGGGCTGAGACCGAGGCTACCGTCTCCACGGCCTTTCTCACCTCTTCGCTGGCTGCAGCCATCTCTTCCGTGGCGGCCGTGTTCTCCTCTGTTATGCTGGCCGCGCTCTCTATGGCCTTCGTCGCCTGCGAGCTGTGGTCTGTCATCTCCTGAACGAGTGCCACGATGTTTTCGACCTCTTCTGCCACAAGCCCGACCGCGTCCATGATGTCTGAGAGTGCCCGAGCCGCCTCCCCGGCGAGCGTGTTACCGCCTTCTGCCTCAGCGGCGGTCACCTCCATAGACCTATCGGCCGTTCCGACGCTCTGCTGCATCTTGCCGACTATGGCGGAGATCTCCTTCGTCGCCTCGCTGGACCTAGTCGCGAGTTTGCCGACCTCATCGGCGACCACGGCAAACCCTCTGCCGTGCTCGCCCGCCCTTGCGGCTTCTATGGCAGCGTTCAGGGCAAGAAGGTTGGTCTGTTCGGCTATCTCATCGATGACCTCAACGATGTTGCCGATCCTTGCGGAGTCCTCCCCGAGCTGCTTTGTGGCCCTGGCCGTCTCGGCGATAAGATCTGCGATCCTTCTCATGCTGCCTATCGCCTTGCCAACAGCCTCTTTTCCGGAAAGGGCCGTGGCCCGCATTCCGTCAAACGCGTGAACAAGGGAATCCGCGCTCTTCGCCACCCTGTCGATGGCGCTCACCATGTGCGAGACGGTATTGCTTGCTTCTGTCACCGACGCGACCTGGTCCTCGGCACCCCTGGCTATCTGGTTTATGGCCTCACCCAGTTGATTCATGGTTCTGTGCGTATCGTGGGCGCGGCGGGTCTGCTCAGCTGCTCCTGTGGCCACGTTCTGCATGATCCCGCCGATCTGGGTGGTCGCTTCGTTCGCGCTGGCGGCGCTCCTTGACAGACTCTCGCCTGTTGAAGCGAGCTCGCGCGAGGACTCCCCGATCCGCGAGACGAGAGTCCTCAGGCTTTGCACCATGTCTGTAAACGCCCTGGACAGGGCGGCGATCTCGTCGCGGCCTTTCACCGTGGGGACCTGCTGTGCGAGGTTCCCCCTGGCAACCTCCGATGCCGCTCTTATCAGCCTTGAAACCGGTCGAGTGATGTTCCATGTGAGGGTGATTCCTATGGCAAGGCCCGCGAGGGCAGCGATCGCCATTCCTCCGATGAGGATCATCTTCACACGTCTGCTCTCGCTTCTCGCTGACGATACCTGCCTTGCGTGCTCTTCGCTGGTGGAGGCGATCCACTGATCAGCGATGGAGCTCAGCTTCGCGATCAGCGGCAGTCCGTCAGTGCGGATGAACTCGAGGGCTTTCTCGGAGTCTCCGGCCTGGACCAGCATTTTGGCGATATTCGCGCGTGACGCGAAGCTGGTATTGGCGTCGCCGAGTTCCTGAAGGTACTCCGCCATGCTGCTCTCGTCAGGCATCACGGTGAGTATGTTGCGGATCTCTGCCTTGGAGGCCTCATCAGCCGCTTCAAACTCCTTGAGCACCTGTTCGTCCTGGGTGAGCGCGTATGAAAGGATCGTCGCAGCCTTCTTCCAGGTGGCAATTTGCAGGCTGTCAATATGTCTCTGCAGAGGTACGCCGGACTCGAGGATCTTCGAGTACATGCTCTCCTGCACCTGCATACCCCGAACGCCGAGATATGCTACGCCACCCATCAGAAGTAACAGTAACACGACCATGCCCATGACCTTTGATCCTATGCCCGGCCTCAGCGCAATCCTCGGTCGCCGGAGTCTAGACAGGCGTCGGGTGGAAAAAGGTCTGCTACTCATCAGATCGCCTCCATGCGCGCAGTCTGCAACGGAAGTTGGAGTACGTTGCCTGTGCGACCATTGTTCGACATCCACGACGGAAATTCGCTGTCATTCGCCGATTTCCTCCCAAAGACCCTGCCAGGGGCGGCCGGGCATCCCTGACATCCTCTGCGGGACGCGAGCCTTCTCAAGGCGCGTGTCTGCGAGGTTGAACATTCGGCGCCGGTGCAGCCAGTACGGCGTTGCACAGGACCGCATGCAGTATCAAGCCGGCTTACACGTGCGATGCCCGGCCGTCACGTGCACCCCTGAGAGCACGGGGTACCAGGGCACCTCAAACAGAGTAGCAGCTGCCTCCCTGCTGGCTGTGGTCATTGGCAGGAGGTGTTATGTACTGGTGGTCACCGTGACGACACACCGTGACGGTTGCCATTGCTTTCCTCTAGATACTATGGTACAATTTTGCCACACAGGGGAGTTGGGCATATTTCTGGCGTCGTTCCTCGCAAGCACACAGCGACAAAACTGCGATCATGCATCTCTAAACGAAGTTGTTGAATCAGGCATCAGTATGCGTGCTGCCACAAGCATGGATCTGGCGTACGTGTTTTCGCAGGCGCCAGGAGACTCCCCGGAGTTACGGTGGGGCGAGGTCAGAGATGTGACCCGAGAAAGACTTCAGCCAGAAGGCGTTCTTACGGAGCGCGACACGCCGATCATCGACAGGCTCTGGATGTCGGCAGTTATTGTGTGCATAGCGCTGGGCGCAGCATTCTTCGATGAGATCGGCTGGAAACCCGGCTCCCTTCCTACGGTGCTCGCGCTGGGCAGCGTTGCTTACGGTTGGATCAGGCACGCCCTCGCGACCACTGCACGGGGGAACAGGGTTTGGCTGAGGCTGCTCCTCACCGGTGCCGATATCGTGTTCGTCGGGGCGGCGATATATGTATCAGGTGGGCCTTCAAGCCCTTTCTGGCCCATGTTTGCGTTGCCGATACTCTCGGCCACGCTGAGGTTCGGGCTTAAGGTCGGGCTTGCGGCAACTTGCGCGGCGTGCGGCCTCTCTCTTGCCGTCCTGGCAACGGGGAAGTTCACAGACGGGCTATCAGGGCTGAACCTCTCCAGGTTCGTGTTCATGATCGCCATGTTCCTGCTTTTCAGCTTCTTCTTCGGCACTCTGACGGAGGAGGAAAAGAAGCTGAGGCAGGAGATCCTTGCCCTTTCGAGGACTGACCCCCTCACCGGGATCTACAACCATCGCTACCTGCTCGACGTCCTTCGGAATGAGCTCAAGAGGGCCGCGCGGTATGACGAGCCGCTGGCGGTCAGCATGATAGACCTCGACCTCTTCAAAAGCGTGAATGATACCTTCGGGCACCTTGCGGGGGACAAGATCCTCACTGAGCTTGTGGATACGCTGAAAAGGACATTCCGGGCCACCGATTGCCTGGCACGATACGGTGGCGACGAGATAGCCGTCGTGATGCCAAAGGCCGGACAGCACGAGGCTCTCGCTGCGCTGGAAAGGGCCAGGGATGCGGTTGCGAGGGCCAGCTTTTCGGGGCCGAACGGCCAGAGCCTGCGGGTCACGATAAGCGCCGGGGTCGCTGTCTTCCCCGACCACGGCGAGGACGCCCTCACTCTCCTCGACAGGGCCGACCGGGCCATGTACGCGGCGAAGAACTCCGGTGGCAACCGCGTGCAGTTATACCATCCATCTCTTGCGGAGATGGCTCTCGAAGCAGCCTCGACTCTAGACTCGCGCTCCCAACCACTTTCCACGACATAGGAGGATTTCAGCGCGACTTAAAGAAATTGTATAACAAAATGAGAAGAAGGAGGGACGGTGCCTTGGAGAAGGTCCTGCTAGTGGAGCACGAGAAGTGCACGGCGTGCCGTATCTGTGAGCTTGTGTGTTCGGCCAAACATGCAGGGTCGTTCAACCCGGCGAAAGCGCGGATCACCGTGGCTACGTTTCTCGAGGACAACTTCTTCTTTCCGCTGACATGCCAGCATTGCGAGGAACCTCTCTGTCAGGACGTCTGCCCCACCGGTGCCATATCGCGGCACCCGGAAACGGCGGCAGTGGTCATCGATGATGCGAAGTGCATAGGGTGCAGAATGTGCCAGGCCGCATGCCCATTCGGGGCGATCGCCTACTCCCCGTCCGAGGATAAGGTCGTAAAATGCGACCTTTGCGGCGGCGAGCCGGAGTGCGTGTTGTTCTGCCCGTGGGACGCGATCAAGTATGTGCAGGCAGACGACGCCGCGCTGCGCAGGCGCAAAGCTGTGGGCGAGAAGCTCAAGAAGGCCCTGCAGGAGGTGAAGCTGTGATGTACGGGTGGACGGGAAAGATCCTTCGGGTTAACCTCAGTGCAAGGTCGGTGTCCGTGGAAGACCTGTGCCCCGAGATCGCCGAGAAGTACCTTGGGGCGAGAGGCCTTGGCACGAAGATCCTTTATGACGAGCTGGAGCCCGGCGTGGATCCGCTCGGCCCGGACAACAAGATCATCTTCGCCACCGGGCCTCTCACCGGCACTGCGGCTACGTCGGCCGGCCGCTACAACGTCGTCACGAAGTCGCCGCTCACGGGGTTTATCGCTGCGTCGAACTCCGGCGGGTATTTTCCTGCAGAGATGAAGTATGCCGGCTTTGACGCCATCATCGTGGAAGGCGTTGCGGAGGAGCCAGTATACATCTGGGTACACAACGGCAAAGCCGAGATCCGCTCTGCAAAACACGTCTGGGGCAAGAACACCGCCGAGACCACGGATATCCTTGTCTCGGAGACCGACCCTGACGCCAAAGTCGCGTGCATCGGGCCCGCCGGCGAGAAGCTCGTGCTTTTCGCGTGCGTCGTGAACGACAAGGGCCGCGCCGCTGGGCGCTCGGGGGTCGGCGCGGTCATGGGCTCCAAGAACCTGAAGGCCATCGTGGTGAGGGGCACGGGCGACGTGAAGGTAGCCGACCCGGCGAAGTTCAGAGAGGCTGTGCTCGCTGCCTTCAAGAAGATCAAAGAGGCCCCGGTCACATCGCAGGGCCTTCCCACGTACGGGACGGCCGTCCTCGTGAACGTCATCAACCAGCACGGGGCCTTCCCGACGCGCAACTTCCAGACGGGCGTGTTCGAGGGTGCCGAGAAGATATCCGGTGAAACGCTGGCCGCGACGCTCCTCGTGAGGAAGCGGGCCTGCTTCGGGTGCCCCATCGCGTGCGGGCGGCCGAGCGTCGTGAAGAGCGGGAAGTACAAGGGTGAAGGCGAAGGTCCCGAGTATGAGACCATCTGGGCGCTCGGTGCGACCTGTGGCGTTGACAACCTCGAAGCCGTGACAAAGGCCAACTACCTGTGCAACGAGCTTGGTCTTGATCCAATAACCATGGGATCGACCATAGCGTGCGCCATGGAGCTCTACGAGAAGGGGTATCTCCCGAAGAACGCGACCGACATCCCGCTCGTGTTCGGCGACGCCGATGCCGTGGTCGAGGCGACGCGCAGGACCGGGTACCGGGAGGGCATCGGCGACCTGCTTGCGAAGGGGTCCTATCGTCTCGCTGCGGAATTCGGCCACCCGGAGCTCTCGATGAGCGCGAAGAAACAGGAGTATCCGGCGTACGATCCGCGCGGCGTCAAGGGCATCGGGCTCAACTACGCCACCTCGAACAGGGGCGGCTGCCACGTGAGGGGCTACACCATCTCTCCCGAGATCCTTGGGGTCCCGGAGAAGATAGATCCCCTCTCCAAGGACGGGAAGGCCGCCTGGGTCAAGGCGTTCCAGGACGTGACCGCGCTCGTGGATTCGGTCGGAATGTGCCTGTTCACCACGTTTGCGCTGGGCGCGTCGGATGTCGTGAGCATGCTCGAGCCTGCGACAGGCATGCCGTTCTCCACGGAGAAGGCAACGCTGGCCGGCGAGCGCATCTGGAACCTGGAGCGTCTCTTCAATCTGAGAGAGGGGCTCACGAAGGAGGACGACACCCTGGCTCCAAGGCTGCTCAATGAGCCCATGCCGGAAGGCCCCGCAGCCGGACAGGTGGTGGAGCTTGCCGACATGCTGGCCGATTACTACGCAGCCAGAGGCTGGAGCGAGGATGGCAAGCCTTCGGCCGAGACCCTGGACCGGCTCGGGATCGCTGTCTAGGTACATCGCCACAAGTTCGCGCTACTTTTCAGCGGGTGAGTCCTGTCCAGGGTTGCCGGTGTTGCCCTCCGGGGACGGCGCGTGCGGTGAGATGCGTTCGAATTTGGCGCGCGGGCTAGCCAAATTCCAGGCGCCCCGTCGTGCAATCACCGGCAACCCCGACGCCGTCAGGGAAGATGGCGCAAACTCATGGCGCCACACCTAGGCGTGGATTCGTGCGCAGGCCAGTCTGCCGGCGGAAAAGGGGCGGTTATGTCCGAGCCGGCACCTGGACGGCGGCCAGGGAGGGGCGCGCCTTGCGCGTTCGGTTCTTCTTCTTTGTGAGTCAGGCTGCAGGCCAGGATGAGGTGACGGTACCTGCCGAATCGGCCCCCGACATCAGCACGCTCGTTCGGGTGCTCGTGGGCCGGTTCGGCGAGCGTCTCGCACGGCAGTTGCTCACTGCGGATGGGGAGATCCGGCGCGACATCAACATCCTCGTTAACGGCCGCAACGTTCAGTTCCTGTCGGGGGCCGACACGAGGCTGAGCGATGAGGACACGGTGAGCTTCCTTTCTGCGGTTGCCGGAGGATAACAGGGCGGGTGACGGGGGCGTAGGGTCTCCGCTCTCCATGTCGGGATGGGTTTAGCGATGGGGCGCGGGTGCTTCCCAGGCAGGACGCCTCCGCGAAGACCGGCCGGCTCGCAAGTGCCTGCGTTCTGACGCCCGGCCCTGTAGAGACGCCCGGCCTTGCAAACACCGGCGACCCGGCGTAGAACGCCGATCTAAAACGCCGCGGCACGAATCCTGGACGACCGAGTTGGGAAGGACGCCTGCCCTGAGAAAAGGTAGACGCGGAGCTGCGGATATGGTATGGGGGGAAGCCCTATGAAGTACGTGATCCTCGGAAACGGCCCGGCGGGGGTGAGCGCGCTCGCGGCCATCCGGAAGGTGGACCCGACTGGTGAGATCACGGTAGTGTCGCCCGAGACCTGGCGGTACTACTCGAAGATACTCCTGACCCGCTGGATCGCCGGAAAGGTGAGGTTCCCGAGCCTCTTCCTGGTGGATGAGGGCTTCTACGAGCGGAACGACGTAAAGACCGTCTTCGGCGCGGCGGCGACCCGCATTGACCCCGGCAGGAGGGTTGTCGAGCTATCCAACAGGCAGAGGCTCGGCTACGACAGGCTGCTTCTGGCCATGGGAAGCTCTCCCCAGGTGCCTGACGTGTGCGGCATAAGGCTTCCAGGCGTCCACTACCTGAGGACGTTCGACGACGCGGAGAGGATCGCTCAGGCGGCGTCCTCCGCGCAGCGGGCCGTCGTGATAGGAGGGGGCCTCGTGAGCCTGAAGGCTGCCGAGGGCCTTCTCGGCCGGGGCCTCGAGGTGTGGGTCGTCGTGTCCTCGGAGAGGCTGCTCTCGCAGATCACGGCGCCCGAAGACGCTGCGCCGGTTCTGAGGATCTTCGAGGGGACCTCGAGGCTACACATCCTCCCGAACTGCGATGTCACCGAGGTCGAGGGCAGGGGGCGGGTCGAGAGGGCCCACCTCAGCGCCGGGCAGCGCATTGAGTGCGACATTGTCGTGGTCGGCAAGGGCGTCACGCCGAACCTCCTCTGCACGCGCGGCACGGGCATACGTACAGGGCGCGGCGTCATCGTCGATGATAGGATGCAGACCAGCGTCCCCGGGATATATGCAGCAGGCGACCTCGCCGAGGGCTTCGACATAGCCCGGGGAAGGGCTGCGGTGAACGCCCTGTGGTCGAGCGCGGTTTGGCAGGGTAGAGTGGCAGGCTGTAACATGGCCGGGCGGGATGTGACCTATCCCGGAGATGTTGGCCTGAATTCTGTCACGTTCTTCGGCGGGTGCGTCGCAACGCTCGGGAAGACCCGGCCTGAGGACGGCGACGAGGTCCACACGCTGGCCGGCAGGGGCAGCGATAGCGGCGACTACGCGCGGCTCGTGTTCCGGGATGACCACCTGGTGGGGGCTGTGTTGATCGGCCGGGCGGTGCAGACGGCGGGGGTGCTTCGCAGCCTCATTGCGCGTCGGTCCAGCGTCGCTCGGATCAAAGGCGAGCTACTGCGCGGCAGGATGTCCTATGCCGGCATAGTGAGGGACGTTGTGGGCCTGTGCACACCGGTGGTAGCTTGCTGATGATCCTGCGCCATCCGGAACCTGAGAGTCGAGACCGGTTTCGTCCCATAGTTCCAGGGCGGCGAATGTCGCCGCCCTCTCCTCATCTTCGAACACGGACACGACAGGTGTCTGCGTCTTCCGGATCCTGCTCCGAATCGCCGAGTCGAGGACAGATTTCCACGTGTCCGACGAGGCTGTGGACGAATTCTACGGAATCTAGACGGCCTCCACCCGCTTGACCTCGGGCACCTCCTCCTTGAGAGCCCGCTCCACGCCGTTCTTCAGCGTCATCATGGACATCGGGCACCCCACGCAGGCGCCGGTGAGCCTCACCTTGACCACACCTTCGTCGACGCTGACCAGTTGGACATCGCCACCGTGTGCCTGCAGAGCGAACCTGATCTTCTCGAGAGCCTTCTCAATCTTCTCCTGCAATGCTAGCGCCTCCCCGGCTGAAGTTGCGGCATCGTGCCTTCCGACTGATTATACACCCTAAGTATGGCGGGAGTCGAGCAGCGCAATTCAGGCGGCGTGGTTCAGGTCACCTTATCTCGATCTGCAGGCTCAGCCTGACGCCCGTCCCGGTGTTGACCGCCGTGATCGTGTACACGCCTGGCCCGACCGGCACTCCTTCGTTCGTGGTCTGGTTCCAGGTCTGCATGAAGACGAGGTTTTCGCGGGGCGGCAGCGTGACCCGCTCTATTGCGAACGTGAAGAACTTCCCCGCCGACCAGCGCCATATCTCCCTCGTGTCGCGGGTGACGATGAAATCAAACCTCTGGCTGGACCGGTACGTGATCGTCACGGGGCCGGTGGTGACGTTGGTCTTCGTCAGGCTCATGCGCACAGGCTCGCCCCGGGCATAGCTGACCTTGTTCACCATGAACGTGTGCCGCAGGCCGTCTTGCACCACGGAGACCTGGTTCACCCCGGTCACAGGTGCCGGCGGCGTCGGTGGAGGCCCGGGTGGCACTGGAGGCCCGGGCGGCACGGGCGGCGTCGGCACCGGCGGCGCTGGCGGAGGCGGCGGAGACGGCACGGGAGGCGGCGTGACTGGCGGCCCGGGCGGCACCGTGGGTGGTGGAGGCGGTGGCAACGGCGTTGGGACCACGATCGTCGGCCTTACCGGCACGAGCAGCACCTGGCCGACGACGATGAAGTCCGGGTTCGGAATGCGGTTTATGGCCGCAAGCACTTGCACGGTGGTCCCGAACCTCGCGGCGATCTCCGCGAGGGTGTCCCCGGGCTGGACGATGTACAGCCGAAAACCAACCGGCACCGCGATGGGCGGTGGAGGCGGGGTCACCGGCGGCGCCGCCGGCACGGGAATCTGGAGCACCTGTCCGACGAAGATCACGTCGGGATTCGCGATGTTGTTAGCATCGACAACGGCCTCGACCGTGGTGCCGAACCTCTCCGCGATGAGAGCAAGGGTGTCGCCAGGCTGGACTATGTACGTGATCATGGCAATTCCCTCCCGGCGTCATATGCCCTGAACCGGGATCACCCGGTGCGAGGGCCGACGATTTCTCACAACATGTTATTCTATGTGCAGCCCGGTGTTGCCTGTTGCCACTCCAGAGAGCGGGAAACCGACCTGATGTCCCCTTAAAGGAATAAAGGCAGGAGAGTCGAACAAAGAGTCTGGAGGAACCCGACATCACCCGGGCGCAACACGCATAGACCGGAGTATGGTCGGTTTGGCTGCGCGCCGGATGTCGTCGAGGCGCTCCGCCGCGACCGTACCGTGACCGCATCGCCGAACCCGCCCCAGGGTGAGGGAATGCGGGGTTGCGCCCGCCGAGTGAGGGTGCATTAGTCCCCGTCCCTTTTCCAGTAGTTGCCGGGTTGCCGGTGTTGCACTCGGGGACGGCGCCCCAAGCGGGGCGCGCTTCGCCAAAATCCGGCCCATCGGGACAGTGGCCGGATTTTGACACCCCTCGTGCAATCACCGGCAACCCCCTCCCAAAAGTCGGGAGCATTTCTGCACCCTCACTCGGGGTGCCTGATGCGTGCGCCTGGAACAAGACCCATTGAGAGCGTGGGACCCCTCGCAGTTGCGAGCCCGTAGTCCAGTGCCAGCTACCTCTGGAGATGCGTCAGCGCTCCCTGGGGTTGTGCTCAAAGGAGGCAGCGCGTGCCCTTGTTCGAGAGATTGCGAAAGCTCCCGGGACCCGTGCGCGCCGCCGTGCTTCTCATGGGGACGGGGGCGGTGTGTCTCGCGCTCTCGGCTGTTGCCGGAGATCTCAAGGGGGAAGTCCGTCTCCATATGGGCACCCGCCTCGCGCAAACGGGGGGCGGTCCCCGGGACCGGACGCCGGCGATCGTGGACGCACTGGGAGCGCGGCCGGCCGCACTTGCGTCGGCGCCACCACCGGCACCCGGGACGCTGCGGGGGCTCGAGCAAGGATCTCTTCCGTCAGTATCAGCACCGGCACCAGCGCCAGCGCCGGCACCAGCACAGGCTGCTGTTCCGGCAACTGCCTCCGGCGATGTCCTGGATCGTATCCGCGCGGCCAGGACCCCGGCTCTTGAGCAAGAGATTCTCGAGATCGCACGTTCCTCCATAGCCGCTGCGGTTGCCGGGTACGGTGCAGAGGAGCGGTGCCACGCGGCGGGCCCGCAGGCGCGGGCGCCGGGTGGCCGTCCCCCGGACAGCCGCCAGGCCGACGCCATCCTCGCGGCACCCGCTGGAGTGTTCGTCGCGCTCATCCTCGATGGCAGGGTGAGGGGGTGCATGGGCACCGTCTATCCGATGGAGGCGTCGCTCGCCGAGGAGATCGCAAGCGCGGCGCGGATGGCGGCTACGTCGGACCCGCGTCGCCTGCCCGTGCGACCGGAGGAAGTGGCTCGGCTCGAGTACTGCGTGTCGGTGGTCGGCAGGGTGAGGCGGCACGACCCCGCGGTGCCGGTGAACCCGCGAATCCAGGGCGTCATTGTAAGGGCGAACGGGAGGGCTGGCGTGATCCTGCCCGGCGAGGCCAGGACGGGCGCATACGAGATGGCCTGGGCGAAGCGCGAGGCCGGCGTGGGTCCAGGTGAGCACTATGAGCTATACGTCTTCGAGACGGAGCGATTCGGGAAGGCCCTGCCTTTGAGAAGGTAGGCGAAGGAGGTAGGCGGCTGTGAAACCTCGTATCGCGCGATGGATACCTTACGCGGTTGCGGCGCTCGCGGCTGTCGCGGCGCTCGCGTTTCTCGTAAGGCCGCTTTCCGCAGACAGCGCCGATAAGGGTTACCTTTACATGTATACGGAGGAAAGGGTATGGGCACCTTCCGAGCACCCGTCCGTGATAGTGCGGGGCCGCGGTGCGACGCGGATCGACCTCGCGATGTGGAGGTTCGACCCCATCACGCAGTTCCAGGCGCGTGGGTCGCTGCACTCGGCCGAGGAGGCCCTGCCTCAGGGCGGGGCGGTGCTGGTGAAGAGGCTCACGGAGTATCCGCGCCCGAAGAATCGGGGTGGGGACTACACTTTGAGGGTGCCCGTGCCTGCCGACAGGGTCGCGGGCTACGTCGTGAAGGCGCGCGACAGCCACGGCCGCGAGGACACCACGTGGATCCTCGTGACAGACCTCGGCCTCGTGACGAAGCAGGCCCAGGATAAGCTCCTCGTGTACGCCCACACCTTCAGCAAGGACGCGCCGTGCGCGGGCGCAAAGGTCGCCGTGTACAGCGAGGGCAAGGAGGTCGCAAGCGGAACCACAGGGGGCGATGGCCTGTGGGTGCTGAACGTCCCGAGCCTTGGAAAGGGTCTTTCGGTGGTCGGGACGGCGGGCGAGAGCTTCGCCCAGGTGACCTCGTCCTACTACTGGGAGGACTCCCGCTACAAGGCGTACATCTACACCGACAGGCCCGTGTACCGGCCGGGCCAGCGGGTGTTCTTCAAGGGCATCCTCCGCGAGGAGGACGGCGGAGACTACAGGGTGCTCGCGGGCGAGCCCGTCCGTGTGGAGGTGCGTGACGCGCGTGACGCGTGCATCTACAAGACCGAGGCCACGACGAACAGCTTCGGCTCATTCGCCGGCGACCTCGTGCTCGGGGACGAGCCGGCGCTCGGCGTTTACCGGGTGCTCGCCACGGTGAGGGGGAGCACGCACTCGAGCGCGTTCAAGGTGGCGGAGTACCGCAAGCCCGAGTACCAGGTGCAGGTGGAAGTGCCGAAGACCACGTGCGTGGCGGGCGACAAGGTCCCGGTCGCCGTGAAGGCCACCTACTACTTCGGCGCGCCAGTCCCGGGTGCAAAGGTCAAATACGCAGCGTACTCCCAGCCGCACTACTTTTCGTACTACTCCTTCGAGGACCTTGGTTACTATCCGGTCGGCGACGATGATTTCGGGTACTACGGCGAGCTTGTGGCGTCTGGCGAAGGCGTGACGGACTCGAGCGGGCGCATGTCGTTCGCCATCAAGACGCAAAAGGCGGACATGACGAGGAAAGTGTTCATCGAAGCGGTCGTGACCGACGAGAGCAGACGCGAGGTTACGGGCAGGGCCTCGGTCATCGTGGCGCGCGGCCTATTCGACGTGAGCGTGCAGCCGGCGGCCTACGTGGCGGAGCCGGGCAAGCCTGCCACAGTGCGGGTGAAGGCTGAAACCATAGAGGGCAAGCCGCTTGCCGTGCGGCTCGAATGGCAGGCCATGCGCCAAACCTGGGAGGACAAGAAAGCGAGGCGGTGGAAAGAGGCGTCGGGTTCCCTCGGCACGGCTGCGGACGGCAAGGGAAGCTTCAAGTTTACGCCGCTCGAGGAAGGGTCCTACGTGGTGGAGGTCGTCGGGACCGACGGACGGGGCAACCGGATCGTCTCCGAAGCGTACCTCTGGGTCACGAGCGGAGCGAGCCGCTGGGCGAGTTACGGCGGCACCGAGATAGAGATCGTGGCCGACAAGGACGTGTACGAGGTCGGGGACACGGCGAAGATCCTGGTGAACACCACGTTCGACGACGCGTGGGCGGTGGTGACCATCGAGGGGCGCGACCTCGCCTCTCATGAGGCGGTCCACATCACCGGGCATACCAGGCTGTTCGAGGTCCCGGTGACGCGGGAGCACATGCCGAACGCGTTCTTCACCGTGACGATGGTCCGCGGGAAGAGGCTCTTCTCCAGGGAGAGGACCATCTATGTGTCGACGAAGGACAACTACCTGAACGTGGCGATCATTCCGAACAAGGAGACCTACAGTCCGGGCGACAAGGCTACCTATGTGGTGAAGACCACGGACGCGGCGGGCCGCCCGGTGCAGTCGGAGGTGTCACTGGGGGTCGTGGACGCGTCCATATACGCGATCCAGCCGGAGATGGCGCCCGACATAAAGAAGGCGTTCTATGGGTCCATCTGGAACAGGGTGGTCACGAACTACTCGTTCCCCGAGTGGTATTACGGGGGCGCCGACAAAGACGGCGGGTCAGCCGACGTGCGAAGGAAGTTCGAGGACACGGCCTTCTGGAACCCCACGATCGTGACGGACAGAAACGGCACAGGGAAGATCGAGTTCATCATGCCGGATAACCTCACGACCTGGCGGGCGACCGCGCGGGCGCACACCTTGAGGACTCAGGTGGGGTCGGCGACCCGGGACGTCGTGACCACGAAGGACCTCGTCGTGAGGCTTGCGACGCCGCGCTTCTTCACGCTGGGCGACCGGACGGCGGTGTCGACGATCGTCCACAACTACACAGGGCGCAAGATTAGGGCGAAGATCGCTCTCAAGGCCGAGGGTGTCGCGCTGCAAGATGCGGGCGAGCGCGAGGTGGAGCTTGGCCCCATGGGCCAGGCCTCGCTCGACTGGAAGGTCGAGTGCGGCGAGGTCGGGGTCGCACGCTTCGTGGCGTCGGCCCAGGCTGACATCAGACGGGCGCGGGACGCGCTTGAAATAGGCGTGCCGGTGCTGCCCTTCGGTGTGCGGCACGAGCAGCATGAGGCGGGCGAGGTCGGCGACGGTGGGGCCAGCGGCGTTGCCGGGGCAGGGGCTGGCGACAACGTGGGCCGCGCCAGGGCGGCGGTGAGGTTCGACGTGCCGGCGGACGCGCTGCCAGGGACTGTGAGCGTGAAGGTGCGGCTCGCGCCGTCGGTTGCGGCCGCGGCCCTGGGGGCTCTCGAATACCTGGCATCGTTCCCGTACGGGTGCGTCGAGCAGACCATGGACTCCTTCCTGCCCGACGTGGTCGTGGCCCAGACGCTAAAGGATCTCGGGGTGCAGGCGCCGCCTGAAGTCGAGCAGGACCTGCCGAGGATGGTCTCGGCGGGCCTCGCGAGGCTCTACCGCTACCAGCACTACGACGGAGGATGGGGCTGGTGGGAGTACGACCAGACGGACCCGAGGATGACCGCCTACGTGGTATACGGCCTCGACCTTGCGCGGAAGGCGGGGTTCGAGGTGGACGGCCAGGTGCTCGCGCGAGGGAAGAGAGCGCTTGTCGAGCTTGCTGGCAGGCCGCGCGACGTGGACGACCTCGTATACAAGCTCTACGTCATGTCCGAGGTGGGAGAGAGGAGCCTTGCGAGGCTCGACGAGATGGTGGCGAGGCGGCTCGAGCTTTCCGAATACTCGCTTGCGCTCCTCGTGCTTACTCTCGACAACGTGGGCCGGGCCGATGATGCCAGGGAGGTGCTTCAGGACCTCCTCGCGTCGGCGCGAGGCGACGACATGCTCACCTACTGGGACGCGCCGGAGGGCGAGCGGTACTGGGCGGACAACCGCGTGGAGACCACCGCGTACGCGCTCATGGCGATGCTCGCCGTGGATCCCGCGAACGAGAAGGTCCCGGGAGCGGTGAGATGGATTGCGGACGCGCGGCGCGGCGAGGCGTGGTTCTCCACCAAGGACACAGCCATAGCCGTGTTTGCGCTGGCCGAATACTTGAAGCTACGCGACGAGGTCGCGCCGAACTACACCGCTTCCGTCAGCATCAACGGAAAGGACGTCAAGAGGGTGCACTTCAGCAGAAAGGACGTCTTCGAGAAGGAGATCGAGGTCAGCGTAGACGCGCGCGACCTTGCGCGCGGGCAGAACGAGATCACCATCGCGAAGGACGGCGGGAAGGGCAGGCTGTACTACACGTTCTCTTGTGAGTACTACACGGCTGCGGACTCCGTGGCGCCTGGAGGGCAGGGCCTTGCGGTGATCCGGGGCTACTACCGGAGGGCCGCGGCGCCGGCTGCTGCCGCAGGGGGCGAGGGAAGCCGAGGCGGCAAGGCTGGCGGTGGTGAGGAGAAGCCGGAGTACGTGTACGAACCCGTGACCGGCGCTGTGAAGCCGGGCGAGGAGATATACGTCCGCATCAGCATCAAGGCCGATAGCCCGCACACCTACATGATCATCGAGGATCCGCTACCGTCGGGCTTCGAGGCATCCGATGAGCCGATAGACGTCTATAGCTGGAACTTCTGGTACGGCAGGAAAGAGGTCCGCGACGAGAAGGTGGCCTTCTTCAGCGGCTACCTGAAAGAAGGCGAAAACGAGATCGTGTACCCCATACGAGCCGAGCGGCCTGGAGATTACCGGGTCATGCCGACGCGGGTGTGGGGCATGTACTCGCCTGACGTCTCCGGCCGGTCGGCAAGCTCGAAGATCTCCTGCGCGGAGCCGGTCCTCGCCAGCTTTTCCACAACGCTCAAGGACCCGGAGGAGAGTCGCAACCACAACGTTGCGCTGGCTGCGGCCGCTATCGACGGGGCCGTGCTCCAGCCGGGCGACGAGTTCTCGTTCGACCGGACTGTGGGGCCGAGGCTCGCGGAGGCCGGTTACAGGGAAGCGCGGGTCCTCTCCGGGGGGAGGAGCGCACCTGGGGTAGGCGGGGGGATATGCCAGGTCTCGACGACCCTCTACAACGTGGCGCTACTTGCCGGGTTCGAGATCGTCGAGCGCCACCCGCACTCGAGACCCGTGGGCTACGTCCCGCCCGGGCTCGATGCGACAGTGGCCGAGGGCCAGTACGACCTCAGGTTCCGGAACACGCTCGGGGTGCCGGTCGCCTTGAGCGCGCGGGTCGACGGGAACAGGCTGGTGATGGAGGCGTGCGCACCCCTGGTGGAGACCCCGCAGGTCCGCGTGATCACCGAGGTCCAGGAGACGGAGAGGCCCAGGCTCGTCGGCGGGGCAGGCGCCGGGGCTTCGGGCGCTGTGGCCGAGCCGGGGGGTCCAGCCTACGGAGGCGAGAGCGGCATCCGCGTCGCAGTGTGGAGGAGTTTCTGCTCAGGCGGCGAAACCACGAAAGAGCTGGTATCCGAGGATTATTACAGGCCGGTGCACGCCGTTGCCTCCTCGGCGTGGTAATCGCGGTCCCTGGCGACGACCGGGCATAAGAGGACACATCACGGGCTTGGGCTGGAGGGAGTTGCTTGGCTGAGCAGGCCACGAGCATGGGGCTGCGCAAGGCTCCCCCGACGCCGGATGCGGCGTCGGGGGACGCTGTTGCTATAAGGCGAAGGGTCATCCAGCTGTCACTGCCGGTCTTCGCGGAAGTCGTGCTGCAGACGCTGACCCAGGTCGTGGACATGGCCATGGTCGGGCGGCTGGGAGCGAGCGCCATTGCGGCGGTGGGCCTGAGCATGCAGCCGCTCTTCCTGGGCCAGGGCGTGTTCATGGGGCTTTCCGTGGGGACGACCGCCCTCGTGGCGAGGTTTACCGGGGCAGGGGAGCGGCGGATGGCCGGACGCACGAACCACCAGTCTCTCCTGGTATCGACGGTCCTGGCGCTGGTGACGTGCGCCGCGGCCTATGTATACGCCCGCGACATCGTGACCCTGATGGGGGCAGAGCCGGACGTGATCGCGCTGGGCACGTCATACCTCAGGTATCTCGTGCCGGGGTTCGCGATGCTCCTCGCCACGATGACCGTCGGAGGGGCGCTGCGGGGGGCCGGCGACACGACCACGCCCATGAAGATCAACGTGCTGGTGAACCTCGTCAACGTTGTCGGCAACTACATGCTGATCTTCGGGCATTTCGGGTTTCCGGCGCTCGGGGTCGATGGGGCTGCAATCGCCACGACCGTATCGAGGATGATCGGAGGCGCCCTCTTCCTGTGGGCGGCGTGTCGCCGCGCATCCCCCGTCGCGCTGCCACGGCTTCGCCTGGCGGCCTACTTCAGGATTGACACCGCTCTCGTTGCGCGGGTGCTCAGGATAGGAGTGCCGGCGATCCTCGAGAGGCTCGTCATAAGCTCCGGGATGCTCGTATACATCAGGGCCGTGGCAGGCCTGGGAACGGTCGTATACGCTGCTCACAGCATAGCCAACAACGCCGAGTCGCTGTCTTTCATGCCGGGCCTTGCATTCGCCACGGCCGCCACCGCCCTGGTCGGCCAGGGCCTGGGCGCCGGAAGGCCCGATGTCGCTGAGCGAAGCGCCAGCGAGGCGCTGAAGCTGGGGCTTGCCGTGATGGGTACGATGGCGCTGGTGTTCCTTGCGGTGCCAGAGTATCTCATGATGATTTACACGTCCGACCCCGAGATAATCAGGCTGGGGTCGATCGCCCTCCGTGTGATCTCCTTCGGACAGGTGCCGATGGGCACGGCGTTCATCTTCTCCGGTGCCCTGCGCGGGGCGGGCGACACCCGGTCAGTGCTCTACGTCACCACCTTCGCGGTATGGGTGGTCAGGCTCAGCGCCACCTATTTGCTCGTGGTGATGGCTGGGCTCGGTCTCTTCGGCGCCTGGCTCGCCATGGTCGCAGACTGGCTCGTGCGTGGAGGTTACGTGTGGCACAGGTTCAGGGCCGGTCGGTGGAAGCAGTTGCAGGTGTGACCCAGCGGTGCCGGCAGGCCATTGCCCGCTGCCGGATACGGGCCGGACCGCGTCTTCCGGCGGATTCAGGCGATCGCGCTCGCCCGGTGTCGGGCCATACTGCGCGGCTCCCGCTGACCTGCCGGCCCCGCGCCACGACCGCCTTCCCGCCTACCTGGACCAGCCACGCGTGATCGTGTATACTGGACGCTGCGACGGAGGAACACGGAGGAACGAAGATGACAGGATCCGCTGGAGCCTTGCATCTGCCGGCTGAAAGAGCTGAGCTCGACCGCGAGATCCGTAGACTCGCCTGGCCGGCTATCGCGGAGATGGTCCTCCACATGTTCGTGTGGATCGTGGACACTGCGATGGTGGGCCGTCTCGGCGCGCAGGCCTTGAGCGCCGTGGGCCTCGGCGGAAGCGTGTACTGGACGTGCACGTGGATCTTCGCGGCCGTCGGAATAGGCACCCAGGCTATGGTGGCGCACGCCGTCGGCGCGAGGGATGCAAGGAAAGCGGCGGTCTCTGCGGGCCAGGGCCTCCTCGCAGGGTTCGCGCTGGGCGCGGCCCTCGCCGGCGGCGCCATCGTGGCCGCTCCGTGGGTCTACCGCCTGGCCGGTTTCGCGCAAGACGTAAGCTTGCCGGGCGTCGAGTACATGCGGATCGTGGGGTCGGGGGCGCTTCTTTTCATACCATTGCAGGTCGGTTCGGCGATCCTCCGCGGGTCCGGCGACACGCGCACCCCGATGTACATCACGATAGTGACGAACTCCATAAACCTGGTCGGGGACTACGTGCTCATCTTCGGCGTGCTGGGCTTCCCCGTGCTTGGCGTGCGGGGCGCGGCCATTGCCACGCTTGTCGCCCACGTCGCAGGCGGCCTGTTGATGCTCGGGGCCGTTTTCCGCAGGAACGGCGCGGTGCACATCCGTGCAGGTGACGTTGTGCGGCTTGACGTGCCGATACTGCGCAGCCTGGTCAGGCTTGGCGTGCCTGCGGGGGCTGAAGAGGCCCTCATGAACGGCTCCCGGCTCGTCTCATCGTTCATCATCGCCGCGCTCGGGACGACAGCGTTCGCGGCGAACCAGGTTACGGTGGCCGCGGAGTCGCTTTCGTTCATGCCGGGATATGGCTTCGCCGTGGCCGCCGGCATCCTGGTGGGACAGAGCCTTGGAGCCAGGAGGGCGGACCGGGCTGTGCAGGTGGGCTACAGGTCCCTGCGCTACTCCGTGGCGGTCATGGGAAGCGTTGGTCTTGCGTTCTTGCTGGTCCCGCACCTCATCATCAGGGTGTTCACGAACGACGCCGAGGTCGTCCGGATCGCGTCGGTGTGCCTGCGGATAGCCGCCTTCGAGCAGGTGTTCATCGGCATAACCGACACCCTTTGCGGCTCCCTCCGGGGAGCCGGGGACACGCGCACCGCGCTCCGCATAACGGCCACGGGCACGTGGCTCGTGCGCATGCCCCTCGTCGTGCTCGCCATCTACGTCTTTCACCTGGGCCTTCCGGCCGTCTGGGTCATAACCTGCCTCGACTGGGCCGTCCGCTCCGCCCTCGCCGCCCGGCACTTCCGCGCGGGCAGGTGGCAGGAGGTCAGGGTGCACTGACGACCACCCTTTCTAGAAGTCCTTCACCCACGCGCGATACGTGTCATACGGAACGAAGCCAATGGCCGCGTAGAATCTGCATCTCCATTCCCCATAGGGATCCACGTATGCAACCCTTGCCCCCGGGTACGTGTCAAGAAGACTGGGGCAGTCTTCTTGACACGTACGGTTGCTCGCAGGATTTGACGCGGCGCCTCCGGAATGATACAATGCAATTGAACCAAAACCAAAACGGCCGATGAGGACCAGCCGATCCGCTTGAACGCTGAGTTCCCTCTTATGGGAAGCGGGGGACCCAACTTTTTGGGGCTAATCCCGGCGGTCGGTGCCTGCGGGCCGTGCGTCGGCGGGACGTGGACGATTCTTGCAACGTCTCTCCGGCTGATACGCGACGGCACCACAGCGCTCCACCCGGGACGGGTCACACTCTTTCGATCCGAGCCCGTCAGCTAACCTCGTAAGCGTGGGAAGAGGAGGTGGGTTGGGTGGAAGTCCTGCGACCGGGGCATGGTCTTGCCATGTCAGTCGACTGTGACTTCACCCAGGGAGTACCCACCCTGGGTGATTTGCTTCTACCTCCCTCTGCCACTTCGTTGTCCTCCCTCCGCGGATGGCTCGATGCGGCCGCAATCAGGGCAAGACGCAGGTGACGCGGCGCACGGGCGCAACATGCGCAATAGCCGCAGAGCCTGGCGCGCGGCCGGCGGGCGCGCGATCCGAAGCGCCTGTCGACCCGCTCATGTCGTCGGGCATCGCATTACCCGAAGCGCCGCCAGGGGCGGTGCCGGTGCGCACCGCGGCGGTTCCGCCAGGGAGGCGAAATCCCGCAACGAAGCGGCGTCTGGTCCTCAGCGAGAGAACAGGGAGGGAACGAAATGAGGGTTGAAACCAGGTTCTCGGTGCTGGGCGCTGGAAACGGCGGCCAGGCGATGGCCGCGCACCTCGGGGTCATGGGGTTTCCCGTCACCCTCTACAGCGGGAACAGCGCCAAGCTATCCGACATCGAGCAGGCCGGCGGGCTGGAACTCGAGGGACAGATCCAAGGGATCACGCGTGACGTCAACTTGACGGGTTCGCCCCGGGTGGCCGCTGCCTTCGCGGACGTGCTCATGGTTGTGGTGCCTGCCTTCGCGCACAGGGACATCGCCCGAATCCTCGCGCCGCATCTGCACGAAGGGCACACCGTGGTGCTGAACCCCGGCCGCACGCTGGGGGCCATCGAGTTTGACCACACCCTGAGACAACACGGCTGCCTGGCGCAGGTCGTGGTCGCGGAGGCACAGTCGCTCCTCTATGCGTGCAGGGTTCTGGCACCGGGCAAGATCCGGGTCTTCAGCGTCAAGATGTCGGTGCCGGTTGCCGCCCTCCCCGCGTGGCGTACGGTAGAGGTCGCACGCAGGCTGAGGCGGGCGTTTCCGCAGTTTGTTGCGGCGTCTGACCTTCTCGAGACCGGGCTCGACAACATCGGGGCGGTCTTCCATCCGACCCCGACCATCCTCAATCTCGCCAGGATAGAGCAGGACGAGTCCTTTGATTACTACCACGAAGGGATTAGCCCGGCAGTCGCGAGAGTGCTAACCCGAATAGATGAGGAGCGCCTCAAGGTGGCCCGCGCGCTCGGAGTGGCCGCAAGGACCGCCAGAGAGTGGCTCGCCGAGGTGTACGGCTCGTCCGGGCGCGACCTCCACGAGGCCATCAGGAACACCAGGGCGTACGAAGGGATCAGGGCGCCTGCCGAGGTGAACACCCGCTATATCCTGGAGGACGTTCCGACAGGGCTCGTCCCGATATCGTCCCTGGGAGAGATGGTCGACGTTCCCACTCCCACGATGGACGCTGTGATCGAGCTCGCTTCGGCCATCACGGGGCAGGATTTCCGGGCATCCGGGCGTTCCCTTCGGAACCTCGGGCTTGACGGGATGGACGTTGGGGACCTCCACAGGTTCATCCTCGAAGGAAGGGAGGCGGTGGCATGACGCGCAAGAGAAAGATCATCGGTGCAGCGATCGGCGACTGCGTTCACGTTGCAGGCGTGTACAACTTCCTCAGGCTTGCTGAGTCCCAGGGCTACGAGACTGTGTTTCTCGGGCCGGCGGTGTCCGTTGAGAGGCTCGTCGACGCGATAAAGCAAGAGGACCCGCTCATCGTGGGGGTGAGTTACAGGCTGACGCCCGAGGCCGCCGAGAGGCTGTTTTCGGAGCTCAAAGAGATGCTATCGCGGGAGGGGCTTCTCGGGCGCAGGTTCGTCTTCGGGGGCACTCCGCCTGTGGCGCGAGTGGCTGAGGCCACGGGCCTTTTCGAGCGCGTCTTCGACGGCAGCGAAGACGATGAGGCCACCATCGGCTACCTCCGCAGCAGCGGTGCGGGGGCCACGGGAGCGTCCACGAGCGGGGCAGCGTCCGCGACCGGCGCCGGCGGGCTCTGGCCTGACAGCCTCGTCGAGCGCATTATGACAAAGCACCCTTACCCGCTTATCCGTCACCACTTCGGCCTGCCCTCGCTTGCGGCGACCACCGAGGGCGTGAGGGAGCTTGCCGAGTCAAGGCTTCTGGATGTGATATCCATCGGCCCGGACCAGAACGCCCAGGAGAGCTTCTTCAGGCCCAAAGAAATGGACCACAGCCAGGACGGCGCGGGCGGGGTGCCTGTGAGGAGCGCCGACGATTTCAGGCGGCTATATGAGGCCTCGCGGACGGGCAATTACCCGCTTCTGCGCTCGTACAGCGGGACGCGGGACCAGATCCGCATGGCAAAGATGCTGAAGGAGACCATCAACCTCGCCTGGGGTGCGGTGCCCCTTTTCTGGTACAACGTGCTTGACGGTCGCAGCTCGAGGATGCTCGAAGACTCGATAGCCGAGGCCCAGCGAGCCATGGCCTGGCATGCGAGGAACGGCATCCCGGTGGAGGTGAACGAGGCTCACCACTGGAGCCTGAGGGACGCTCCCGATAGCGTCGCCGTGGCCGCGGCGTACCTCGCCGCATACAACGCAAAGGCGGCCGGGGTGCATGACTACGTGGCGCAATTCATGTTCAACACCCCTCCGTCCACCTCGCCCCCCATGGACGTGGCGAAGATGCTAGCCAAGCTCGAGCTTATGTCCTCCCTCGAGGACGAAGGCTTCCGGATCTGGCGCCAGACGCGGACCGGGCTTCTGAGCTATCCCACGGATCTCGACGTGGCCAAGGGCCAGCTCGGGACGTCGGTGCTTGTGCAGATGGCCCTAAGGCCCCATATCGTGCACGTGGTGTCGTTCGTGGAGGCTGACCATGCAGCCACACCTGCGGACATCGTGGAGGCGGTCAAAATCGCGCGCGGCGCGATCCGGCAGGGCCTTCTCGGGCTGCCCGACATGGCGAGCGACCCGAAGGTTGCGGCGCGCAAGGACGAGCTTGTGGCTGAGGCGCGGCTCGTCCTGGATGCCATCCGCGAGATCGCAAGGCCGGGGAGCGACGACCCGTGGCTCGACCCGGTCGCCCTCGGCAGGGCAGTAAGGGTCGGGCTTCTCGACGCGCCGCACCTTGCCGGCAACGCTGTTGGGCGCGGCAAGGTGGTCACGAGGATGGTCGACGGCGCGTGCAGGGCATGGGACCCGGGCTCCGACACCGTGCTCGACGAGAAAGATAGAGTCCGTAGACTGCTTGCGGAGGCGGCGAATGGCGTTGCCGTGGGCGGCTATTCTAAGTGAGGGGGAAAAACGCTCCCGACTTTTGTGAGGGGTTGCCGGTGACTCAAAAGGAAGAGACCAAAGTAAACGGCAGGATACTCTCCGCCACCGTGAACAGGGAAGCTGACCGGTGGTACGTGAGCCTGGCGGTGGTGGAGGAGATACCCGACCCCGTTCCGGTAAGCGGTGAACCGGTCGGTTTGGATAGGGGGCTCGTTCACTTCGCCGTTCTCTCGACCGGAGAAAAGATAGAAGCCCCGAAGGCGCTGGAGAAGAACTTGAAAAAGCTCAAAAAGCGCTCAAAACAGCTCTCGAAGAAACAGAAAGACAGGAATCCTTGAGTGGCAATGTCCTTCCATAAAAGGAAGAACGGACCATTCTGGGAGATGTATTCACGGGCGGATAGGCTGGCAGGCCCGTTTCAGTTGGGTATCGTGTGTGTCGAGGACGCGTGCGCCTCGCTCCTGGAACACGTGCGCGAGGAGGGGGTAGTCGCACAATCTTTCACAGGCCCCAGTGCCCGTTGAAAGCGGGAGTCTCCCACAATGCGAGTCATCCACAATGTGAGTTATCCACAAGGAAACCTACATGTTGTGTGGAATGCTAGATCTGCCCACTATATATCGATTCGCTGCCATCAATCGACAGGACAATCAACCATGCGGCACATAGGAAACCCGCCGCTGGTTTGGGTTCCTGTTGCCGTCCATGTGGACCGGGAGCCATCTCGCGGTGACAGACGGCAACGTGTCACCATGAGCCATGTGGTGGTTGCTGGACGGTAGGCTTTGCGGGAGGGGTTGGCGTGAGCTTGTGTTTGGCTTTGCCGGAGCCGCGGCTATCCAACAACGCGATGGCCGTCCTTGAGAGCCGGTATCTCAAAAAGGACGAGACGGGCAGGGCGGTTGAGACTCCGAAGGAGATGTTCTGGCGCGTTGCGAAGAACATCGCGCTCATGGACGCCCTCTATGATCCGCAGGTCTACAGGCGGCCCGAGGACGAACTCGCGGGGTCGCCAAGGAGCGCCGTGGGTTTGGGGGCTGGGCAGGAAGAGGCGGGACGGCGCAGCTCCGAGGAGTGGGAGTGGGGGGCGCCGGCCGAGAGCGCCGCTACGGGCCACGAGGTCACGAAGGATGCTGAGGGCCCCGCCTTCTTGTCGGACCTGACGCGGTGGGACTGGGCGGCGCTCAGGCATGCATTCGAGGACATGGTTGCACGGGGCCTTATCGCTGTGTCCTGGGGTGAGATCGAGCGGGTCGTGGCACGCTCCTCGCAGTCGCTGGTCAGGACGGCGGTGGCGTTCTACAACCTCATGGCCGAGGGCAGGTTCATGCCCAACTCGCCTGCGCTCAGCAACGCCGGGCAGGAGCTTCAGCAGCTTTCAGCGTGTTTCGTGCTTCCCATCGAGGACTCCATGGTGAGCATATTCGATACGCTCAAGCACGCAGCGCTTATCCACCAGTCGGGCGGCGGCACCGGCTTTTCCTTCAGCAGGCTGCGCCCGAAGAATGACGTGGTGAGGACCACGGGCGGGGTCGCGTCCGGGCCGGTGTCGTTCATGAAGGTCTTCAACGCCGCCACCGAGGCCGTGAAGCAGGGCGGCGTGAGGCGCGGGGCCAACATGGGCATCCTCCGGGTCGACCACCCTGACATCCTGGAGTTCATCACTGTGAAGAACGACCCCGGCCAGGTCACGAACTTCAACATCTCGGTAGCGCTCACCAGCAAGTTCATGGAGGCTCTCGAACACGATGACGAGTATGAGCTTGTGAACCCGCGCAGCGGCGAGGTCACGGGGCGTCTCAGGGCGCGGGAGGTCTTCGACCTCATTGTCGAGTGCGCGTGGCGCACGGGCGAGCCGGGCATCATCTTCATCGACCGGCTCAACGAGTTCAATCCCACCCCGAATGTGGGGATGTACGAGGCCACCAATCCCTGCGGGGAGCAGATGTTGCTTCCTTACGAGGCGTGTAACCTCGGCTCCATCAATGTGGCCAAGTTCGTTACAAAGCGCGATGGCTACGGGGAAGCTGGGGGCGGGGCCGAAGTCGAGCCCGGCACTGAACCCGGCGCTGAGGCCAGTGTTGATGCTGATGTCAACGCCCACTATGGCGCCGCCGTCGATCCTGACGCTGATGGCGGCGACAGCGGCACGAAGCGTGGGTGTGGTGGTTCGTCCATCGACTCAGGTTCGTCCATCGACTGGGAAGGGTTACGCGAGACGGTCCACACAGCCATGCACTTCCTGGATAACATGATCGACGCAAGCCGCTATCCCCTGCCCGAGATCGAGGCCATGCACAAGGGCAACCGCAAGGTCGGGCTCGGAGTGATGGGCTGGGCGGATTTCCTCGCGAAGATGGGCGTCCCGTACGATTCTGACGAGGCGGTCGCTCTGGCTGAGGAGGTTATGAGCTTCATCCTGGAAGAAAGCCGCAAGGCTTCCGTCGAGTTGGCGCGGCATCGCGGCGTGTTTCCGAACTGGAAGGGGAGCAGGCGCGAGGAGCAGGGTCTTCGAGTGCGCAATGCCACCACCACCACCATCGCGCCGACGGGGACCATCAGCATCATCGCAGGGGCGTCGTCGGGCATAGAGCCGTTCTTCAGCCTCGCGTTCACAAGGCACGTCCTGGACCGCAAGGAGCTTGTCGAGGTGAACCCCGTGCTCGAAGCCCGGGCGAAGGAGCTTGGGGTCTACACGCCCGAGCTGATGGAGGAGATAGCCTCCCGTGGCACGCTGGCAGGCATCGCGGGCATCCCGGACGAGTTTCGGCGCGCCTTTGTGACCGCCCACGAGATCGAACCGGAGTGGCACGTGAGGATGCAGGCCGCGTTCCAGAGATACACGGACAACGCCGTCTCCAAGACCGTCAACTTCCCCCACGATACCACACGCGAAGACGTCGAGGAGGTCTTCCGCCTCGCGTACGAGCTGGGCTGTAAGGGGGTGACCGTTTACCGGGACGGGAGCCGCGAGGAGCAGGTGCTCACCGTCGGGGCGAAGAAGGGCGCGACCCAAGGCGAAGGCGGCGCCAGCGGCCTCCGGCCGGGCCCCGGGGCGGTCGAGGCCGCGCGGACAGGCGCTGTAGAGAAGGACAGGGGGGCCGCAGGCCAGCGCATCAACGGCGTATGGGGGAAGATTCGCCCGATAGACAGGCCCGACAGGCTGGAGGGATTCACCGACGTCAAGGCGACGCCCCTCGGGAAGCTCTTCCTCACGCTCAATACCGTGAAATGCCACCCCATCGAGCTGTTTGCGCAGATAGGGAAGGCGGGCAGCGATGTCGCGGCGTTTACCGAGGCCATAGCGAGGCTCGTGTCCATCGCGCTGCGCTCCGGGGTCGACCCGCAGGAGGTCGCCGACCAGCTCGTGGGCATCGGGGGTTCGCGAAGCATCGGGTTCGGCCCCAACAGGGTCCGGTCGGTCCCAGACGCCATCGGGCGGTTCCTCGACGGCTACCTGCGAGAGCTGCGCGGCGAGGCAGGGGATCGGCACGAGCTGGGCGGGCCGACAGGCGAGGCAGCCGCCTCTGCCGGCGACGAGGCTGCCTCGGCCAAGCTCTTCAGCCTGTGCCCGTCGTGCGGCACGTGGAACCTGGTGCACATGGAAGGCTGCCTCAAGTGCATGGCGTGCGGGTATAGTGAGTGCTAAGTGTGAGTTCAGAAATCCATGCCGGTTTGGGAGAGGATTCCGGGTTGCC
>JASEJE010000024.1 GCA_030024085.1 Bacillota bacterium | reverse complement strand
GCACCGGCAACCCCAACACCGTCAGGGAAGATGGCGCAAACTTATGGCGCCATACCTAGACTCGAGGGCCGGAACCTGACCACTCACAGCCAGTGCACCTGACGACCCCGTCAAGAGCCCAGACTACCGTTGACGACCCGGCTTCCAGCCCGTGCTTTCGAATACCGGCCCGGCATCCCGACCGGGAGTCCCTTGCCTGTTTACTCTTCCAGCCTGCTGGCAACCACGCCGTAATCCCCCGCACCGCCAAGCTCGCCGTCTACCGCCCACCTTATGAACCTGCCAGTCACCTCGCATCTGTTGCCGTGTCCCCCTACGCCCTCGAGGAAGAACGCGGCAAATCCCACCAGGCGCACGTCGCTGCGCCCACGAAGCTCCTCCGGGTCAAAATCAGCCACCGGCACTAACAGGACCCTTGGGCAGTCCTTTGCGCAATGATCAAACGTACAGGGCGGCGAGTGGTGACACTGGGATATCCTGTACTCGACCCCGCGCACCGTGGGGCCGGACATGTTGCCAGGCTCTGTCTCTCGCCATTCGCCCACGCGCAGCCAGCCCTGGTAACCATGCTTGATGTTATCCTCGTAGTTGCCTGCGCCCCGCCCTCCGAGGGCAAGACCGCCGAAGTTTCCGTGTTCGCCCTCGCCGCCTCCGTATTTCAGGGTGTATGACTCACCATACACAAACTCCTGGTCTGGAACAACGAATGGAGCAGCCCCCCACACCGCGCCCACCGCCCCGATCCTAGCCTTGGCGCTTGCGCCGACGTCGCTGCTGGCGATGCCGAAAACCCTCGCAAACCCCAGCGGAACCGTGCGGGACACCGTAACCCTTATGCTATGGCTGTCCGGCAAAGCCGTAGTAATGCGGCTCTCTTCCACCCCGTTCTTCACGGCGTAGCTTACTGCCTTGGCCTCTGCTTGCCTCGGATTCGCCGGAAGCTCCTGCACGCCCGCGAGGGCGGCCGCATCAGCCGCGTTGGACAGCGCGACCCTGTTGAAGTAGAGCACTCCCACGTCCACGACGATGGCAGCGATGCCGAGCAGAACCGTCATCGCAAGGGCGACGAGCACCACCACACTTCCCTTCTCCTCTGACAGGACTCTCCTTACAGGATCCACTCCGCCCACCTCCTCCAGGACGCCCTGCCCGAGTGTCACTCCACGCGCATTACCGTGACGCCGCGCACGGGGTACGGGTTGGTGAGTATGTCGCTCAAGAGCGGCACCACAATGTCAACCAAGTAGCTCACCTCTACCCGTAGCTCCGCGCCACGCACCCGCCCGGACTGGGGAGGCGTGATGTCTACCCTGATCTTGCTTTCATCGAGGACACTCGCCGCATCGAGAACCCGCTCGGTTATCTCCGCGTCGGTCTTGCCAAGAACTCCGATCCTCGCGCCTTCGCGCGAAGCGTGGGACACGATGAGCTGCACGCTCAGGATCCTCCCGAACTCGATGATGCCGGTGAGCAGGAGGAGGAGAACGGTAAGGACGAGAGCCATTTCCACAATTGCCTGGCCGCGGTCGCTTCGTGGAAGAGACAAGCTTTCATTGCAGGGCATGCCCCACCTCCCTCCTCCTTGCTCACCCGTCCTGCAGGGCGTCTTAGGTCACTCTTTTGAGTCCGGACACAGCCCGGTTCCTGCTGGACTCCCAGATGTGTTAGCTTTTCCGGCTGTACCGTGAACCTGTTGCGGCAGAAAAAGCCTGAAGGGCACCCAGAACTCCTCTCCTACACGAACACCAGAGAGAACCCTGTGGCGATGGCAATGATAAGCCCAATGCCAATGGCAGCTGAGTACGGGATTGCCACACCCGAGTGGGGCACAGGCATGGCGTCCTCCAGGGGACGCACAACCCTCACGGTACGACCGACAAGCCCAGGAATGACGTATGAAAGAAAGCCCAAGAAGCCCACGAGGATCGCCGTAAGGGTTACCCCCAGCCGGCGGCGTCTGGCGAGAGCCATAGCCGAGATGATGCCTCCAACAATGGCGCCGTACAGAATCGAATACACGGCACCCTTCGGACCCAGGATCGCTCCAATGGCGGCAAGCAGCTTCACGTCACCTGCGCCCATCCATCCCAGGGCGAACGGCACGAACAAGATGGCGCCCCCGGCGAGAAGCCCGAGCACAGACTCCCCCAGCCCGCGAAGCCCGCCCGTGACCAAGCCCAGCACCAGGCCTGCGGCGATGCCGGCCACCAGGAGCCGGTTCGGGACGCGCCTGGTCCTGGAATCGTACCACGCTGCAAGAACAGCGACCGTCAGTGCTGTCGCGGTCTGCACTGTCCTGACCCTCCGTCACTCAGTCTCGCACTTGTCCTGGGCACCATTGCCCTTGCAGGAGGTCTCCTGCGCCGTCATCCTGGGAAAGGCAACAGCCTATCATAAAGCCCTTTCGCATTAACCCCGACCAGAGCCACCGCTACTGCCGCGACCACTGCCACAAGCGTAAGTATGAGTGCGTATTCAGTCACCCCTTGACCCCGCTCATCCTGAATCAGTTGTCGCAGCAAGTACACCATGCTCGCCTCCTTCTTCGTAGCATGTAAGTCTGTCTGTCGCCGCTTCCGGAGCCCGCGAACGCGTCCGCTCGTCGCCTTCGTGGCGGGTCCAGCCCGTGTTTGCGCTTCTCCCCTATGGGAAGGGGCCCACCCGGAGGGGTCGGGAGGGCCTGCGACGTGCCGGTGTTCCGTCAAGCGTCCTGCGACATAGCCAGCCACTTGACTGGCAATCTCTACGCACATTACTAGGGCGCGACAATCTTGTCGCTCGTCCCGGTGAACAGGTCCTTCAGCTTACCCCCCAGAGTGGTCAGTGCTATGATAACGACCACGGCAACGAGCGCGAGAATGAGCCCGTACTCCACCATGCTCTGTCCATCTTCCTCATAGAAGAGCCTCTTCAGCAGCGCCATCATGACTCACACCTCCTTTCGTGCGTGTGTGCCCGACGACCGCTCAAAGAGGCTCTCGGGGTCAACCTCATGTGGAAAATCAGGTCAGGTCAGGTCAAAACCGCTCGACTGGTGTAACCCCGCTGACCCGCAGGCCCCTCTTTCGCGGCCTGCCGAAGAGACTCCTCGTAAACACGAGGCCTGCCCGTCGGCGTTGCCAAACGAGCAGGCCCAAAAGTCCCTTCTCTTCGGCAACCCGGCTATCATGGCCAGAACCCCTCCTGGCTTTAGACCCGTGGTTTTGCGTCCCCGCCTTTCGACGGGTTTGCCTTTGTCGGGAGAACCTTCTTCAATTGTGGAGATCGCTCGACTCCTGTCTAAAAAGCTACCACTGATGGCAAGTCCTGCCTATCAGTCTGATGGCTCATTTTGTGGTGGGACTTTGGTCGTAGTCACTCCGTCCTGGGACCCGGAGAGGCCCTGGCTGATGGCCCATATGGCGGCCTGGGTACGACGGTCGGCCCCCAGTTTGCGAAGGAGGTTGCTGACGTGGTTCTTCACCGTCTTCTCGCTTATGGAGAGCATGCCTGCGATCTCGCGGTTGCTCTTGCCGCGCGCAACGAGGGACAGCACTTCGCACTCTCTTACGGTTAGCAGGCGCTTTGGATCCCCCGCTGGTGCGCGGCCCGATGAGGCGGTCCCAGCAGGACCGGACACCGCGTGCACGACCGCCTCCTCGAAGCCAGACGCCACCTCTCGTAGCCTCGCAAGGCCCTCCACGAGCACCCTCACAACCCGCGACGACGCGAACTGGCGTCCACGGCAGGCTGCCCTCACCGCGTAAACAAGGTCTTCGGGACCAGCCGAGCGGTCCAGGCACCCGAGCACCCCCGAACCGAAAGCGTCCATGAGCGCGTCGAGGACCTCGCGCCCGCCGTCGCGCACATCCACGACCGCTACCAGCGCACACCTGCGGTGCGGTGTGGCGCCCGCGTTGCCCGCCTTGCCCGGCCTGCCCGCCTCGCCGCCCGCCGTCGCGCCGTCCCCGTCCCCGATTCGCCGCCCAGCGGCCGCACCTGCGCGGGGAGCGGCCGCGGACAAGGCCGCCGCAGCACCCGGTTCACTCGCCCATGCCGCGGGCAGCGCGCGCCACGGTGGAAGAGCCGACGGCGATATCTCGCCCGCCACAATCACGTCCGGACGATAGTTCGCAGCCATCTCGGCCACCTGCTCCAAGTCGTCGGCCTCCCCCACGACCTCGAGGTCAGGTTCGGCCTCGATGGCCCGGCGCATCCCCGACCGGAAGATGGCGCTTGAGTCCGCGACCAGCACCTTGATTGCCCGCGGGCCTCGAGCGCTTTCGCCCCGCGCAGCCACGTGCCGTCCCTCGCTTTCCAGCCGATCCACCTTCACTCACTCCGGTCCTCGATGGGGATTCTGACAGTCACCCTGGTGCCCCTCCCGGGCGCGGTATCTATGTCGAGCGACCCTCCGAGAAGCTTGGCGCGCTCTTTCATCCCGGCGATGCCAAACTTCTCGGACTTGCCCACGCCCCGCGAGACTGCCGAAAGGTCGAAGCCCTTGCCATCGTCTTCGATGCTCGCTCCGACTGCGCTAACGCCGTACCCGAGGGTTACCGCCACCTTTGAAGCCAGGGCGTGCTTGCGCGCGTTGTGCAGGGCCTCCTGAACGATGCGGAAGAGCGCAAGCTCGATGATGGGGTCGAGCCTCGTCTCCTTTCCGAGGACGTTCATCTCCACGGGGAGCCCGTGGCGCTGGGTGAAGTCGCTGATGTACCGGCGCAGCGCCGGGGCAAGCCCGAGGTCGTCGAGCATCATGGGGCGCAGGTCGAAGATGATGCGCCTGATCTCCCGGAGGCTCTCGGTTATGGTCTTCCTGAGATCCTTGATCTCATCCATGGCACGGGATGGGTTTTCAGAGATGAGCCTCTCGACTATCTCCAGTTGCAGGATGGCGTTGGCCATCATCTGGGCGGGGCCGTCGTGGATGTCCCTTGCGACGCGCCGCCGCTCCTCTTCCTGTACCTTTATCACCCGCTCGACCGTGTCCTCCCGCTTGGCTCCAGAATACGCCAGCGCGTCACCCCTCCATTCAAATGACGCCCGGAGGTAAGCCCGGGCGCGACGGCCTTGTTGTCCGCATCAAACCAGGTTGTCCGCTTGGAGCCACGTTGCTCATCCAGGGCTGTGCCGTCTATCCATGGCCGTGCTGTCCGTTTCCAGCCGCCTGGCCGCTCCACTGTTCGAGCGCCTGACAGGCCGACCTGGACGAGGTGGCGCCACTCAGCCTCCTAGAACTCTCAGAACCCGAAGACCTTCCAGAACGAGCGCGCTCTGGCCATGAAGCCCTCCCTCGTAGCAGCCACCGCAACGCGCTCGGACTCCACCGGCAGGTACTCGCCCCCGCGTCGCAGCGATTCCTCGGCCCTTTCGAGCACGCGGACCACCTTGAAGCCGTTTACTCCATCGGTGAGCGGACGCCTGCCTTCTCTGATGCACTCGAGGAAGTGAAGGCACTCGTTCTTGAGGGGCTCGCTCATCTTCAGTTTCGGGATGTACACGTCGCCGTAGGTGAACGTGTACTGGAACCCAGAGAACCCGTTGAGCGTGTCGACGCCGTTGGATGTGTCGCCGGCGCTCTCGGCGCCCTCCGCCACGCCGTTCGGATGCGTGCCGTTCTCGCTCCTTTTCATGAAGTCATGGCGGCGGTTCACGCCCTTGTTGTAGACCTTCACCTTCTCGAGCGTCTCCGCATCGTCGAACACTATCATCTTCTTCTCGCCGATTATCGTGGTTCGGCTCGCCTTGCACGGGTCAAGCCAGCTCAAGTGGATGTTCGCCATCACGCCCGACGAGAACTGGACCGTGACGAACGCAACGTCCTCGACGCCATCGTTGACGTAGGCCTGCCCCGTCGCAGCAACGCTCACGGGTTCGTCCTCCAGGAGATAGAGGAGGGTCGCTATGTCGTGCGGCGCCTTGTCCCACAGCACGCTTACGTCTTCGCGGACGATCCCGAGGCTTGTCCGGGTGGCATGGAGGTAATAGATCCTTCCGAGCTCGCCGGACTTGACGTAATCCTTCACCACGCGCATAGCAGGGTGATAGTCCATGATATGGCCGACCATCAGGACCTTGCCCGCCTTTTCGGCGATATCCACGAGAGCCTCGCCGTCCTCCGAAGAGAGGGTGAACGGCTTCTCCACCAGAACGTGCTTTCCGCGGAGGAGGCACGCCCGAGCTATGCTGTAATGAGTTGCGGGCGGAGTCGCGATCACCACCGCATCTATCTTCGGATCAGACGCAACCGTCTGGAAATTCTTGGTCAGCTTTACCAGCGGGTACCGCTCGCGGATGGCCATCAGTCTTGAATGATTGGTATCGCAGCAAGTTACGAGCCTCGCCTCAGAGATCTCGGAGAAGTTCCTGACGTAGTTCCTCCCCCAATTGCCACATCCGATCACACCCACACTTGTCACTCTCAAGTATCCTCCTCACACTGCCCGGAGGCAACGAACCGACGCCAAACGACACATGTACACGTGTACGCACCGCAAAGACCCAGGGGACCGGCCCGGTGCCCGGCGGGGGCGGGCCTTACGTCCGCGTCCAAGTTCTCTTCTACATCAAGCTGCAAATTCCTCTTCCTGAGTGAGGGTTCGTTAGTTCCTCAGAGTCTGCCGACATCTGGCGGGTTTCCGGTGTTGCACTCGTGGATGGCGCCCCAGGCGGGGCGCGCTTCGCCAAAACCCGGCCCGTCAAGCAAGCGGCAGGATTCCGACGCCCCTCGTGCAATCACCGGCAACCCCTCTCGAGAGTCAGGGGCATTCCTGAACCCCCACTTAGTATGTCCGCGCCCGCACAAAAGCGGCCGAGGTCCGACGGCGCTCCTGGCAGCGCCCCCGCCACCGCCGGACGCCGCCCGCAGGCACCGGCCAGCGCAGGCCCGCGCCTGCCACGGCGGGCGTTCTCGCCGTCTGAAATGCTCCCTATAGACTAGAACGCGTCCGCCCTCAAATCGTCCACCTTGTCCAGTTTTTCCCACGGGAGGTCCAGGTCGGCCCTGCCGAAGTGGCCGTATGCCGCCACCTGGGCGTAGATGGGCCGGCGCAGGTCGAGCCTGTCTATGATCGCGGCCGGCCGGAGGTCGAAATGCTTCCTGACGAGCGTGAGAACGTCGTCGTCGGCGAGCTTGCCCGTGCCGAACGTGTCGACGCCGATCGAGACAGGGCGCGACGACCCGATGACATACGACGCCTGCACCTCACACTTGTCGGCGAGCCCCGCAGCGACGATATTCTTCGCCACCCACCTCAGGGCGTAGGAGGCGGACCTGTCCACCTTGGTCGGGTCCTTTCCGGAGAACGAACCGCCGCCGTGGCGAGCCGCACCGCCGTAGGTATCCACGATGATCTTGCGGCCCGTGAGCCCCGAGTCGCCGTGGGGACCGCCCACCACGAACCGGCCTGTGTTGTTTATGAAAAACTTCGTGTGCTCGTCGAGAAGCGAGGGCGGGATCACGTCGCGGATCACCTTCTCTATGATGTCGCGCCTCAGGGTGTCGTAGTCCACGTCCGGGTGATGCTGGGCGGAGACCACCACGGCATCTACTCTGACCGGCTTGTCGTCATTGTACTCCACCGTGACCTGCGTCTTCCCGTCAGGACGCAGATAGTCCACGATCTCCTGCTTACGCACCTCCGCGAGCCGCCTCGCCAGCTTGTGGGCGAGCATTATCGGCATGGGCATGAGTTCCGGGGTTTCGCGCGTGGCAAAGCCATACATGAGTCCCTGGTCTCCGGCGCCAAGGTGCTCGAAGCCGTTCACGGCACCTGCGGCCTCGATCTGCCTCACCTCCAGGGACCGGTTCACGCCTATGGCGATGTCCGACGATTGCTCGTGGATGGACGTGAGGACGCCGCACGTGTCAGCGTCGAACCCGTACTTCGCCCGGGTGTAGCCGATGTCTCGCACCGTCTCGCGGACGATTTCGGAGATCTCCACGTAACATGAGGTCGTTATCTCGCCGATCACGATGACCAGACCCGTCGTCGCGGCAACCTCGCATGCTACGCGGGCATCGGCGTCTTCCTTCAGGATCGCGTCGAGCACAGAGTCGGCGATCTTGTCGCAGAGCTTGTCCGGGTGGCCTTCTGTCACCGATTCGGACGTGATGAGTCTCCTCGCTTTGCCTGAGCATCTTCCCGTCGATTCAGCCATGGCAGCACTCCTCCTCTTACGCATTCCCAGTATGTATTCCCACACATTATCATCTCCGCGCACCGCACGGCGCACCGCGCACCGCGGCACAGCACAAGAGGAGCGAAGCGCGCGGCGCGGATGCGGCGGGCCGGGGCAAGGCACAGCACAGCACCGCACAATAGAGCACAGCACGTGGGACGCCGCACGGCGCGGCGGCGGGCGAGACGCACAAAAATGCCCCTTCCGCGTTCAGGAAGAGGCATAGTGTCTCTCATCTCCCAGAACGGAAAGTTCTGCAGGATTTGGCACCGCGCAGGCGCGTTTCCGGCTGCCGGTTGCCGGGCTTCATCGGGCCAGTCCCTCCGCCGCTCTCGATAAGAGCTTTCCATATTGTGTTTTCCAGGCTGCTGGCAGTATTATACTACCGCGCCCGCGCGAAATGCAATGGCTCTTCGCAACAATTCGCAGGTTCTGTGGGACACGAAAGAAGGGCCTGTAAGCCGCCGTACCTCGCACATGTCGGCACGGCCCGCGAGACCGTGTCTCCCTGCACCGGCGCACTACAGGAGAACCGCGAGGGCCTGGGTCGCCAGCACCACGAGGACCAGCGCGAAGGGGTAAGTCGCAGCGTAAGGCGCCGCGACCTCGTCGCTGCCTGCGGCCGTGATGAGCGTGCCGAGCGCCGGCGTGCTGGTCATGCCTCCGCAGATGCTGCCGAGATTGTCAGGCAGGCTCAGCCTGAAGAGCCACGTCGACACCATAAACCCGAGGACCATCGGTATGAGTGTGACAATCGCGCCACTCGCGAAGAGCAACCACCCGTACTTCGCGACAGTCTCGACGAACCCGTGCCCCGCTGCCACACCTGCACCGGCCAGGAAGAGCATGAGGCCCATCTCGCGCGTGATCCCCAGCATATGCCCTGGGGGTCTCAGCGACCACCGCCCGACGCCGCCGAAATGGCCGACGATGAGCCCTGCCATTAGCGGGCCTCCGGCGATGCCAAGGCTCACGGCCCCGACGCCCGGAATCTGAAGGCGCATGCGGCTTATGAGAAGCCCTGCCGCCAGCACGAGCGTAAGTGCAAGCATGCCCGTCCGCTCCAGCGGGCGTCTCTGCCGCCCCAGGACGGCCTGGAACCTTTCCAGCGCAAACGGCGCCCCCACCGTGCGCACGACGTCCTTGTGCTCGAGCACGGTGTCGCCTCCGGGCGTGAACTCGATCCCCGCCCGTCTGACCCTGGTCAGGATCACCCCGTACCGCTCGTAAGGGTTCAGTCCGCGCACCGTCTTCCCGGCGACTGCCCGGCTTTCCACTGCGAGGTCGCGCACCTCAATGCCGGATTCGTCCATGGAAAGCTGCGCCCGCCGACCGATGATCTCCTCCAGCTTCTCGAGGGCCTCGCCCGTCCCGACGGCCCGCACGCCGTCACCCTTCATAAGGACCGTGTCGCCGAGCGCCGGGAACACCTGTCTTCCCCGCTTCACCCTTGAGACCACCGCACCGGTGCGGGAGAGGATGGCAAGCTCGGCCAGGGTCTTCCGGTCCACCTCGGGGTTCTCGACAACGAACTCGCGCACGAGGAGAGTCGGGCCCCCCCCAAGGTCTGGAGCTTGAGACAGCTTCGCCACTTCTTGTTTGAGGTTCCTCCGGAGGATATGCGGCACGACCTGGATGAACAGCACGACGCCGACTACCCCGAACGGATAGGCTATCCCGTAACCAATGGACGCCGCGTTATCGCCTGTGGCTTCGAGCGCCACCGCAAGGCCGGGCGTCGTGGTCAACGCCCCCGTGTAGATTCCGACGGCAAGCGCCTTCGGGATCTCAAACAGCTTTGCAAGCATCAGGGTCGCCACGGCGCCGGAGCCGACTATGAGAAGGGCTATCGCGCCATATGAGAGGGCGTTGCGCCTGAGGTTTCGAAAGAACCTCGGCCCAGCGGTCAGGCCCACGGACCCGACGAAAAGCGCAAGCCCCAGGTCGCGGACGATGCCCGGGACCTCATACCCCAGGTGTCCAAAGTAAAGGGCCGCAAGAAGAACCCCCGAGGTCCCAAGCTGCACATTTCCCACGCTAATGCCGCCGAGGATATACCCGGCGGCAGCAAGAACAAAGAGCACCTCAAGAGGACTCACCATACGCTCTCTCCCGGCCTCCCCTGCCCCGTTCTGTCCTGACCTGACCCGACCTGTCTTGCATCAACCTGGCCTACCCTGGCGCGGCACGGCATGTCCTGCAACCCGCCTTACACCGAGCCCCGGCCCCTGTCGGTCTGACCCTGCCTGGCCGCGAATGCAATCCGAACGGGTTGCCACGACTACCGGCCGTTCGCGCACCGACGACCGGCAACCAACCGGCACTATTGTACTACATCCTCCTGCCAGCCGCTAAGTAGATCACCACAAATTTGCGCTACTTTTCAGCGCGCAGGTCGCGCCGCCCTTCCCGCCCTGGTCGCCGGCAGCCCCCGTTAGCTCGCGCACCCAGCACACGAACTCGGCCCCGCCCCCCTCGCCGGCCGCGGCAAGCTGGCGGCAGGTCTCGAGGAACCCCTCGACGCTCCCGTCGAGGGCGGCCTTGCTTCGCGCTATGAATATCCGCTCGTGGCATGTGGCCACGGTCCCTTCCTCCGCAGTCAGAAGCTCCTCGAAGAGCTTCTCTCCAGGACGAACCCCAGTGAACCTGATCTCGATGTCCCGATCCGGGTCGAGGCCGGACAGCCTCACGAGGTCGCGGGCAAGGTCCGCTATCCGGACCGGATCCCCCATGTCGAGCACGAAGACCTCCCCGCCTTCGCCCATCGCGGCCGCCTGTATCACGAGCTGGACGGCCTCTGGGATGGTCATGAAGTAGCGCACCATATCAGGGTGGGTCACGGTAATGGGGCCACCCGCCGCTATCTGGCGTTTGAAGAGCGGGATGACGCTCCCCCGGCTCCCGAGGACGTTCCCGAATCTCACCGCCATGAACCTGGTCTTGCTGTGCCTATCCAAGGCCTGGATGAGCAGCTCCGCCGCCCGCTTCGTGCTCCCCATGATGCTCACGGGGTTTACGGCCTTGTCGGTGGAGATGAGCACGAACCTGGACGCGCCGTGCCGATCGGCCGCCATCGCGACATTCCATGTGCCGAAGACGTTGTTGTTGATAGCCTCCTCCGGGTGCATCTCCATGAGGGGCACGTGCTTGTGAGCGGCAGCGTGGAATACGACGTCGGGACGGTGCAGGTCGAAGACGGCCTCCATGCGCGCCGCGTCCCTTATGTCGCCTATGACAGGCACCACGTGGAGGTCCGGATGCGTCTCCCGCAACTCGAGATCGATGTCGTAGATGTCGTTCTCGGCATGCCCCAGGAGCACCAGGCTTTCCGGGCGGAACCTAGCAACCTGCCTGCAAAGCTCCTGGCCTATGGAGCCGCCCGCCCCCGTCACCAGCACCTTGCGCCCGGAGAGGTAGCCGCCGATCTTTTCGAGGTCCACCTTGATCTCCTCGCGTCTGAGCAGGTCCTCGATCTGGACATCGCGGATGCGGCTCACATCCACCTTCCCGTCTATGAGTTCATACACGCCGGGAAGGGTCCTGACCCTGGTTCCCAGCCCCTCGCATGCCGCCACGATCTCCTTCACGACGCGGCCTGGGACCGAGGGCATGGCTATAATGATCTCGTCCACGTTGTGGCGGGCCACGACACCCTGCAAGTCGCCGCGAGTGCCGAGCACCCGCATGCCGGCGAGCATATAACCCTGTTTCGCACGATCATCGTCGATGAATCCCACCACGTCGTAGCCCAGCTCCGGGTGGGTCCGAAGCTCCCTTGCCACCATCATGCCGGCCTCGCCTGCGCCGATTATGAGAGTCCTTCGTGGGCGCACGTCTTCCCATACGGCGCCCGAATGTCCGGGGCGCCCTACCGATGAACGGGCAAGGGACAGCGCGGCGGACCGGCTTGTCACTATCCACTCCCGCCGAAGCCTGGCGAGGAGCCGTAGCCCACCTGCAAGGGCGATATTGAAGACCCACATTAGAAGGGTGACGCTCCGGGGAAATCCAGGGCCACGGATGAGGTGAAGCACGACGTAGTCACCAACAGAGGCAATAGTACCGGCTTCCGCGATAGCAATAAGCTCCCGGATGCTCGCAAACTGCCATAGCCTCTCGTACAACCCGAAGGCCACATACGATGCAAGCCGCACCATGAGCAGCGCAGGCAACCTCGGAAGGATCAACCCCGCATAGGGTAGGGCCCGCACCGGGTTGAACTCGAAGCGCACCAGTAGCGCAATGGCGATGCTCACGAGGGAACACGCGATATCGCAGGCCACGAGTAGGCCTGTCCTGGCCCTGTGGCTCATTACACCTCACGCTCCAAGACGTGATGACACGCGACGCGTCGCCCTTCCATCTTCGCCACGATGAGGACATCTCCTTCAATCTTCGACAGGTATCGCCCGTCGCCGGAGAGAAAGTACTTCCGTGCTAAGCGAGGGAATCAACGAACTCTCACCTGGACGAAAACTACGGAAGACGAGACATCCTGGAAGGAATCGCGCTGGAGAAGTCGAATTGAGCGAATTGCCGGGAGTTCGGCGCGTGTAGCCGCTCAGCGTGTATAGCCGCTCCAGGAACAGAAACATGAAACGGCACGGAAGGGTGACACGCTCAAGCGATATGGTAAGGCAGTTGCGGCGGGTTTTCGGGGTGCCGGCACGGCCGGCCGGCCTCTTTGTGATTCTCACCGTGTTCTCCGCGTTCTCCATGGTGTCCACTCAGGCCGCCTGGGGTCAGGGAAGCCCTCCCTCCAGCCACGGGGATCCAGAGGGCTACGTCATTTCGCCAGGTGACGTCCTCGACGTAGCCGTGTGGGGCTACGAGGACCTGTCAGCGACGGTGAGGGTGAGAGAAGACGGCAAGATATCGTTCACAAGCCTTATAGAGGAAGTCTCGGCGGCAGGGCTGACGGTGCCCGCGCTACAGGAGATCCTCACCGAAAAGCTCTCATACTACCTAAAGGACCCCAGGGTGACGATCTCGGTGCGCGAGTCACGACTCATACGTGTGAACGTCATCGGGAGCGTACGCTCGCCCGGCACGTTTACCTTCCGCGAGACACCGCGCGTCATCGACGTCATCGCAGCCGCAGGAGGCGAGACCCCGGAGGCTGACGTCACGTGCATCACGATCGCGCGCAGGGTCGGGTTGGCTCCTGCTTCATCCGTGGTATCCGGTTCTGGAGGTGAGCCATCCGGCGCTGGGGGAGGGCCTGTCTCCGGTGGCGTTCTGACGGGCGCTCCCGCTGGCGTTCCCACCTCCAGCGGCGCTGCACCTCAGAACTATGTGACGGTGGACCTGCACGCGGTCCTCGCGGGCACCGCGGACCCTTCATCGTACGCCCTTTATGACGGCGACACCGTCTTCGTCCCGAAGGCGCTCGCAGTCAAAGTGATGGGGATGGTCCGCGCGCCCGGCACATACTTCCTGGAACGTGGGGCGCGACTCATGGACGCCATCGCCCGTGCCGGCGATATCCTCCCGCAGGGTGACCCTGGCAAGGTGTCGGTGTCGAGCGGCCGGGCCACACGAACGGTGAGCATCACAGGAGCCATGCTCGCGCCTGACGGGGACGACAACGTCTTGCTGAAAGACCGGGACATAATCCATGTGCCGGAGGCAGTGCGCACGATCTCGGTCCTTGGAGAAGTCGACAAACCTGGCATATACCCCATCGGGCCTGACCCCCGGGTCTTCGACGTGATCGCCGCGGCGGGCGGGCCGGGGGTAAACGGGGATATCACCTGCATCCAGGTCACCCGAGGTGCAGGTCAGGCGACCCAGGTCTTCGAAGTAGACCTCGGCAAGTCCGGCAAAGAAGCGGATAGGGGTGGGCCTGCGGCGAGCGCCGGCGGCGCCTTCAAGCTGGAGCCCGGGGATGTGGTGTACGTCCCGAAGGCCATCGAAGTGCAGGTCCTCGGGCAGGTGAGATCACCCGGCACGTATCGTCTGCGTGCAGGAAGCCGGCTGGTTGACGCCATGGCGAGGGCCGGCGGGCCGAGCGAAGCCGCAGACACATCGCGCGTCTCTCTCACCCGCGCGCCGGGCAGGGGCGCAGACGGCAGCATGAGCGCCGGCGCAGCCGGCTCGGGCGTGAGCGTCTTCGACCTCGACGCCATCCTGAAGGGCGTAAGGCCTGAGGACAACGTCGTTCTGCAGGACCACGACATCATCTCCATCCCTGAACTCATACAGGAAGTCTCCGTGCTCGGCGAGGTCGCCCGCCCCGGCACCTACAGAATCCGTAAGGAGACGAGAGTCCTCGACGTGCTCGCCCTCGCAGGCGGGGTGACGCCAGAGGGCGATGCCACAAGCGCAGTCCTCACAAGCAAAGGCCCCGATGGCGAGGCGCGCCGCGTCCTCGACCTGGACAGGCTTCAGGCTGCAGCAGGCGGAGACGATAACATCCTCGTAAAGAACGGCGACGTACTGTATGTGCCCAGAGCCATATCCGTGATGGTCCTCGGAAAGGTGAAAGCGCCGGGAACGTATACCCTCCCGACGTCTGCAAGGTTTATGGATGCCATGTCACGCGCCGGCGGGGTCACCAACGATGGCGACCCGACGGCAGCCACCCTCACCCGGCAGGGTGAGACAACGCCTGTGGAGACCGTGGACATTCGGTCCATAATGGCGGGGGCTGACGACCGAAACATCCACCTTCACGACGGCGACATCATCTTCGTGCCCGAGCTAGTGCGCGAGGTCTCCGTCCTCGGCCAGGTGGCAAAACCCGGCGTATACCAGATACGGGAGGGTGCCACGCTCCTCGAGGCGCTCGCGATGGCAGGCGGCGTCACCGAGACGGCCGACGATAGCGCCATCAGGCTCACCACGCGGGCCTCAGACGGCACTACCGGGGTGTTCGAGGTCGACATCGACAGGCTCGACAGGAGCATCGTACTTCGTAATGGCGACGTCATCTTCGTCCCTGAGATCGTCCGCCAGGTCTCTGTGCTCGGCGAGGTAGCCAGGCCTGGAGTATATCGGGTGCGCGAAGGGACGAGTCTCCTCGAGGTGCTGGCAATGGCAGGCGGCATCACCCAGATGGGCGACGACTGCGCCATCATGGTTACAACGCGTGGGGTAGGTAGCTCCCCCCGCACTTTCGAATTCGACCTCCGCCGGCCGACTGAGACGGGCGACGCATCCGCCTGGCTTCTGCAGGGCGGTGAGGTCGTATACGTGCCAAGGTCCATAGCGGTGCATGTTGTCGGTGAGGTGGCGAAACCGGGTCTATATTACCTCAAGGCGGGAAGCTGCGTCGCAGACGCTGTGGCGCTGGCCGGAGGCCTTACTGGCGACGCCGACGGCTCATCGGTGACCCTCACGACCCATGCAGGGTCCGCCGGAGCGTCCTCCGGGGGCGAGGTCAGGATCTGTCTCCTTGACGTGAACAAGATCCTCACAGGCGCCGACTCGACGGCAAATCGGATTCTATCAGACCAGGATACCATCTTCGTGCCGAAGGCCCAGCGCGAGGTGGTGGTCGTCGGCGAGGTGGCGAAGCCGGGGGTTTACAAGATCCGCGAGGGTGCGCGGCTCATGGATGCGATTGCGCTGGCAGGCGGCCCCACGAAGCGAGCGGCTCTGGAGGCGGTGTGCGTATTCAGGAACGGGCAGGTCGCCGCGGGAGACCATGTGGTGCTCGGCCGCGACAACCTCTTCTTCACGGGCAAGGCCGATGATAACCCTGCGGTGGTCGGCGGCGACATCGTGTACGTGCCGGCCACCTCGAAGATCGAGTGGGAGAAGGTGTTCTCGTTCCTGTCGGGCTTGAAACTCATCAAGGACCTTCTCGCAAGATAGCACGGTTTTGGGGCTTTAAGGAGAGATGACGGACTCCATGGACCAGATAGAGCAGGAAGTGGATCTTCTTGAATACCTGAGGGTGCTGGCCCGCAGGAAATGGCTCATCTTTGCGGTGGTTGTCACCGGCGCCCTGACCGCGTACATGGTGAGTTCCAGGATGACCAGCATCTACCAGGCAACGGCAACAATCATGATCAGGACGGACAACGCCATGGGTGCGATGCCGTTCGTCGAACAAATGATGAATGTCTCCAGCAACGGCATCCGAAACTGCATGGAATTCCTCAAGAGCCGGACCGTCGTGGAGTCGGCGCTGGCACGACTCGGCTGGTATGACAGCCTTTCGTCAGAGCAAGTGGGCTACTGGCAGAAGAGCCTCTCCGTTCAGCAAGTCCAGGGGACCGATGTGGCCAGGCTCTCTGTTGAGTCGGATAGCCCTGAGAAAGCGGCCGCCTTTCTGAATACGCTCATCGAGGTCTTCAAGGACTACAGCCAGCGGATGAACCAGGAGTCGGCGCGCGCCGCTAGGGAGTTCATAGCGCAGCAGCTCGCGATATCCGAGGGAGCACTTCGGCGTGCCGAAGATGCCCTGCTTCAGTATAAGAAGTCCAGCCGCGTCGTGGAACCATCGGCCGAGACGAGATCCCAGATAGAGAAGATCGCCGCAATCGAGAAGGATCTCGCGGGAGCAGAGGTTGAGCTTGGCGCCGCGAGAGCAGAAAGGCAGGAGATAGAGCGCAGCCTCCGGTCGGCAGACCCGACGCTCGTCACGTCCACAACGCTTGTGAACAATCCGCTGGTACAGCAGTACAGGGTCCGGCTATCGGACCTGGAGACCGAGCTTGCTGGAGCGCGCGAACGGTATACCGATAACCACCCGACGGTCGTTAGCCTGAAGGCGCAGATAGCCGAGGTGAAGGCGAAGCTCAGCCAGGAAGTGGAAAACGTGGTCGGCTCCCAGACGAGATCCCTCAACCCGATCCACCAGGAGCTCCGCACACGACTCGTTGAGAACGAAGCGCGTAGCGTCGGACTGGAAGCAAAGCAGTCCGCGCTCCGCCAGATGCTGCTCGATGCCGAGGCGAAGCTGGCGGTCACCCCCCAGAAGGAAATGGACGTGGCGCGCCTCGTGAGAGAGCAGCGCGTGGACGAGGAGATCTACGTCATGTTGCGCACAAAGTACGAGGAAATGCGCATCACTGAGGCCATGAAGGTTTCGGATGTCTACGTGGTAGACAGGGCGACTGTGCCGGACACGCCGGTCAAGCCGAGAAAGCCTCTAAATACCGCCATCGCGGCGTTTCTCGGGCTTTTCGTGGCGGTCGGCATGGCATTCGTCATGGAGTACATGGATACGTCATTTAGAACGCAAGACGAGGTCGAGCGGCTTCTCGACCTGCCTGTGCTCGGCGTTGTGCCCGATATCGGGAGGTTCCGCCGCAGGCGCTCGAGGCGCAAGCGCGCTGAACACGCCGAGTCCGCGGCGCTCTGACTCCGGTGAAGCCACCCCTGTTGGCCGGGCATGACATGAGAGGAGGACTTCCCAGACTTGTCACAGTCAAGGGACTATCACAGGAACCTTATCGTACACCATGACCCCAGGTCACCGGTGTCGGAGGCTTTTCGAACCCTCCGAACGAATCTCGAGTTCCTATCGCCGGACAGGCCCGTGCATTCGATCCTGGTAACGAGCCCTGGGCCGTCAGAGGGCAAGAGCACGGTCTCGGCCAATCTCGCGATCTCCCTCGCCCAGGCAGGGAGGCAAGTGATCCTTGTTGATGCGGACATGCGGAAGCCCGTGCAGCATCGTCTGTTCTCCCTTCCGAACGCAACGGGCCTCACAACCGCCCTTGTGCGGGGAGTCATGCCCGACATCTACCAGGATACGCTCGTTCGGGGTCTACGGGTCGTCACGAGCGGGCCGATCCCTCCCAACCCCGCGGAGCTTTTGGGGTCGGGTATGATGGGCGCGCTCATCGGGGCGCTCGCATCCGAGGCGGACTTCGTGATATACGATGCACCCCCCGTAGTCGCCGTCACAGACGCCATCCTTCTCGCGCCCAAACTTGACGGCGTGATCCTGGCGATCAGGCTTGGGGTGACATCCAGGGACGCGGCCAAGAGGACGAAACAGCTTCTCTCCGGTTCACGTTCGAGGCTTCTCGGGGTCGTGTTGAACCAGGTGAGGCCGGGGCGCGGATACGGCTACTATTACTATTACTACTATTACGGAAGCGACCCGGCCCCTGAACTCTCCGACGAAGAGGCCGCCACCGCTGTCAACGGCAAGGCGACGAGTGGCAGGTGAGGACGGTTTGAAGCTCGAAGGCGGCCTTAAGGGTGCCGTTGACGTTCACACGCACATCCTCCCCGGAATGGACGACGGTGCCCAAAGCATCGAGGACGCCCGTGCCATGGCGAGGACCGCTGAGGAGAGCGGGACCCAGGTGATCGTCGCAACGCCCCACGTGGATTTTGCGGGCGCAAAGCAAGCCCGCGCCGCCGAGATCGTCCGCAGCAGTGCCGACGCTCTTCAGTCTGCACTGGCATCGTGGGGCCTGTCAATCAGGATTTTGCCAGGGATGGAGATCGCGATAGACCCTCATCTCCTCGACCTTCTGAGGAACGGTGAGGCGCTGACGATTGGCGACACCGGGAAGTTCATCCTCGTCGAGCTGCCCTTCCAGCAAGTGCCCGCATATACCGAGAGCGTGGTATTCAGCCTCTCGAGCGCAGGCTACATCCCGGTGATAGCGCACCCGGAACGATGCGTCGAGATCGAGAGGGAGCCGAACCTCATGTACCAACTGGTGAGGGCGGGAGCAATAGGCCAGGTGAATGCCGGAAGCCTCACCGGAGCGTTCGGAAGGTCGACGAGGCGCGTCGCGGAGGCTCTTCTCAGGTACCGGCTTGCTCACGTCATAGCAAGCGACGGACATTCTCCAACCTCCCGGCCATGCAGGCTCGACCAGGCATTTCACACGGCCTTACAGGTAATGGGACGCGACGCGGCCCTTCGCGCCGTGAGAGACATCCCAGGCGCAATCGTGCGCGGCGAGACCGTCAGACTCGAAGATCCCGAGAGGCACGTCTCCAGGCGATGGTTCATGTTCTGGAGTGTAGGCGGACATAGATAATCTAGTGCGAAGCCGCAACGATGGGTGCATGCACAGTGCACCTACCCGTCTGCCGCGTCATGGATGGCGCACGCAGTTCACAGCCTCGAACCTGGCTACCCATGACTCAGGATGGAAAGGACGGCTACGCATGGGCGCGGGGCATGTAGGCACTAAGAGGGAACAAACGGCGACAGGCAAACCCAGGAACACGGGGCCGCAGGATGCGCGCGCGCATCTGCGTAGGTTGAGGCGTATCATCGCAGCGGCTGGGCCGTTCGTGGTGGCAGCCTACGTCGCCGCCGCGGCTCTTCATGTGCCGGGCGAGGTCGCAAGCGCGGCGACAACCGTGGCCGCGCCCTTGGATGACGCCACAGCCACTGCCAACGCCACTGCCACTGCCCCCACCTCTACTACTACGACCACGACTACGACTACCGCCGCCACCACCACTGACCCTGACAGTGACAGTGACAGTGACAGTGACACCGGCGCTGGCGCTGGCGTCGACGCCAGCGCAGCCGAGGAGGCCGCTACAGTCACCTCCTTGCCCACCACTTTCACCTCCGTCCAGGAACCGTTGCTCGACTTGGAAATGGGGCTAGAGTCTGCTACCGGGCGACTTGATCTGTCCATCGAGGAGGCAAGCGTTACTATCCCTCGAGTGCTGGGCACGTGGCTCTCCGACAGCAGTATCACAGTGGGACGACACGTTCACAAGTGGGGACCCGGCCTATCTGGATCGCTCCTCCTTTCCGGGTCCGCACCCCTGGATGGAATCACCGTTTCGGCTGGCACCGGTTCTTTCCGATACGTGCAGGTCGCGGCCGCCCGAGACGCCGCGCGCGCCAGGTGGGTCCTGGCCCACCGTATCGAGGGGCAGGTCATTCCGGGCGTGGAGGTGGGGGTGTCCGAGGCCGTCGCCGTCTCCGGAGGCTTCCGCCTTAAGCCATACTACCTCATCCCAGGATGCCCGTACCACCTTTCCCAGTACTTGAGCCTCCTGGACGACAGATCACAGGACTGGTGGACGAACGTTCTTGCGGCGGTCGACGCGAGCGTTGCCATCTCGCCGCGCATCAGGCTGTACGGTGAGTTCCTGGCCGACGACTTCCCATGGGCCGCCAGCGCACGGGGGCGGGTCCCGTACATGATCGGCGCCCTCGCAGGCTTCGAGCTCGATGCGCCGCTCGGGCTGGAACCATGTCGCGGAGCCGTCGAGTACGTAAGAATCAACAACTATGTATACTCGCACAAGAACCCTGAGAACGCATTCGTGGGCGCCGACGGCAGGCTCATCGGGCATCCCCTCGGCCCTGATGCCGACGCCGTTTATCTCTTCGTGACTTGCCCCATCGAGCTGGGCAAGACCGGGATATTGCGCGATATCCAGGCGACAGGGAGGCTCGGATACGAGCGGCACGGCGAGGGCAAGGTCGGCCATCCCTGGGACCCTTCGGAGGGTGTGGCTCACGAGTTTCTCTCGGGGACGGTCGAGACACGCACGAGTCTGGCGCTCGGGGTGAAGGCCGGCCCCGGCTGGAAGTTCCCGGATCTATTCGGATCACCCCGCAGCACGCTCGAGTTCGGAGTCGCGATAGAGAGCGTCGGTAACGCGGGCCACGTTCCTTCCGCGCAGACCCTTGAGGTCTCCATGCGCGTATCTCTCCGGCTAAGTCTGGCGCCGTAAGTAAGTCTGCGCCACTTCTCTCGGCGCTATTTGAGCTGCCGGTGCTTGTCAGGGTGAGCCGCCTGGAGTTTGGCTGGCGCTTTGAGCGCCGTCTTGAGCCGACTGGCTCGGCCTTGAAGGAAGGGATCTGCCAGCCGACGGCGAATGTTCGGTCTGGTGGACAAAGTTGCTGCGTTGTCTGCTATAGAGTCTGGTAAGGATAGGAGGTTGAACGCAGCGGTGTGATCGCACGGCGAGGCCGGCGGCACGGCGCAATCACGATGGAACAAGTCAACGAATATGCAGACGAGATAGACCTGAGGCAGTACATCGAGGTCCTCTGGCGCGGCAAATGGATCATCACCGCGGTCACCCTGTGTGCGATGGCTTCAGCCGGGACCATCAGCTTCTTCATGCTGGACCCGGTATACGAGTCAAGCGCGGTCATTACGGTGAGCCTTCCCGAGGAAGTCCAAGCCAGCCTTGGAGACCCCGCCATCGCCAGCGTCATCGGGGGCACCCCGCAGGTCCACATCAGGCTGCTGCAGGACCCTGTCATCCTCGAGCGCGCTGCCGCCTCGCTGACTGTCCCTGTGACCCCCACAGCCCTGGCGCGCAAGGTCACAGCCAAGGCAGTGGGCGACACCGGCAAGGGCGATAGGCTCGTGGAGGTAACGGCCAGAGACGCCGTTCCCGATAATGCCCAGGCCATGGCAGAGGCGGTCGTTGGGGCGTACAGAGGATACCTATCTGACCTGGTGTCCGCCAGGCTCTCCTCCCGAAGGCAGATGATCTCCACGGAGCTGGCCAGCCGCAAAATGAACACGTCCGAGACCACGCAGAAGCTGGGGCAGCTCCTGGCGGACTCGGGAGGCACGGACCTCCTCAGAGAGGAGATCAACGCCAGGACCGCTGCTCTCACCAACTACCGCTGGGAGCATGCCCAGCTTGCGAGCGAAGCGCAGGCCGCATCTGAGTCCCTGAGAGTCCTCGAGCAACAGCTCGCTTCCATTCCGCAGACCGTCTCGTTGAGGTGGTCCTCTGGAACCACTTCGCGCGAGGCTCAATCGCCGGAGGGCCAGGGGGTCGTCACTGCCACCCAGATCAACCCAGCGTATACGTCGCTGATGGAGGAGGTCTCACGTAAGCGTGCGGCCCTTGCCGATATCGAGGCGCGCCTTCGGGTAGCCCGCGATGCGATCCCGGCGCTCGAAGCCGAGCTCAGGGCACTGCAAACGAGGCTGGTAAAGGAGTCGACGGTCGAAGAGAGCCTGAAAGGCGAGCTTGAGGCCGCCAGGTCCCGGTCGATCGATCTCGCCAACACCCTGCAGACCATTCAAGGGCAGGAGCCGGCTGCGATAGTCAACTCCGCCATCGCTGTTGTCGCGCCTGCGTCGCTGCCTGTGGAACCGTCGGGGCCGCGGAAGCTGCTCAACATAGCCATAGCGGGCGTGTTGGGCGCGATGGTGAGCGTGTTCGTGGTGTTCGTGATGCACTACTGGCAGAGCACTCAGCCGGCAACACTTGCGCGGTAATCGGCGGCGGCAGCCAGGCCTTTTGCGGTTTGGCCCGCCAGTCACGCGCTGTTCCGGTAACGGCGGCGGCAGGGCAACCTAAGTATGGCGCCATAAGTTTGAGCCACTTCTCCTGACGGTGTTGGGGTTGCCGGTGCTTGCTAGGGCGGGGCGCCCGGAATTTGGCTAGCCTTGAGCGCCGAATTCGAACGCATCTCACCGCACGCGCCGTCCCCGGAGGGCAGTACCGGCAACCCTGGAGAGGACCTGCGCGCTGAAAAGCAGCGCGAATTTGTGGCGATCTACTTAGCTAAGGACGACCCACAAGAACCCCACGATCATCCCGATCTCCACCGCGAGCTTGAGCAAGGTTCCGCCGACGACACCGATGAGCGTGCCGAAGGCCGCCCGGAAGGCGGCCTCGGCTCCACGTCTCGCTTGCACGAGTTCGCCGATGAACGCCCCCGCGAACGGGCCGATGACGATGCCGATGGGGCCCAGGATGAACGGGCCGATGAGGAGCCCGGCGATGCTGCCGTATACAGCGGCCGAGGACCCACCGTACCGTTTGGTCCCGTACGCGGTGGCCGCGTAATCAATGAGCAGCGTCACCGCCACCGCGACGCCCTGCCATACGTAGAAACCGACCGATAGGTCTGCGAACCGGGTGAAAAGGCCGTAGATGAGCATCCCCAGCCAGATGAGGGGCGCTCCGGGGAGCACCGGAAGAACGGTGCCGGCAAGCCCCAGGATGAAGAGCAAGATAGCGAGGATCATTCCTATCGCGGCCATACGAAAACCACTCCGGTATCGTATTATGCCCGGCTGTGGACTCCCGGCAGCAGCAGGTCGCTCCTTTCCTCCCCCTGGGCGGGGTCTCTGCCACGCGACGCCCCGCTACGCGCCGCCGTGCCGGGCAAGCCAGTCGGCCACGTCGGCCAGCACCTCTCCGCGGTTCAAGTCATTGAATAGCTCATGGAAGCTGTCGGGGTAGATCCGCATCTCCCGGTCGCGGCAGGTCATGGCTGAGTAGAAACGCCTGGTCGCGTACGGCGACACTATGGCGTCCTTGCCCCCCTGCAGGATCAGGCACGGGAGCTGCACGAATGGCGCCGCAGCCATGGTCTTCGCCATCTGCCTTGCAAGCTCCGCATAGAAACGCAATGTGATCCTGGGGTATCTCAGCGGGTCGCTCACGTAGGCGGCGACCACCTCAGGATCGCGCGATATGGCGTCGGGCGGTATCCCCGAGTCCACCGTCATCCTGGGAAACACACTGCCGACCAGACGTCCCAGCGCCCCCTTGAGCGGCGGCACCTTCATCGACAGCGCGAGACAAGGGCCGGACACAATGATGCCGTCCACCGGGCACGACCCCGAGTTCCCGTGCCTTATCGCGTATGACAGCGCCGTGAGGCCCCCGATGCTGTGGCCCAGGAGGAAGAGGCGCGCTTCGCCCGGCGTCCTGTGGCGCACGTGATCGCAGAACAGCGCAAGGTCGTCCACGATGTGTTCATAACGGTCCACGTGGCCTCGCTGTCCTTCGGATCTTCCATGGCCCCGGTTGTCGAGGCCGCATACAGCATAGCCCCGGGGAACGAAGTAATCCACCACGGTCTGATACCGTCCCGAGTGCTCGGCGCCTCCGTGGGTGATCACCATCGCAGCCCGGGGCTTCTGCCCCTCAGGCAACCAGCATTGATAGAAGAGCCTCACGCCACCGGTTCCCTCGATGAACCCCGTTTCGCTCGCCTCCATGGACGTCCTCCCCCGCCTTCCCTGCCACGCTATTGCCAGATCCCCGTGGAATAGTTCGCCAAAGGTTCCCAGGTCCCTTCTCACTGCGAGGAATCGGCACCATGATGTGCGTTCCTGGACCGTGTGCTTTCCGAAAAGGAGCCCATGGTCCCTGCCTGGCTGCGGGTCCGCCCTGGTGGAGACATGCAGTCTCGCCGGCCATGCAGGAAGGCTGCCGCGCACGAGCGGAGGCCCGAGGCAAGGTGCCGGCCCCGGCCCCTCTCCCGCCCGGCCGTCAATCTGACGCCAGACGCTGAAGCGCGGCGTTCACTTCCTCCAGTTTGGTGCTGAGCTGCTTCATCTGCTCCTGCGCCACCCTCATGTAGTAGTCCAGTTCCTGCTTGCGACTTCCCTCGTCGTTCTCGAGCAGCCGCTTGCACTCAGAGTATATGTCGAGAGCGCGGTCCATCTCCGCGCGCAAAGCCCTGGCCTCTTCCTCGGCTGACTCGGCGGGACCGCTCACGTATGATACGTCGGGCAGGAGGACTTCCTGGTACCAGGGCGCCTCATCAGCGCGCTCGAAACTGAGCGACACGCAAATCTGCCTGTCGCTCTTGCTTGCCGCCGCGACGAATGCGATGGGATTCGGGATGATCACCCCGCCCACAGTCGCGCGAAAAGGCTCGGCAGGCCACACGGTGAGCTTCCCCTGAGATAGCCGCAGGGCGATGTCGGCCCCCGCAGGGTTCTCGACGAAATGGACGCGGTCAACCTGTCCGGTGAGAAACCCCATGAGATATGCGAACGCGGGGTCGCCTCCGACCATCATCGTGAAGTTGTTGAGCACCTCGAGCTTCTTCGCCCGGCTTATCATTCGCTGCCACGACCTCCCGGATGCCTGAATGCCAGATGAGGTCCTTTCTTCTTTATTGTAGCGCAAAACGCCTTCTTTGAAATCCCCTGCAGCCCAAAACGGCGGCTGAAGCGACAGACCCGCCAGAGGATCTCAGCAGACCCAGGGACCAAGGCACCAAGGGACCAAGGTCCCAAGGCGCCAAGCAGCGGGTTGCAGAATGAAGATCCCGTGGTACAATGGTAGACGGTGGACCAGAGCGGCCGCGGATGACGAACCAGGCGAGCGGGCAGGCGGGCAAGCGACGAGGTGGACCGCCGGGTAGCCTGCCGCGACGTCACATGGCCGGGGGGATGCAGCATCGACGCACAGGGTAGACTGAGCGTGCTCTATGAGCTTCCGTATGCGAGCCTTGGTGGAACGGAGAAGCATGTGCTTACGCTCATCAGCTCTCTTCGTCGCGAGGTGACCCCGTGCCTCCTCGCACCCCAGGGTAACGCGCTCCCCCTTTTCCGAGACCTCGGGGTGCCTTACAGGACCATCCTTCCTCTGATCCTCGCGCCCGGGCTTGGCAGGGCACTCCAGGCACACCGTTCGGCTTTTCGCGAGATCCTGATGGAGTTCAGGCCCACCCTCATTCACGTGCATGCCGGGATCGAGAACGCCGTGGCGGCTCACCTCGAGGCGCCCGGCATCCCGACGGTCTTCACAATCCACGGTTACCCGGACGCAGCGAGCTACATCGTAAGCGGCTTTCTCGCCAACCGAATCGTGGACGAAGTGATCTGCGTTTCCGAGGCTGAGCGCCGTGCAGCACAAAGGCACGGTTTCAGGAAGGACAGGCTCACCGTGATCCATAACGGGATCGTTGCCCCTCACGGAGCCGGTGAGGTGGACGAGTCCAGGCGGCGATGGGGGATACCGAGCGAGGCAATCGTCATCGGCACGGTCTCCCGCCTGGAGCGCGGGAAGGGGACAGCATACCTTGTCTCGGCACTCGCGCACATCCGGCGGGACTGCCCAAACGTGGTGCTGCTGGTGACGGGCGATGGGCGAAGGAGGCAGGATCTCGCGCAACTCGCCATCGACCTCGGTGTCGGCGACAGGGTCGTTTTCACCGGCGCCCTCCCGGACCCGACCGCGGCCCTCGAAATCATAGACGTCTTCGCCCTCCCATCGCTCCGCGAGGCGCTCGGCATGGCCATCCTGGAGGCGATGGCCCACGCGAAGCCCGTGGTTGCGACCACCGTCGGCGGCATCCCCGAGGCGGTGGTCCACGGTGAGACGGGCCTCCTCGTGCCGCCGAAGGACGACGCTGCTCTCGCCTCGGCCCTGCTTGCTCTCGCCCGCGACCCTGCCTGGCGGCAGGAGATGGGCGCGCGCGGACGCGCGCGCTTCGAGGCTCTCTTCACGGCCGACCTCATGGCCCGGCGCACGCTTGAAGTGTACCGGCGCGTCCTCGCCCGCAGGTCCACCCGCAGGTCCAGCCCGCCGCCCTCCCAGCCGCGACCGTAGCGCCACCTTCTGGTCTCGACCGCCTTGCGGTCACCGTCCCTGCCCCCGCCCCGGCCACGGTCACGGTCGCGGTCACGATCCCGCAGGCTACCTGCGTACCCGCCCGGCATACTCCACGAAGACATTCCTGTTGTAGTCCGGGCCGACGCCCTGCACGTTGGGGGACACGAAAGTCGAAGGCCTGACCCCGGTCGCCACTAGCAGCCTTGCCACCTCCGCGACGATAGCGCATGAGACGGCCACGGCGGCGACGGTGGACCCGGCCGCCACAGGGATGTTGAATCCGTCGATGCACACAAGAGCGTCCTCGAGGGGCACATGCGTGTCGATCATGACATCGGCGAGGTCGCCAAGCTTCTTGCCGCTCGAGTGGGTGGGCTTCGCCTTCCTGTGGTTGTCGCCTGACACCACCGCCACTACGGGAAGGCCCCTTTCCCGCGCATAGAGCGCCGCCTCCACGGGCGCGGCGTTGAGGCCGCCGTGGGAGAAGACCCACATGGTATCCTGCGGATGAAACTCAAAGCTCTGAAGGAAATTGGCGACGTATCCCTCCTGGCGCTCGAGCCACAGAAGCTCCCGCGCGCCGCCCGGACCAACGACGTTGCACCACATCAGCCTGGGGTCGAGCAGGGGATGGAACCCGACGAAGCTGCCGTAGCGCGGGAACACATCCATGACAGGGATGACGGAGTGGCCGCTCCCGAAGAGGTGCACAAGATGGCCGCTTGTGATGGAGTCGGCCATGAGCCTGGCCGCCTTCTCGATCTTGTCCATCTCGTGCGCGCGGATCTCGCCGATGATCTCTTCAACCCTTTCGAGGTACGCAATTGCGCTCATCCTGGATGCCTCCTGTCTTGCGAATCCCTATTGTACTCTGATCGCCTACCCTGTTGCTAAGTGAGGGTGGGTGAGACTGTTGAACTTCGCCAGCATCTGCCAATTTGGCCGAGCACGCCGACGGCTTTGCGTGATTCAATCGGGCCTCAACCGGGCCTCGTCAGCCCAAGGGCCTCCATGGCCATCCTCGCTGCGCCTATCACGCCCGCGTCATCGCCAAGCTCGGCGCACGCCACCCTCGCCACCGGAGCGGCCTGGGGTTGGGCTGTCGCGTCAACGATGCGCCGCACCTCTCCAAGGTAAAGCCCGAGCCTTCGTCCCACGCCGCCGCCCAGCACGACCACCTCCGGGTTGAACGTGCTCACCAGGTTCGAGACAGCCATGCCGATATATCTGACGGCCCGGGCGATGACCTGCCGGGCAACCTCGTCGCCCCCCTCCGCAGCGGCGAACACCACCTCGGCGGTGATCGCCTGTATGTCGCCGCCTGCAAGCTCCAGCGCAAGGCTCCGCTCGCCGCGCGCGACTTTCTCGCGCACCTGGCGGGCGATGCCCGGACCGGCGGCCACGGTCTCAAGGAAGCCCTTCTCACGATAGGCCGGGTCTTCGACAGCCCCCGGCTCGAGACACGACCACCCGACCGCGCCTGCGATGCCCCGGGCGCCTCTGTATACCCGGCCGTCGAGAATGAAGCCGGCTCCAACTCCGGTGCCGATGATGAGCAGCACCGCGTGGGCACACCCGCGCGCCGCGCCCGCCCACTGTTCGCCCATAACGGCAGCAGGCCCGTCGTGGTCGACGAACACCGGGAGCCCGGTCCTGGCCTGAAGGAGCTCGCCCAGGGGAAAGTCACGCCAGCCGGCGATGTTTGGCGCCCAGACCACCCTGCCGCAGGACCTCTCGACAACCGCGGGCACGGCAACGCCGCACCCTGCCACGGCGAGGCCGACGTCGCGCGCCTCATCCGCAAGCTGGCGGACCATCGCCGCCACTTGCTCCAGGGGGTGCATCCCGGTCGGGTCGCCGGCATCGATAGCGACGCGCCGCCTCTCCAGGATGGCCCCGGTCATATCAACCAGACCACACGCAACCTTCGTGCCGCCGACGTCCACACCCACTGCTGCTTTACCTGTGGCGGCGTCTGCCACGACAGGACCAGCGGACGCGCATCGGGACCCTGCGATGTCCCCTGCCGCCTCCCCCCGAGCGTGCTCTGCGCGGCACGTAACCGCGCGGCCGCCCTGCAAACCTTCACCTGCTCCCTCATCCGACTGCGATCTTGACAACCCAGATCTCTCCCCCGCCGAGCCGCTTCTTTAGCTCCGCACGGCCGTCGCGGACGGTCACGTCCACTTTCTCCGAGGTAACCAGGTCTTCCGCTGACGCGGATATCGCCGCTCCCGCCCCAGTCGCCCCCGCCGCCCCCGCTCCACTCGTCGCCGACGCGGCCTCGTCGGCCTCGTTGCCGCTGCCAGGACCGCCGGCATCGCGACCGCCGCGGCCGCCTCCGGCACCGTCGCCACCGCCGGAACCGCCGAGCGCGACCAGGAACCGCGCGTCCAGAGGCTCGGCGCTATGGTTGAAGACGAAGAGCAGCTGCCTCTCGTCGCTGGTCCCAAGTCCGGCCTGAAGCACTCGCGCTTCCACCGTCCCGCCGGGAGCGGCGGCCTCCACGATGACGGGGCGCGCCACGTCCGCGCTCCGCGCGAAACTCGCGAGGAACCTCCCCGTGCCGGCATGCCGCCGGGTCTCGTACGCAAAGCTCAGGAACGTGCCTGCCAGCACCGCAAGCCCCTTACCGTAGCGGTTCGCCACCACAGCCGGGGTGCCATCGTCGAACGTCGCCACCACCTCAGCGGTAGGCTCCGTCACCTCCAGCACCTGCCTGATGCCGTATCCTCCGAGCTCGTCCCCACACCGGACGCACGGGACACGGTCAAGGGTCGCCGTCACCACCAGTTTCACCACGTCGTCCACCTTGCGCGCGCCGACTTCCCTGCACCCGAACACCTGAGCGAGCCCAAACCCGGGCACGGCCTCGCCGCACACGCCCACCTCGTCGTTCCAGCCGGTGCGCGCCTCGGCCACCACCGTGCCGCCGTCGCGAACGAACCCGGCTATCCTCTGTGCAGCTTTGCGCGTGATCATAAGCGAGAAGGGCATGTAGAGGACTTTGTACCGGGCGAGGGCCCCTGCCTCGATCTCTTCCACGTGGACGTAGTCCGCGGGGATGTTCTCCTCGAAAAGCGGCCGGTAAGCCCCTGCCAGAGACCTCGACGGGATGTAGGTGGACTTTTCCCGCATGGCCGTCCACATGATGTTGGCGAAGACGTTGTAGAGTATCGCCACGTCGGCCTTCGGAGGCTTCGCATTAAGGAAGAGGTCCATGTTGGCGCTAACTACCTTCGCCGCCGCCCCCGCGACCTTCGCTCGCTCGCTCGGGATGCCGTCCAGATCTGCAAGGCCGAAGCCCGCGGACTCATACCCGCGGGTCATCGGGTACCACGCGTAGAAACACAGGCCCTTCGCCCCGTGGCTGATGGGCTGCCATGTCCACTCAGCCTCGTCCTGGGCGGTGGCATTGATAGCAAATGACCCGACATACCCGTGGCCGCCCTGAAGCTCCCCCAGCCAGAACGGGCTTCCCACCGACGCGCATGCCGAGCGCGTCGAGCACAGCATGGCCGATCGCAGTGAGGGATCGTTGGTCTCCTTTGCGCCCACGTGCTTCGGGTAGAAGGACGTTCCCCAGATGTCCACGACCTTCGCCATTCGCCAGTCGTCGGGCGCGCCCTGGCCCAGCATGGGGAGGGTCATGATACACGGGATGTCCGAGTGGCTCGTGACGACGTGGCCAGGGTCGACGGCTTTCACCGTCCTTGCGCGCCACGCAAGGTCCTCGGCGATCTTGTCGAGGATGAACTCTTGCCAGTCGATGAAGTCGGTGTACGTCATGAGCGAGATGAAGCGCGGCGCGTCCACCACGTCCCAGCTGGAGAACGTCCGATACCACGCCTCGTTCAGGGCGTCAATGGTGCCGTATTTGGCCTTCAGCCATTCGCGGAAGCGCCTCACGGTGTAGTGGCAATAGCAGAACACGGCAGGCTGCGGAAGGTAGTCGAAGTAGGCCCACTGCACCACGTGCGGCTCGCTCCAGAGGTCCCATCCAAAGAACTCCTCGCGGTCCTTCACATGTGCCGCGAGGGCTGTCATGAACTCTTCGGCCTTGCGCCGCACGCCCGGGTGATCGTAGCAGTAGCCGGGAGAGCCCTGCGAGATGATCCTGTCCCCGCCCTGCGATACATATGCGGAGTCCGGAAACTCGTCGAGAAGCCAGTCGGGCGCAGAATCCAGGTAAAGCTGGATGATGACCTGAAGGCCCATCTCACGGGCGAGGTCCATGACGAGGTCCTGGGCGTCGAACCTGTACGCGCCGGGTCGCGGCTCGCTCGCCGCCCAGTCCACCCAGCAGCGCACGGTGTTGAACCCGCATTCCTTGATGTTCGCAAGGTCGCGCCGCCACTCGTCGGCCGCACCAGGCCAGGGGTGCCTGACCATCGTGGCCCGGGTGCGGCCGCCTCCATACCAGACAGCCATGGGAAAGTGCCTCTTCACAACACCGCCTCCTCTCATGCTCATCGTCCGCTCATCCGCGCGATCAGCCTACTTGAACCCGCTCAGGACGAATCCTTTGACGTAGTAGCGCTGGAGCGCCAGGAACACGCATACCGAGGGCGCTATCGCCATCACCGTTGCCGCGAGGAGCTTGTTCATGTTCACGGCCGTGCTGTATGCCGTGCCCATCAGCCGGAGACCCACCGGGACCGTCATCAGGTGCGGCGCCGACGTGGTCACGATCATCGGCCACAAGAAGTAGTTCCACTGTCCAATGAAAGTGAATATCGCGAGCGTGGCCAGGGCGGGCTTGACCAGGGGCATCACCACCATGCTGAAGATCCCGAGGTCCGAGGCGCCGTCTATCCTGGCGGCATCGATGAGCTCGTCGGGAATGGTCATCATGAACTGCCGCATCAGGAACACCCCCCAGGCGCTTACCACGAATGGCACGATGAGCGCTGCGTACGACTGAAGCGCCCCCGTCCCTCCCATCCCGAGGACGTCGTTGCCGCCGAGAAGCGGGAACCTCTTCAAGATGTAGTACACAGGGATCAGAAACAGGAACACCGGGAACATCATGGTCGAGAGGGTGAACGTGAATATCGCATCGCGCCCGGGGAACTTGAGCTTGGCAAGGGCGTATCCCGCGAGCGAGCTTGTCAGGAGCACCGCCAGGGTCACCGCGGTGGAGACGATGAAGCTGTTCTTGAAGTATTTGAGAAGCGGCACGTTGGGATCGCGCAGCACGGCGCCATAGTTCCCCCACTGCGGAGTCGATGGCACCCATCTCGGCGGTATGGCCGTAACCTCTTCGTATGTCATCACCGAGGCCGACAGGATCCAGAAGAAGGGCAGGAACATGGCCAACCCTATCAGCAACACCGAGGCGTGTAGAAGTAGCTTCCCCAGGACCCGTCTTCGCCTCCTACCCCTCTGCCTGGCGGCGGACTTCCCGCCCTCCCCCGGCTCCAGTTCCTTGCGCATGGCCGGCACACGCGGCAGAGCTAGTGGCTCACTCATACGATTCCACCCCGCCCTTCCGGAGGACTCTCAGCACCAGGAAGGAGATGCCGAGCACGATGAGGAAAAGGAGGAACGCCCCTGCGCACGCCCTCCCCATACGCAGGTTCTTGAAGGCCATCTGGTACAGATAGAGTGCGAGCACGATGACGCTCCTGACCGGGCTCGTGCCTGCCTCTGTGCCTCCCACGGCCAGCATGAATATGAGATCGAAGGCCTGCCAGGCGCCGATGAGCCCGGTCACCGAAAGGAACAGGATGGTCGGCCTGAGCATGGGTACGGTGATGTGCCTGAATTCCCCCCAGGGCCCCGCGCCATCCAGCTTGGCCGCGTCATAGTAGACCTCGGGGATGCCTTTGAGGCCGGCGGTGAACACGATGACCGTCGCCCCTATCCCGGCCCACACTGCTATCAGGATTATCGAGTACAGGCAGATGTTCGGGTCCGCCAGCCACTGCTGAGGCGGGAGGTGAACCATCCTGAGGATGGCGTTGGCCAGGCCCTCCGCGGGCCGGTACAATCCCCCCCAGATCCGCGCCACCGCGACGGAGGGCGTCACGACAGGGGCGAACATCACGAACCGCCAGAAGGTGGCACCGCGCACCCGCAAGAGAAGGATGGCGATACCGAGGGCAAGCGCCATGCCGACGAAGACCGTTCCCGTGGCGTAGATGATCGTATTCTTCACCGCGATGACGAAGAGCTCATCCCTGGTTAGAAGGTAGGTGTAATTCTTCAGCCCTACGAACCGGGAACCTGTCATCGGCACGAGCATGTTCCAGTCCCGAAACGAAATGTAGAGGGACATTGCGATGGGTACCACAAGGAACACCAGATAGAACACGAGTGCTGGAGAGAGAAACAGGTAGCCTGTAAGCGTCCGTTTGACGGACCTCCTCCTGGCATGAGTTGGACCAGGACTCAACGCCGTCACCTCCTCGCCGACCTGCACTGCGCGCGCCCCGCGCCCCAAGACCGCCGGGGTGCAGGCACCCAATCGCGGGCACCGGCACCCCGGGGGTCCGGCTGCTCGGAAACTCGAATCAGTAGAACTCCGCAAGGATTTCGTCGATCTTGTTCGTCGCATCGTCAAGAGCCTGTTTCGCCGACTTCCTCCCGTGCCAGGCTTCCACGATCTCGTTGGCCAGTATGGTCTTGATCTCGGCACCCTGCGCCACGTTGGGCTCGGGCTTCGCGTTCTTGAGCTGCTCCACGAAGGTCTTCGTGTACAGGTCATTCAGGGTGTCCGGGTGGTTCGCAAGGTCGATCCCCCTGCACGGCAGGCTGCCTATGGTCTCCACCATCAGGTCCCCGAGCCTCGTGGTGTTCTTTGGCTTCTGGACCTCTGCCGTGAGCCACGTCAGGAGATCCCATGCAGCCTTCTTCTGCTTCGAGGCGCTGTCCACAGCGAGGAACCAGGTGTAACCCGCGTTCACCGGCTTCCTTATGTATGGGACCGGCGCCACGCCCACCACCTTGTCATACTTGTCGCCAAGGCCCTGCCTCAGGCTCTGCTCGTACCACGACGCCATGATCATCATGGCCACCTTCTCCTGGGGGAACGTCCAGACGCTTCCTGCGGGATCTGTGCCGCCCGTCTTGAAGAGCTGGAGCTCGGCCTCGAGTGCCTGCACGCCTTCAGCGCTGTTGACCACGCACTTCTTGAAATCGGGCGACAGGAACTCCCCGCCGACGTCCCAGAGAAGCCCGAGATATGGGTGGACCACGGCCGACTCCCACCCGGCGAGGAATGCGAACCCATACTGAGTGATGACGCCGGACTTGTCGCGCACCGTGAGTTTCGAAGCCATGTCCACGAGCTCTTTCCACGTCTTCGGTGGAGCGGTGAAGCCCTTCTTCTTGAGGAGATCCTTGTTGTACACCAGGCAGTAGTTGCCCACTTCCATCGGGATACCCCAAATCTTGCCGTCGATGGTTGCCCCGGTCACCGACACCGGGGTGTAGTTTTCGTGGACGTCTTTCACAACCGCAGCGGGCGGAGCGTCGAGGATGCCGTTTTGGACGAGCTGGACCCCCCAAAGCGAGTATATGCCGTAGATATCCGGCGCGACACCGGACGACCGCGCGACGAGCACTTTCTGAAGATACTCCTCCATGGGGACGGACTGGATCTCGACCTCGACCTCGGGATGCAGCTTCATGTATTCCTCGACATACTGGCGCAGCCCCTTGCTCACCAGCTTCCTATCGGCGCCCTCACCCTTGTAGACGCCCTCCACCTGGAAATCGCTCCAGTGCACCTGCCAGACGAGCTTGGTCTTCGCCGCCGCGACGCTTCCCGTGGTCGCCACGAGCCCAAGCAACAGGCAAAAGCAAACGACGAGCACCGCACACCTTCTCATGGTCCCCTTCAGCCTCCTTTGCTTTGGCTGCCTTTCGTTCGGCTGAAACCGCCGACTGGTCGGAACCGCCAGACCACCGCATCAAGTCTGCAAGCTCAAGATTGCCACAGCCCACCCCCTTTCGCGCCTGACGGGGCACATTCGGCTCCCCGGTTGCGGCCGCACATCGCCCCTCCCGCCGGCGGTTGCCGGCCCCGAGCCGCCGGCCACCTGTAGCCGGCCAGCGGTCGCCGCCCGCGGGCCGCCCACCGCCGGCCGCCCCGACGTCACCACTGAGTCCCGGAGAAGACGTGTGACGGCCCCAGCCGGCGAGCGCGACGGCCGCACGGACGGCCCGGCGCCCATAATTGCTGCTAGGGACTCGCGCCCGGTGCCTGACCCGGCGCGTACACCTCGATCTCCCACAGGGAGAACGCCCAGGTGGTCCAGAGTGAGTGACCGAACCTCGTTCCGATGTCCTTCGGACGCTCATGGAGCAGGAACTTCACATATCTCGCATTCAGGGGATCCAACTCGACGACATCCCGCCCGGCGCCACCCGAGGCCCTCTCGACTACAGTCTTCCAGTTCCTCCCGTCCTTCGAAACCTGGACTATGAACTTCGTCGCTCCAAGTTCCCAGTGAAGGACCAGGGACCCGATGGTCTCCTCGCGGCCCAGGTCGACCTGGAACCACTCGGGCTCCTTCCGCCATATCCGCGAGGCCCATCTCGTGTGCATGTCGCCATCCACTGCGCTCTCCGGCCTGAACCTGCCGTCAACCTCGGCCGTGGACGAGGCCGCGACCTTCGCCCGGAACGCAAGGTTCCTCGGCGGGGGCGGCGGCGCGGCCTTGCCCGGGATCGTGACAGCGACGACGGACCGCCCGGGCAGTTTGAGTGCGGCGCGCCCCTCCATCACCACGGCATCGTCGATCCTGGTTGGCGGACCGCCGGTGCCGAGGACCCAAATCTCCGCCCTGGGCCCACACGAGAAGCCGGACACCTGCACGACCGCATTCACGTCTTCGGGCGCCCTGTTCACCACGATGAGGTGAACCTCACCTCGGGCAGAATCGCCTTTCGCAGACGCGTGAGTAGATACGCGGCTATCGCTGGAGCCCGACCGAAGGTACACGTCGCCGAAATGGTCCTTGAAGAGCTGGAAGACGTAGTATGTGGGGTAGGGCGTGTTTTCGGGGGTCGAGGTGATGAGGCCGTAGTCTCCCTCGCGCGGAGGGTACACGTTATGGAGCGCCCAGAACCCTGCGGCGTCCACTCCGGCGCCGGCCATGGTACCGAGGACATCCGCAAGCCACATGGCGTTCACGTGGGACGTCGTCTGTGGGCCGGGACCGTAGCTGACCGAGTTGTACCCCCCGATGTGCAGCTCGATGTCGCCTGCCCGAGCTGGGAGTTCGTCCTTCAACATCTTCCGGATGCCCGTCACGTCCCGCGCAAGCCCCGGTGGCGTGGACAGGAGGTAAGCGTCGTCCTCCTTCCTCGGGTCCTGGGGATACCAGTTGTGGACGACGAAGTCAATGTAGCCCCCGGCCTCGCGAAGAACACGTCGGGACCAGTCGGGTCGCGAGGGGGAGATGTTCGCCCCCACCTTTATGGACGGGTCTTGAGCCTTCATGGCTCGTGCAAACTCGAGGAATCTCGCAGCGTAGGACGGACCATCCACGAGGAAGTACTCCTCGTCTCCGACCTCCCAGTATCGCACGCCGTAGCCTTTCATGCGATTTGCGTAGCGCACCCACTCGGCGGCGAGCTCGGGTTTCTCCGTGTAGTTGACCGTAATGGACGGGGTCGCTCCGACGAGCCTGCAGAAAACGATGAACTCGTCGGTGTCCACGCGAAGCGGAGAGTTCGAAGGCGAGTTCCAGATGTAGTCGTCGGCGTCACGACCGCCGGGGAAGCGAAGGAACCGGATCCCGGCGTCTTTGACCCGTCTTACCCCGACCTGATCGAACGTAAGCTCCCAGTTGCTGACGGTGCCGGGGAAAAGCTGCTCGTCCCAGGACGCCGTGTTCACGCCGAAGACGAGCGGGCTGACCTTCGAAACTTCTGCCGCCCGGTCCACGGATATCTGCACCGCGGCTCCGCCTCCTTGCGCCGGCAGGGTCGTCGTACCGAACGTCGCCACCGACAGTATCGCCAGCAGCCACACCAGGGGGCCGACGAGCCGACGAACGCGAACATGGCCTGGTCTCTTGCCTGGTAGAGCCGAGGATGAGAGCTTCATCAGACATCCCTCCCGTAACTGCCGACAACAGGTGGAGCCGCCAACTCCCTCCGGTTTTGCAGGGTGAAATCGGCGGTACCCTCACCTACCTGCGGGCCCGGCTGGCCGCTGCATGGCCTGCCATTCCGCTTGCGCCCTCGTTGGCGGCTCCGCCTGGCCCGCCGTCCTCGCCTGGGCCACGGAATCCTCGCCCTGGAGCTCGACGCTCAGCGTGTACCGGTCGGCGCGCAAGATGGAAACCACGTACTCCAGGCATCTGTTGTCCCCAAGATATGTCATGCGCTCAGCGAACAGCGCCGGCGAACCTTCGGGCACCTCGAGAAGCCTGGCGTCATAAGGGTCGAGAGGGATGGCGGTGTAGTTCTCGATGGCGCGCACAGGCCCCAGCCCGTATCTGGTCCTGAGGAGTTCGTAGAGCGACATGTTGTCCTGCAGCACGTCGGCGAGATCCGGACACATGTCGACCGGCACGTGCGCTGTCTGGACCCCCATGATCTCGCCGTCGGCAAGGCGCAGCCGGCGGACCTTCGTGACGAGCGTGCCCTCGGCGATGGCGAGAGCCTCACGCACCCGACCCCTTGCCGCCACTATCTCCACCTCGAGGATCTTCGTGGAGGGCTTCATTCCCCGGTCGCGCATCTGCTGGCTGAAACTCGTGATGCGGTTCAGGTTGTGCGCCACCTTCGGCCTGGCCACGAATGTGCCTTTGCCCTGCATCCTGTACAGCAGGCCCTCCTGAACCAGGCTCTGGATGGCCTGCTTGACGGTTATCCGGCTTACCCTGTATCGTACGCTCAACTCGGCCTCCGAGGGGATTCTCTCACCCGGCCTGAGGCTTTCGTTCCGCAGCTCCTCCCGCAGGAAGTCGCGGATCTGATGGTATAGCGGGGTCGAGATGTTCCTGTTCGGGATCATTCCTGTGGACCTCCTTCCATGCCTTCAGAAGGCATGGGATGTTCTGGCGCCCGTTATCCATCTAGGCGTGAGTTCAGAAATCCAAGCCGGTTTGGGAGAAGCTTCCGGGTTGCCGGTGCCTGCACGACGGGGCGCTCTCGATTTGGCAAGTCTGAATGTCAAATCTAACCATGTGCGCCGCAAGCGGGGCGCGCCTTACCAAAACCTGGTCTGCAGCATTTTCGCACCCTTACTCACGGTTGATATATCCTCTGTGTATATGTCGTCATGATAACTATTCGATACGCGTGCCCCTGATCCTCCTTCGCACGATAAAAAAGCGCCCGGCCGTGTCCGGCCGGGCGTCCATGCCACTCAAAGACGGTCGTCACCTCTGGGCTCGCAGCCGGAGCGCCCGTCAACCAGGCCTCGAAAAGGGCCGCTGTGCCAGCCCGACGGCCTTCACGACCGCAAGGGCGATCCCGGCGTCAACCAGATGGTGCATGGCGGTGCCAAGGCCGACCACTACGCCCGCCCTCTGCAGCGTGAAGCCGAAGGGCAGCACGATCAGGGCCTCACTGAGGGCATGGATCGGCAGCGTCCATAGAAGCGCTCTCCAAAATGGCATACCCCTCTTCACCATGACGGCCCCGACCCCGGCGAACACCACGTGCATAGCGGCCCTGGCCGCGATGACCATCCCCAGCTTCACGAGGAAGCCCAGGGCGGAGCCGAGGCCCACCAGCACGGCCACCCATGGCCCCAGGAGCATGGAAATCATGACTGGGACGTGGGATGCCAGCGTCGCGGAAAACGGAGGCACGACGACGCCGAGGAATCCGCCGAAAGCAAGCGGAATGACCAGCGCCAGTGCTGTGAGCAAGGCTCCGAATACAAGCTGCTTTGTACCCATCCCGGCACCTCCACGAAACAGAAGCGTCCACATCATGCGCGCGGTGGCGGAGTCGGCCGGCGGCGCTTCACCCACCAGGCGACCACCCCGGCAGCAACGAGGATGACGACAGCAACCCCGATGGCAGCAGGGGATGCCGCCTGGCCGCCCGCGGCTCCCGCGAACACGGGCATGAGGACCGCAAGCGTTCCCCTTTCCACGTTGTAGGACCCGAGAAGCCGCTCCTGAGAACCCCGGCCCCGTGTCGGAGCGAGCATGTCGATGACGCTGGGGTTCACCTCGAGGTCGCTGCCGCCTCCGAAAACCCAGGACCCGGCCTTCTCCATCACCGGGCGGAAGTCATCGTCCCCGAACGCATCCTGCGAGCCGACAAGCACGTAATAGCCCCAGTTCCTGCCAGGCTCTCCTATCACAGCCTTCGGCACGGCTATCCTGATCGTCTTGCCGTCCCCGAGCACGCTCGCCGAGAGGCCGTCAGATATCCCCCTCGCCTCAGGGGCGTCCTGGGCGGTGAAGACTCTGCATCCTCCCCAGCCGAGGGCCTTAATGAAGAGGTCCCACGCATATCGTTTGTCGAAGGTGACAAGAGCGCCCTTGCGGAGCGTGTCCGTTCGCCCGGCACCGCGCGTCGTGTCGATGTATATGTTGATAAGCTGGTGGCTGAACCCTTCCGGCGCGTTCCAGGGGTTGGTAACTTCCCGAAACGTGGCGTCGAAGTAGACATACTCCGGGTCGTAGCTCACCTTGAAGTGCGTCAGGTCGAAAAGCCCTGCCACGAAGGCCTTGTGTGTCGGGTACACGTACGTGCCCGGCCCAAAATCGTCGCCAGCGGGGTCGTCCATGTCCAGGACCGCCACGGGCTCGGCCAGCGCGGCACCTGGCGTAAGGACGCCCGAACCCACGGTAGCGAGCGCCATCGCGGCAATAAGCATCACCGCCAATGAGGTTCGCCGCATCGCACACATGCCCCCCATCTCGGCTTTCAGAGTCGCGCCCCGCCTCAGCCCCCGTCGCCGTCGCCGTCCCCCTCCTCGTGCCCGTGCCCGTGATCGTGGCCGTCTCCGGCGGGGAGAGCGGCGACCCTGCGGACGGCTCGTTCCGCCGTCGTACGGGGCGCTTCTGCCCTAATGTACATATTCAGGCATGCATCGTGTAATGCGGACTTCCAGAGCAACATGTGGTGTAGCGCCGGCGCGGCCGCACCCGCAGGTTCCTCTGCGGCTCCCCTTCCGGCTCCACCGCCACCTCCGCAAGCCGTCCGGCTCCGCCGCCGCCGCAAGCCTCAGGGTGGGTCGCGCGGGGGGCAGGCCTGTGCCCGTACCAGTGCTCGTTCGGCAGGGCGAGGCCGTCAGCTTCGCGCCCCGGTCCTGCACTCCCTCGTTTTCAGTTTCGACAGTACGAGGCACACAGCGCCGACCACTCCAGCGTCGGGACCAAGCTCCGCCTGGACTATCCTCACAGCCTCGAACGCAGGCTTGAGCGCCCGCTCAGCCACGACCTCCCGCACAGGCTCGAGCAGTATCTCGCCTACCCTTGAAACCCCGCCTCCTATTACGATGGTGTCAGGGTTCAGGATGTTGACGAGGTTGGCGATTCCGATGCCCAGGTAATCGGCGGCCTTGCCGAGGATGGCTATGGCAGCCGCATCCCCCGCCAGCGCCGCCCGGCCCACGACCTCGGAGGTCACGAGCTCGATATTCCCCTGCACGAGATCGACTATCATTGTCTCCTCGCCGTGGCGTATGAGCTCGCGGGCCATCCGCGCGATGGCGGGGCCCGAAGCGAGGGACTCAAGACATCCATAGTTGCCGCAGCCGCACCGCGGGCCCTCGTCCTCGTCGGCGATGGTCATGTGCCCGATCTCTCCGGCCACGAACGACGAACCACTGTAGATCTCGCCGTCGAAGATGAGCCCTCCGCCGATGCCGGTGCTCACCGTGATATAGATCATGTTCTTCGAGCCGCGACCGGCCCCGTACCGGGCCTCCCCCAGGGCAGCCAGGTTCGCGTCGTTCTCGATATATGTAGGAACCCCCAGGGCTTGTCTCATCAGCGCGCCAAGCGGCACGTCGTGCCACTTGAGGTTTGGCGCGAAGGTCACGACGCCGATCTCGGGATTCAGCGGACCGGGGCTTCCCACCCCCACGCCGGCCACGTCGTCTAGTGTAGCGCCGGCCTCCGCCACGGCCTCCTCCACCGACTCGATTATCGTGGCCACCACTGCGTCGACGCCGCGCTCAGGCTCTGTGGGCCTGGTCACTCGCGATACGATCGCGGCATCGCAGCCAGCGGCAGCTGTCGCAACCTTGGTGCCCCCGAGGTCTACCCCAACCACAAGCGGCCTGGCCATTTGTTTCCCCCACGTCTCCTCTCCACGGATGATCAGGCGTTCTGCCTGTTCTCTCCCCCGGCCTCTTCCCGAGTTGCAGGAGGGGGCGCCCAGGTGTGGGCTCGCAGATCACCGCCCCTTTCCGAGGGACTCGCGCTGTCGCACTCCGACAACGGCGTGCTTGCGGTGCAGGTCCGAGACTCATGGCTAGACCAGCACAGACTTGCGAACCCACGCTCAGGCCTTTGCAAGCTCTCCCTTAAGGTAGTCTATCACTTCCACCGGCTTCGGGTCTACACCGTAAAGGAAGGCAAGGTAAAGGCTGGCGAAGTCACCTACGTACACCAGGGACAGGAGCCGAGCCACCTTCGACCTTCCGAGGCTATGAACCTCGTCTATGCCTGCCGCGTCGCCCATGAGCGTTGCGGTTATCTCCATCCTCCGCTGCACCCTGGGATGATCCCCCTTGTCCTTGAGGAGCACCACCTGCAGCGTCTTCAAGATATCCTCCCTGGCGCCCCATCCCACGGTCTCGTTGTGGTTGAGTTCGGGGAAGGCGTTCCAGAACGCGTGGGTCTTGCTGTTCTCGTTGATCTGCGTCTTCCACCGGAGGGCCGCCGCTGCTGTGATGCCGGACGATCCGTAGATGAGCGGGATTCTCCCGTGCATTGCAATCGCCATGCGCTTCGCCTGGTTGACCGAGGTAGGCGACTCGGGACCAAGCACAACCCCAAGGTCGCGCAGGATGATCTCCGCTTCCTCGAAGCCGTCCGCGGCGCCCCTCACGTAACCAAGCCGCGCGAGCGCGACCAGCATCGGGACGAACATGTACCCGAGCGCGGTCCGGGGCGGGAACCCCTGCGGGATGGTGATGAGAGGCACCCCATCTCGTGTGGCAAGCTCCGCAAGGCGGCCGCCGCTCGTGATGCACACCATCCGAGCGCCCCGCTCACGGGCAATGCTGTAAGCGCTCAGGGTCTCCTCGGTATTCCCCGAGTAGCTCGACACGAACACCAGGGCATCCCTGTCCACGAACGCAGGAAGCTCATAGCCCCGCACAACGGCCATGGGCACCCGCAGCTCGTCTACAACAAGCTCCCGAACCACGTCGCCTCCGATGGCCGACCCACCGAGTCCCGCGGCCACGATGCATCGGGCCCCCGCAAAATGCTGAGGAAACTCCGCTCGCCCCGCAATGTCCAGGGCGTCCCGTATCTGGCCCGGAAGGTCGCCCACTATCTTGAGCATCCCGCCCGGGTCGAGCCTGGCCATGGTTTCGATACTGTCGAGGACCGCCCTGCGTTCGCTGTCACTACTGCTGTTGCCAATCGTCACACAATTGACCCCCTCACCCAAACCACATGTGTCATGAAAAAGGGGATAGCTGGAGATATTCTCCCCAACTATCCCCGAGCCAACTCGCCAGGGGAACGCTGGGCGCGGAGCACGCGCCAGGTTACCTGATGGCTTTCTGGGTCTTCTTGTCGAACAGGTGAGCCTTGTCGGTGTTGAACACGAGCTGATGAGACATGCCGTCCCTCGCGCGCGTGCGGGCATCGACCCTCGCTATGAACGAGTGCTGCCCGACTGTAGCGTAGAGGTACACCTCGGAGCCCATCGGCTCGTGGACATCGATGTCGGCCGTGACCACCCGGTCCGGGGATCCATCAGGGACGAACTCCCTGTCGTCTATGTCCTCGGGCCTGATGCCGAATATGACTTCTTTGTCGACATACTCCCCGATCCTCTCGAACCTGGTCGAAGGCAGCTTCACCCTGAAGCTCTTCGCGTCGAGCCAGAAGTCGCCGTTCTCCCTTATTATGGCAGCGTCGAGGAAGTTCATGGCAGGGCTTCCGATGAAACCTGCCACGAATACGTTGTCAGGGTGCTCGTAGATCTCCATCGGAGCGCCCACCTGCTGGATGAAGCCATCTTTCATGACGACTATGCGGTCGCCCATGGTCATGGCTTCCGTCTGGTCGTGGGTTACGTATATGATCGTCGTCTGGAGCCTGTTGTGCAGCTTTGCGAGTTCCGCCCTCATCTGGACGCGGAGTTTCGCGTCGAGGTTCGAGAGAGGCTCATCCATGAGGAACACCTTCGGCTCGCGAACGATGGCCCGCCCCAGGGCCACCCTCTGCCTCTGGCCTCCCGAAAGCTCCTTGGGCTTTCTCTTCAGCAGGTTCTCGATCCCAAGGATCCCCGCGGCCTCCTTGACGCGCTTGTCGATCTCCGCGCGGGGGAACTTGCGCAGCTTGAGGCCGAAGGCCATGTTGTTGTAGACATCCATGTGGGGATAGAGGGCGTAGTTCTGGAAGACCATTGCGATGTCCCGGTCTTTGGGCGGGATGTCGTTCACGATAGTCTCGCCGATGTAGATGTTCCCGTCGGTGATCTCCTCGAGGCCCGCGACCATCCGGAGGGTCGTGGATTTGCCGCACCCGGACGGGCCGACTAGAATGAGGAATTCCTTGTCCTTGATCTCGAGCGTGGCATCGTTCACCGCGACGACGTTGCCGAACTTCTTGGTCACATGCTCCAGGTACACTCTTGCCATCTCTTGTTTACCCCCTGTGCCGTCTTGTGGAGCCGTACGTAACGCACTCCCAGGGCAGCGTAATTGGATAATGAATCACCTGTACGACAGACCGCCAGCACCACGAAAACCACCGGACACCATGACACCATGCCCCGAAGCCTCCAGCCCATCACCTCCACCAGTAATCACAAGCCGCAAGACCGTGCTCTTCCGAAACAGCTGACGCCGTCCGCGACCAGGGTCATCAGCGCAGGCGCGGCCGTCGGCGCCCCGGAAGCCCCTGATGGGGCTCTCACGGAGTATTCGACAAACGATTCCACAATCCTTCTTTCTCGGACACCCGGCGTGCGAACCCTACTCCTTCACCCCGCCCAGCGTCATGCCGGACACAAGCCACTTCGATGAATATAGGAACAGCGCCAGTGCTGGGATGGCAACGAGCACAGAGGCCGCCGCGAACTGCCCCCACGCCGTCTGGAACTGGTCCATCAGCTTCTGGAAGCCCACAGGCCAGGTGAACATGTTTGCCTTCTGCAACATCACCCGGGCCATCATGTAGTCGTTCCATGCTGTCATGAAGCCGAAAAGCCCCGCGATCGCGAGCGCCGGGGTTGAGAGGGGTATCACGATCCGCCAGAACGCCATGAGCGGGCTTGCGCCGTCGACGAGCGCCGCCTCCTCGAGTTCCCGGGGTATTGTATCATAGTACCCCTTGAGGATCCAAGTAGAAAACGGCACCGAGCCAACCGAGTAAGCGATCGCCATACCGGTGTAGGTGTTGAACAGCTTCAACCTCACGACCATGATGTATATCGGCAGCAACAACATGCCCGCCGGAATCATCTGCGTCGTTAGCAGGAAGAGAAGCCCCTGCCTGCGGCCCGGGAACTTCCACCGCGAGAACGCGTACGCAGCGGTCGCGGCCAGCATGAGGCCCACCAGCACGGATGCTGCGGACACGATGAGGCTGTTCCACAGCCAGATGGTGAAGTCCCTGTCGAAGATGAGCGCCCGGTAGTTCTCGAAGCTCGCCCCGGGGGGTATGAACGCGAGGTTCGTGGAGAGCAGCTGGCTGCCCGGCCGAAGCGAGACGCTTATCACCCGGAGGAACGGGTAGACGGCCATCACGCATGCCACAATGAGGACAGCGTGGATGAGAGCCCTTTTCGCCGGGCTATCCCCTCTTGCCTTGCGGAAAACGCGTCGTTTCGAAGCTGTCCTCATCATTCCCAGGCCCCCTTGAACCCACCGCTGAGGCGCAGGTACACGGCGGAGAATATGAACAGGAACACGAAGATCACAAGGGCATAGGCCGCTCCGAACCCGTAACGATAGAATTCGAATACAGCCTTGAACATGGACGTCACCAGGAGGTCAGTGCCTTCCATCGGCCCACCCCTTGTGACAAGATAGATCACGTTGAAGTTGTTGAACGTCCAGACGACTCCGAGGATCACGGCCGGGGTGAGCACCGGCTTTAGAAGAGGCATCGTGATGGACCGGAATTGCTGCCACCCGGAGGCCCCATCGATCTGGGCAGCGTCGTAGTACTCCTGAGAGATGCTCTGCAGTCCGCCGAGAAGCACCACCATCATAAACGGGATCCCCAGCCACACGTTGACCAGCACCACGGCGACGAATGCCCACTTCGGGTCGCTGAGCCATTGCACCGGGCTCAGGCCCATCCGCTGGAGCAAGAGGTTGACAAAGCCATACTGATAGTGAAACTCGCCCCTCCACGCAAGCGCCGCAATCACCTGCGGAAGCGCCCACGGCACGACCAGCAGGGTCCGGTAGATCCCCTTCCCTCTCATGGGTCTGTTGAGAAGGATGGCAAGCCCGAGGCCGCCGAGCACGTGGCACGTTACGTTCACAGCCGTCCACAGCACCGTCCGCCCCAGCAACTGGAAGAACGTGACCTTCTGCAGCACGGGCAGGCGGAAAACGTCGAGGAAGTTGGTGACGGCGTACGAAAGTCCCACGGAGAAGTCCTTGAACCTGAACATGTTCATGTTGCTGAACGCAAGATAGATGTTGAAGCCGAACGGATAGATGATGAGCAGCATCACTCCCACCAGTGCCGGAAGGAGCAACATGAAGGGAAGCGCATACTTGTACCTCAAGAGCCTGTACAGTATGAGATAGGCCAGCGTCTCGAGGATGACTACTGTCGCGGCGATGATCCCGAGCAGCCTCCCAATCTCAGTCAGCCCGCGCGCGACAATCTCCCATGTCAGAGGGATCAATGCCTTCACCACCTTGGAAGCAGGCAGGCCCGGACGAAACCCGCAAGCTCACCCGGGCCTGCCACGATCGTGGCTCTTCGCTCGCTACTTGGTCATCTCGCGTATGGCCTTCTCGGCGGCCTCCTGCATCGCCTTTGCAGCGTCCTTCGCCGACATCTTTCCAGCCATCACGGCTTCCTGGTTCGGTCTGATAGCATCCCATGCAGCCCGCATCTCAGGCACCGTGGGCATCGGCTTGCCGACGACCATCTGGTCGGACGATCCCTTCAGGATCGGGTCCTCGGTCACCAGCGGGCTCTTGAGCGCGGAAGCGGTTGAGGGGAGCCTCTTGAACCTCTTGAGGAACCTGAGCTGGATCTCGTCGGAGACGAGGTAGTCCACGAACTCCTTCACCGCGTTCAGCTTGTCGCCCTCGAGATACTCGGGGAACATGAGGTAGATGCCGCTCGTCATGGGAGAGGGCCACTTCCCGGTCTTGGTCACCTTCGGGATCCTCGCGACGCCGAGGTCCACGTTCTTCTTGACATCGTCGCCCTGGTAGGCACCGAGGGACCAGTCGCCGTTGATGATCATCGCCGCCTTGCCCTCTTTGAAGAGCGAGTCGGCTGCGTTGTAGTCGGCCTCCATCGGGACGATCTTGTGGACGAACTTGAGATCGTGCAGGAACTGCAGGCAGTCGACCATGGCCGGGGTGTTCAGGGTCGGCTTCGTGCCGTCCAGCGGCCAGCCGCCGAAGCCACCGAGCCACGGGGCAAGCCAGAACGGCTCGTTCAGGTTGTAGACGAGGCCGTACTGGTCGGGCTTGCCGTCCTTGTCCAGGTCTTTCGTGAGCTCCTTGCCGACCTTGATGAGCTCGTCGGTATCCTTGGGCGCGGTCTTGATGAGCTTCTTATTGTAAAGAAGCATCAGATGGTTGCCAACGCTGATGGGAACGCCCCAGACCTTGCCGCCCATCTCGACGGCCTCAACGCCGGGCTTGACGAATTTGTCCATGTACCCTGCGGGGAACACCTGATCCACGGACTTGATGAGCTTCATGGCCACAAACGGACCCGCATGGTCGGAGACGGTCCAGAGGAGGTCAGGGCCTGTACCTGCGAACGCCGCGGACTGGTAGTTCTGGCGCAGGTCCTCGACGCCGTAGTTGACAACCTCAATCGTTATGCCTGGATGGCTCTTGGAGTACTCCTGAGTAATCGCAATGATCTCCTGTAAGACACCTTCAGCTTCGCCTTCCTTGGTCCAGACGGTAAACGCAACCTTCTTCTGGGCCATCGCACCGGCCGGCACAATCAGGGCAACGAGCATCAGAAGAACCAGCACCGAGACAATCGTCCTTCTCACTGTGGGTTCCCTCCTTGATCGTTTTATGTGACCTGAAACCACCGCTTACGGGCATCAAGCTCTCCTGAGCCCCCCACAGCCAAAGCCGGGGGTGGAGCCTCCGGTCACCGTCGACATCCTGAAGCCAGCGTACACCGCGCAACACCATGCCAGCCGCATGCCACACGCGAGCCGCTAGACCCTGGTCTCTGCCAGCACACCACCTCCCTCGAGAGACTCCAGCCTGGCACCACATGACTCCCTCACCACAAGCTCGGTGGGAAGAACGATCCTCTTGGGTTTCCTCGAAGGGTTGCTGATGAGCTTCAGCGCCTCTCGGGCTGCGCTCCTGCCCATGACCTCGCCGTGCTGTTTCACGGTGGAAAGAGTGGGCCTCACGTAGGATGCCGCCTCGATGTCGTCGAACCCCACGACCGCCACATCGCGGGGCGCCCTCCGCCCTACCTCGCGTAGTGCCTTCATGGCGCCGATGGCCATGAGATCGCTTGCAGCGAAAACCGCGGTTATGTCGGGGGACGCCTCGAGGATACGCTTCATCGCGATGCGGCCGCCATCCTCGGTGAAGTTGCCGCCGGCAACAAGTCTCGGATCGAGTGGCAGGCCGTGATCGGATAGAGCCTGCTTGTAGCCGAGGAATCTCCCCTCCGAAATGGCCGACGGCGTGTGGCCGTCTATATACGCGATCCGGCGATGCCCGAGCGATATGAGATGCTCCACCGCCGACCTGGCACCGCCGATGTTGTCAGAGGTAACGTATGTCATCCTGGGGCCTTCATGAGGGATGTCGATGAGGACGGTCGGGATGCCGCTCGCCGCGACTTCCTCGATTATGGCGCGCCCGGGGAGAGTGCCCATGAGAAAGAGGCCCTCTACCTTCGACTCGTAACACCGCCTGAGGCTCTCCCGCCAGCGCTTGTCGCGGGTGTCCTTCACGCTGAGCACGAGGTCATACCCGCCCTTCTCTATCTCGGCGGTGATGCCGCAGATGACCTCGTAGAAAAACGGATGGCGCAGGCCCTCGACGGAAAAGAGCATGAGCTCCAGCACATAACTCCTCTTCCGTACGAGCCGCCGCGCCAGGGCACTCGGATGATAGTTCAGTTCCTTCATGACAGCGCGCACGCGCTTCTCTGTCTCCGAGCTTATGTCGCCGTACCCGTTCAGCACATGGGACACGGTGCTGACGGACACACCTGCCTTGCCTGCGATGTCCTTTATCGTCGCCACGCTTCTAGCTCCTTCTGCCATGCGTTTCGCTGCTCATAGAAGCCAGATCCATGCGGGGCTACAACGTTGTAGCACGATTCCATTATAGGATCAGGCTCCGAGGGTGTCAAGAAGTATTTGCACAATATGGCTTGGGTACGCAGTGTATGTTGAGTCAGCCAGCCCTGCATACAACTGTATGTCCGGAGGCCGGGCTGCCCCGGCCGCGCCGAGGGCAACCGGCCGGGGTCGGGTTCACGCGCAGCCTGTCGGGTATTCCAGCATGCTCCCGGGCTCATGGCTGGCCCTGCTGGCTCCATTGGGAGACCACGACCTCGCTGCGACCTCGCTTGGGCGGCGCAGGACGGCTCACTGCGCGCGGCGCATAGCGTCCCGAGCAGCGGACACTAAGTATGGCGCCATAAGTTTGCGCCATC
>JASEJE010000023.1 GCA_030024085.1 Bacillota bacterium | reverse complement strand
CAGCCCGCGCGCCAAATTCGAACGAGGCGCGCCGGCTGGCTAAATTCTCGACGCCCCGCCCTAGCAAGCACCGGCAACCCGAACACCGTCAGCGAAGATGGCGCAGACTTATGGCGCCATACTTAGGCATGATCTGGACGCGCATGAAGCGCCACATCACTCCGCAATCGCCTGCGGGTCACCGGGGGCGCACCACAGGGAACGGCCCCAGTCGGGGCGGTTCGCCATGATCTGCCCCCGCAGGCAGGTAACCACGCCCCGACACCCGGTCGCACAAGCGCATGCAGCCCAGGTCTCCGGCGAAACGGCCGGAACCGATGCACCTGCACACCTACCGGCGCCCGCCGACAGGCTGTTGCGCCTCCCGGCACTCGCCGCAGGTCCCCTCACCAGACCCTGCCTCCACCGCGCCGAACGGCGACATGGCGCGCAGTTTCTCGACTATCCCGGGCAGGTGCTTGAGCACGTGGTCCACATCCTCCTCAGTGTTGTACCGGCCAAGCGTGAGCCGGAGCGACCCGTGAGCCACCTCGTGGGGAAGGCCCATGGCGAGAAGCACGTGCGAAGGCTCGAGCGACCCTGAAGTGCATGCCGACCCGCTCGAGCCGCAAACGCCCAGCATGTCGAGGTTCAGGAGGAGCGACTCGCCCTCGATGAACTCGAAGCAAAAGCTGGCGTTTCCGGGCAGGCGGCGCGTTGGATGGCCGTTCAGCCTGACGTGCCCGATACGGTCCATGACGCCTGCAATGAGACGGTCACGGAGGCGCCCAACCCGCTCCATCTCGTGCTCCATCTCGGCTGCCGTAAGCTCGAGCGCCTTCGCGAGGCCGATGATGCCGGCCACGTTCTCGGTGCCCGCCCGCCTGTTGCGCTCCTGGCCGCCACCGTCGATGTATCGATCCATCCGCACGCCTCGCCTGACATAGAGCGCCCCGACGCCCTTGGGCCCATAGAACTTGTGCGCCGAAAGCGAGAGCAGATCCACGCCGAGGCGGTTCACGTCAACGGGTATGTGGCCGGTGGTCTGGACCGCGTCAGTGTGGAAGTACACCCCGTGCTTCTTTGCGATCTTCGAGATCTCCTCGATCGGCTGGATGGTGCCCACTTCGTTGTTGGCGTGCATTATCGAGATGAGGATCGTCTTGTCCGTTATTGCGGCTTCCACGGCGGCCGGGTCGACCATACCGTAAGAGTCCACCGGAACGTACGTCGCCCGGAAGCCGTGCTTCTCGAGGCGCTTCACGCTGTCGAGGACAGCGTGGTGTTCTATCGCCGACGTTATGATGTGGTCGCCCCTGTCGCGGTTGGCGAAGGCGACCCCCTTGATTGCGGTGTTGTCGGCTTCCGTGCCGCTGCCCGTGAATATGACCTCGCGCACATCCGCACCGAGGATGGCCGCGACCTTCTCGTGCGCCTCGTCCAGGGCCGCCCTGGCCTCGCGGGCTATGCCGTAGATGCTTGACGGATTGCCGTACCTCTCGCCGAGATACGGAAGCATGGCCTCGACCACTTCAGGGCGGGGCCTGGTGGTGGCTGCGTTATCGAGGTACACTGTCTTCACGCCATATCATCTCCTGCTCAGAAGGGTACTGATATCCGGAATCGCCCCCATGCTCCCCCGGGACCGCCGGTGTCACGGCGAGACCTTGCGAGCCCGCAATGCGGCTCGACCGCTACCGGCCGTGCTGGCGACCCGCGGGACCCCCTGCCTGCGTCGAGCGGCGGGGGGCATTGACCACCTTATAGTGTTGCCGCCCTGCGCCCTGTTTACCAGGAGGCCACCTGCGGCGTCCGCGCACGTTCATCGCGCAGTCCCGCTGACGCCGTCCTCGAGCACCCTCGCGAAATCGGGCCCGGCCCTGCACGACCCGCATGACCCGCACGACCCGCTCACGAGAGCCGTGGTCTCATCGCACAGATCCTTCAGGCTGATGGAGTCGAGCACCCTGTTGATGCAGTCTTTGAGCTTTTGCCACACGAGGCGCATCGCGCACTCGTCGGCTCGCCCGCAGGCGTCCGCGGGGTCGCCCTCGGCGACGCACTCCGCAGGGTCGATGGGACCCTCGAGCACCCTCACTACATCGCCGATCGTGATGTCCGCCGGAGGCCTGGCAAGTTCGTAGCCACCCTGGGCGCCCCTCGAGCTTGTGACCAGCCCCGCACGTCGGAGCCCCGCCATGAGCTGCTCGAGGTAGTGCTCGGACACCAGCTGCCGCTCAGCGGTGGCCTTCAGTGGGACAGGCCCCTCGCCGTAATGAAGGGCCAGGTCGTACATGGCCCGCACACCGTATTTCCCTCGAGTCGACAGCCTCACGAACCTCACCTGCCTTTGGCCCGGCCGCGGCCTGAAAGATGAATTCCGACTAAACTCCTTGGGATTCCAGCAACACTATAGCACGCGCTGCGACCTGTGTCAACGGCGGGACGCCGGCGCGCCAGGGACGCCAGGGCGGCACACCAGACCTGGCCGCCCTGGCAACCGTGTACCCGCGCATCGGCCCAAACGCTCCATGCGTGGGATCACAAACCCGTGCCGACCTCGTAGAAGCTTTCGGGTTGCCAGTGCCTGCACGACCACGACTGGGCACTCCCGACTCAGCCGCCATCAAGCGCTGAATCCAACGGGGCGTTCCGCAAGAAGCGCGCCGCCCCTGGAGCGCAACACCGGCAACTCAGGTTCGCGGCGCACTCCGACGCCTCACCTAACGCTCTGGGCGCTCATGGACGCTTCGCCACCGGGTGAGGCGATTGGCGATCTGCTTTTCGTAGCCGTTCGAGGAAGGCTCGTAGTACACCCTGCCTGCAAGGATATCGGGCAGGTACTGCTGCGGCACGAAGTGCCCGGGGAAGTCGTGGGGGTACTTGTAGCCGGCGCCGTGGCCGAGCCGGGCGGCGCCTTTATACGATGCATCCCGCAGGTGTGCCGGCACCTCGCCCGAGCGTTCCTTCTCGACGTCCTCCATGGCCTTCGCGATGGCGAGATAGGCGGAGTTGCTCTTAGGGGCGGTAGCCACGTAAATGGCGGCCTCGGCGAGCGGCAGCTTCGCCTCGGGCCATCCCACGAATCTCACGGCCCATGCAGCCGCGCACGCCACGAGGAGAGCGTGCGGGTCGGCGCACCCCACATCCTCAGCGGCCTGGATGACTATCCGCCGCGCGATGAACTCGGGGTCCTCGCCCGCCGCAACCATCCTCGCAAGCCAGTAAGCCGCCGCATCGGGGTCTGACCCCCTCATGCTCTTGATGAACGCCGAAATCGTGTCGTAGTGCGCGTCGCCGTCACGGTCGTACACGAGCGCCCGTCGCTGGATGGAGTCCTCCGCCACCTCCAGGGTGATATGCCTCACCCCGAGCTCGTCTGGAGGTGTGGTGAGCACAGCAAGCTCGATGGCGTTCAGTGCGGACCTGGCATCGCCGTTCGCCATCCGGACGATGTGGTCGAAAGCCTCGGGCTCCACCTCCACCGAGAACGTCCCGAGCCCGCGCTCGGCGTCGCCGAGGGCGCGGCGCAGGATTACCGCTATGTCCTCGTCATCGAGGGGTTCGAGGCGAAACACCCGCGACCGGGACACGAGGGGCGCGTTCACCTCGAAAAAGGGGTTCTCGGTGGTGGCCCCGATGAAAATGACGGTCCCGTTCTCCACGGAGGGCAGGAGGGCGTCCTGCTGCGAGCGGTTGAACCTGTGGACCTCGTCGATGAATAGGATGGTCCTCGTGCCCTGCATGCCGAGCCTGTCCGCGGCTTCCGCGACAACCCGCCTGATGTCGGTCACCCCCGCTGTCACCGCGTTGAGCTGCTCGAAGTGAGACTTCGTCGTGCCTGCGATGACCATCGCAAGCGTGGTCTTGCCGGTTCCGGGCGGGCCGTAAAGGATTATCGACGACAGACGGTCGGCCTCGATGGCGCGGCGCAGCAGCCTGCCAGGGCCTACTATGTGCTCCTGCCCGACGAAGTCGTCGAGGGTCCTCGGGCGCATGCGCGCGGCGAGCGGAGCGTCCTGCTTCAATGTCTCCTCCGCCTTGCGACTGAACATGTCCATCAGTGGTCACCCGCCAGTACACCGGATCTGCGTTCAGAGAACGCCGCAGAGCCCGCTACAGAACAGCGCTATCGCGGGACTCGGGCGAGCGTGTGTTCCGTGTTTCCATTGTTGCATATTCGTGCCGGCCGCGCAAGCTCTTTTCGGGCGGACCGGGGCTCGAAGCCTCACCGTGGGCCGCAAAAAGACAAAAAGAAGACCCCACCGTGCCGTCTTACCGGTAACATCTCATATCCCTGCGCCCTGCAGGTGGGTGCCCTCCCGGGTACTTTACGTGTCCGCACGTTCGCACGGCATACGCGCCACACCCGGAGTCCAGGCTCCCTTTCATATGGTGTTGGAACAGAAGTTACCAGCATCACATCGCACACGGTAGGGTCCTTGGCTCTTCACTTGTTTGCCACAGCAATAATACCATACGCCACAACAGATTTCAAGGTTCCCGCGTGCCGCTCCCGGGGTCTACTCTCTCGCCGTTCACCACTTCTATGTGCAGCTCATCGAGTTGCCGTCGCGAGATCGGCCCCGGCGCGCCGGTCATGGGGCATATGGCGCGCTGAGTCTTGGGGAACGCGATGACGTCGCGGATGGTCTTGCGCCCCGCAAGCAACATCACCACCCTGTCGAACCCCAGGGCGATCCCGCCGTGCGGCGGTGCGCCATACTCGAAAGCCTCCAGCAGGAACCCGAACTTCTCACGCGCCTCCTCAGGGCCGAGGCCCAGCGCACTGAATATCCTTTCCTGCACGTCGCGCCTGTGCGCCCTGATGCTCCCGCTCCCAAGCTCCACGCCATTCATGACCAGATCGTACATGTTGGCGCGCACTGCGAGAGGGTCTGTCTCCAGGAGGTCGAGATCCTCCTCCAGCGGAGCTGTGAACGGGTGGTGAACCGCCACGAGCCTCCCCTCCTCCTCGCTGAACTCGAGGAGCGGGAAGTCAACAACCCACGCGAACGCCATCTCGTCCTCGGGGATGAGGCCCAGCCTCGAACCAAGGTGGAGGCGCAGCCTGCCCATGACGTTCCGAACCACAGGGCCGGGGCCGGCTGCAACGAGAATGAGATCCCCGTCGCCCGCCCCGGTCAGCCGCACAATTCCCGCAAGTTCGTCATCCGAGAGAAACTTGCGCACCGGCGACCGGAACTCGAGGCCGTCACCCTCGCCCCCCGATACCGCGATGGACACAATCCCTCCGGCGCCGAACTCCTTCGCCATGCCCTCGAGCTCGCCCACCTCGCGGCGGGAGAATCCCCCGCATCCCGGCGCCACGATGGCCATCGCCCTGCCGCCGCCCGCGATGGCCTCGCGGAAGACCCTGAAGCCCGACCCCTTGACAGCATTCCCGATGTCGACCAGCTCCATCCCGAACCGGATGTCGGGCTTGTCCGACCCGTACCTCTCCATGGCCTCAGCGTACGACAGCCTCGGGAAGGGCGTCGTCACGCGCACACCCAGGGTTTCCTCTATTGACGCGGCCATCATGTCCTCTGTGAGAGACAGCACGTCGTCGCGGTCAACGAACGACATCTCTATGTCTATCTGCGTGAACTCCGGCTGGCGGTCGGCGCGGAGGTCTTCGTCCCGGAAGCACCTCGCGATCTGGAAATAGCGGTCGAAGCCGGCCACCATGAGAAGCTGCTTGAAAAGCTGCGGCGACTGCGGCAAGGCGTAGAACTTCCCGGGGTTGAGCCGGCTCGGCACCACGTAGTCCCGCGCCCCCTCAGGCGTGCTCTTGATGAACATCGGCGTTTCAACCTCGATGAACCCGCGGGAATCGAGGAATCTTCGCACGGCCATGGTGAGCCTGTGCCTGAAGATGAGGCCGCGCTGCATGTCGGGCCTGCGAAGGTCGAGATACCGGTATCGCAACCTCAGAAGCTCGTCGGCATCCAGATCCTCGACTATGTAGAACGGGGGGGTCTTTGATTTTGAGAGGACATCGAGGCAGTCGGCCACCACGTCGATGGTGCCCGTCGGAATCGACGGGTTCTCGGTGCCTGGCGGGCGTCTCACGACGGTGCCCGTGACCATGATCACATCCTCGCCACCCAGCCTCTCAGCCCTGTCGTGCGCTTCCGGCGCCACCTCGGGGTTGAAGACCACTTGCGCGCTCCCGGAGCGATCCCGAAGGTCTATGAACACGAGGCCGCCCAGGTCTCTGCGCCTTGCGACCCAGCCGGCCAGCGTCACCTTCGACCCCACGACATCCTCGGAAAGCTCTCCTGCCATGTGTGTCCTTTTCTGCATAAACCTCACTTCTCCGTATGCCCGCCACCTGAGACGACGTCTTCCAGCCTGTCAAGGGTGACCTGGGACTGCTCACTTGTGGACATGTCCTTCACCGTCGCCGCGCCGGCCCTCAATTCCTCTTCGCCGAGGATGACCACCTTCGCGGCTCCAACTCTGTTCGCGTGCTTCATCTGGGCCTTAAGGCTCCGGTCCATGTGGTCGAGGTCGGCGGACACCCCACGCTCCCGGAGCGCCTGGACGAGTCGGAAGCCCTCGAGCCTGGCCGGGGCGCCCATCGTCGCAACGAACACGCTGACGCCCGGCCCCGGGGCCGCGGCGGCGCTCGCGCCGACTCCAGCCGAGGCGGCCCTGGCGGTCTTGAGGACCATGACAGCCCTCTCGATGCCCGCTGCGAATCCCACTCCCGGCGTGTGATCCCCTCCGAGATCCTCGGCAAGGCCGTCGTACCTGCCGCCCCCGCCGAGCACGTCCTGCGCGCCGAGCTCGGCGTGGACCACTTCGAACACGGTCTTGGTGTAATAATCGAGCCCCCGCACGATCCTCGGATCGACCTCGTACTCGAGCTCGAGCGCCCTGAGGTACGTCGTCACGCCCTCAAAGTGGTCCCTGCACTCATCGCACAGGAACTCAAATACCGTCGGGACGTCCCTGGAGATCTCGCGGCATACCTCGTTCTTGCAGTCGAGCACGCGCAAGGGGTTCCGCTCCAGCCTCCTGCGGCAGTCGGGGCACAGCTCCTCCACGCGCCCTGCGAGTGCCTGCACGAGGGCCTCCTTGTAGCGCGGACGGCAGCGCGGGCACCCGATGGTGTTGAGGTGGATGACGAACCCGGCAAGACCAAGATTTCTGTACACGCCCACCAGTATGGACACGACCTCGGCATCGAGAGCCGGGTCGGGAGAGCCGACGGCCTCCACGCCGAACTGCGTATGCTGCCTGAACCTCCCCGACTGCGGCCGCTCGTAGCGGAACATGGGCCCGATGTAGTACATCTTCACCGGCTGGGGCCACCCTTTCAGGTTATGCTCCAGGTATGCCCGCATACAGGGAGCGGTGCCCTCCGGGCGCAGCGTTATGCTGCGCCCGGCCTTGTCCTGAAACGTATACATCTCCTTTTCGACGATGTCTGTGACCGCGCCCACTCCGCGCTCGAATAGCTCGGTGTGCTCGAAGATGGGGGTTCGGATCTCGCCGTAACCGGCGCTCCGGCATACCCGGCGCACCGTTTCCTCGACGCGAAGCCACAGGTCCGACTCGTCGGGAAGCACGTCCGCGGTGCCCCTCGGCGCCCTCAACTCGGCCATCGGCCGGCCTCCTTTGCCTACCGCTTCTATACGTCGCTTCTACTTCTTCGTGTCGCTTTGCCCGTTTCCGCCGACGCTCTTCCCAGCGGGCGCATTGCCGCTCTCCTGGGTATCAGCCGCTGAAGGCGCGCCGGGAGCACCCGCCGCCTTGTTCCTGCGCTCGAGGAGGTCACGAATCTCTGCGACCCTGGCCTGCTCCGCCGCGGCATCGTCATCAAAGCCCATGCTCTTGAAGAGGGACTGGAGACGGATGTGCAGCAGGATGTCGAGCCCACCATGCTCGGAAGCGGTCCGGAACTCCTGCCTTGCCTTGTCAGGAGAGCCCGCATCGCGGTACACCGTGCCGAGGAGCAGCCTGATATAGGGTTCCTCGGGGTACAGGTCTCTCGCCTTCTCGAGCGCCTGCGTGGCCCCGGCAATGTCCTTCTTGCCGAGGTGAGCCTGGGCAAGTCCGACGTATAAATAAGCGTTGTCGGGTTCCTTCTTGACGGCCTCGCCGTACTCGACGATGGCCTCATCGTACGCTTTCTCCTGGAGCCTTTTCACGGCCCGGATCTCAGGGTCGTATATCTCTATCTTAGCGTCCTTTTTCAGCCCGTCAAGCCATGTGAGCAAGGCCTCCTGCTCCGCCGTGGACCTCAGTCTGCCCTCTATTTCCGCGCGCTTGTCCTCGAAATCCTTGCCCTCCGCGGGCTTGCCCGTTTCCTTCGTGTAGGCCTCCTTGACCGCATCTTCCGACACGGAGGCATTCGACTTAACGAGCGCGAAGAGGGTCTGGACGGCGAGGCTCTCGCGGATCTGCTTCTTGAGCTCGCTTGCGGTCAGGTTGTTCTCTTTAAGCGCCGTCTGGAACGCCTGCTCGTTCGGGAAGGCGTCCTTCTGCCGCTTGAATTCGTCCTCGACCTGCTTTGCAGGGACCTGGATCTTTTCCTTCTTCACGGCGTCGGTTATGAGGATACTGTTGATGATCTGGTCGACCACCGACGCCCGTATGGGGCCCCGCGTTTCCGGCAGGACCCTGCCGGTGTTGTCATACTCTGCCAGAAGCGCGTTCTTGAAGTTGCGGTCCACGAGCTCCCAGCCGATGTTCTTGCCGTTCACGCTGGCGATCGTCCCGAGTTCACTGGCAGAAGGCCGTGTCATGAAGACGGTGCCAGTATACGCAAGCCCACCGACGAACGTAACGGATATGATTATGATGACCGCCTTCGTGAGCCGTGAGCTCTTCTTCCCCCGAAAGCCCTGGAACAAAGGCATCTCCCCCTATTCTTGGCGGCACGCTGTGATTCTACCTGACCTCCCGCCTTCCTGTCAATCGCATCGCGACCCCGCAAACCCCGCGGTGAACCCCGCGCCCCGCGGCCCCGCGACTGCACTGCCCGGGGCCCTGAGATCCCCACGTACCCGCCGTACGCGGGAGACCTACCATCTCTCTCTACCGATCCTGGTACAGGGACCGTGTCCCGGGTACACGACCGTCTCGTCCGGGAGGGTGAACAGCTTCTCCTCGATGGACTTCACTAGTGAGTCGTACGAGCCGCCCGGGAAATCCGTGCGCCCGACTCCGCCCCCGGCGAAGAGCGTGTCGCCTGAGAACACGACGCCCTCGCCGACGAGCGATACGCTCCCGGGCGTGTGTCCGGGTGTATGGACCACGCGCAGCTTCACATCTCCGACCTCGACATCGTCGCCCTCTGCGAGCAGCCTGTCGGCCTGAGGGCTTTCGGCCTCGCGAGACCCAGGCCCGGACCCGGGTCCAAGCCTGGATGCGCGCCCACGCATGACAAATTCCGAGAGGTTCACAGAGGGGTCCAGGAGCGCACGCGCGTCGTCGCTGTGTATGGCGATGGGCGCGCCGGTCGCCGCCTTCAGGGCGCCGTTCGCAGCGATGTGGTCCATGTGGCCGTGGGTGTTCACGATCATGTCGCACTCCAGGCGCTCCTCCCGAAGCGCGGCCAGGATCTTCTCCGGCTCGGCGCCGGGGTCGATCACGATTGCCTTGCGCGATCTCTCGCACCCCACCACATAGCAGTTTGTGTCGAGCGCGCCCACGGTTACCGTCCGCACAATCATCGCGCCATCCTCCTGCCCCCGACTGCACGTCCCGCCGACGACCGAACGCCCGTCCCCAATGCGACGAAGGTCCAGTGTCATAGCCTCAGAATCGCTTCCTGCTATCCAGCAGGATGGTCACAGGGCCGTCGTTCTCCACGGATACCGTCATGACCGCCTGGAACCTGCCCGTCTCGACCTCGAGGCCTGTCCGCCGCAGCTCCTCGGTAAACACGTTGTACAGCTCAAGCCCCTTCTCCGGCGGCGCGGCTTCGGTGAAGCTGGGCCGCCGCCCTCGCCGGCAGTCGCCGTACAGAGTGAACTGCGAAACCGCAAGGACCGGCAGCTCCAGATCCAGGCACGAGAGGTTCATCTTCCCAGCTTCATCATCGAGGACCCGGAGGTTCGCGACCTTCTCCGCGAGGTACCGGGCATCGTCCCTCGTATCGTCCGCGCCCACACCAAGAAAGACGACAAGCCCCGGGCCTATCCGCCCAACCGTCTCGCCGTCCACCGTGACGCGTGCCGATTTCGCCCGTTGCACGACAGCTCTCATGATCCCGCCTACACCGACTGCAACTGGTGTACGCCCACCTGATGCGCCCTGTGGACGTCGGTGACGCCGTGGACGCGCCTCACCCTGCTCATGATGGAGTTGAGATGATCCACGCCGCTTATCTCGACCACGATATTCACGACCGCCGTGTGATCGCTCGTCGTCCTCGCGTTCACCGCACTGATGTTCGTGCGAAGCTCCGTGATGGCGGACATGATGTTCGAGAGGAGCGCCGCCCTGTCGTGGGCCTCGATCTCCAGCTCGACGGGGTAAGAGTTGTCCACGCCGAACTCCCACTCCACTTCGATGTTACGCTCAGGCGAGCTCTTGAGCCACGCGACATTGGGGCAGTCACGGCGGTGCACGGATATGCCCTTGCCCCTCGTGATGTAGCCGATGATCTCGTCCCCTGGCACGGGGTTGCAGCACTTCGCCATCCTGACCAGGACGTTGTCCACTCCCTTGACTCTGACCCCTTGCCCGGAGAGGCGCCTGCGCCTCGGGGCGAGCTGGGTCGGCTCCTTCTCCTCTTTCTCGGGGACGATCCGCGCCACGGCCATGGTAGCGGACACCTTGCCGTCCCCGACGGAAGCGAGCAGGTCTTCGGGGTCGGTGAAGCCCAGGCGCTTCGCGGCGGCCAGGAGCTTATCCTCCTTGAGATTCTCGTGGACCTCGAGGCCCTGGCGGCGAAGCTCCTTCTCGATGAGCTCGCGCCCGCGTGGCACCGCCTCCTCGCGGCGCTCCTCCCTCACCCACTGGCGTATCTTGTTGCGCGCCTTCGATGTCTTGACGAAGGCCAGCCAGTCGAGGCTCGGGGCCCCCGGCCCCTTCGAGGTGATTATCTCCACGATGTCGCCGTTGGTGAGCTGGTAATCCAGGGGCACCATCTTGCCGTTAATCCTGGCTCCGGTGCAGCGGTGGCCTATGTCTGTGTGGACGCTGTAAGCGAAGTCCACCGGGGTGGACCCTGCAGGGAGGTTCTTGACGTCGCCCTTCGGGGTGAAAACGAAAACCTCGTCTTTGAAGAGGTCGATCTTCAATGTCTCCATGAAGTCGTGGACGTCTTTCATGTCCCGCTGCCATTCCAGCAGCTGACGCAGCCACGACAGCTTCTCCTCGAACTCGTTGACGGTGCGGGTTCCCTCTTTGTACCGCCAGTGCGCCGCGATACCGTACTCAGCGGTACGGTGCATCTCCCAGGTGCGGATCTGTATCTCGAGAGGCTCCCCGGCGGGACCGATGACCGTCGTGTGGAGCGACTGATACATGTTGGACTTCGGCATTGCGATATAGTCCTTGAACCGGCCCGGCATCGGCTTCCACAGCGAGTGGACCATCCCGAGGACCGCGTAACAATCTCTCACGCTGTTCAGTATGATCCTGATGGCGATGAGGTCGTATATCTCCTCGAAAGCCTTGCCCTTCAGCCGCATCTTTTCGTAGATGCTGTAGAAATGCTTCGCGCGCCCCTGGAGTTCACACGGAATACGGGCGTCATCGAGGGTCTTCTTGAGCACGGCCTTTGCCTCCTCGATGAGCCCCTCCCGCTCCTTGCGCTTCCGCGCCACCTTCTCGACCAGCTTATAGTACTCGCCAGGCTCCAGGTACCTCAGGGCAAGGTCTTCCAGCTCCCACTTTATCCTCCACATGCCGAGGCGATGTGCGAGCGGAGCGTAAATCTCCAGCGTCTCCCTGGCTATCCTCGCCTGCCTGTCCCAGGGGAGATGCCCCAGGGTGCGCATGTTGTGAAGCCTGTCGGCCAGTTTTATGAGGACCACCCTGATGTCCTGGGCCATCGCCAGGAACATCTTGCGCAGGTTCTCGGCCTGCTGCTCCTCCCTGGACATGAAAGGGAGCCTGCCCAGCTTCGTCACGCCGTCGACCAGCAGGCTCACTTCCTGACCGAACTCCGCCCTGACCTGGTCCAGGGTGACCGGCGTATCCTCGATTACGTCATGAAGCAGACCTGCTGCGATGGTCGTGACGTCCATCTCGAGGTCGGAAAGGATCCCCGCGACCCCCAGGGGATGAAAGATGAAAGAATCCCCCGAGTCGCGCCGCTGCCCGGCGTGGGCGCGCGCGGCAAACTCGTAGGCCCTCCTCACTCCGCTGAGGTCGGCCTCAGGAGCATAGCGCTTTATTCTTTCCAGGATCTCGTCTATGCCTTGCTCCACAGTAACCACCTGCTGCCGTTCCTATACACCCAATTATACAACAACCGTCAGGTTCTTACAGCCTCCCGCAACTCTTTTATGCTGAGTTGGGCCTGCCTTGTGCCGTTCCACTGGTTGACCTCGATGGTGTATATGATGTCGACCTCTCTCGCGCCCCTCGTGAAGAGCACCGGCGCCATGTTGCCGAGGCCGAACCCGATGGCATCGAGCACCACGCCGTCCTGGGCAAGCTTCATCTTGAGGTGTCTCGCCTCGGCCCCGACGCCGCGATACTCCACCAGCCGCACGCCCCTGGAAATGAAGGTCGGCACGGGGTTCCCCGCACCGAACGGGGCCAGCATGGCGAGGCCTTCCGCCGCTGCGAGGTCGATCTCGCCGAACCGCACCTCGAGGTCGCAGGTGACCTTTCGCACGAGGTCCTCCGGGGTGAGCATGCTCCGGCCCACGTGGTTCAAGCGTTCGCGGAGAGCGTCCACGGCGTCCCGCGATATGGCGAGCCCCGCCGCGTGGCGATGGCCGCCGAACTCCTTTAGGAGGTCGGCGCACTGGACGAGCCCCCCATATAGGTCGAACGCGTCTATGCTCCTTCCGGACCCGCGCCCCTCGTCGCCGTCCATGCTTATAAGGATGACGGGACGCCAGAACCGCTCTACCAGGCGCGAAGCGACGATGCCGATCACCCCGGCGTGCCACCCCTCGCCCGCCAGCACCAGCACGGCGTCCTCGGCCTCTCCGTCTGCCGTCATCTTGACCATCGACGAGGCCTTCTCGAGAATGGCCTGCTCCAGGGACTGCCGCTCCTGGTTCGCCCTGTCGAGCACGGACGCGATCTCGGCAGCCCTCTCCGGGGACGACGTGGTGAGAAGGTCCACGCAGAGCGTGGCATCCCCGAGCCTGCCCGCGGCGTTCAGGCGCGGGCCGAGGGAGAAGCCCACAGCGCCCACCCCTATCTCGCGGCCGGCAAGCCCCGAAACATCTATGAGGGCACGAAGGCCCAGGTTCGACGTGGCGTTCAGCCTGGCAAGGCCGTGCTTCGCAAAGACCCTGTTCTCGCTGGTAAGCGGGGCCACGTCGGAGATGGTGCCAAGCGCCACGAGCTCGAGGATCTCATCCGGCGGCACGGGGGCGTCGAGCGTGCCGGCCCGGGCGCGCAAGAGTGCTGAGGCGAGTTTGTAGGCCACCCCCACCCCCGCGAGATCTCGAAACGGGTAGTTGGAGTCTACGCGCTTGGGGTTCACCAGCGCGCGTGCCCTCGGGAGAACGTCGGCAGGCTCGTGGTGGTCCGTGATGACGACATCCATCCCGCGCTCGCGTGCAAGCTCGACTTCGTCGACCGCGGTGATCCCGCAATCCACGGTGATGAGAAGCGAGGCGCCGGAGGCCGCCGCCTTCTCGATAGCCTCGAGGTTCAGCCCGTAGCCTTCACCGAGGCGGTCAGGGATGTAATAATCCACGTCGGCGCCGAGGCTCTTGAGCACGTTCAGTAGCACGCACGTGGACGTTATACCGTCCACGTCATAGTCTCCGTATATCCTGATCCTCTCGCCGTCGTGCACCGCCCGAAGCACCCGGACCACGGCCTTCTCCATGTCAGGCAGGAGGAACGGGTCAACGAGGTCGTCCGGGTCGGCCCTGAGGAACTCGGCCCCTGCCCCGGGGTCTTCGATCCCTCGAAGGAACATGACCCTGCCCACAAGTGGGGGCACACCAAGATTCCGTGACAGCACTCTTGCCCTTTCCTCCGCGTCACAGGGAAGCCCCGCCACGCTCCAGACGCAATCCGCCAATGCTCGATTCCTCCAGCTCAAGGCCGCCGGCTCTCTCGCGCCGGCGGCCGGAAGTCGCCGCCGTGCGCCCGTACGCCTGCCGGGCGCAGGTTCAGAGGCTGCTGCCGTGTTTCCAGGGCTGCCGGTGTTGCACTCCGGGGACGGCGCGTGCGGTGAGATGCGTTCGAATTTGGCGCTTAAGGCTAGCCAAATTCCAGGCGCCCCGTCGTGCAAGCACCGGCAACCCGGAATCCTCTCCCAAACCGGCATGGATTTCTGAACTCACACTTAGCAAGCACCCGCAGCGCCAACACCGTCGGAAGAAGTGGCCAAACGTATGGCGCCATACTTGGACGTATCTACAGCATTATAAACAAAACGGGCACCTCCTGGCTACCCCAGGGAAGTGCCTTGTGAAACATTCGCCCCGGGCATCAGACTGTCCCGTCGCCCTCCCACCCGCTCCGATAGCCGTTATCTCTGCGGTCGTGCCGCCGGGTTTCGTTGCCGCTGCCGTTGCCATTCCCGCTGCCCTTCGGACAGCCGCCCGTTTCGCTTGCGGGGTCGGGCGTCACCCCGTCCCCAGCCCCGGCCACGGCCCCTTCCCCAGTCCCAGCCCCGGTCCGGTTCCCGGTCCCGGTCCCGGTCCCGATCCTGGCGCCAGCGCCAGCCTCGACGTCGGTTTCGTCCTGGGGCCTTGGCAGGATCTCCATGGAGCGGGTGGCCTCTAGCTCCACCTCGAGGGCTTCCACGCGCTGCCTGGCCGCCTCGAGCTCGCGCGCCTTCGCGTGCACCTCACTCTTCAGCCTCGCCAACTCGTCTTCCACGCTCACAGCCCTCTCCCTGGCCGTCTCAAGCTCCTGGCCGAGCCTTTCGGCCTTCCCCCTGAACGACCTCACGCTGAGCCTCAAGCCTATCTCCCTGACAGCGCCGAGAAGGCCCACGACCACCGCGCCCGCCGCGGCGGACCCCAGGATCACGAGGGCCAGGGAAACGTCAACGAGGTGCCATCTGAGAAAGGTGACGGTGACAGGCGCGGAGTTCTGGATGGCGAACACAGCAACCAGAAGAGCAAAGGCAAGGCCGATGATGGTAACGACCTGCAAAGCGTTCATCTCCCCGTACGAAGCGGGCCGCCGCTCCGAGATGCTCTTTGGTTATTCGGCACGCAAGGGCGATAATCCTCCTCGCCCGCTCTCTTTCCTGCCGTTCCGGACGAGGCTTATGAGGACGTCCTTGTCGAACTCGTCCACTACGTACAGCTTGCCCGACGCGACGCCCACAAGCTTCTTCAGGAAGTCGCGGTTGGGCTGCAGGCCCACGCACATGAACGGCACCTTCTCCTCGGCTATGCGTTTTGCCGCGGTGAGAGCGTCCCTGGCGGGGTCGGCAGTCCAGCGGTTCATGGTCGGGATGCCGTCGGTGATGAGGACGAGCATGACATCCTTGAGCTTTTTCGACCTGATGAAGTCCAGTGCCTCCGAGATCCCGGCGGCAAGGGGGGTGAGCCCGGCCGGCTCGATGCGGCGGACCCCTTCCTCTATAGCCTTCTTGCTCCTCGTGGACGCTATCTGGACCCGCACGTCGCGTTCCTGAAACGTAAGGACGGTGACCCTCACCCGGCAGGCGGTGGCGAGGTGGCGGATGAGGTACTTGGCGGCGCGGATGCGCCTTCCGACCATGCTCGCGCTGGCGTCGATGAGAAGACATACTTCGGGCGGACGCGCCGGGCGCTTCCGATAGAGCCTGATGTCCTCGCGCCTGAGACGAGGCGCGGTCGTGACCTGGGCGCCCGGGCCGCCTCTCTCGAGGCGTGACCTGGAGAGCGCGGCGACCACGGTCTCCGGCACTGCGATCTCGTCACACCACTCTCCTTCCTTCGGAGGCCTGACGTTCTTCGAGATCCTGGGCCGCTCGTGGCTGGCTTTAGCACCGAAGCGCCCCTCTTCGTGGCGAGGGATGCGCGGCACGATGGGCATCTTCCTTACGAGGCGTCTTATCCCGGCCTCGACCTCCGACGCGCAGCTGGCAAGGATGTTGCGGACCTCCCTGCCCCTGGGGGTGAGCGCAAGCTGCCCGCGCTCGCGGGTCAGGAGATCGAAACTGGAAAGGCGCTCTATGATCTCATCGAGGTCGCCTGCATCTGACCGGATGTCGGGCGGGATGGCGCCCGAGGCCGGCAGGAGGTCGAGGAGGCGCGCCATGTTGGCCCTTCCGCCGAACTCCTCGGCCATCGACGACACCGCCTCTATCCGCGCATCTCTCGGTAGCCGCTCCCAGTCGCGCCCGTGGCCCGTTACCCGCGACTCGTTGAGGTAGGAGTCGAACATGCTGGAGTATGGCGAGAGGTCGCCCTTGCCTGCGGCCTCCTGGTGCGCAAGCCTCTCCACCTTCCGGATCTCGACACCGTGCCGCGCTATCTCGTCCTCAAGGGCCAGGACAAGGTAGAAGAGCACAAGAAGGCAGTTGTCAGGAAGCATCGCAGCGATGTGCACGTGGTTGCAGTGGGCTTTACGCAGCGAGAGCTTCCTGCCGTAGTTCAGCGCGCCGCCCAACCTTCCGCCGCCCGTGCCCGTCTGGATGTCCATGAGGTTCAGGAGGTCGCCCGGTTGCGGCATGAAGAGGCCTCGCGCGCGGTCGAGGAGCAGGTCCTGATAGAACCTGTACACCGCGCGCTTGACGGCGTCGGCGGCCCTCCGGTGGTCAACCTCGGCAACCTCGTGGAACACATCTATATGCAGGACTTCGTCCTTGTGGCGCCTGGAATAGAAGCACACCCCGGCGTCCTGGTTCACGAGGACCTTGATCTCGCCGGGGTTGGACGGGTGGATCACGTGGACCCGCTTGCTTACGACAGTGGTCTCGCCGATTCGCAGGCCCCTGCCCATCCGAAACTCGCTCTGCAGCACCCGGACGAGCCGGGACGTGTCGTAACGCAGGACCGCCAGGGAGTCGAAGGCGCTCATCTCGGCCTCAGGTCCTCCTCGGTGAACACCACCTCGCCGCCGGCTAGCTGGGCGAGAGACCTCGCCCTCACCGGGGGTGCTGACAGCGGAACGTCGGTGGGGTCGGATATGCCGGCGCCGCCCGTCCCATACCCGGCACCCTGGCCGCTACCGCAGTCTGCGGCCCCCGCCCCGGCAGACCCGGATGCCGAGGTGGAAGCGGAGGTCCGGGAAGGCGCCGCCCCGCTGCGACCGTCGTCGCAAGCAGGTCCGCCCCTCGGGACATCCGGCCTTGCGAAACCCATGCCCCTCATGAGCCTGTCCCAGAGGCTGTCAGGCCGCGGGAGGGGCTCGCCCGAGCCGCCTGCTCCGAGGTCTCTGTCCCTGTGACGAGCATCATCGGAAGCCGGTTGTGCCGCGCTCTCAGTGACGTCATCGCGAGGCGGGTCGGGCTCGCGGCGCCGCCCGCATCTGGATTCGTACTCGTCGAGATACTTCGCGATGTTTATGATGGTAGATGCATCCACCCTGTGGCGAAGGGCGAAGGAAAGCACGGTCCTGATGTCGTCCAGGGACGCCCGGGGCCTCGAGTCCAGCGCGGCGCGCGCGCGGGCGCCGAGGGCGATGGCCTCCACGGCGCGAAGGCTCTCCATGCCGAAACTCACGTAGACCTCGGCGAGGAGCGATGCGAGATCGTCCGGCAGTGCCACCGATGGAAGCGCGGCGGCCCTCCCCGCCATCGTGGCGCGCAGCGCGCCCAGGGCTGAGGCATCGCAGGCCCTGGCGTGGGTGCCGCCAGTATCGCCGCCGGCACCACGGTCGACGCCGTTGCCGACGCCCAAGCTCAACCTCGCGCCAGCCCCGGCTCCGGCGGTGATGCCCGCACCGGTGCCGGTGCTGGGGCCGATGTGATGCGCCCATGACGGCGCGGCCAGCGGCCAGCGGAGTTCGTCGTCCAGGAGAATACGCTTTACCGTGGCCTGGTCCTGCGGCCTTGCCATGCTGACTGTGAAGTCGAACCTGTCCGAAAGCTGGCGCCTTATGTCCTCGAGAGCTCCGGGTTCCTCGTCGGGGTTGCTCGCAGCCCATATGGCACACGTGATGGGAATCTCGAAGGCGGGCAGGCCCGTCTCCTCCACCTGTAGACGGCCGGGCTTCGTGCCCATGACGTCGAGGAGCACGTCGGTGAGCTCGGGAGACGTATCCGCCAGCCTGTTGATCTCGTCGACGAACACGACCCCCCTGTGCGCCCGCGGGAGCACCCCGGGAAGGAGCGCTGCCTCCGGCCGCGAAGGGTCGGCGATACGGACGAGGTCGATGCTTCCGACGACCGTCCCGATCTTGGCGGCATGCGATATCTCCAGGAATGGCACGGGTACCTCCTCCGTGCCCAGGGCTTCGATGGCATCGGGGGAAAGATGGCGGTGTATCGGGCAGTGGGGATGCTCCGGATCGCAGTTGTATGAGCACCCCTGTATCCTCCGGATGCGGGGGAGCACGTCCTTCATGGCGCGGATTATCGTGGTCTTGCCCGTGCCGCGGAGCCCCTCGACATGCACGTGGAGGGGCCGACCCGCAAGGAGCGACACGACTGAGGCCTCCAGCGCATCTACAAGTGGACGGTTGCCATCGTGTATGACAAGATCCAGGTATCCCTTCAAAATGGGCACCTCCCGCCAGGTATCCGCCGTTCCTCCACGGCCTACAGCTATTATGGCCGTGCCAAAATGGGCGCATACTGCGACGAGGGTGTCCCTGTTTCCCAGAGGTTCCATAGGCTTACCGCATAGCCAGATGGAAGGAAATTCCCGTGTCGTGCGCACGACGCTGGACGCATGGCGCCGGGCACGCAACCGCGCTCAGCGTCTAGGTGCGGCGCCACAAGTTTGCGCCACTTCTCCTGACGGTGTTGGGGTTGCCGGTGCTTGCTAAGTATGGCGCCATAACTTTGCGCCATCTTCCCTGACGGTGTTGGGGTTGCCGGTGCTTGCTAGGGCGGGGCGTCGAGAATTTGGCTAGCCTTAAGCGCCGAATTCGAACGCATCTCACCGCACGCGCCGTCCCCGGAGTGCAACACCGGCAACCCTGGCGAGGACTTGCGCACTGAAAAGTAGCGCGAATTTGCGGCGGTCTACCTGGCGCTCGACAGTCGACGTGGGTCTATGCCGAGTCTCTTGAGCCTGTACTGCAGGGTCTGGCGGGGTATGCCAAGAGCGCGCGCCGCCCGGGAGATGTTGCCATCCGCCTCTGACAGGGCCTTCTTCACGAGCGCGCTCTCGATGTCCGCAACGGCCATGCGGAAATCCCCCTGGAACTCGATGGGCGCCCGCGGGGCGGCGGCGTCGGCGCGCATGCTCTCGGCCGCAAGCCCGCCTTCTCTCTGTCTGGCGAGGTTTCTCAGGTTATCGGGAAGATGCTCGGCCATAATGATATCGCCGTCAAGAAGGTGCATGGCACCCTCTATAGCATGCTCGAGTTCGCGCACGTTTCCGGGCCAGTCGTACTCGGAGAACAGGCGCGCGACCTCGTCCGAGACTCCTTTCACGCTCATGATGAACTGCGCATTGAACCTGGCGACGAAATGCGCCGTGAGCAGCGGGATGTCCTCACGCCGCTCCCGAAGGGGCGGTATGCCGAGGGAGATGACGTTGAGCCGATAGTACAGATCCTCGCGCAACATGCCCTGAGCGACTGCCTCGAGCGGAGGACGGGACAGCGCGGCCATGACGCGGACGTCGACCCTGCGCACCTTTGTATCCCCCACGCGCCGGACATATCTCTCCGACAGGACCCTCAGGAGTTTCGCCTGCAGACTTGCGGGCATCGAATCGATCTCGTCAAGGAAAACGCTTCCGCCATCGGCAAGCTCCACCAGGCCCGGCCTATCCTGGGCACCAGTGAAGCCGCCTTTCGTCGTTCCAAAGAGGATGCCTTCGAGCAGACCCTCTGGGAACGCAGCGCAGTTCTGGGCGACGAACGGACCGCGGGCCCGCGGGCTTGCATTGTGGATGGCCTGCACGAACAACTCCTTGCCTGTACCTGTCTCGCCGTACACGAGCACGGAGGACGAGCTTGCCGCCGCTCGCGCCGCCTTACGCTTCAGTTCGAGGATACACTCGCTCTCTCCCACGATATCGCGAAAAGTATAGCGCGCGCCCTCGGACTCGCTTTCCCGCCTGCCCTCGCGGCGACCGAAGAGCTCAACTTGAAGGTCGACGATACGATGGGCCATCTCCCGCATGAGCGTGATATTGCGGGAGACTTCGACGGCCCCGACGAGCCTGCCGTCGACCCTGACCGGGAGCGTGGAGTTGAGCGTGGTTATCTCGTCCCCCTTATAGGTGGTGAAGGTCTGCTCCCTATTACATATGGGCTGCCCTGTACGAAGGACCTGGAGCAAAGTGCTGGTCTCGCGCGACAGCGAAGGAAAGACGTCGAGGATGTGCTTACCGACGACCTCCTCCTCTTTGAGGTTGTCAAGCTGCGCCGCCACCTTGTTGTAGAGAACGGTCACTCCGTTCCTGTCTACCACGTGAATGCCCTCGTCGATGGAGTCAAGGATCACGCGCAGGTTCTCCAGGAGTTCTCTGGAGTTGCCCTCGTCTTTCACATTACCGGGCGCTCTCTCAGCGTTCATGGCACCACTTCCTGCTCTTCACCGGGGCGCCGCCTTTGGACACAGGCGCTTCCGCCAGGGCCGATGGATACCCGCAAATCGTCACCGGCGGCGCCGATATTTGGGCACTATTTGTGTAGTTCTCCTTCTGCAGTCCATTTCCTTCAAACAATCGAGCAAATAGTCGTGCAATGCAAAGGGAGTGGTTGTGTGACAGCGCGCAGGAAGCTCTTCACCAAGTTCCCTGTGTCATCTGAAAGCCTGTCGGGGATCATATCAGTAAAAGGACGTCTGTTATGCGTATGGAGGTGTGAGAACGGCAGGCCTGGCGCCCACCTGCGGGGCCGTGCGCGCCTGCCGAAAGGCGTTTATGCCTATCTTCAAGCAGATCATCTCAGGCGCACTCGCTTGGACTGTCTCGTTTGCACTTTGAAGCGGAGGGCCGCTCATGGCACACTGCGGCCTTACCCAGGTAGGCGTGATCGCCATGGGAAAGCAGGCGACGTGTTCCATCGCTGACGGTATGCCAGATATCGGTACGCATGTGCCTGAGCCGGACGCCGCCAGCTCGCTGCACATTGACGGCTGTACGGGGGGTTCGGAATGCTATCGCCTTCCCGACAACCGCCCTGCCCAGGATGGCGATCTGGAGGACGACAGGATCGTCCCCATATCCGTTACCGGAGGAATCCGCGTCATCGCGACAGCGTATGACAGTTGCCCGATATGCACGGGCAAGACGAAGGACCACCCGGCTTTCGGCGTCACGAGTTCGGGGGTCCCGGCCACGCCGGATCGCACGATCGCCGTCGATCCACAGATCATCCCCATCGGTAGCTGGGTCTATGTTGAAGGCCTCGGGGTGTACAGGGCAGAAGACACCGGCGGCGCCATAAGAGGCAACCGAATCGACATTTTCATGCCTACCCACGAGGAAGCCCTCGAGTTCGGCATCCAGGAGCTTGACGTCTTCCTCGTGGAGCAGACATTCTGACAGGGCAGTGCTGCGTGGTGGCCGCCAGAGCGTGGTCAAAACGCACCACCAGACCGTGTCACCCTGAGCGTGGCCGGCCCGGTGCTACTCTGTCACATATCGACAGTCTGGCGAACCCTCACTTAGTGACGCTGTTGAGCTCAGGACCGGCGATCCGCACCAACCGCAGGCTCGTGCCCGGCCTGCCCCACGCGACGGAGCGTGCGTCTCCCCCGGCAAGCCGGCCTAGCACACGTTCCGGTTTGACCAGGAGGAGGTGAATCCCAGAGAGCGAACCCCTCACCTGTGTCACCCTGAGACCCTCGTCTGTAGGGGAGAATTGAAGCACGTTTCCCTCGTCACCTCCCTCACCGTCGCAGAATAGCCAGGGTCTGGTAATCTGCCCAGTCACTAGAAACGTGAGGTGGTTGTATGCTGTCCCGCTCCCCCCGGTAGGGCAGCCCAGCGCGAAATCGTCGCCTAGGTTGAGCGGGATGATCGCGCCCTTTCGCACGAACGCGGGGATCGTGTCGAGGTCGCACGGGTAGCGCTCATGCCAGCCGTAGCGGACCTCGTCGAGAGTCCAGAAGTCGAGCCAGCCGCCGTCGTCGCCTTCGCCATCGCTGGGCAGGTAAAGACGCCTTTCCCGTGCCTGTTCCGTAAGGACAGGGGCGACCAGGATGTCCCTGCCGAACATGTACTCATCGTCGAGCCTGTAGCACTCCGGGTCGTCCGGGAAATCCAGGAAGAGAGCCCTCATGAGCGGCTCACCGGACGTCGCGGCGTGGCTAGCTTCGTTGTAGATGTATGGCAGGAGGTTCATCCTGACCCACGCGTAGTGCCGGTAGATCGGCACAACCCGTTCATCGCCGGTGCGAGCTGCCACGTTCCAGGGGGTGCGATCGCGGTTTTCTCGCCCGCGGCTTTCAGCGTGGTACTGCATGATTGGGCTGAACGCCGCCATCTGGAATGCGCGGATGAAGAGGTCCGCCGTGGGGACATCCCCGGAAAACCCGCCGATATCGAAGCCCCAGAAGGGGTTGCCCGAGAGGCTGATGCTGAGGCCCGCCGTAAGGACCGCGCGGAACTCGTCGAATGTCGAAACCTGGTCACCCGCCCAGTACATGGGAAATCGCTGTCCGCCTGTAAACCCGGAGCGGCTGAAGGTGATCCGCCCGGGGCCCATGAACTCGTGGTAAGCCTGGATATACGAGAGCGGGTAACGGTTCCTCATACCAGCGCCCGAGCTGCCGTCATGGAACCGAACGCTCTCATCCAGTACGAACTCGCCGCCGTCGGTTTTGAAGCCATCGACCCCGAGATCGTCGATGAGATAGCGGCGCCTCGAGAACCACCACCTGCGGGCCTCGGGGTTCGTGAAGTCCAGGATGAGGCTTCCCGCAAACCAGCCGTCTGGGATCCTGTAGGGGGTGCCGTCGGCGTTGCGCACGCAGTACCCGCGCTCGATCGCATACGCCTCGTCCATCTCGTGCTGCCTGTTCTCGTGCCGCGAGAAGCCCTTGAGGACCGGAATCTGCCAGAGGATGAGTCGGATGTCGCGGGCGTGTAGCCGTTCTACCATGCCTTTCGGGTCTGGCCACCTTCCGCCGGATGGGAAGGAGAAGTCCTCGAGCCTGAGCTCGTGCTCCCCCGCCCTCGGCTCGTATACGGCATCGTTGAAGGCGTAGAAGGTCGCTTCGTCGGACCATGCCTCGAGCACGAGGACGGTCGCGGGGATATCGAGGCGAGTCGTGGTCTCCACCTGTTCCTCCGCTTCGCGCTGGGTGTTCCACGGGTTGCTCGACATCCACGGGCCGAATGCCCACTTCGGCGGCAGTGCTGGCTGACCTGTGAAGAGGGTGAACTCCCTTACCACCGACCCGGGGCGGCCAAATAGGAGCACAAGGTCGAGGCGAGGGTCGTCTGGGTCGGCCTGAGCCGCGATGGACAGGGTGCCTGGCAGGCGCGGCGCCATCCTGAAGCAAACGTAGCGGTCGGTCCTCACGTAGATCCCATAGCCGCGCTCTGTGACGAAGAAGGGGACCGGCATGTAGGTCCGGCTGCCCTGATGGGTGTAGGGGTTCACCACGCAGACGTCGGGCTCGTGGCCATTCTGGTCGAGCGAATCGAAGCGCTCGCCGAAGCCGAAGTAATGCTCGGCCGTGCTCTCAATGCGAAGGTCGAATGAGCGAGCAACGCCTGAAGGTGTGCCCCGCCAGCCGATGAACCTACCCCCCGGCGGCGACCCGAAGAGCACGCGGCCTTTCGAGTCCTTCACCGTGAACGCGAACGGACGCGCACGCACCTCGACGCGCGCGCCCGCCGCCTCATCGGCGAAGGCGTGCGATGCCACGGCACCGCCCCCGGACACCGCATCAGCGATGCCAGCCCCGTCCAGGTAGCACGTGGCATGGAGGCGCCCGCCGATGAATGCGAGCTCGAGCGCGGGCCGATACGGGCCCGTGGGGCCGAAATCAGCCATCACGCCCCTCGCTGTGGGGTAGATCGTCGCGTCCGGGCCGGCCGAGTACACGCCGTCCACCGTGAACCTGAATGGCCCGCAGGTGGCCTTCGGGGCACCGGTCCCCGCCTCAATCACGTACTCCACCTCGTCGCCCGCAGCGAAGCGGCCGAGCTCAAAGAGGAAGTATTCCACTGGCCCCCGATCCTTGCCCGGCAGGTCGAATAGTCCCGTCCGTGTGGCATGGTGGTCGCGGATCTTGCGACCTGGCACCTCCCCCTCCCGGCCGTTGCACGTGCAGCGCAACACCACCCGCTCCCGAGCGAGGTTCTCCCGGACCTCGGCTCTTACGTGAACGAACTCGCCGCCCACAGGCTGGCGCGGGGATCGAACGCAAATGACTCCGTCGCGCGGACAGTATCCCGTCGGAACGTGGCAGATTGAAGGCAAGCTTCCGTCTGGCATTCCAAGCACCTCACTTCAGGTAGCCCCGGAAACCCAATCGATTCGATGTCATGAAGCACTGCGGCACAGTCAGGTGCATGGGCTCGCGGGTCTCACCGGTCTGCCCGTGCGTGCCGGGCTACTGGCGCTTGCCCGGCGCACGGTCCCGCGAGCGCAACAGCGGCAGCCCCTGACACGGCACGAGACATGCGCAAACCTGCACGTGGTGCAGTTGCGGCCCAGGCCGCCCTGGACTGGACCGCATGATTGCCCCCCGGGCGCGACCAGGCTCAGCCACCGGCCAACAGACGGCCATGGCGCAGGCTCGGCTCCGCCGCCCGCAGCCAGGCGACGGAGCCGGCACGCCACATGACTCGCTCTGGCTTGTTTCGTGCAGCCGGAGGTTTCGTGCGGCCGGGACGCCCGGTCGCGCCAACACGTGGCTACACCGTCGCAGCCTGGAGAGCGACCTTCTGCGAAACTCCAGGGCCTATAGCCCTATAGCTTGATCTTCTGCTCCAATTCCTTCTGGGCGTCGTCCAGGGCCTGCTTGGGCGTTTTCTCACCGTCGCGGGCCTTCTGCAATTGCACGTCGATGATCTGCGCCATTTCGTTGAACTGCTCCACCACCGGTGGCGTTACAAGGTACTTCAGAGACTCAAAGACGGCCTTGCGGTTATCGGGCGGCGTCTGCGACGTATACAGCTTGATTATCTCCGGGTCGGATATGGGCGGGGTCTCCCAGGCAGCGTTCACCCGGAGCGTGCATGACTCCCTGCTGGAACTCAGCCACTTGATCCACTTGAGAGCAGCATCCTTGTTCTTGCTGGCCTTGTTTATCACAAGTCCATTCGAGAAGAAGTGACAGGCCTTTCGCTTGTTCCCGGGCTCCACCACCACGTCCCAGGGGAACTTGGCGTTCTCTTTCATGTAGGTGAAGGCCCAGTTGCCAGTGATGAGCATCCCTGCCCTGCCTGCGGAGAACAGATCCCAGTCGCCCTGATTGGACTTCTGGGCCTGGGTCGGCTCGATGTTGTACTTGATCACCTTGTCAACCATGTATTGCAGGGCTTCCACGTTCTCCGGCGAGTTCACCGTGAATTTCGTGTGGTCAGCGTTGAAGAGGCTTCCGTTGTTCTGCTCGATGACCTTGTAGAACTCCCAGAAGTGCACACCCTGGATGATCCCGAAGATATCGTCGCCAAGGGCCCTGATCTTCTTGCCCGCCTCGATGACGTCCTTCCAGGTCCAGTCGTTGGTGGGATAGGGAACCTTCGCCTTGTCGAAGAGGTCCTTGTTGTAGAATAGCAGCACCACCGAGTAGCTCACGGGCACGCCGAACTGCTTCCCTTTGTAGTTGAAAGCCCTGAGGGCGTTCTCGTCGTAGGCGTCGAAGTCCATTCCGGCGGACTGGAAGAGCGGCCCGAGGTCTGTGAGCACGTTCTTCGCAGCGAACGTCACGAAGTTCTCGTAGTTCAGCTCGTAGCAGTCGGGTGCAGTGCCCCCGGCTACCTGCGTCTGAATGACCCTGAAGTACTCGCCGTATCCGGTGCTCTGCAGCTTGACCTCGATGTCTGGGTGAGCCTTCTCGAATGCAGCCTTCATCGCGTTAAGCGTGGGCTCGTTGTCTTTCCCCGCCGAGAAGTTGCCGTAGGTTATCACGACTTTCTTCGCGGCCAGGATGCTGCCGGATAAGCTCAGTACGAGCGCGAAACACACCAGAACAAGCAATGCCCTGCGGGTGAACATGTCTTTCCCTCCCTTTCATGTGGGGCGCCTAACTGGCTTCGAGTTTGGTCCAGTCACAACCGACCTCAAACGATGGGACGCACTATCGTCGCTTCCCGGACATCACCTGCCTTCCGCACAGAGGACGCATCGATCTCACTCAGGCCTTCAAGCCGCCCACGGTGATCCCCGTTTCGAAGTACTTCTGAGCCGCGAGATACACGATTATGATGGGAACCATGGACACGAGGTTCCCGGCCATCAGCATCTCCCAGTGCTCCCCCCACCTGGCGTTCAGGTTGTTGAGGGCAAGGGTGAGGGTCATCTTGCTCGGGTCCGACAGCACGATGAGCGGCCAGAGGTAGTCGTTCCACGTCCCCATGAACGTCAGCACCCCCAGAGTGGCGAGGATGGGCTTTGCCAGGGGCAGCACTATGTGGCGGTACATCGTGAACGCTGTCCCGCCGTCGACGAGCACGGCCTCGAAGTACGCTTCGGGGATAGCCTTGATATTCTGCCTGAGCAGGAACAGCGCCCAGGCGTTATAAATGGACGGGAGCACGAGCCCGGTGAACGTGTTGAGCAGGCGCAGGCTGCGCAGCACGAGATAGTTGGGGATCATCGTCACGGCGCCCGGGACCATCATCGTTGCGAGAAATACCAGGAACAGCCGGTCGCGGTTCCTGAAGTCCAGCTTGGCGAAGGCGAAGGCAGCCATGGAAGTCGAGGCGAGCGTGACGAAGGTCGCCATGATCGAAACGAGGAGGCTGTTCAGCGCCGCCCTGTGGAAAGGCACCATCGTCGAGATGGAGAATATGTCCCGATAGCTCTGGAAGCTCACCCTTTCAGGTATCCAGCGGATGGGCAGGATCATGACGGCCTCGTGCTCCTTGAGCGATGTGCTGATCATCCAGAGGAATGGCAGGATCATCCCAAAGGCCACCGCTGAGATGACCAGGTAGAACGAAACCGTCCTGAGTGCGACGATGGCTCTACGCATCATACGTCACCCACCTCTTCTGGAACTGCCATTGCACATAGGTGACAATGAAGATCATGGCGAAGAGGATCCACGAGAGCGCCGAAGCGTAGCCCATCTTGTAGAACTGAAACGCATAACGGTATATGCGCTCGATGATCACCTGGGTTGCCCCGGCCGGCCCCGCGTCGGTCATGATCATGACCTGGGCGAAGACCTGGAACGAGTTGATGATGGAGGTCACCAGCACGAAGAACGTGGTGGGCGACACGAGCGGCAGAGTGATGTGCCTGAACCGCTGCCAGGGCGTGGCGCCGTCGATCGCGGCGGCCTCGTAGTAGTCGGTGTTGATGCCCTTGATCGCCCCGAGGAATATCAGACCAAAGAACCCGACGTCCTTCCAGACGCTGGCGAGCACTATCCCGGGCATAGCCCACAGCCTGTCATCGAGCCAGGCAGGACCCTTTATGCCCACGAACCCCAGAAGCGCGTTGACGATGCCGTACTTGTAGTTCAGGATCCAGCGCCAGATGAGCGAACCCGCCACCCACGACGTAAGGACGGGCAAGAAGAACAGGACCTTGTACACCAGCACGCCTCGAAATCGCCTGTTGAGAAGAGAGGCGACAGCAAGAGACGAGACCAGCATCAGGGGGATGTACAGGACGATGTACTCAGCCGTATTCCCCATCACCCTCCAGAACTCGTCACTGGTCAAGAGCTGCCGGTAGTTCTCGGTGCCAACCCACTCCGCCGGCTGGAGGATGTCCCATGACGTGAAGCTCAAGTACAGCGAGCGCAAGATCGGAGTGAGGCTGAACAGCACAAACCCGACGATTGTCGGTAGAAGGAAGACAGCGATGGTCAGGGCTCTTCTTCCGCCCCGCCCGGCATACATGCTGCTACACCCCCCGTCCACAGGTTCGAAGTTCCACTCGCCTGACCGTGCACCTAACCGTGAAGCTCGTGCCATAACACGAGGTACATTGCGTGTGACCACAGAAGCGGCTTGGCGACCGGGCCCCACCGATCGACCCATGGCTGGTAGCAAGCGGGTTCGATCAGGTCCACGCTCACCTGCTCGGGCATGAGGCCTTCCTCATCGGCCTGCGCCTCGAGCCAGTCGAGGCACGATGCCGCCTCAGCAAGGCGCCCCACCCGACAGTAATACCAGCCGAGCCAGGCCGAGAGCAGGAGCCACAGCCCGCCGCCGTAGTAAGTGTCGGTTGCGTAACGGCGAACCCCGCCGCCTCTCGCCAGGTCGCGCTCGATCTTCTCGACAGTCCGGGTCATCCTCGGGTCGAGCGGGTCCAGCACCCTGAATGGTACCGCAACCCATAGGAGGCTCGCGTCAACCTCCCGGCCCAGATCAGCCCGCCGACGCTCATCGCGGCGGCGTCCGCCGTCGCCTTCGCCCACCAGAACAGCGGGGCCTCCTGCTCCTCCAGCACCGACCGGATTTGCCCGCGGTCCACTCTGAACAGCGGCGTCGGCATTGCAGAACTTGCCCAGCCGTCCGTCCACGACGCTGTGCCCAAGGATGTATTCCCTGATCTCCTCCGCCAGTGCCCCTGCCTTCGGGTCCTCCGCCAGCGCGGCGAAGTGCGCGCCGCCCCCGGCCAGGCACGCGAGGGTCGAGGTATGTACCTGGTCGCCGTGCTCTTCCCAGCAATCGTGGTTCGGCATCATCCAGACAGCCGCGAGATATTCGAGGACAAGGCTGACCGCTTCTCCCGCTTGCTCGAGAACACTCCGGTCGCCGGTGAGGCGGACGTGTTCGGCAAGACCCCAGAGCCACGTGCCGTAGCCATCGAGCTGGAAGTTGGGCCAGTCGCTCGCGTCGAGCCCACCCTCCAGGGTAAACCTCGCCGGCAGGACGGCCTGCGGGTCCGGCTTCCTCCCCGCCCTCGCAGACCGCACGGCCTCGAGCACTATCGCGCGATTCGCCTCGACGGACCTTGCAACCCATACGTGGTAAGCGCGGGCGCTTCCGTGTTCACAGAGAAGGTCCATGGCGTACGCCGTGAACGTCCCGTCCCGGAGCCAGCAGTAAGCATAGTTGGGGAACGCCGGGGACGCGATGTAGGCGCCCGATGGGTGCTGGTTGCCTTTGATGATCCGGACGCTCCTCTCAACCAGAGATTCGCGTGTTCTTGGCTTGATTGGCATGTCAACCTCTCCTGATGATCCCTGATGATCCCTGCATTCCTGTGCTGTCCTCGCGAACCTGCATCGCCTGATGGTCTGTGACGCCTTGCGTGCCGCTTCCTGCTACGTTCCCTGGACGATCTCCGGGAGCGACACTGCGGCCACAGGCTGCCCGCGCTCGTAAATGGGAACCCCAAAGAAGTCCTGCAGCACGAGCGCAGCCGCGCCCGTGACCCAAATGTTATCGCCGAGAGCCGACGTCACGACCTCTACTCTCTGGGCAAGCACGCTCATCGACCGCCTTGCGATGGTCTCCCTTATCGGCTGCAGGAGGAGGTCCCCGGCCTCCTGAGCAGCCTCCCCTGCAACGACGATGAGTTCGGGGTTGAGGATGTTGACAATGCTTGCAAGCCCCACCCCGATGTGCTGGCCCGCCGTCCGCAGCACTTCGATGGCGGCGGTATCGCCAGCCTTCGCGGCCTGCACGATCATGGCTCTTGTGATCCTCGCCGGCTCTCCCGCTGCCATGCCCAGCACAGAGGTCGTGGCGCCCGTCGCTACCAGGCGCCGCATCTCGCGTTCCATGGCCCCGTCAGAGGCCATGGCCTCGAGGCACCCCCGGTTCCCGCACGAGCACTCCGGGCCATCCTCGTTGATGGTTATGTGGCCGACCTCGCCCGCTCCTGCCGCAAAGCCGCGGTACAACTGGTTGTTGATGATGATGCCTCCACCGATGCCGATGCCCACCGTCACCAGGACCATGTTCTCGACCTCGCGGCCCCTGCCGCGCCACTTCTCCCCAAGGGCCGCTGCGTTGGCGTCGTTGTCGATGAAGACCGGTATCCCGAACTCGTCCTCCAGCAGATGCTTGAGGGGAAGGTTCTGCCACAAGAAGAACCTGGGCGAAATGGACACCCCCGTGCGGTTGTCCACGATCCCCGGCATGGCCACACCGACGCCCACGACCTTCTCGGCACCCGCGCCTGCCCTCGACATGACCTCGCGGATGGCTCTCGAGACCTGCTGGCGCACGGCTTTCTCGCCAGCCTTCTCATCTATCGGCAACTCCGCCGTGTCGAGGATATCCGCTTCGAGGTCAGTCAGCGCGGCCGAAACCATCCTCGGCGCGAGCTTGACCCCCACCACGAACCTGGCCTTCGGGTTGAACTCGAGGAGCACGGGGCGCCTGCCCAGAGCGCGCCGTTTCTCTCCCGGCTCCTGGCTTCCAATCTCCCTGATGAAACCCTCTTTCAAGAGAAGCGCCGTGAGCTCCGACACCGTCGAACGGCCGAGCGTGGTCATCCGGGCGATATCCACCCTTGGGATGGGCCCGTGCCGCCTTACGGCACTGATTACGATGGACATGTTGAGGTCCCGTATGAGTTGCCTGTCGCCGGTCCGAAGCCCCTTCATCCGAAGACGCCCCCCTGGACGATTTCAGTCTGTTCCCCGAACGAATTTGTTCACCCACGTGACGTATGGCGTCTATGCTCGTTACCATGCGCAATGCAGTCACAAGAGCATTCATTCGTTCACCGACCGTTTTATTGTCGATGCTATTCTTCTACTCGCATACCCAGAATCCTCCTTCGTAACCGATGATTCGGCGGAGAATTTTCGGGACCGGCGGGAGGAACGTCCTGGGGCACGGCGAATATGTGGACGATTAACCCGGAGAAGGAGGGAGATGCCCGGCTGTACTGCGGATTTCCAGAATGACGGCAGGTCGAGTGGACGTTCCCGATAGACCACAAGACGCTCCACTTTTCAAGGCCGCTGCCCGAGACCAGGTGCCCCATGAAGGTCATCGACAGCGAGAAGCCAGCATCCCTGTAGTCCCTGCACAACGCGGGTTTCGGCGGGGCCTACTGGTACATCACTCATGCCGTGCCGGAGCTCCACGGCGAGCTTCACAGGATCGCCAGGCTACGCGGCATCCCGCTCTCCCTCGGGGAGCCCGAGGTTCCCTACTGCACGAAGTTCGACGAGGCCATCTACGGTCTTTTCGGCGTCAAGGACACGTACGACTATTACGCGAAGCATGCGGACAAGGATCCCGCCTCCGTCATATCGGGCGGCGGAGGACAACCTCAAACATATCCCCGCCGCCCTTGAGGCCGAGCGGAAGTGGGCCACGACATCGGAAGACCTCCTTCGCCCCGCCACCGGCGCCGAGGCCTTCGACAGCCTCGCAGTGCGCAAGTTCTATAACCAGCTCTCGGTGGGGATGCTATGGCGGCTGTGCCGCGAGGAGCTTGCGTGCTCGTCCGACCCCGAGAGGTCGCGCACCCTCAGCGCCATCGAGCTCGCGCTCGATGAGAAGCTGTCGCGCGAGTGCAGCGCCCTCGAGGCCGACCTCAACTACCGCGTGGTGCCCATCCGCGATCTCGTCCGCGTGCAACTCGCAAGCGGGCTTCTCTTTGCCGGGCGAATCCTGGAGCAGGACACCGCCTAAGTGTGAGTTCAGAAATCCATGCCGGTTTGGGAGAAGCTTCCGAGTTGTCGGTGTTGCCCTCCCGGGACAGCGCGCTTGCGGCGCGCCTCGTTCGAATTTGGCGCTCAAGGCTAGCCAGATTCCAGGCGCCCCGCCCTAGCAAGCACCGGCAACCCCAACACCGTCAGGAGAAGTGGCGCAAACTTATGGCGCCATACTTAGGGAAGTGCCCCGGCTCGCATCGCGCGGAGCCGGGGCGTGGTATACGGCCCGACGGAGTCGTGGGCTTACTTGCCGCTCCCACCGCCATGGCCGTTGCCGTGGGACAAGCCCTGACGCTGGCCGCCGGAATCGCCTGCTCCTCCTCCGCTATCCCCGGAGCCGTTTCCGCTGCCTTTCCCCGGGTCCTCAGGCTTGCCCTTGTCCTCGTCCTTGTGGGCCTCTTTTTGGGACCTGACCTGTGCCTTTATCTGTTCCTCGAGCGCCTTCCTGAACTCGATACGGTTTCGTATCGCTACACCTTTCTCCACGATCCCGTCCTTGCCGACCGCAGCCGCCTCGGCGATCCGAAGCCAGCTCTGAGCCTTCACGCGGAGTTCCAGGGCCAACCGAACCTTCGAAGCATCACCCGAAGCCGCGGCAACGCTCACCGCGCAGAGGACGTCCTGCCCGTCGAGGCCCATGGCGGCCATCGCCTGGACATCCTCGTCATCGAGGCCGAACCTGCCCTGCGCCATGTCCATGGCCGCCGCGTCATCGACATCCTTGCGACCGTGCCGCGCCCTCACCTTCGCGCCGCCCCTGCCGATGATCTCCCGAACATACTGTCCGAACGCCCGTGTCTCGACCCCCAGTTCTGTCGCGACCTCGCCCCAGCCGGCGCCATCGGTCGCAAGCGCCATCACGCCGTCCAGGGTCTGGCCGGAGTTCACAGCGATGCTGCACGCGATCACGATTTCACCCCAGCCGTAGCCTGCGTCACGCAGCGCCTGGACCTGTTCAACCGTGAGCGAAAGCTCGGGGAACCCCGCGATGATGTTGGCGATGAACGCACTCGACGCAACGCATTCGTCATCGGGATTGGTGGGATCGACGGCATACGCCGTCCCGCCCAGCATCAAAGCAGCCACCACAAGCGCCACAATAGTCCTCTTGAAGAGCGTCATCATAATCCCTCCTTCGGCCGTTGCAGGTCTCTTTCTGCTTTACATTCTAGCCCCGGGAACGGCCTTGTGATGTGACACCGATCACAACGCTTGAAGTCACGCTCGGCCCTCAGGCGAGCGTCTCGATCTCCTTGATCACCTCTCCCGCCAGGCGCGACTGCTCCTCCGCGGACCTCGCCTGCCCTGCGATTCCCTCCACCAGCGTCTCGCTGGCACCTATGGCTTCCTGGGCGCTCTCGGCGAGAGCCTGCATCTCTCCGGCAAGCTCCCCGGCCTGCGCCGCCACCTGCCGGGCCGACTCGAGGATCTCCGCCATGGCCTCCTGAACCAGCCTGGCCTCGCCGGCGCCCTTGCCCGCCGCGTCCTCCACCTCGTCCATGAGGCCCAGGATCTCGTCGAATGACCCCTGTATCGCCCTGAAGACCTCTTCCACGCGGGAGGATTGGCGTGAGAGACCCCGCACGCGTTCCACCGACGCGCCAAGCGACTTCACCACATCAAGGGTGGATGCTTTGATGCCCTCCATCAGCATCTTGACCTCTTCCACCGCGCTCGCGCTCATCTCGGCAAGGCTCCCGATCTCCTGGGCGACCCTCCCGAAGTCGCGTCCCCCCTCCCCCGACCGAGCCGACGCTATCCGGGCGTCGAGAGCGATGAGCCCCGTCTGGTCCGCGATGTTCGTGATCCCCTGCAGCACCGCGTCGATGCGGTCCATCTGCTCCTGAAGCGCGTCGACGTGACAGCTCGCTTCCATGGCCGTCTTCACGTTACAGTCAACCATGAGGATGGTCTCGCGTATCACCGCGCTCGCCAGGACGAGCCTGCGGCCGAGGGACGAGACGGTAGACCTCGTCTTACCGGCGGCCCTCGCCGTGACCTGTGTTCGGTCGGCAAGCATCCGGGCGGCATCCGCGCCGTCCTCCATCGTCGCGGCTATCCTCTGCGACGCTTCGCTCGAGACCTTGCTCGTCTCGACAGCGCCGTGGAAGGCCCGCAGCACGGCCTCGAGCGCAGCCTGAGTTCTGCCCGCCGATGCCCTCATGCCGGCCGACAGGCGTGCAGACCTCTCGCTTTCCCCGTGCGCGGCCTCAGCCGCCTTGCGAATGCCGTGCGAGACGTCGGCGAGGGTTCCCGTGATGATGCCGGACACGCAAAGCCCGAACACGAACGCGAAGGCGAAGGCAAGAGCCACCCCCACCTTGAGGAGCGTGGAGAGGCGCTCGGTGCGCGCCATCCGGGGCCCTATCTGTTCCCATATCCGGAGCTGCATGTGCTCTGACCGGCTGATGAGCCATTCGCCCTTGCCGGACAGCGCCCGCAGCAGAAGATACATCTTCTCCGGGTCCGCCTCCGCTTGCAGGCTCACGAGCACGCTCGTGTACTCTCCCGCTGCGTCGCTGATGTCGTCGAGCATCGGCAGGATGGCGTGGACATCCGGGCCAGGGTGTCGCCGGAGGATCTCCTCGAGGCTGCCCAGCAGCATCTTCACCTCGTTCAGCTGGTCCTCGGGCCGGGCGACCTTGCCGCCACCGGCGATCGTGAGGTAGACGTTTCCCGTGGTCTGGTATATCTTCTTGGAGATCTCCCCGCTGAGCTGGATAGCTGGGACGTCGCACGTGTTGATCCGATGAAGAATCGCAGTGAGGTGCGATATCGCGTAGAAAGTGAGCAAGCTCAGGACAAACGTGGACCAGACGATCGCGGCGAAGCCAAGGCGCACCCGCTCCGTTACCCGCATACCGGCTTTCCCCCGACGAACGCCCACCCGACACCCTCCCGAACCCGCACTTAGGGCAGGCTGCGTATTCTCTCCACGGCCACGTCCAGGGCCTCCTGCGGCGACATGGCTCCCTCGAGCGCGGCGTGGATGAACCTCTGCATGATCGCGGAGATCTCCTGGTATCTCACGAGCTTGGGGCGGTGGCGCAGCCACCGCATCTGCTCCAGCTTGACGTCGAGCCACGGGTCCTTCGCGCAGGCCTCACGACTCATCTGAAGGGAGGTCCACACAGGCACCTCCTGGAGGCAGCGGCCCTGCACCTCGGGGCTGGCCATGAACTCCACGTACCTCCATGCTTCCGGCTTGTGGGAGGAGTTGGCCATCACTGCGAGGCCCTGGAAGCCGCTGACCGACGACGAAACCCGGCCGGTCTCGTCGCGCACGGCCTGCGCCACGGGCAGTAGGCCCATCCTTGCATGGCTGGCGACGCGCGAAACGGCTGGGTCGCTCATAAACCCGGAGAGAAACGTCCAGTTGGGTGCAAAGGCCGCCTTTCCAGCGATGAAGACGTCTTTTGCCACGAGTTCGTCCGCGGTGAGAGCAAGCGGGTTTACGAGGCCGTCCCGCACCCACCTCGTCATCGTCTCCAGCGCGGCAACCCCCGGACCGTGGTTGAAGATGGGATCGCCGCCGGAGTCGAAGATGCCGCCGCCATATGCTCCGACGAGCCACACGTATTCGCAGACGAGGCCCTCCTTCTGGTTCCACGAGGCGATCATGGGGTACTCGACTACCCCTTTGCGCTTCATCGCGCGCATCTGGACCTCCATCTCCTCGATGGTCCCAGGAGGCGCATCGAACCCCGCTCTTTTCAGCATGTCCTCATTGTAGAAAAGAAAATGGAAGTTGGCGAGGAAAGGCATGGCCCAGATTCGGCCACGGTGCTCGAAGGCGCTGAGGATCTCGGGGGAGATACCCTGCCTCACCTTTGCGGCAAGGCCCCGATCGAGCGGAACGACGTAGCCCTTCTCGGCGAACTCCGCGACCCAGATGAGGTCGACAAGCACCACGTCGTATGTGGCCACGGGGGACGTGGCGGATGTCACGATCTTCTGATACTCCTCGTCGTAGCGCACGAAGTTGAGAGCGACGTCGATCCCTGACTCCCTCGCGAACTCCCGGGTCATCTCCTCGAACTCGTCAGGCTGATAGCCCGCCTGGGCCATGTAGATCACGTTCAGCCTGACCTCGGGACCGGCTCCGGCAGAGACGGACCACACCGCGCCGCAAACGACGAAGAGGATGGCGACGCACGCGCAAGCGAAGGCGGGGACGAAAGCGAGGGCGAGGGCGCGGGCGGGACCTGCGTCAGCAACGCCAGCGTCGCCTCGCGCAAGAGCGCTCGCGCGGACACAGCGACTCCTGACAGGATGGCCTGGACGCGGGATTGCCAACGGGCCCCCCTCCCCTCTGGTCCTGCAGCGCCGAGCACCAAGTATGGCGCCGTAGGTTTTCGTCACTTTTCTTGAGCGTGTCAGGGTTGCCGGTGCTTGCACGACGGGGCGTCGAGAATTCGGCTGGCCCGTGCGCCGAATTCGAACGAGGCGCGCCGCGAGCGCGCCGTCCCCGGAGTGTAACACCGGCAACCCTGGAGATCCCCTGCACGCTGAAAAGCAGCACGGATTTCCGGCGGTCTACTTGGCTCGGGGGCGACCGCCGATCTCGCAGCGTCTCTCCGCGCTAGACTCCGGGTCATTGTCTCGACGGAACGCCACCGTTCCCCGCTGCACGCGCCTTCAGGCGTACGCCCTGATGCTCGGCGACTCGAATACCCTCGTCAGCACAAGGCTCGTCGCACCGATGACACAGGCGTCGTGGCCGAGCGCAGAGAGAACGACGTCGAGGTCCTTGCCCAGCACGGGCCAGGCGCGGCGCCTCGCGGTCTCCCTGGCGCTTGTGAAAAACAGGTTGCTCCGAAGGGCAAGCTGCCCCCCGAGGACGATGAGTTCGGGGTTGAAGCAGTTCACCAGGTTCGCAAGGCCGATGCCGACATAGCGCCCGCTCTCCTCGACTATCGCCCGTGCATGGGAGTCTCCCATCGCCGCGGCCTCGAGCACGATGTCCATGGTGATGGATTCGACGTCCCCTCCCACGAGGTCCCTGCATAACGTCTCGGCGCCCCGCTTGATATCGCTTATCATCTTCCGGGCGATGGCGGTGCCCGACGCCATGACGTCGAGGCACCCGAAGTTGCCGCACTTGCACTGCGGGCCATCGATGTCCACGGTCATGTGGCCGATCTCACCGGCGCCGTCGTTCCTGCCACGGTAGAGCCTGTCGTCTATGATTATCCCGCCGCCGAGTCCGTAGTCGGCCATGACATAGAGAAAGCTGGACCTGCCCCGCGCGGCGCCGAACCATTTCTCACCCCAGGCAGCGGCGTTCGCGTCGTTGTCCATGACCACCTCGTGGCCGAGTTCGTCTTCCAGGGCCGCCTTGAGGGAAAACCCGCCCCATCCGGGCATGTGCGGCGACGCCTGGATCGTCCCGGTCGCCGTATCAACGGGGCCCGGGTAAACCACACCGACGCCGAGGACCTTCTCACACGGAACGCGGCCGGACTCGATGATCTCGCGTACAGCGGAGACGATGGCGGGAAGGCTCTTGCGCGGGCCCTCCTGCCACAAGAGGGGACGCTCTGCCCTGGCGAGGACCCGGGCGTCGAGGTCTGTGAGGCACACCCGCAACCGCCCCACCTCTATCGAGGCGCCGCAGGCCGCGTATACCCCGCGGTTCAGTTCGAGCATCACAGGCTGCCTGCCGCCGGTAGAGTCGCCCAGCCCTACCTCGCGTACGAACCCCTCGTCGATGAGGTCGTTCACGATGGACGACACCGTGGCCGGGTAGAGCTGGCTCATCCTGGCGGCGTCGGCGCGCGAAATGGGCCCGTGCTGCCTGACGATGTTCAGCACGATGTTGCGGTTGATGCTCTTCACGAGCTTCTGGTTGCCCTTGTGAACCGGCCCGGTTCTCAGCAGCGAGACTTCTCCCAACGCGCCCATGCTCCTTTCCGGGGCGCGCCCGCCGCGGGTGCGCGCAGATGCGCCGGAGGATATGACATAATTCTTCACGGAGTGGCGAAAGTCCTTCAGCGAACCAGTGAAGGATACACGGGCGTCCCGCGCTCTAGACCCTCGGTCGGGGGCCGCACCAAACGCCCAAACGTAAAGCGCGGGCACGTGCGCGACCCCGGCCACGAGCGCGGGCGCGGGCCCGAACGCAGGTGCAGGCGCCGTGACAGGCACGGGCTTCGGGCAGCGTTACCCCTTCACGCTTCCTGATGTCAGACCCTGCACAATGAACCTCTGGAAGAGAAGCGCCAGGACCACCGGGGGAATGGCAGCCATGACCCCCGCCGCGGAGATCTGGTCGTAAGCGGTTATGTACTGGCTTCCCAGTTCTGCGATGAAAAGCGGCAGAGTGATGGCGTTGTTGGACCTGGTGAAGATGAGGGCCAGAAGGAACTCATCCCAGGCAAGCAGGAACGAGAGTATGCCAGTGGCAACGAGGCCCGGCGCGCAAAGGGGGAGCACGACGTGACGGAGCGCCTGGAGCCTGGTGCACCCGTCGATGCGGGCGGCCTCCTCGAGCTCCAGCGGGATGGTGAGGAAGAAGCCGCGCATTATCCAGATTACAAACCCCAGGATGAAGGTGGTATAGAGGATCACCAGGTTGAGCTTGGTATCGAACAGATGGAATGACGATCCGACGGACATGAGTCCATAGTCGATATACGACACGATCACGAAGAAAGGTATCACGAGGGCGATGGTGGGAAGCATCCTGATGGACATGAGGGACAGCACGAGGGGCTTCTTGCCCCTGACCGGCAGCCGCGCCAGGGCGTACGCTGCCAGCGTGCCCGCCACAAGGCAAATCGCCGTCACGGAGCTGGCCACGATCATGCTGTTGCGGATGGCGTACACGAACCTCTCGCCGGTCTCCCTCGAAAGGTCGAACATAACCTGGAAGTTGGCGAAGGTGGGGTGTCGAGGAAACCAGTGGGTCGCCCGGTCGGATATCAGCTCATTGTACGGCGTGATGCTCGAGATGGCAAGCCACGTGACGGGCCCGAGAGTCCAGACCACGATGGCGACGACCGCGAGATAGAGCGCGGCGCGCCGCAGCCGCAGCGGTATCCTGCCTTTCCTTCGCGGGGAGTTCACATCGATCCCTCCGGGTTTCGTCCATCGGGGTCCGCCCGGCCGCCTCCAGGCGCAGGCGGTCCCCGCTGCTTCAAGTTGTGTGTCGAGGGTCAGAGACACCCCGTCCGGCGAAAGCCGGTCCCGGACGCTCCGGTAGACTCGCGTGGATTGATGAACCTGTACTCAGTACCCTTCCTCCGTATAGAACAGCCGAATGTATATAAGGGCAAGCCCGAGTATGAACAGCGCCACAAGGAACGACAGCGCCGCGCCGCTCCCGAAGTGCAGGAACTTCATTCCCACCTCGTATGTGAGCACACCCAGCACCCTGATGGAATACTGCATTATGATGTAAATGATGTCGAACACACGGAAGAGCTCCATGGTGCGAAGCACCAGCACCACGAGGAGCACCGGCTTGAGAAGAGGCAGCGTGACGTATGTAAGCTTGCGCCAGAAGCCGGCGCCGTCCACCGTGGCAGCCTCGTAAAGGCTGTCGGGGATTGTTTGCAGGCCGGCCAGCACGAGGAGCACCACGAGCGGTGTGACCTTCCACGTATCGGCGAGAATGATCATGTTGAGCGCCCGCGTGACGCCCATCCACCTCAGGAACGGCCCGAGCAACGGGACGCCCGCGAACGGAACGTCGAACCCGAGCCAGACCTGGTCGTAAGTGGGCGGGAAGATGTGAAGCACCTTCATGAGCCCGTTCAGCGCCCCGAACTTGGAGCCAGCGAATATCCACTCCCACATTCGTGCGTTCACTACGGTAGGGACGGCCCACGGGAGCAAGATGATCGCCCGCACGAGCGATCTTCCCGCGAACTCCTCGTTGAGCACGAGCGCCATGGCGATGCCAAGCACCAGCTCTACGGCGAGAGAGACCGCGGTGAAGTAGATGGTCACGCGAACCGCCGGCCAGAAAAGGTCTGACCTGACGAAGTAGTGCGCGTAGTTGGCAAGCCCGACGAACCTCATGTTTATCCCGCCCACCCTCGGCTCCGCTTCCTGGAAGCTGAGAAAGAGGGCGAAGAGGAGTGGGGCGACGACCACCGTGGCTATCAGGGCCATGCTGGGCGCGAGGAGCCACCGCGCCAGGCTTCGTCCGTTGGCATCACGTCTCTTTATGGACATGCATCGCTATACCTCCGTAGAAGTCCTTCCAGGCCCCTCCCGGCCACGGCGCCAGACGCCCATGCGGCTCAATCCGGGAGGAGGCACCGGGGGGCGCCGATGATCGCGCGAGGGGTCGTATGGGTCTGGCGAGCCGTGACACCAGGTGTCATGGAAGCCAGCCATCCCCTCGCCGGGGCACCGGCGCCCCGCCGGGGAACCCCGTAGGGCTCTTCGACCCATGACCCATGACCCAGGACCCGGGTCCCGGGTCCCGGGCCGCTACAGCAGGCAGTTAGAGCGGCCTTTGCGTCCGGGTTCGAAATGAGCCCTACTTCTTTGCCAGCACCGCCCTGATCTCTTCGGCCGCCTTGTCAAGGGCCGCCTTGGGCTCCATCTTCATCTGCAGTGCCAGGTGTATGTACCTCTGAAGGATCGATGACACCTCGGGGTAAGGCGGCACCTTCGGCCGGTGATGCACGGCGGCGATCTGCTCGCTCTTCACTGCCATCGTCTTGTCCATCATGTTGGCGTAAGCGCTCTTCTGCACCGACGTCCACACAGGCATCTCCTGCAAGTAGGACCTCTGCACCAGCGGGCTCGTTATGAACTTAACGTACTTCCAGGCGAGATCCTTCTTACGGGAGTTGGCCATGATCGCAGCGCCCTGGAAGCCGCTGACCGAGGTCGTCTTCGCCTTGCCCGCCACCGCACTGGCAACAGGGATGAGCCCCATCTCCCCGGCACCGACCACCTTTGACACCGCCGGGTCATTCATGAGCGCATACTGGAATGTCCAGTTGGTGGTGAACGCGGCGTTGCCCGAGATGAAGTCGTCTTTTGCAGCGGTTTCGTCGTTGGTCAGGCACTTCGGGTTGGCGAGACCCTCTTTGAGGAGGCTCACCATGAACTCGAGGGCCTTTACGCCGGGGCCCTCGTTGAAGATGGGCTTGCCGGCCGGGTCGAACGTGTCTCCGCCGAACGCCCCGGTGAGCCACACGTACTCGCACACGAGGCCCTCTTTCTGGTTCCACGAGTCGGTCCAGGGGTACTTGACGATGTTCTTGGCCTTCATGGCCTTCATCTGCTCGACCATTTCCTCCAGAGTCTTCGGCGGGCCATCGAAGCCTGCCTTCTTGATCATGTCAGCGTTGTAGAAGAACAACTGGAAGTTGGCGAGGAACGGCATGGCCCACGTCTTGCCGTCGAACACGAAGGCGTCCATGATGGCAGGGGCTATGTCCTTCCGCATCTCCGGTGTGATCTTGTCGTCGAGTGGGGCAACCATCTTCTTCGAGGCGAATTCCGCGGTCCAGATGAGGTCGAGGAGTATCACGTCGTATGTGGCCACGGGCGCCACCGCAGAGGCGACGATCTTCTCGTGCTGCTCGTCGTACTTCACGAAGGTGATGTTGACCTTGGTGTCCGTCAGGAACTCGAAGAGGTCGGCCATGTCGCGGATGTCGTCAGGCTGGTAACCAGCCTGCGCCATGTAGATGACGTTGAGCGTCTCCTTCGCCGACGCCCCGAGGCCGCATGCGGCGATGAGCACGGCCATGCACAGCGCGATGAGAATGGCTTTACGCACCTTGAGAACCTCCTTTTGTATTCGAGTAGGGACTTTCACCTCGGAACCCTTCCAGTGACACCCCGTGACCAGTCATGTGGCCTTCCCGGTGCGCCCGCCATTGTAACAGAGGCCGCTGCGACTCCGCTCTGCAATGTGGCTCCGGGACTGCCGCGCGCCTGCCATACGCCGCCCTGGCAGCCGCTCACCTCCCCTGCCTGATTCGCACACCACGCTCGCCCCGGCCGGGCCCGTCCGGGTCCAGGCCCAATCCCCCGGTCATGCACGGGCGCCCCCGCCTCGCATCCCTACACCCCTGGGACCCGAGGCCCACACGCCTGTCTGGTCGCTTACGCCTTTCGGCTCTTGCCCTCTGCCCTACTTTATTGTCTCTATGAACAAACGAAGCAGCAAGAGGCTCGTTACAGACGCCTGGCCAACCCGGCCGACCAAATGCCATGCGGCGCGGAGGCTGTCCGTCCGTTGGACACTTTCTAGTGTGCTTGAATGAACCCCTGTATGGATGATTCAACGTGCTTCTGGAATCTCCTGCTGGAGGTGGAAGTCGAACCCCGACTTTTCTCCTTCCGCCTATATCCTCGGGGTGGCTGGCTCGAGGGCGAAATCGATGAGCATGTCGACGAGGTCCGGGAACTCGATGCCAGCAGCCCTTGCGGCGTCAGGGAGAAGGCTGGTCTCGGTCATACCCGGGATGGTGTTGACCTCGAGGAGGTACGGCACGTCGCCCGGCCCGACGATGAAGTCGGCGCGGGACATGCCACGGCAGCCCAGGGCTCTGTGCGCTCTCACGGCGGCGTCCTGAGCCGCCTTATATGTGTGCCCCGGCACACGCGCCGGTATGATGTGCTGGCTCATACCCTTGGTGTACTTGGCCTTGTAGTCATAGAGGCCTGTGGCGGATATGATCTCGATTACAGGAAGAGCCCACGGCTCGCGGTTTCCGAGGACGCTTACGGTGACCTCCGTCCCCCTTACGTACTCCTCGACCAGCGCCTCGAGATCATACTCGAAGGCGTGGTGGAGTGCGCTTGGCAGGCCGGCCGGCTCCCTCACCAGGGTGAGCCCGATCGTTGACCCCTCCCTGTTGGGCTTCACTATGGCCGGAAAGCCGAAGGCTTCCTCTACCCTGAGGACGAGTTCGTCCGCGCCGATGTGGTCCATCTCACCGCTGGCCACGACGATGTCGCGAGGGCACGTGAGCCCTTCAAGCCGGAAGAGCCTCCTGGACATGACCTTGTCCATGGCCAGCGCGCTCGCAAGAACGCCGGACCCGACGTAAGGGATTCCCAGTATCTCGAGGAGTCCCTGGAGGCAGCCGTCTTCCCCATACCTGCCGTGAAGCGCGATGAACACCACATCGGGCCTCTCCTTCTGGAGGGCCGGGACGAGCTCGCCGTCCAGGTCGAGACCGATCACTTCATGGCCCTTGCTCTTCAATGCAAGGCCGACTTGCTCGCCGGTACGCAGGGAAATCTCTCTCTCGGCGGACTTTCCGCCCAACACCAGAGCGACTTTTCTCTTCATGGCGGCAACCCGGCGCGCCTGACTCGCCGGCCGCGCACCGACACCCCCAGACGCAGGCCCAACCCCTGGCGTTTGGCATCGACGTCGGCGCCGTCACCGGCATGCCACGGACGCGCCTCCTCTCCTTTCCGTGCATGGTCGGGATGAATGCTCGTCCAACTCTCCACTCGAGTCAACAGTCACAGTCCGTATATCAGCGGGGCCATCACCCGTACAGCGATGAACGATAACAGGGACACGTACAGGACGGCAGTCGCAGCGACAATGCCGACCGCAATCGAGATGACCTGAGACGGCATGGCACGGGACCTGTGGGCGTAGATCACCCAAGCCATCTCGAGGATGATGACGAGCGAGAGGATGGCCGCACACCTCAGCATCAAGGCAAGACCCACGGTCATACCCCCGGTCGGGAAGCGAGTCTTCTATATAGTATGCCGCCCGCCGGGAAAATGCGAAGAGACGACGCCGATGCCCCACCCCTTCAACTCGTCGATAAGGTCGTACCTGGTGAGATCCAGATGAATCGGGGTTATCGAGACGAGGTTACTTCGAATCGCCACCGCGTCGGCGTTCTCATCCTCGTCGCAGTCGACCACGTCCCCCGCCATCCAGTAGTACGTCCGACCCCTGGGGTCTATCCTGCGGTCGAACACGTCCTTCCACTTCCGCGCGCCCAGCCTGGTGACGGCGACGCCCGCGATGTCCTCCTCATCAACCGACGGCACGTTGATGTTGAGGAGTGTGTCAGGAGGGAGGCCCTTCTCCAGCACCTTCGAAACCATCCTCACCCCAAACTTGGCCGCAAACTCGTAGTGGCAATTCTCGAAGGCCGCCACCGAAATCGCCATCGACGGCAGCCCGCAGATCGCACCTTCGACCGCCGCCGAGACCGTGCCCGAATACAGCACGTCGGTGCCAAGGTTGGGGCCGCGGTTGATGCCGGACACGACCACATCCGGCCGCCTCTCGAGCAGCGCCTCCACTGCCAGCTTCACGCAGTCCGACGGCGTCCCGTCCACGGCCCAGGCTTCGGCGTCCAGCCCTGGAATCGTAACCTTCTCGACCCTGAGGGGACGGAGCACCGTGATGGCATGCCCCGTGGCGCTCCTCTCCCTGTCGGGCGCGACCACCACTACCTCCCCGAGCATGGCGAGTTCGGCGGCAAGCATGCGAATGCCGTCGGCCAGGATCCCGTCGTCGTTTGTCACAAGTATCCTCACTGACATGCCGCCACCCCTCGCCGTCACTTTTCGCCGTCACTCTTCGTAACCCACCCGGTACACGCCCTCGACCTCGGCTATCTCGTCGAGGAGCCTGTCCTTGCGCACGGAGAACGGCACCTCCAGCGCAAGGTGGAGCGACGCCTCGTGACCGGCTTCCAGGGTTTCCATCTCCACATCCTTGATGCTCACGCCGTACTTGCCGAGCACCGTGGCAATGGCGCCGAGCTGGCCGGGCCGATCCTGCATCTGAACAAACAGCGTGTCACGCTTCGTATAGATGAACCTGCGCTCGAACCGGTCGAGCGCTATGAGCACGACCACCACGATGCCGGTGGTCATGGCGCCCGCAAGATAGAAGCCGGTGCCCACGGCAAGGCCGATGCCCGCCACCACCCACAGGCTCGCCGCGGTGGTAAGTCCCTTAATGGTCGCGCCTTCCCTGAGGATCGTTCCCGCACCAAGGAATCCTATGCCGCTCACCACCTGCGCGGCGATACGTCCTGGATCGTACTGGATGACCCGCGTGAAACCGACGAACGCGTACTGCGAGATCATCATGACGAGCGCCGATCCGACGCACACAAGGATGTGCGTTCTGAACCCCGCGGGTCGCTTGTGGCTCTCGCGTTCGAGCCCGATAAGCCCACCGAACAGGACCGCCAGGACAAGGCGCAGCACCATTTCGGTTTGAGGAATCATGTCGCCACCCCCTGACGCAGGCGCGCGCCGGCCTCCGGCAACATTCTCCAGATCTCCCGCCACAGCACACGGCCACCTGCATGCTGGTTGAACTGAATTATAACACACCCAGGTGCTCACGGAAAGGGAACAAGAGGCGGCGGATGCGTCCCGGCCTCAAGAGGTCGCGGCCGAGACCCGCCCGCCGCCATGCCCATACTTCACCGACTCGCCTTTCGCCCCGGCAACCGGCCACCAGGCCACCAGGCCTCCAAGCCTCCAAGTGCGGGTTCAGAAATCACCGCCACCTTTCGAGAGGTTGCCGGTGTTGCACTCCGGGGACGGCGCGCTTGCGGCGCGCCCCGTTCGAATTCAGCGCGTGGGTCAGCCAAATCCTCGACGCCACGTCGTGCAAGCGCCGGCAGCCCGGAATCTTCTCCCAAACCCGCACGGATTCCTGAACTCACAGCTAAGTGAGGGTGCGTTAGTTCTCGCCCCTCTTCCAGTAGTTGCCGGGTTGCCGATGTTGCACTCGGGGACGGCGCCCCAAGCGGGGCGCCTTGACAAAATCCGGCCCGTCTGGCCAGTGGCCGGATTTTGACACCCCTCGTGCAAGCACCGGCAACCCCTCCCAAAAGTCGAGAGCATTTCTGCACCCTCACTTAGCCGCTGGCTCTCTGCGCGCCCTGGTCGCGCTCGTTCAAGACACGCATCGCCACCGCGTGAACGACGCCCCTGACATGCTCCAGCGCCTCGAGAACGGGCCTCACCGCATCCTCGCCGCAAAGCTCCTTCAGGGCCTGGAGGGCATAAAACCGCAGGTCTTCGTTCTCCATGCACACCCGCACCAGGGGTTCCACCGCCCTCTGGTCTCCCAGCGCACGCAGCGCCTGGATGGCGCCGTACCGCACGTCGGTTGACTCATCGGCGAGGGCGGCGATGAGGCGCTCGAGAGCCCTGAGGTCCCCCACCTTGCGCAGAGCTTCCACGACTTCGTATCTGACCTGCGGATCAGCGTCGCCGAGCAGGGCCGCAAGACGCGGCACGGCCATCCGGTGCTTTAGTTCCCCCAGAAGCTTGGCTGATCTCCGGCGCACGTTCCTGTTGGGGCTGTCGAGGGCCGCGGTGACCGCCCGTGCCACCGCGGCTTTCGGGAACTTCATTATCGCGTAGGTGATGCTGTAAGCAACGTAAGGGTTCTCTTCCTTGAGGGCTTTCACGAGGTACGGAAGCGCCTGTTCGTCGCCGATGAACCCCAGGCCTTCCGCGGCCCAACTCCGGACCGAATCGTCCACATCTTCAAGAGCGTATATCAGGACGTCAACCGCTCTTGGCTCCGGCAGCTTGCTCAGCCCATACGCCGCCCCGCGTCGGGCGAACACGTCGCCCTCACGGAGCGCCCCTATGAGGACATCGACGATCTGACCCCGGACGGCTGCGACCTCAGCCTTTGCCTGCTCGCGCCCCTCGCCGCCCAGCTTATCCAGGTCTTCTTCAAGGCGGGTCAACTGGTGGATCAGGACGTCGATCCTGTCGGTTTTGTCGAGCACCGGGATCACCTCCATGCCCCACCCGAGAGTCCGATTTACGCTGGTTCCGCCCCGCCCGTCGCGCACCGGAGCGGGGACGACAGAAGGGAAGACCTCCTCACCCTTGCGGCATCGCGTCGCGCATCCGCCGGGCAAGCGCCTTCGAACGATATGACGACTGCATGGGATCTGAAAGAAACCGGAATTGAGAGCGCGTTACTGCTTCGACGCCGCGCGGACTATTCCTGCCGCAACCTCAAAACTTAGAGGGACTTCATCCCGCAGTGGGGACATGTATCCGCACCGAGGTCCATCGTGTCGTGGCACCTCAGGCATTCCTTCTTGACAGGCTTCCCACAGTGCGGGCAGAAAGCCAGGTTGTAAATGTACCTGCGTTTGCAGTGAGGGCACACCAGAAGGGCTCCACGCGGCCTGAGCAGGAGGTATGCCCCAAGGATGAGCGGGACCCCGAAAAACCCTGCCATCAGCCCGCTTATCACGATCCCCGCCGCCCAGAGCAGGGGATTGGCGTCCCGCCCGCGCGCGTCCCGGAAGGTCCACCATGCCGCGAGGCCCGCCACCACGAGAGTGGCAATTGTAACAGGCCAGTTCACACCGGGTTTCATGTCGATTGTCCCGGCCCCTTCAGCGACGACCGCTACGCCGCCGTCGAAGCGGCCGGCCTCCCCTCCCCCCTGGTTTCATATACGCATGTTCGTCCCAAACATGGACGCGGTCTCCGCCTGCGGGTCGCGCGTCATGAGGTCCGTCACCGCCTGCATCGGGTCCAGGCCTGAGAACAGCACATCGTGCAGCTTGGACGCCACAGGCATGTCCACGCCGGCGCGGCGGGCCAGAGCAACCGCCGCCCTTGTGGTGGGCACGCCCTCCACCACCATGCGCGTGGAACCGAGCACCTCCTCCACCTTCCGGCCGCGTCCTATCTCAATCCCCGCCCGGCGGTTGCGCGAGTGCATGCTCATGCACGTCACCACGAGGTCCCCCATCCCGGATAGCCCTGCGAACGTGAGCGGGTTCGCCCCGAGGGCTATGCCGAGGCGCGCCATCTCCGCAAGCCCCCTGGTCATGAGGGCGGCCCGGGTGTTGTCTCCGAACCCGAGGCCATCGGCTATGCCGGTGGCGAGAGCGATCACGTTCTTCAGGGCACCTCCAAGCTCCACGCCGATGACGTCGTGGCTGGTGTACACGCGCATCGTCGGACACATGAGCGCTTCCTGCGCCAGCTTCGCCGGTCTTTCATCCACCGACGCAGCGACGATCGCGGTGGGCACCTCCCGCGCGACCTCCTCTGCGTGACTCGGGCCGGAGATCACCCCGACGTTGTCATGGAGTTCAGGGGGGAGTTCCTCCATGATCGCCTGGGACAGGCGCAGGAGCGACCCCTCCTCGATTCCCTTACCCGCGTGGATGATGACGTGCTCACGTGCAAGATACGGTCTTGCGGCCCGGACCACCCCTCGCATGTGCTGAGATGGCACGGGCATGAAGAGCAGCACGTTTCGATTCACCACCTCCCCAAGGTCGGTGGTGGGGAGAACGCCCTCGTGGATCGTCACCCCTGGCAGGAACGTCGCGTTCGTGCGCGAGGTCGAGATCTCGCGCGCCACCTCTTCCTCGCGCGCCCAGAGGTCGACGCGGTACCCGTTGCGCGCGAGGAGCATCGAAAGGGCCGTGCCCCATCCCCCGGCTCCGATAACACCCGCGTGCTTCACTTCCGTCACACTCCTTGCCCCCGCCGCGCCCGGTCCAACCCGGGACCCGCTGCCGCCCTCCGGGAAGAGGAGCGGGCCTGGAGCGACCGGGCCAAATAGATCGCCACAGATTCGCGCTACTTTTCAGCAGGTGAGTCCTGTCCAGTGTTGCCGGTGTTGCACTCCGGGGACGGCGCGCTTGCGGCGCGGCTCGTTCGAATTTGGCGCTCAAGGCTAGCCAAGTTCCAGGCGCCCCGCCCTAAGTAGATCGTCACAAGTTTGCGCTGCTTTCCAGTGCGCAAGTCCTGTCCAGGGTTGCCGGTGTTGCACTCCGG
>JASEJE010000022.1:27504-57858 GCA_030024085.1 Bacillota bacterium | reverse complement strand
CCCGGAATCTTCTCCCAAACCGGCATGGATTTCTGAACTCACACTTAGCAAGCACTGGCAACCCCAACACCGTCAGGAGAAGTGGCGCAAACCTGTGGCGCCATGCTCAGGCCGGCCACGCCGGACGTAAAACGAAAAGCCGCCCGGTGCCCGGCCCTGCACGGCTGGACCCGCGACGGCGTCTTCCCGGGAGATGCCGGGGGCTATACGGGCCTCAATGGATCTCGATGTCCGAAGCCCCGAACCTCGACAGCACGTTCTTCGCATCGTCCACGGTATTGTCGTCCGCCTTCACAACCGCGAGGATCTTGCCTTCCTTCACCTTGTTCTCGTAGTACCTTCCCCGCTCCTCGGGAATGCCCAGGTCAACGAGGCCTCCCACGATCCCGCCGGTCACAGCCCCGGTGAGACCCGCAGCAATGGGGCCTGCCGCCACGATCGGGCCGACCCCGGGGATGGCAAGCGCGCCGAGCCCGGCCAGAAGGCCTGTCGCGCCTCCGATGGCGCCGCCGGTGACAGTGCCGCCGGTCAGGTCATTTCCCCCGCGCCGCATCGTGAGACCGCCCTCGCCACGGTCGCCCCCCTTCGCGCGATCCTCTTTCGCAACGATAGATACCTTATCCTCGCTGAAGCCTTTCCGCTTCAGCTCCTCGATCGCCCTTTCCGCCTGGTCGCGCGAGTCGAATGTGCCTATTACATTCGCCACTTGCAGAGCCTCCTCCTTGAGATTGGATTTCGGCTCTAGTTTGGCATAATGGCGAGGCTCGTATTCACTGGACTCCGCGGCGGCCGCCACCTCGCGTTCGCCCGGAGCGGGCATGTCCTCGATTCTCTCCCTTATCCGCAGGTACTGGGCAACAAGCCGGTCCAGGCTCTCGCTGATGCGGTACGTCTGGTCACCGTCAAGCCTTCCGTCATCCCGGGCTACGGCCGCGTGGAGTTCCGTGCGCAGCTCCTCGATGGCACCCCGGAGCGACTGCAGCCTCTCGTCTATCCCGCCTACCATCGCGCTCCCTCCGAATGAACGACGATTTCGCCTTCCGAGGGCCAACGGCCACCGTGACAGGTTCCGCCCGGCCCAGCAGCTCCGCTGCCACCTTCCGCACGTCATCTCCGGTCACGCCATCGATCTTCCTGAAAACCTCGTCGGGCGTCTCCAGCGGCTCGCCGAAGAGCTCCAGCCTCCCGAGCCTGCTCATGCGGCTGTTGGTCGTCTCGAGGTTCAACACGAGGCTGCTCTTGAGCTGCTCCCTGGATCGCCTGAGTTCCTCATCGCTGACCCCGTGCCGCGCCGCCTCCTCGAGCTCCTCGCGGATGAGTTGCTCCACTTCATGCACGCGGTCAGGGCTCGTAGCCGCATAGACGATCAGGGCCCCCACGTCTTCGAACGACGCCGCATACGAGTAGGTCGAATACACGAGGCCGCGGTCCTCCCTGAGCTTCTGGAAGAGCCTCGAGCTCATGCCGCCCCCGATAGCGATGTCGAGGAGGTAAAGTGCGAACCTGTGCGGGTGTTTTCTGTTGTATCCCTCTACCCCGAGGCAGAGGTGGACCTGTTCAGTGTTCCTCTGCCGGAACGCCCGCACTCCTGGCGTCCACGAGGGCCGCGCCCCAGCAGGACCCGCCGAGATCGGCAAGTCCAGATGGTTCTCCACAGCCTCGACGATTCTCTCGTGGCTCATATGGCCGGCCGCAGCGACGACCACGTTGCCGCACGTGTAGTTGTCCCACATGTACCTGACGATGGTATCTCTCGTGAGGTTCCTCAGGGTCTCCTGCGTCCCGAGCACTGGCAGGCCCACAGACCGGCCTCCCCAGGCCGCCCGGGCGAGCTCGTCGTGAACCACCTCTTCCGGCGAGTCCTCATACATTCCGATCTCCTCTGCCACCACGCCTCTTTCCTTTTCAACGTCTTCCGGGGAAAGAAGTGGGTGGCACACGAGGTCGCACAGGATGTCCATGGCAAGGTCAACGTGCTCATCCAGCACCTTCGCGTAAAAGCATGTGTGGTCCTTGCCAGTGAACGCGTTCAATTGGCCGCCGACTCCATCCATCTCCTCGGCGATCTGCCTTGCACTGCGCCGTTCGGTGCCCTTGAAGACCAGGTGCTCGATAAAATGGGAGACGCCGTTCTCCTCAGGGGCCTCCCACCTCGAGCCTGCATTCACCCAGACTCCGATGGAGCACGACCTTACGTGAGGGATGTCCTCTGTGACAACCCGCACACCGCAAGGAAGGATCGTCCGCCTGTAGGCCTTTGACAGATATCCCCACTCCTCGTCACAAAGCGACAGATATTGATGAATTCGCCCACGCGAATATGATTCCTCTTTCATCCCGACAGAATGTCCTGGCGATCTTCCGCCGGGTCCGGCGGGCCTCACTGAACGCCACATGCCAGCTTATGCAGGAACAGGCTCCGCTAGAGGAAGTTGCATAAAGGATCGCAGGCCGTGCGGTAGAACTGGACAGTACAGACCATGTGCGTCCGCGCGCGGCTGGACGCTTCCAGCGAGGAGGAGAAGCCCGACTTGGACCCAAAGATCGCAGCAGCCGTCCTGACCCTCCTTCTATTAGTCGTCTCAGCACAAAACCAGAGTCCCTCCCCTGGTCCCGCCCAGCCGCCCGCGAACGCACATGAGGCGGCCATTGCCGACGGGGGGCAGACGAGTCCCGGAGACCATCGGGATGCGGCACCCGGAGACCGGCCCCCGCCCGCTGATTCCGGGAAGGACAGCGCAGGCCCGAACACTCAGAAAGGGACCGGGGCGACACAGGCACAACTCGAGGCGAAGCCGGTGCCGACGCTGGATCCCGGCACCAGCACGACTGTGACCGAGCGCTCGAGGATTCGCAAGGGGCCTGGCACATCGTATGCGACTATCACGAAGGTGGGCCCTCCCACGAAGCTGACAGTCCTCGCTCGCCACAACGAATGGTACCAGGTACGACTGAATGACGGACGGGTCGGCTGGATCGCGGGCTTCCTCATTCGTGACCCGGACGGCATGCCAGGAGGCACAGACAGGCTCCCATCCGGCCCAGTCGCCCCGGGTGGGGTAAACCAGAGGCCGAGCGGCTCCCATCGGGTGCTGGGGTACTATACCGAGGACTATCCCGGCGACCCGACTTCATATGGCTCGCTTTTGCGGGGAAAGGGTGTTCTCGACTCCGTCGCAGCCTTCCTGCACCCGGTGGACGCAACCGGCCGCGTTTCGGGGACCCCGAGTGAGCGGGCGGTGTCTGCCGCGAGGGCAGGCGGGATGGAGACCCTCGCTCTCGTGCACAATCTGACGTCCTCGGGGTTCGACGGGAGGCGGGCCCATGCCCTCCTTCAGAACGCCAACTCGCGTGCGAGGGCGATCTCGGACATCCTGGGTATTCTTGAGCGTGGCAGGTATCACGGGGTAAACATCGATCTCGAAAACGTATACCCATCGGACCGCGACAGGCTCACGGCGTTCATGAGGGAGCTCGCAGCGAAACTTGGGCCCAGGGGATATCTCGTAACCATATCCGTCCCCGCCAAGACTGCGGACCATGCAGGAGCAGACTGGGTTGGAGCGTTCGACTATTACGCGCTGGGCCGGGTGTGCGACCATGTGATGCTGATGACTTACGACGAGCACGCATGGACCAGCGGCCCAGGGCCTGTGGCTTCCTTCAACTGGGTGGAGAAGGTCGTGAGGTACGCCGTCACCCAGATGCCGCGCAGCAAGATCTTCATGGGCATCCCGGCTTACGGGTACGACTGGAACCTCACCACGGGCCGCGTCACGGCGCTCTCTTATACGCAGGTCATGAACCGCGCAAAGGGTCTTGGCATCGATCCATCGTGGGACCCGACGGCGAAGTCCCCCTACTTCAGATACGTGGATGCGCGCGGCGCTCGTCACGAGGTGTGGTTCGAGTCGTCCCACAGTATAAGCCCGAAGCTGGACCTGGTCACCAGGTACGGCCTTGCCGGCGTGGCCATATGGAGGCTCGGTTATGAGGACGACGCCTACTGGGAAATCATTCGCGAGAAGCTGGGCTGAGCGCTGGTTACAGGCTCGAAAGCTCGCATCAGTCTCGCGATGAGTGGAGGACCGGCGCCTGCACGGCGAGGCGCCCCCGATTTGGCCGGCCTCAGGCGCCGAACCCAATGAAGCGCGCCGCAAGCGCGCCGTCCCCGGAGTGCAAGCACCCGCGACCGTGGCGAGGACCTGCGCGCTGAAAGGCAGCGCGAATCCGTAGCGGTCCACTTAAGTATGGCGCCATGAGTTTGCGCCATCTTCCCTGACGGCGTCGGGGTTGCCGGTGCTTGCACGACGGGGCGTCGAGAATTTGGCTAGCCCGCGCGCCAAATTCGAACGAGGCGCGCCGCAAGCGCGCCGTCCCCGGAGTGCAACACCGGCAACCCTGGCGAGGACTTGCGCGCTGAAAAGTAGCGCGAACTTGTGGCGATCTACTTAGTCGCCGAGAAGCTCGGATATGGTGGCGAACTGGTAACCGTTCTTCCGGGCTTCCTCGATGACGACCGGGAGCGCCTTGTTCGTGACCTCCACGGGATGCATGAGGATGATCGCCCCGGGCGCCATCTTGCGCACCACACGGGCGACCACCTTCTCCGGGTCGCTGGTTTTCCAGTCTATCGTGTCGATGGTCCACATGATCGTGGTGTAGCCGACAGACGCAGCAGCCGATGTCACTACCTGGTTGCACTCGCCGTAAGGCGGGGCGAAGAGTTTTCTGGGCGTGGCTCCAAGCTTCCCGATGATCTCCTCGTTTCGCACGATGAGATCACGGATCTCCGCCTCGCCCATCTTCGCCACATGGACATGCTTCGCCCCGTGGTTTGCGATGTCGTGCCCCTCGTCCACGAGGAGCTTCACGGACTCCGGACGCTTCTTTGCCCACTCGCCGTCCAGGAAGAACGTCGCTCTGACATTGTGGGCGCGAAGGACCTCGAGCATTGCAGGAAGATGCTCTTCGCCCCAGGCCACGTTCACCGCGAGCGCCATGACCTTCTGGTCGGTTTCGACCCTGTAGACGGGCTTGAACAGCCTCCGCGTTATCGTCGGCACGATGGTCACCCTGGCAAGCTCCACTGCCTCACCAGGCTTTGCCTGCATCACCGCGGCCACGGTGCGGTCCACGTCGATGTCGGTCCCCGGTTCCTCCGCGATGATCTCGCCGGTCTCCTTGAAGAACATGGCATCCTTCGGGGCCACTCGTTCCCTTTCCGCCATGGCCTCGACAACCCGGCGCAGCTCGGGGGCGAGCAGGCCCGCCACCTCGCGGCCTTCGATGGTCACGCCGGGGCGAACCCCGTAAAAGGCCCGCCTGACTTCGTCCAGCGAGGAAACGAATACCGCGGTGAATACCATTACAAGCAGGGCGAAGGCAGCGAGCAAGATCCACTCCCTGCTTATGACAATGGCGGTCAGGCGAGCCTCGCGCCTCGGCACCAATCTCTCTTTACGCATCACTCGGAGACCTCCCCTCGCGCCGCCCCGCATCTCCCGGTGGCTCTATCGGACGCTGTTCCCCTGTGTGGGGGTGTATGTAGTAACTTCCGTCCAGCAGGAGGCTGGACAGAGGAACCACAGCGTAACCTTGCTTCTTCAGTTCGGATATTATGAGCGGAAGGGCCTCTGCCGTGTGGGCGCCGGTCACGTGGAACCTCACGATGGCCCCCTTGTGGACCTTATCGAGAACCCTGGCCTTCATGTCGGCTGCGGGCGCGCCCCGCCAGTCCAGCGAGTCTATGCTCCACACCACCGTCTCGTAGCCAAGATCCCTTGCAGCCTCGATGACCTTGTTGCTGTACTCGCCGTATGGGGGGCGGAACACCTTCGGCGGCCGTCCCGTGACCTCTTCGATGGCCTTGTGGGCTTTCTCCAGCTCTCGTTTGAGTTCCGCCGCAGGCAGGGAGTTCGGGTGCGGCACGGAGTAGGTGTAGTTGCCGAGATCGTGGCCCTCGGAGACGATCTGCCGGGCGGTCAGAGGGTGATCGTGAACCCATCTCCCCGAAAGGAAAAAAGCCGCCCTGACCTCGTGTTCCTTCAGGACGCCGAGGATGTCCGTGGTCCGGTCCCTGCCGAACGCGCCTTCGAACGTGAAGGCGACCTTCTTTTCGGTGGTCGCCACGAAATACACGGGCACGAGCCTGCCGGATACCGTCGCGATAACGGCCTTGGCTGCGCCGAAAAGGGCGATCTCGACGGCGTGCACCAGGGCAACCAGCACGACCGCCGCGATGACCAGGCGATACCAGTTTCGTCCTATCACAACCAGCATCGGCCGCCCTCCTCTCGAATCGCATCCCGGTTATATCTATGCGGGCCTGGCACCCGTCATGCGTCGGGGTGTGGCGGCGGGGGCGGCCGTGCCGCCCCCGGATGTGCGACCATGCTGGTTGATGTCGAGGCGTCTCAGTAGACGGGGGTCTATCTCGCGAAGTAGTGGCTGCCGATGACTATGGTCACGGGGCGGGAGTAGATCCAGAGGGAACTCACGCGGGCGGGGTTGTAGAAGTAGAGGGCACCGTACGTGGGGTCCCATCCGGCCAGGGCATCCTGGGCCGCCTGGTAGGATTCGGGGTCCGGCGGCAGGTCGATCTGACCGTCAGCCACAGACGTAAATGCCCACGGCTGGTAGACCACGCCGGCTATGGTTGAGGGGAATTTCGGGCTTTTCACCCTGTTCATGACGACCGCGCCCACGGCGACCTTGCCCAGGTACGGCTCGCCTCTCGCCTCACCTGCTATGAGATGGGCGAGGAGCTGGTAGTCAGATGATGCTGCGCTTGCGACATCGCCCGACGGCACGGGAACATGCGCCGACGAGACCAGAAGCGCGGCCAGAAGGCCAAGTGCCAGAATCCTGGTCTTGCCACGTCTCATGGCGTTGCCTCCTTACCTCGTACTTTGTCGTAAGGCGCGCGGACACGCGCACCACGGGGCCGAAAAGCCCCGTTTATACGAACTTGTGAGCGGATTATAGCATACGCATTCAGGAAAGGACAACCGGAAGATCATGCTAAGGAAGGTCCTGGGACGAACTGTGGGGCGGGTGCTTTGCGCCGGGCACGGGTTCACTGGCCCGCGCCGGTCCAGCTAAAGCTTCAGGGTTGCCGGTGAATGCACGGCGACGCGGCGGACTCTGGTTCATGCGCCTGCGCCTGGCCGATCCAGTCCCGGACTGCCGAGGCGACCTCGGCGGTAGTACCTGTGAAACACGTGACGCCTGGAAGCGACGACAGGAAGACCCTCCCGTATGGCCTTTCCACGAGCCTCCTGTCGAGGACCACGACCACGCCCCTGTCTTCGCGCGACCTCACCAGCCTCCCGAACCCCTGCCGGAACCTCACCACGGCGCTGGGCAGCGCGTATGAGTAAAACCCGCTGCTACCCGCCTTCTCGGCCGCTTCCAGCTTTGCCTCGACCACCGGGCTCGTGGGCACCTGGAACGGCAGCTTGACAAGGATCACACATGAGAGCGCCTCGCCGGGCACGTCCACCCCCTGCCAGAAGCTGTCGGCCCCGAGAAGCACGCCAGGCTTCTCACGGAAGTGTGCCAGCATGCGGTGGCGCGGAAGATCACCCTGCCTGAGCACGGGAATCCCAGCCGCCTCGAGCCTGTCACGAATGGCCTCGTGGGTGCGGAAGAGCATGTCGATGGACGTGAAGAGCACGAACGCCCGCCCCCGCGACGCGATCACGATATCCATGATGGCTCGTGCAGCCATGTCGACGAAACCAGGGTCCTGGGGCTGGGGCAGGTCGCAGGCCACGGCAAGCAGGGCCTGCGTGCGGAAATCGAAGGGCGACTCGAAGATAGATTCTGCCGGAGGCTCATCGAGGCCTGTAAGGCCGACCTCCTTTCTGAAGAAGCCGAACTCGCCGCGCACGGTCATGGTGGCCGACGTGAGCACAGCCGATTCCACGTGCGAGAAAAGGCGCTCCGCGAGCACCGGCCCGACATCGAGGGGCGTCGCGACAAGCGCCGTATCATGGGGTGTCATCTCCGCCCAGTATACGTAAGCGTCGTCAGGCTGGGAAATCACGAAATCGAGAGCCGCCACCTCCGACGAAACCCGCCCCGCCGCCCCTTGCAGGTCAGCCATTGCGCTCCGGAGGTCATCGTCGTCGTTGCCGAGATCGGCAAGGCTGTCAAGGATCGACCCGAGGCCGCGGGAAAGTTCCCCTGCCCTGATGCTCACCCGCTCGGCGGCTGGAACGACCTCCTCCTGCCACAGTCGACTTGTAACGAGCTGCCCCTTCAGCCTGACGGCCCACTGGTCACCGCGCTCGCGTTCGCGACTGCGCCCGCGGTCGCACCCACGGTCGCGCCCACGGTCGCGCCCGCTGCCTGCATCAGTGCTTCCCTGGTCCTCCCCACACCCACGCCCTCTCCCGATCGCCCGCCGGAACGCATCGAAAAACGACTCCACGCTCTCTCGCACGCGCTTCGCCCCTTCGATGGCTTCGTCAACGAGCCTGGCCACGGTGGCCACATCCCCGTCGGCAAGCCCTCCCATCCCCTGAAAGACCCTCACCCGCAGCGACGGAAGCAGGCCCCCTTCGCCGCGCCGCTCCCGCTCAACACGGACCAGGTCCTGGCATGCCCGCCGTATCTGGGCGAGGCTTGCCCGGTAGCCGAGCCTCTCCGCAGCCACTTCAGGGACGTTGTGCGCCTCGTCGAAGACGATATACTGGTACTCCGGAAGGACCCGCGCGCCCGGCGCCCCGGGGGATGCCGTCCTGAGCACGAGGTCGGAGAAGAGCAGGTGGTGGTTGGTGATGAGGATGTCCGCCTCCTCCATCGCCGCCCTTGCCCTGACGAAGTAGCAGACCGACTGGTAGGGGCACTTCGCCCGCAGGCACGACATGGAGTCCGAGGCGATCCTGTCCCAGAGGACGGCAGGCACCGTACTCGGAAAGTCGGACCTTGATCCTGTGGCGACGTGCGGCAGTTCCGCAAGAAGTGTCACGAGCGCACCGCGAAGGGACGGGTCGGCGGACGTCTCGTCAATCTCGATCGCCACAGACGCAAGCTTGCGCCGGCATATGTAATTCGCCCGCCCCTTGACGAGCACGAAATCGAACTGCACGCCGAGGGCCCGGGAAAGGTCAGGAAGGTCCTTGTGGATGAGCTGTTCCTGCAGGTTAATCGTGTTGGTGGACACAACCACCTTCTCATCCATCTCGCGCGCCCACAGCACTGCCGGAACGAGGTACGCCATGGACTTGCCGGTGCCGGTGCCGCTTTCGATGAGCGCATGGCGCGATGTGGAAAAGGCCCGCCAGACGGCAAGCGCCATCTCGACCTGCGATTCTCTGAACTCGTAGCCCTCGAACGCCCTCGCAAGCGGCCCCTCGGGCGCAAAGGCCGCCACGACCTCGTCCTTGCCCGGCCGTGCCATCTACCAGCTCACCGCCTCGCCCGCGATGCGGCGCAGCGCGGCGAGGTTGCGTGCGTCGTCGTCGAGCGTCGTGTGAGGGGTTTCGAGGATGAATGGAAGGTGCGAAAGCCTGCTGCACCCGAGGATGGCGCGAAAGCCGTGCTCGCCGATGCGGCCCTCGCCGATATTCGCATGACGGTCGAGGTGCGACCCGAGGTCTCCCACGGAGTCGTTGGCATGCACGAGCGCGAGGCTCTGCATGCCCACAGCCGCGTCGAGCTCGTCGAGGACTCTCGATATCCCCTCCATGGTCCGGACCTCGTAGCCTGCAGTGAAGACGTGGCAAGTGTCGAGGCATACACCGAGCGGCACGCTGGGCGCCCGGTCCATTATCCGCCGCTGCTCTTCGAAGGTCTTCCCTATCTCCGTGCCGGATCCCGAGACCATCTCCAGGAGAAGACGCGGCAAGACCGCGTCCATTCGGTCGACGCCCTCGTCACGCCGGCCGCCGCTCCCTCCATGGGACGTGTGGCACGCTTTCTCACACGCGTATTCCACCGCCGCGGCGATCCTCGCGATCCCAGCATCCACTCCCGAGCCAAGGTGGCTGCCGGGATGGAACACGAGCATCTCGGCACCCACTGCCCTTGCGAGCACGATGTCGTGGGCCAGCGCATCGCGGGATGCCTCATACGTTTCCTTCCTGGGGGACGCGAGGTTGAGCAGGTATGGAGCGTGGATGACCAGGGGACCGATCCCCGCGGCAGCAAGACCCTCTCTGAAAAGCGTGGCCTCTTCCTCGTTGACCAACCCCGGGCGAAGGCTCCTCGGGCTTCGCGAGAACATCTGAATTGTGTCGCACCTGAGGGTGCGCGCGGCAGCGAGAGCGTTCCCCAGGCCCCCGGCCCTGTTGACATGGACGCCGAACTTCACTGCACATCACCCCCGGTGGCAGGTATTCGCTGCTCGGCAGGGATTTCCTGCAGCCGGACGGCAAGGCGGGCGCGAATGCTATTTGCGTCCCAAGGCATCGAGGAATCGGAGAGCCGGGTTTCGTTCGATGGCGGCTGTTATGGAGTGGCGCTCGGCGAACAGGTGGACCAGGACGAGGGCCGCAAGCGCCACCATCCGGGCGGCGAAGGAAGTGGAGAGGACCAGCCAGTATCCGAGCGCCGCCCCGAGCGGGTTGCTCCCGGCGTCCCCGAGCATGCTTCGTTCAGCCAGGTCATCCCCTATGCCTGCGAGCGTGGCACCGGCCAGGCTCACAGGGACGAGGGCCGGACCGGGCAACCCTGTCGCCAGCCAGAGCGCGGCGATGCCTGCAAGATATGCCTTGGACGCGCGGCCGGGCCGCAGATCGAGAAGGTTCGAGAAGTTGGCGGCAAGAGCGACCACCAGCGAGTCCAGGGCGAGGAGGTGCGCTTTCGAATCCGGGGAAGCCGCGTGGATGGCGAGCACGCTGAACACCAGGATGAGAGCGGCCTTGAGGATGCCTGTCGTGAGGACGCGCCCCCGCACCAGCGCCCTCAGGTGACCGGCTATTCCCCGCGAGCCGCCGGACCCGAAGACATCGTCGACAGCACCTGCAAAGGCGCACGCGACCAGCAGGATCAGGCACGGAAGGGACGATCCGGCGTCATGGCCACCGAACGTCAGGACCAGACCCGATGCAAGCGCGGCCGAGATTGCAACGGGGATCCCCATCGACGCAGGGATGAGCCGCCCGGCGTAGTTGGGTCGGAGGTGGCCCGAGCGCTCCATCATATCCCTCATGCGCGGGATGACGGCAAGGCCGAACGCCCACGCCAGAACAAAGCATGCCAGGTGCGCCCGACCTCCCCGCATCCCGATCTACCTCCCAGCCCCGCCCCTCGGTACCACGACGAGGCGGTGGGCAAGAGCCCGCGCAACCCAGTAAAGCTGACGTCCCCTGTGGATGAACCCCGCGATATCCAGGCCGGTGGCCCTGTGACGCATGTCGCAGTCAACCTCGATGATGCGATATCCCCGTCTTGCAGCGTCGATGGTAAGCGCGACCTCCACGCCGAACCCGCACGCAAACGGGGCAAGCCTGAGAAACACCTCGCGGCGCGCGGCCCGCTGCCCGGAAAGAGGTGCCGACATCCGGAGACCGCACAGGCATCTTATGCCCATCCGGGCCAGCGTCTTCACAGCGCCGAGCCCTCCCCTCCCGCGCGAATGCCCCGGGAACCTCGCAATCGCCATGTCGGCCCTGCCCGCCGCGATCGGCGGGATGAGCCTCCTCACCTCCGACGCGCTCTCCCCCAGGTCGGCATCGAGAAAGGCCACGACGTCGCCTGCTACCCGCATCACGCCTTCAGTCAGCACGGCACCCTTGCCGGAGCGGCGCGCCATCCGCACCACGCGCGCCCCTGCCGCCTCCGCCTCGGCGGCTGTCGAGTCGGCGGAGGCGTCATCGACCACCAGCACCTCGCAGGCAAAGCCGCAGGCCTCCACGCCGGCCCGGGCGGCCCGTACCGTGGATGCCACGGTGCGACTTTCGTTGTATGCCGGTATGACCACTGAGACCAGACGGCTCACGGAGACCCCCACCTGTCTCGCCTTCGCTCACCTGTGGACGATGTCAGGTATACAAGTAACGGACGCGTCCTTGATCCCGAAGTGGCCGCGCTGCCCCGAGAGAGCGTACACCAGCGAAAGCCGCCCCAGCGGAAGGTCGGCGCAATCTACGGTGGAGATCCCTTCCCGCCTGTACTCCGCGATTTGGGAGACCTTGACGTCCCACGCCTCTATGCCGACGACCTCCGCGCCCAGGCTCTTCATTGCCCGCACCATCGGGATCCCTGCGTCAGCAGGGCTGAATGCAGGGTCGGGGCTGCCTACCACTGTCACGACGGCATCTGCGCGCCTGGGAGGATCGGCCGTCCCGCCTTCGGACGCCGCATAGCCCAACGCGACCAGGGCGTCGAGCACCGGAGCTGCTTCGCCAAGCACAGCATACGACGCGAGTGCCTCCGCAGCTGTCCGGCCCACCGCCTCCGCCCCTGCCGCCGTAACACCCAGTGCCGATGCCACCTCCCTCGCCTCACGTCCGGACACGGGCGCGAGCCTCTTCTTTACGTAAATGATCCGTACAAGCTCTCCTCCGGCCTCTTCGATGCATCGCACGACGCTCTTTCGGCCATCCTGGGACATCGCGTCCTGGCAGACGACGATCGCCACGCGCCTCCCCGCGAGCTTCCCTGCGACGAGGTCTCTCACAATCGTGTCCTCGAAGTCCAGCGATGCAGAGAGCGCTCGTTCCGAGGCGGCCAGCCTGGAGGTGAGGGCTTCCCTGTCAGCCTTGAGACGAGCGAAATCAGCCTCGAGGCGGTCGATGATCCTCTCCTGCTGCTCCACGAGAGCGCTGTCGTTCACCATGGCGCTACCGACAAGGATACCCACGCCAAGCGCGAGGAACACCGCCACGAGCGAGGCCACGTGGTACTTCAGATCGATCATCACGGCCCGGACACCTCTTCCGCAACACCTGCTACAACATCCCCATGGCGAGTTTGAGTCGCATCACCACGAGTCTCACGATCTGCCGGGCAAGGTCAGACTCGGCGGCGGCAAGGGCCAGAGGGACGAGCGCGGCGATGGTCAACAGGACGAGATAGCCTGTCTTCATCCTCCCCCTGTACAGCTTGCTCACGCCCTTGGCATCAACGAGCAACGATCCCACTTTTAGCCGCGTCAGGAACGTGGACGCCATCCCTGGGCGTCCCTTGTCCAGAAACTCCTCGACGCTGGAGTGGGCACCCACGGCCACGATGAGATCGGCCCCGTTCTCCTGTGCGAGAAGCATCGCCAGATCCTCGCTGGTACCAGGGGCGGGACAAACGATGGCAGCGAGCCCGAGGCGCCTCACCCGTTCGAGCCCCGGGGACCTCCCGTCCGGGTATGCGTGGACGACAAGCTCGCGCCCTCGCCGGAGAGCATCGTCGGATACGCTGTCCATGTCCCCCACGATGATGTCGGGGCGAAACCCCATCTCGAGCAGGGCATCTGCCGCGCCGTCCACGGCGATGAGCGCAGGTCTCACGTCCTCGATGTAAGACACGATGGCGCGGAGGTCTTCTCTATAGTCCCTTCCCCGCACCACCACGAGTGCGTGTCTCCCTGAAAGCGTGGTGCGGAGCGGCGGCAGGCCGAGATCCCCAAGGATCGCCGATTTCTCCCGGCGTACATACTCGATGGTGTTCGAGACAAAGGCGTCCAGCTCGTGCACAAGGCCTGCGCGCGCCCGCTCGAACTCCCTTTCAAGCGAGGCGACGGTCTGGACGCACCCCGTGGCCACGGTCTCGCCGCATCTGGTCACGACGTTTCCATCGATCTCGACGATATCACCATCGCGAATGAGGTCCACCACCCGTGGACCGACGCCATCCAGCAAGTAAACCCCGGCACGACACAACCTGACGGGGCCGGGGTTGGGGTACCTCCCGCTTATGGACTTGCGTGCGTTCACCACGGCCCTCACCCCTGCGCTGATGAGGGACTCGCACGCCACAAGATCGATGTCCTCGTGATCGATGACGGCTATCTCCCCCGGGCGCAAGCGCTGAAGCAGGCTCTTCGTCCTTCGGTCCACCCTGGCGACGCCTTTACACCTCACACGGACACCTTCCGCAAGGCCCTTGGGCGCAGAGATGCCGGGACTCCCAACCTCCCTCTCCGGTGCCTTCTTTTCTGAGGCTTCCTCCTCTCATGCGATAGTATGCTATGCCCCGGAAATCTCATCCGGGGCATTCGTGGCGGAAGGAAGACAGGTGTGATAACGACGTTGCAGGCTCGCGCAGGATGCCGCTCTAAGTGAGAGTTCGTTAGTTGCTCCCACTTTACCAGCATCTGAGGGGTTGGGGGTGTTGCACTCCGGGGACGGCGCGCTTGCGGCGCGCCTCGTTCGAATTTGGCGCTTACGGCTAGCCAAATTCTCGACGCCCCGTCGCGCAATCACCGGCAACCCCTCCCAAACCCGGGAGCATTTCTGCCCCCTGACTTAGCTTGCCCGCATCTCTATGCGAAGCTTGTCGGCGACCCGCGCAATGAAGGCAGAATTGGTGGGCTTGCCCTTCTCGCTGCTCACTGTGTGCCCGAAGACATCATTGAGAAACTCTATGTTCCCCCGGGTCCAGGCGATCTCGATGGCGTGGCGGATGGCACGCTCGACGCGGGGAGGCGTGGTATCGAATTTCTGGGCCACTCTCGGGTACAACTCCTTCGTGACTCCGTTCAGGAGGCCGACCTCGTTCACGACCATGATGATGGCCTCCCTGATGTACATATACCCCCTGATGTTCGCGGGGATCCCCATCTCGTGGATGATGCGGGTCACTTCGGTATTCAGATCGCGCGCCACCTCGACAGGGCCGGCCTTCTTCTTTCTTACGACATCACCGCCCTGGGCCACTTGCCGTATCCTCTGCGCGAGGGTGTCCACATCGAACGGCTTCAGTATGTAGTAGTCAGCCCCCAGCTCGATGATCCGCTGCGTCATGTGCTCCTGCCCGATGGCCGTGAGCATGACGAACCTCGGGCGCCTGGGAATGTCCTGCCTCGCAAGCCGCTCGAGCACCCCGATGCCGTCGAGGTGCGGCATGATGATGTCAAGGATCACCACATCGGGGCTGGTGGTGGATATGCTTTCGATAGCTTCCAGACCATCATAGGCGATTCCGGCCACTTCCATATCAGGTTGGGCATCGATGAACTCCTTCAGGACCTCGCACAGTTCGTGGTTGTCATCTACTATCAAGACGCGTGTCCGACCGGAACCCATAGAACCACCTCATCCACACGCTGACAAATGCTGGCGTTCTAACCTGCCCCACTGACGTTTTAGGATTCTACGCCTTCCGGTGAAGTCCTGCCCCCCTCGCGCGGAAAATCCCAAACGTATTCAGGCTGCGGCTGCGGGCGACGGGCCTGCGCCCGCAGCCTCAGATTCGGGCCCTCCTTCCTGCGTGAAAAGGCCTGCATCTCTCGCAAGCCACTCTGCCAGCACTCCGTAGCCCCGAGTCTGGTCTGACACGAAGACATGGGTCAGCACGCCTACCAGCTTACCGTCCTTCACGACGGGGCTGCCGGACATCCCCTGGACGATCCCGCCGGTCACCGCAAGAAGCCGTGGGTCCACGATTCGAATGACAAGGCCCTTGACCTGCGGCGTCGCCTGTCTCGCCACGCGCTGGATCTCCACCCGGAATCTCTCGACCCGGTTGTCCTCGACCACCGTGTAAAGGTCTGCGTACCCCGGGGTCACCTCCTCCGCCATAGCAATGGGGATGGGCTCGCTGAAGTAGGGGTTCCTGGGGACCTTCGTGAGCGTGCCGAATATGCCGAACTTCGTGTTTCGCTCGATGGTGCCGATGACGTCCTGCTCGCCGCTGAAGCTTCCCACCTTCTCACCAGGCTGGCCGCGGCTGCCGTGGTGGATCCCGAGGATGTGCGCCTGGACGATCCTGCCCCCGCTGACGTCCACGTCTCTACTGGTGGCGGCATCGGTTATCACGTGCCCGAGGGCACAATACACCCTGGACCTGGGATCGTAGAACGACAGCGTCCCAACGCCGGCCGCGTTCTCACGGACCCAGATGCCGATCTTGTACTGCACCCGATCCTCTTGCCGCGAGAGATCGAAGGCATCTTCAGCCTCCACCTCGACGGGTGTCAGGCGAACAGTGAAGGTCCGCGAGTCACGTAGCACCCTGACCTCCACAGGCCTGCCGCCTCTTCCGGCGAGGTCGATGGCGCGCTCCACCTCCGACTTGTCTTCCACCGCCTCGCCGTTGATGCTCAAGATGACGTCGCCCACCTCGATCCCGGCCTCACGTGCGGGGTAACGGCGTCTACCGTCGGCCCCGACCACAGGGTAATGTCCCACCACCACGACGCCCCTTGCCGACAGCAGCACCCCAATGGCCTGGCCGCCTGGAATCACCTTCACCTCGGGCACGACGCTCACGAGGAGACGTTTCACCGGGATCACGTTGAGGAGACGCACCTCGAGGCTTGTGTCTCCCTGGGCGAGGGGCACGAGCCTCACCCCTGCGCCGCGGCCGCCGCCGGCGATATCGGCGGCGCCCGAGGATACCGTATCCATCCGCACGAGCTCTGCGCCAATCAGTCTAAACCTCACGTCGAGCGGCACCCGGACCCAGAGGTCTCTCGAGGAGCCTTCGAGAATGGTGATCCTGTCGGGCAGGGCCCCGAAGGTGAGACAGTAAGCGATGGCACACGCCAGAACCGCCAGCAAAACAGCGGAACGGATTCTCGCCCCTGACGGACGCACTGACCTTCTAGCAGGTCTCTTGCGCTTGCAGTCGCCGTCGCCGGCCCCGGCGCCGTCTGTGGCGTCCCTAGGGCCTGTGTCGGGGGCGTCGTCTGTGCCGTCCGTCCTATTCAGGCAGTCCGGGCCGTTCGAGCCAGGCGCGATAGTCGCGCCCGTCGCGCTGCTTCCGACTACATTGTCAATGGTGGTCGCTGCGTTGTCGTCGCGAGTCGAGTTCGTGTCCTTGTCCCGAGTGCCGGCGCTTGTGCAGTCCATATCGTGGCTACCCCTGGCATGACAATTTTGCAGGCGCCCCAACTCGCAATCAAGGAGGCACACACTACGCGCCTCCTTGACCTGCGATTACGCCTGCAAGATTACGCTGCCCGGGAGCCGGGTTTTTATGCCCTTAAAACTCTGCATGTCATGTTTACACCTGTCAGGTTAAGGATGACGACCATCCCTCAGGCAGCGATGCCCATGAGGGACAGCGGCATGGTGACGGCCGATTACGCGTCGGCGCGTCGCACAAGGCGGGCGATGAAGAAGCCGTCCATCACATGGACGTGAGGAAGGGTCTCGATGTAAGGGAGGCCCTGCTCAGGAAAGGCATCAGAAAACTCCCTGGGCAGGTGCGGTCTGGCGGCATCGAGACGGAAACCCGGATGTGCTTCGAGGAACCTCTCAACGATTTCGGCGTTTTCTTCAGGCTCAATGCTGCACGTGCTGTAAACGACGACGCCCCCGGGCTTCACAGACCTCGCCGCTGCTTCAAGGAGATCCGCCTGGATTCCCGTGAGATCGGCGATATCTCCCGGCTTTCTGTGCCACCTCAGATCGGGGCGACGCCGGAGCACACCCGTACCGGTGCACGGCGGGTCAACGAGGGCTCTGTCGAAGAAGCGTGACGAGCAGAATGATCGCGACGGGAGGGTGGCGCCTCTGGGGAGTTGTGCCGCGTCGGCCACGACGGTTGTGATGCAATTGATGCCAAGCCTTTTCACGTTTTGTTCGAGAAGTCTCATCCTATGCTCGTGCACATCCACTGCCACGATCTCGCCGCGGTCGCCCATGCGTTCGGCGATATGCGTCGTCTTGCCGCCCGGGGCGGCGGCCAGGTCCAGCACGCGTTCGCCCGGAACCGGTTCGAGCACGTGGGCCACGAGCATCGAACTTGCATCTTGCACAAGGAACTCGCCGTCGCGGTACGATCGATGGCTGAAGAGGTCGCCGCCCTGACGGACCTCGATGGCCTCGGGAACGTATGGCGACTGCCGCGCCTCGATGCCCGCGCCGGCAAGCTCGTCGAGAAGCCGGTCGCGGGAGGTCTTGAGTGTGTTCACCCGGATCGTGACTGGCGGATTCTCGTTGTTTGTCGCGCACAGGCGCGCCGTCTCATCGAAACCGAACCGCGCAAGCCATCGCGAGACCATCCAGGCGGGGTGGGAGTACCTTTGCGCGATATGGTCCACAGGCTGCGCCACCGCGTCCGGGAAAGCGACCTTGCCCGGCTCCCGCACCAGCGCGCGCAGGACGGCGTTGACGAAGGCGGCCGCGCCCGCGTGGCCGAAAGCGCGGGCCAGTTCCACCGACTCGTTCACGGCGACGGGCGCCGGTATGTGAGTAAGGTACAGGATCTGGTATGCACCGAGCCGAAGGGCGACACGCACCACCGGGTCGATCTTCCCGGTGGGGCGGGCAGCGAACGTCCCGATCACGTGGTCCAGCGTCTTGCGCGTTTTCGTCACGCCGTACACGAGCTCGGTCATGAGAGCACGATCGCGCTCTGAAAGCCGCGCACGCCCAAGAGCGCGATCTCTTGCGACCGTAGCAAACGCGCCTTTCTCGTCTATGTCTATGAGCGCCCGCAGGGCAGCCCCGCGGGCGCTCCCCGCTACGTTCATGAAGGAAACACCTGGTCCTCCAAGTATGGCGCCATGAGTCAACGCCACTTGTTCTGATGGTATTGGGGTTGCCGGTGCCTGCACGACGGGCGTCGAAAACTCGGCTAGCTTGCACGCCGGATTCGAACGAGCCGCGCCGCGAGCGCACCGCAAGCACGCCGCAAGCGCGCCGTCCCCGGAGGGTAACACCGGCAACCCTCGACATGACCTGCGCGCTGGAAAGCAGCGCGAACTTGTGGCGATCCATCTAGTCGCGGCGGCTGCCGCGCAGAATGAGAAGGCGCAGGAGCTGGGTGACCGCGACAGCGGTGGCCGCGAGGTAGGTCATCCCCGCCGCGCTCAGCACCTGGCGGGCGTGCCTGATCTCATCAGTGGTCATGTAGCCGCCGTGTTCCAGGAGCGCCAGCGCCCTCCTGCTCGCATCGAATTCAACCGGAAGCGTCACGACGGAAAACGCGACAGCTCCGACGAAGAGCCAGATCCCGAGGGTCATCAGCCAGTCCAGACCTGAACCGGCGAAAATGAACCCGATGAGGAACAGCGGGAAGGCCAGGTTCGAGCCGAACGTCGCCACGGGCACCAGGCTCGAACGGATAGCCAGAGGCACGTAGCCGTTCGCATGCTGTATGGCATGGCCGGCCTCGTGCGCGGCCACGCCGAGGGCTGCGAGAGAGCTACCACCATACACCTCAGGCGACAGGCGAAGGACGTGTGCCCGCGGGTCATAGTGATCCTGCAGCCTCCCTGGAATCTCCTCGATCCGCACAGAACTCAGCCCGCTGCCGTCGAGAATGCGCCGGGCCACCTCGGCCCCGCTGATGCCACTGCGTGCTCTCACTCTCGAGTAAGTGTTGAACACACCCTGCACCCTGCTTTGCGCCCACAGGGCAAACAGCATCGCGGGGAAAATCAAGATGTAAGTGGGATCCCAGAAAAACATCGCCCGATCCTCCTCTTCAGGGTATTATCGTTCGTACTGAATTATAGACGACCAGGCCCCTGGATTGAACCCATTCCGGTCTCGTTTCGATTTCGGAAGCTGCTGGGGCTTTCCAGCGCCCCGGCACTGGTGCGCCCGGGGTCACAGTCAAGGGGTCAGAGTCAAACGGCCAGGGCCGCTCTCGCGGGGCGTCCCGACATTGAAGGAACTAAAGTTCCCCAGCACCGTCCCCGGTTCCACAGGGTGGCCACGAAGATAGTCGGCGGCGGGCATGCGTCTGCCGCCCTCGGCCTGCACCTCCAGGACCAGGTAGAACCCGTCGCCAGTCCTCACCACGAAACCGTCTGGCGTCGTACCACACACTGTTCCCGGCACCGCCGCGCCACGGCAGGCGGCGGGATTGACGGACAGGCTGACCGGCTCGCTGGCGGGCCCGCCCGCGCACTGGTCGGCGCGCTGGTCGGCGGACTGGTTAGCGGGCTGGGCGGTGGGCCAGGCGGTAGGAATGTCAGCAGGCTGGTCCACGAGCCTTCCCCTGTAGATCTTCAGGAGTGCGCCATTGAGCCTCGTAAACGCTCCGGGCTTGGGATTCCCCGCCCTCACCAGGTTGTGGATGGTCCTCGCAGGCTGCGACCAGTCTATCTGGAATTCCTCCGGACGCATGCGGGGTGCGCGCGTCGCTGCCATCTCGTTCTGGCGAGTCCTGGGAGCATCACCGGACTCGATGAGCGCAAGGGTGTTCGCCAGAAGCCTCGCTCCCTTCACCGCGAGTTCCTTGCGAAGCTCCCCGGCGGTCACATCCTCCCCGACAGGGACCTCTTCCTGGAGGATGATGTCCCCGCTGTCCCAGCCTTCGGCCATGTACATCGTGGTCACGCCGGTCACCCGCTCGCCCGCCATGATGGCGCGCTCGATGGGCGCGGCGCCCCGGTACCTGGGGAGGAGCGAGGCATGCAGGTTGATGCACCCACGCTTCGGCAGCCTGAGGACCTCCGGCGGCAGGAGCAGGCCGTACGCCACCACCACGATGACATCGGGCGCTGCGTCCCGAAGCGCCGCGAGCGCCTCGCGGGCTTTCAGCGTATCAGGTGTAAGCACCCGGATCCCGCGCGACCGGGCGAACTCCTTCACAGGTGTCGGCACAAGCCGCCGGCCCCGCGACCTCGCCCTGTCAGGCTGCGTAAACACACAAGCAACAGCGTGCCCCGCCGCGAGGACCGCCTCGAGGGAAGGCACCGCGAACTCGGGGCTGCCCATGAAGACGATGACCATATCACTCATCCGCCTGCTCTTCCACGATGTTGGTAGCCTTGTCGATGAAAAGGATGCCGTTGAGATGGTCAATTTCGTGCTGGAGTGCTCTCGCAAGAAGCCCCTCGCCCTCGATGCGCCGCACCCCATGGCCGTTCAGGCCGAGAGCCTCCACCGTCACCCTGTCGGCCCTCACCACCTCGCCGGTTACCCTCGGAATCGAGAGGCATCCCTCCCGCGCCACGGCCTCGCCAGCGCTCCTCACGACGCACGGGTTGAAGAGCACGACCGGACCTTCGCCGACGTCGACGACGATGAGCCTCACCGGAACGCCGACCTGGGGAGCAGCAAGCCCCACACCCTCCGCGGCGTACATCGTCTCGAGCATGTTGTCAGCAAGGTTCAGCATCTCTCTCGTGATCTTCTTGAGAGGAAATGCCGGCTTTCTGAGGACGGGATCTCCAAACCTGCGTATATCCAGGATCAGCTCGCCCCCCTCCCTCCTGTCTCTTGAGCTGCTCATGTTTTCACGGGGATTCCGGTCACCCGCCAGGGACGCCGCGCACCTGCGGCGCGCTGCCATGGAACCCGGCACTTGGCCCTGACGAGCGTCCGAGGCGCTGTCCCCCGAGCACCACCAACCCCACCCGGCACTCTGGCAGACCATCAAAACGAATGTGCAAGCACCTGGCACCTAAAGAACGCTCTCCGGATCGACGTCCACCTGAACCATTATACCACGTGGAGGCGCGGGGCACGCCGCAAGTCCTCTGCGGACGACCCCGGTCACGCTCTCGACGGGGGATCCCTTCAAGAGTACCTGCCATCTATACAGCCGCTTCACGCGCCTCATGGCGCAGGGTGACGGCCCCAGCACACGCACGTCTGCGGGTGCCGCCGTCGCGGGGCCGCCGGGCGCCGGCCCAGGGCGGCATGGGTCAGGCGATCTGGCGGCCACTCGCAGCGAGGCCCCGAGGCTCCTCGCATACCGCTCCACGCCGTCCGCATCTTCGCCGGACGCAACGACCAGCACGAGGTGGACAAACGGCGGATACAGCAGGTCACGACGGGCGCGGGCCTCCTCCTCGTAGAACCCGAGGTAGTCGTGGTCCCTTGCGCGCTGCACGGCGTAGTGGTCAGGTGCGTAGGTCTGGACTATGACCTGGCCCGGCGTCGCACCCCTGCCCGCCCGTCCCGCAACCTGGGTGAGCAGCTGGAACGTGCGCTCGCCTGCCTTGTAATCCGGCAAGTTGAGGCAGGTGTCGGCGCTCACCACCCCGACCAGGGTGACGCCGGGGAAGTCGTGCCCCTTGGCCACCATCTGAGTGCCGACAAGGATGTCGTACTCCCCGCTACGGAACCTGTTCACTATGTTCTCGTGGGCCCTCTTCGTGCGAGTGGTGTCGAGGTCCATCCGCACCACCCGCGCCTGCGGGAAAAGGCGCATGACCTCGCGCTCTATCTTCTCGGTGCCCGCGCCGAAGTACCGGATGTAGGTGCTGCCGCACTTCGGACAGGTCTCGGGCACGGTCTCTTCGTGGCTGCAATAATGGCAGCGCATCCGCCCCTCCTCGGCGTGATACGTCAGGGCTACGTCGCACTCGGGACAGCGCAGGGCATGTCCGCATTCGCGGCAGAGCACGAACGTGGAGTGGCCGCGCCTGTTGAGGAAGAGTATCGCCTGCTCCCGCCTGGCCAGGCGCTCCCGTATCGCCCTCGAAAGGGCCCTCGAGAAGATGCTCCTGTTGCCCTGCGTAAGCTCTTCGCGCATGTCCACGATCTCCACGGCCGGCAACGGGCGCATCTCCACACGTGTGGTAAGCGGGACATAGTCGTACTCTCCCATCCTCGCCCGATAGAACGACTCCACCGACGGCGTCGCGGACCCGAGCACGCACGGGCACCCTGCGGCCCTCGCGCGCTCGCATGCCACTTCTCGCGCGTGATATCTCGGGGACTCCTCCTGCTTGTAGGAATTCTCATGTTCCTCGTCAACGACGACGAGACCGAGGCTTTCAACCGGTGCGAACACCGCCGACCGTGCTCCAAGCACGATCCTGGCATCGCCCCGCTCAGCCCTGCGCCACTCGTCGTACCTCTCGCCGACAGAAAGGCGGCTATGAAGGAGCGCCACCGCCCTACCGAACCTTTCGTGGAAAGTCCCGGCAAGCTGGGGCGTCAGGGCTATCTCCGGGACGAGCACTATGGCCGACCTGGCCCTGGCAAGCACGGCCTCTATCGCGCGCATGTACACTTCCGTCTTGCCGCTGGCGGTCACGCCGTGAAGCAGGATGGGCTTCGGTCGAGGCGAATCCAGGGCCTCGCAGATGGCGGACACGGCCTTCTCCTGGTCCGGCGTCAGGCGAAGCGGCGCCCGGCCGCCCTGCCGCGTCGGGGACCAAGAGGTCTCGGAGAACGGGCTTCGCAAGACTTCAACCCTTCTCGAGGCAACGATCCCCTTGCGGATGAGGGCGCGGACCGCGTCCGGGCTTGTCCGAACAGCGAAGTCGGAACCACGGTGGGAGCCGGGTGGGGAGCCGGGGTGGTGCGGGGGGCGGGGTGGCGACGAAGAGCCGAATCCCTCGGCCGCCAATGCAGGCTGCTTCCCTTCGAGGAGTGCGCGCACGACCTCCGCCTGGCGCGGGGCGCGTCTCGCGACCTCGGCCACGAAGGCCCTCGCTTCCTCGGACGAGACCGCAAGCTCAATGAGAGCCTGCGTTTTCACGCTGGCCTTCCTCTGGCGGACGGCGACCGGGAACATCTGGGCGATGGCCTCTGCCGGCAGGCACAGGTAACGCCGGGTCATCCACGTCGCGAGGGCCATCATGTCCTCTGGAAGCGGGGCCGCCTCGGAAGCCACCTCGAGGATGTCCTTGACCTTCGCCACATCGGGGGCCTCCACGAACCCAACGACGTAGCCGACGAGCCGGCGGCCGCCGAATGGCACCACGACGGCGCTCCCGACTCTCACGCTTCCCAGGAGGCGCTCGGGCACCCCATAATGGAACGGCTTTGCCGCCTTAACAGCCGGGACATCCACGACTACCTCTGCAAACAAGGTCTGGCCTCCCCGCGTAAGCCCTGTGCTACCCCTGTCCTACCTTTTCTACGCGAGGAAACAAAAACCTCCACTTCCGCGCGGCGCTCCCGAGCCCGTTCACGAGCGGACCCAGCAACGGGCTGAAGCCTCAGCATCAAGTAGATCGCCACAGGTTCGCGCTGGTTCTCGGCGCGCAGGTCCTCGCCGGGGTTGCCGGTGTTTGCACTCCGGGGACGGCGCGCTTGCGGCGCGCGTCGTTCGAATCTGGCGCGTGGGCTGGCCAGACTCCAGGCGCCCCGCCCCGGCAAGCACCGGCAATCGCAACACCGCCAGAAAAAGCGTCGCAGACTTGTGGCGCCATACTCAGGGCCCAACCTGAGCCCCGGCCTGAGCTTGAGCCCGAGCCCGCGCCTGTGCCCGCGTCTGCGCCTGATCCCCGCGCCTGCGCCTGATCCCCGCGCCAGCCCCAGACCGACCCCCTTGGGTTAATATGCGTCCCGGCCGAGGCGTCTATCCGCATCCTGCCGCCGGAACGGCAGGTCCTCCCCCGCCGCTTCCGTACGGGTCTGGAGGGTGAGCATGCCTCGCCTGCCAAGATAGCCGAGGACGACCCTTTCGAGTCTCCTCACGATCCGGGTTGTTATGAACTCCCTGTGAGACGTGGGAATCACGAGGATAGTGTAGATGCCTGCGAGGTTGCCGCCGAGTACGTCGGTGAATACCTGGTCCCCTATCACCGCTGTCTCGCCCGGCGTGGTGCCCAGGACGGCGAGAGCGGCACGGAATGCCGAGGGCATCGGCTTCAGCCCTCTCGCGGCGGGGATCCCGAGGACATTGCAGATGGCATCTATGCGGCTCCTGAAGTTGTTGGAAAGCACGCACATGCGAAGGCCGCGCACCCTCGCCTCGTCGAAGAACGCAAGCGTTTTCTCGGGGATGTCAGGACTCCCCCAGTCCACGAACGTGTTGTCGATGTCCACCACGATGCCCTTTATGCCACGCGCGACAAGCCGGGAGAGGTCGATCTCGCGAACCGACGGCACGTAGAGATCGGGGCACAGCACAGAGAGCAAGCATATCCCTCCCGGCGGCACAGGATATCTATGCGGGTATTATACCATACCATGCCAGATCCCGGCGAGGCCCGGTCGGCCTGGCGGTCTCGCAACTCTCACTTAGTTGTACCCCTCGGCAGTCATCTCCTTCTGCAGCTTCATGAGAGCCCTCTTCTCGATACGCGAGACGTAGGAGCGTGAGATACCGAGGTGCTTCGAGATCTCCCGCTGGGTCCTGCGAAGCCCATCGCCCAGCCCGTAGCGCATCTCGATGACCTTCTTCTCGCGCCTCGTAAGCTCCCGCACCTTCTCTACAAGCTTACCCTCCTCCACAGCCCCTTCGACGACGAGCGTCACCTCGTCAGGCTCGCTACCCAGCACGTCGATGAGGGTGATCTCGTTGCCCTCCTTGTCGGCGCCGATGGGGTCGTAAAGGAGCACTTCGCCCTTGCTCTTTCGCGTCGCCCGCAGGTGCATGAGGATCTCGTTCTCGATGCACCGGGCGGCGTAGGTGGCAAGCCTCGTCCTCTTTCTCTGGTTAAACGTATCAATCGCCTTTATGAGGCCGATCGTGCCTATGGATATGAGGTCATCCTGATCCTCGCCTGTGCCCTCGAACTTCTTCACGATGTGCGCCACGAGCCTGAGGTTGCGCTCGATGAGGATGTTCCTGGCTTCTCCGTCACCGTTCTCCTTTCGCGCGAGGACCTCAGCCTCCTCTTTCTCCGAAAGGGGAGGCGGGAACACGTTGCCGCTGGATATGTAGGACGCTAGCAGCCATAGCCCTCGCAAGAGCAATGCCGAACCTATCAGGAGATCGAGCATGGGCCTGCCACCCCCTGCAAGAGATTCCCTAGTATAGATATGAGCGCGACCGGGGAAAGTGCCTGTCCACGTAAGGGGCGCTGGCAGGAATAGCAGGCCATATTGTCGTGGCCTCGCCGCGTCGCGATGGCACCTACGACCCTGGGAGCCCGCCAAGCTCGCACTGGCTCCCACTGTCCCTGGAGACAGTGGAAAGGCGGCAAACGACAGGGCCGCGCCCCCTGCCGCAGTCGGGGCACAGCCTCACGAGGAGGATGTGCCAGGACGATCGCGAATTAATAGATGGCTCTAGTACTACTCTCCCAGATATGCACCCGCATCCCAGTTCTGACGCTCAAACGGGCGGGCTTTTCTCGCAGGGCGGCTCCTGGCCCTGGTGGCCCTTGACCGTGCACTCCCTCGGGGACCCGTGATGTACGGAACGGGTGAGGCGGGGAGAGTGATATACGTCAGCAGTTGGATTCGACGCGTGACGCAGAGAACGGGTAATGCCAGGACCAGTGATGTACATCAGTCGATCGTTCCCAATGATGACGTAGGGAACGGCTCAGGAGGAACCCGTGACGTACGTCACTGGTGCCACTCCGACGAGTGACGTATGGAACGCTTCGTGGAGAACCCGTGACGGAGGGAACGGGTAAGGCGGGAACGATGATGTACGTCACCGATTGGCTCCTGATGCGTGACGTACGGAACGGGAAGAGCCTGACGAGTGACTCAGGTCACCCATCTCCTCGCACGTGTGACGTGCGGAACGCATAGGGCCGGGACCGGTGACGCACGTCACTCGATAGCTCTCAATGATGACATATGGAACGCTTAACGAAGAACCCGTGATGTGCGTCAGTCGTCCGCTCGAGTGACGGCACTACACGGCACTACCAAGAGCCCCATACGCACAAGAGTAGTACTATACCACCAGGAGGACCGCGCCGCAACGCGGCGGTGACGAGCGACCAGCAGCGTAGCAGCGCGTTAGGGAGGTAAGACGCTGATGGACACGATCGAGCGTTACCGTGGTTGTCTTCTGGGTCTTGCAGTGGGGGACGCGCTGGGGGCGCCTCTGGAGTTCCATCCCCCGGGCTCATTCGAGCCGGTCGAGGACATGATCGAAGGCCGCCGTTTCGGGCTTGTTGCTGGCCAGTGGACGGACGACACCGCGATGGCCCTGTGCCTCGCGGACAGCCTCATCGCACGCGGGGGCTTCGACCCGATGGACCAGCTCGAGAGGTACCTGCGCTGGTATCGTGAGGGATACCTGAGTTGTACGGGCTATTGCTATGGAATAGGCACGACCGTTCAGGCCTCGCTCGCGCGGTTCGAGCGCTTGCGCGAGCCGTACTGCGGCTCGCAAGACTCCTACACCGCCGGAAACGGCTCGATCATGCGCCTTGCGCCCGTCCCCATGTTCTACGCTCAAGACCCGCGCGAGGCCATCCAGAGATCCGGCGAGAGTTCGCGGACGACTCACCAGGCTGCTGCGACCATTGACGCGTGCCGGTACTTTGGGGGCCTCATTGCTGGTGCGCTGCGCGGCGAGACAAAGGAGAATCTTCTCTCCGACCACTATTCCCCCATTCCAGGGATCTGGCAGGAGACGCCGCTTGCGCCGGAGATCGATGAGATCGCAGGAGGATCGTTCAAGCGCCGCAACCCGCCGGAGATACGAGGCTCGGGCTACGTCGTGGAGTCGCTGGAGGCGGCGCTCTGGGCCTTCCACCACAGTGACTCCTTCAAGGACGGGTGCCTCATGGCAGTCAACCTCGGGGACGACGCCGACACGACAGGTGCCGTATATGGGCAGCTCGCCGGGGCGTTCTACGGCGAGCGGAACATCCCTGATGCGTGGCTTGCGAAACTCGCGTGGCGGGATACGATCGCTGCCATGGCTGAGCGGCTCCTCAAGATCTAATTAGTGCGGCATCGAGCCGCTGCACGCAGGCCTGTGGCGACAGGTATGCCCGTGAAAGGAGATCCCGCACCCGAATGCATCAGGGCACGACAGATTTCACCCAGGGCAGCATACCACGGCACCTCGTAGCGTTTTCCGTACCGCTGCTGCTCGGTAACTTCCTCCAGGCCGCATACAACACTGTTGACAGCTTCTGGGTGGGCAGGTATCTCGGGCCTCGCGCCCTGGCAGCGGTGTCAGCGAGCTCGCCGGTCATATTCTCTCTGATCTCGCTCGTCATGGGCCTGACCGTGGCAATCACCGTTCTCGTGGCGCAGTCCTATGGAGCTGGCGCCATAGACCGGGTCCGCCATGTCGTCACCAACTCGCTGGTGTTCCTCGCCGAGATCGGCGTCGTCATCTCAATCGTCGGGGTTCTGTGCAGGAACATATTGCTGCGCGCGATCAACGTACCGCCTGACGTGTTCGATCAGGCCTCCGTGTACCTCGGGATCTTCCTCGCCGGGCTCGTGGGGATGTTCCTCTACAATGCCGCAAGCGCGATACTGAGAGGTCTCGGCGACTCGAGGACCCCCTTGCGCTTCCTTGCGTACGCCACCGTGGCAAACATGGTCCTCGACCCGCTGTTCATTTTCGGCGTAGGCCCGATCCCGAGAATGGAAGTAGCGGGGGTGGCGCTGGCCACGATCCTGGCGCAGGGGTTCTCCGCCGCTATCGCCCTTGTATACCTGCGCAGAGTCTCTGGGCTCATGAGGCTCGGCCGCGACTGGTGGAGGCTGGATCTCCACCTCTTTGCTCTGATCTGGAGAATCGGGTTGCCTGCTGGGGTTCAGCAGACCCTGGTGTCGCTGAGCGGTCTTGCCGTCAACTCGATAGTGAACCGCTTCGGAAGCATGGCAATGGCAGGGTACGGGGTCGGCCTCAGGCTGGATCAGTTCGCCTTCATGCCCGCCATGAGCGGCGGGATCGCCGTCACATCTCTCGTGGGGCAGAATCTCGGAGCAGGACGCGATGAGAGAGTGTCCGAGACCGTCCGCTGGGCTCTTCTCCTTACCGGCGGCATCACCGCGCTCTTCTCAGTGACTGTGCTGTCCGCGGCGGAAAACCTCGTCGCGGTTTTCACCATGAGCGCGGATGTCATCGCCATCGGCGCGCAGTACCTGCGATTCGCAGCTTTCTCTTACGTTCCCTATGCGCTGATGTTCGCGCTATCGGGAGTGCTCCGCGGGGCCGGGGACACCGTCGCCAGCATGCTCCTGACTCTTGTCTCCCTCTGGCTGGTGAGAGTTCCCCTGGCCGCGATTCTGTCGCGTCTCCCCGCTCTCGGGATCACGGGCGTCTGGATCGCCATCGTCGCAGGTCCGGTCGCGGGGACTGTGCTGAACTACGCATACTACCGGACAGGGATCTGGAGAAGGCGCGTTGTCGTGCGACGTGTCCATGAATACGAGCATGAGGACACGATGGAGCCGCTATCGAGTGCCGCGCCCCCCGGAGGCGGTGCACCGGGTTCCGACGAGTGAGGTCCGCAGCACTGGATAGAGAAGCGGCTCTGCCCCCGGTCAGTTCCCCGCCAGAGACCAGGAATGGCGGTCGTCACCACCAGAAAGGCGCAGGAGCCTCTGCCCCATCATCCCCGAGAACGCCAGAAGGACCAAGTGAGGGTGCAGGAGACCGTTGATTTTCCCCGGTGGCTGCCAGTTTTGCCCGCACGGCGACCGTTCTCCGGGATTCCACCGAGCTGCGTTTCCATAAAGCGGAGGCGATCAACGGCCTACATATGACTCACATGTCTATCGTACCGAGAAACGCGCCTTTCTTGACGACGACCTGGGCTGCCATGCTGTTGCCCCAGTCGCCCCAGGCACGGGGCGGCATGCCGTAAAGCAACGAAGCGAGAAAGCCGGCGTTGAAAGCGTCGCCCGCTCCCGTAGTGTCGACGGCTTTGACCTGGCGCGCAGGGCACTTGAGGATTGCGGGCTTGAGCTCAGTCTGGTCGATACCACTTGCGCCGAGAAAGCGAGACGTGCCAGCCGCCGGCCCGAGCGCCACTATCGACCCGCACTGCCCCAGTTTCAGTCCAAGACACGGCGTGCATCGCAGGATGGACTCAATTCCGGATTCCACGCTTTCGCACCCTGAGAGAGTTCGCAGCTCGGAGGCGTTGGCGAGCACGATGTCGGCGACAGCAAGCATGCGCTCGACGATGCCGCGTGCGAGCTGGCCTACGACCGGAGTGGGGTCGAAGGCGACGATTCCACCTGCCTTTCCTACCCCTCCGGCAGCAGCCAGGTATAGCTCGGCCTGCTCAGCGTCTTGCAAACCGTACCCTGAGACCAGCACGAGCGGAGCCCGCTCCAGGGCTTCTTCGAGACCCGGCGTCATCTCTAGCGGGATAGATGCGGCGCCCCGGTACGAAAACATGGTCCGCTCCCCGCCGGAATCGACGAATGAGAGGACATATCCCGTTGTCCCCTGCGACTGAACATGCGAAACATCCACTCCTGCGCTTTCCAGGTGGTGACGCAGGTAACGGCCCTCCTCGTCGTCGCCCACGGTAGTGGCCAGATAACAGGGGACTCCCAGAATGGCAAGCCCGGTGCTGGTGTTAAGCCCTGCCCCTCCGGGATGTCTCTCGGACGAACGAATCACCGCGTCCCCGCCTACCGGCGGCATCAGCTCGATCTCACAGACATGGTCGACAAGCGCATCGCCAAATACGATCGCCGGTGGGCGTTCGCAGCG